>CAZIAD010000010.1:0-6838 GCA_964537555.1 uncultured Brevinematales bacterium
CAGGCCCCTATTTCTATAGATATCTATGGAGGTAATGGCTGGAACCGAAGTGGGACCCATACCGGCCAGGATGTGGAGATGATGCGCAAATATGTCAATGCCATCTGCCCCATGTATTACCCCTCACACTTTCCCCAGGACTTCCTGCGTCAAAAACCGGAAGAATTACGGCCCTGGAGAATATACTATTATGGTACCTTCAGAAACTGGATGATAGGCCGAAAAAATGTCACCATCCGTCCCTATGTACAGGCTTTCCGGATCAATGTCAGTTATGACCGTAAGTATTATGGAAAGGATTATATTAAGGGAGAGATACTAGGGTCTGACCAGGCTCTGGGGGAAGGTTATATTTACTGGAATGCCGGGGGCGATTATGATATTTTACGTGAGGTGTATTCCACAAACCAGGATTAAAATGAATATTCTGCCTTTTCTTTCTCCTCTTTCCTATAATAAATCCCGAAATTTACTTGGAAAAAGCCTGAAAGTGCATTATAATTTTTTCATAAACTAAAAGTAACACTTAAGACCTGCCTCTGTGTTACACTAATAGATGTGAGGTACAAATGACCATTGATGTCGAAGATTACTATCGACGTTACGGTCCTATGGTATTAAGAAGATGCCGTTGGATTCTGAAGGATGAAGACAAGGCCATGGATGCGATGCAGGATACTTTTGTACAGCTGATCCGTTATCAGGATAAACTGCACAACCAGTATCCTTCCAGTCTCCTGTACACAATGGCGACCAATATCTGTTTCAACATGCTGAGAAAACAGAAACGCCATCCTGAGACTTTTAATGAGGAACTGCTGCATTCTATCGCCAGTCACGAAGACATCCATGATAAAGCCGAAGCCAGTCATCTTCTGGACCTCATATTTAAGGATGAGAAGGACAGTACCAGGGATATTGCCACTATGTATTACATAGACAATATGACCCTGGATGAGGTCGCTCAGGCTGTGGGACTATCCGTCTCCGGAGTCAGAAAGCGGCTGCGTCTTCTCAAACAGAGAGTATCAGAGGAGGTCATGAATGAAGGATAGGAAGATCAGCAGCCTGCTCCTGGAACGTTACGTTCTGGAAGAAGTCACCCAGGCTGAAAAAACACTAATAGAGCAGGCCATCAGTACTGATCCCTCACTTTTGGGACAGATAGAAGAGATAAAAAGATCCAATACGGAAATCCTCGATGCTCTGCCTCCTGCCCTCATGGCTCATCAGATCAGTGAAAAGGCCCGCACTCTCAAAGTACAGGATGAGTGGGACAGTAGTCAGGCCCATAAACAAAAAAAACCTCTCTTCAAATGGCTGGGTATCACTGCCCCTATCCTGGCTGCCTCGATGTTTTTTTTCCTGTTATTCCCTGAAAGTACTCGTGAAAAGGGAATAGAACCTCACCTTGTGATCTATCAAAAGAAAGATAATGCCGCAGTACAGGTCAGCCCGGGCCAGATATTAATGGAAAACGATGTGCTCCAGATCGCCTATGTGGCGGGTGGTGCCCCTTATGGCGTGATATTTTCGATAGACGGAAAGGGAGTGATCACCTTCCATCACCCCCCTAACAAGGGTCAGTCTACCCGGATTGAAAGTCAGCAGGAACATCTTCTGGCTCAGGCTTACAAGCTGGATAACGCTCCCTATTATGAAAAATTCTTTCTGGTCACATCCCGCTATCCCATCCCCCTCAAAAGAGTCCAGGCTGCTGCACAAGCCCTGGCTGTTCAGGCCCGGGGCCTCACTAATCTGTCTTTGACATTGCCTCCTTATTTGGAACAGAGTTCCCTTCTGGTCCTGAAGCAGGAGAAATAACATGAAAAAATACATTTTGTTGATTCTCAATATAATCCTGTTATACGGGGTGAACCGGGGCTTTTCCGCCCAGGGATTTCACCGCTATGCCTTTATTGTAGGGGCTAACAATGGAGGGGCCGGCCGGGTCATGCTGCGCTATGCAGTAGCAGATGCCCAGTCTATGTACAAAGTCCTGCAGGAAATGGGAGGGCTGGCCAGTGAAGACACCGTCTTTCTGTCTGACCCGGACGCCAGTGCATTCTGGCAAGGCCTGAATACCATCAAAGCCAGACTGAAAAATGCCAACACCCAGGATCAGCACATAGAGATAGTCGTCTATTACTCCGGACATGCCAGCGAAAAAGGCCTGCTCCTGGGCGGAGAAGTTATTCCATTCAAGGAATTCAGGGATAGCGTGGGAGCCTTGCCCGCTGATGTTCGCATAGCGATAGTAGATGCCTGCTCCTCGGGGCAGATCACCCGGGCCAAGGGGGGTAAGATGCTTCCTCCCTTTATGCTGGACTCCTCCACTTCTATGGAGGGATATGCCTTCCTGACTTCCAGCTCAGAGGATGAATCATCCCAGGAATCAGACAGCATCGGGGGATCATTCTTTACCCACTATCTCATTAGTGGACTGAGAGGAGGAGCCGACCGTAACCAGGACGGGCAGGTCACCCTGCATGAGACTTATCAGTTTGCCTTTGACGAGACTCTGGCCCGCACGGAACAGACCATGTCCGGTCCTCAGCATCCCGGCTATGATATACAGATGAAAGGTTCAGGCGATGTAGTCCTTACAGATGTGAGGAATACTTCGGCTATCCTGCTCATAGACACTGACCTCTGGGGAAGATTCTTTATACGGAACAGCCAGGGCAAGCTGGTAGCAGAGCTCAACAAAGCCCCCGGCAAAGCCACAGAACTGGGCCTGGCACCGGGGAATTATTCCATTACCCTCGATAAGCAAAATCAGCTCTATACCGCTGACATCACACTGAGCCATAAAAAGCGTAGCATTCTGTTTCCCTGGCAGATGAAAAAGATACAGGGTGAGCTGGCTGTTAACCGGGGTGAACCGCTTACCCGGGTCATTACTAACCAGATAGTTCAGACCAATACTGTCACTAATACTGTGGACACCGATGACAGCATGATATCTATCAAGATACCTAAAAACAATATTCACATCACAGTTCCCAATCAAAAAGACCTGAAGAAGAACATCAAGGATAAGATAGATCAAAAACTAAAGAAAAAAGATGTGGAATACTTCTCCTTTAACATAGCCTCGGGTAAGACCAAAGAGCTTTCAGGAGTCAGCTTTTCCCTGGGTTATAAGGGCGTGAGTAAAAAAATGTCCGGCGTGATGTTCAGCATGGGTGCCAATCATGTAGGCGATCAGTCTGAAGGATCCATGTTTTCCCTGGGCCTGAACCAGGTAGACGGGGATATGCAGGGTGTTCAGATGACCCTGGGCAATAACCAGGTAGGAAACACCATGCGGGGAGTACAGCTGTCCCTGGGCATGAACTCTACAGGTAAGCACATGCAGGGAGCCCAGCTCTCCACCGGGGCCAATCTATCCACTCTGAATCACCAGGGAGTACAGATGGCAGTGGGATATAACTATGCCGGTGCTACCATGATGGGTATACAGCTGTCCAGCGGAGCCAATGTCACCAAAGGAAATATGATCGGGCTCCAGCTCTCATCGGGGGTCAACATCTCCCAGTCCTATGCCAATGGACTACAGCTGGGAACGGTAAATATTTCCCGAGGAACCCTGCAGGGAGGCCAGCTGGGTTTGGTCAATATTGGTGACAAAATACAAGGGGTACAGATCGGATTAATAAATATTGCCAATGATGTGAGCGGACTACCCCTGGGCCTGTTCAATTTTATTAAAAATGGAAATAACCGTCTGCATTACTGGACAGATGAAATGGCTAATCAAAATGTTGGTTTTTCTATGGGCAGTAAGTATATGTATTCCATCTATAATGTCTCCATCCCTGTAACAAATACGCACATCAGCCTGGGAATCGGACTGGGCTTACATTTCCCCAGTTCTGAGCACTTTTACTGGGAAATGGAAGCCATAGCAGAATATATACACCCTCTGGATGGCAGCTTTCAGTGGTGGTGGGAAGCGGGATATAAAAGCAGTATCATGTACAGAGGCAGACTGGCCCTGGGCTGGAAAATCGGAAAGAGATTTTCTGTGATCGGAGGGATCAGTTATAATATCTACCAGCCCGGTACCACAGATAATCCTCATATCACTCCTCTGCACGGGCTGGAGGCCAGCTGGGTCAATGATAATATGCGGAGCTGGCCCGGATTCTTCCTGGGCGTCAATCTCTATCGCTAATCACAAAACCCGGTCTCATCAGGCCGGGTTTTGTTTTAACCTAAATCATAGATAGATTGACAAAAATTGTCTGCATGCTATAATGGATAAAACACAATATGGGAAAAATATGAAGATCCAATTGGATGAGGCTATCCGTATTACAGAAAAATATGGTACTGATGACGTACCCCTGGTTTTTCTTAACGATATGTTTATCAATACCGGTGCCGGAATGCTCCAGCTCTCACAGGGTATGAAATTCGATGTGACCCAGGCTGACCTCATGATGAATGCTAATATCAAAGAATTTGAGGTCGTATTTACCGAAAAGATCCTGGCTAAACTCATAACCAATTATCCTGAAAGGTATCGCTATCCACTGGGCCGTAAAGACTTTATGGACATAGACAGGCTCATTGATACCCTGGATGCAGCCAATCGGATGACCAAGAGAAAACGTCATGTCATCTCCTCTACCGAGATCTATAAAAAAAATTCCAGCGGCATGTATGAGACTACCCTGCGCTATGGGGAGAGACTGACTTATAGCCGTTGGAATCAGATCAAATCCCGCCTGGGCCGGAACTCCTCTATCGACTATCGCCTCGATGAAGTCGGGGTCATTGTGTTTATTATCATGCGGCCCGGTGAACCCCACTACATGCAGAAATTCATGAATAATACTGAATTGATTTCTCTCATTGTGGAACATAAGGATGAATTTGATGTCACTATTGCCCCTGATTTTAATCCAAACACTGATATCTATCCGGTCAATACCAAGGCAGAATTACTCCAGACTTATATCGACCAGAAACCCAGGCTGATCATTATAGGCGATGAATTAAATGATGAGTATAAGGCCGCTCTGGCCCAGATCAAGCATTTTGACAGGTATGCCCGGCTTATGGTGGTTAAAAACCCCAGCCCTTCCCAGAAAAAAGAGATCCTGGATACCATTAAGAAAGTCTATAATCAGAATCTGTGGGATTAAGTATGTGGGCTAAAATAAAGAACCTTTTATGGCTCAACCTTAAGAAATTCAAGCTGAATTTTATCTGGAGACTCCTGTTTATAGGTATTAATTTCATGCTTTTATTCAGCTCTACCCTGACAGTGCTGGACGGGACTTATCTGCCCTTTAATGTATTTCTCTATATACTGGCTGTGATCAGTATAGCCAACATTCTGTTTTTATTTGCCAAGATCAATGCCGAGAGAGATGTGATCTCGTTGTTACGGTCAATGGGAGCATCCCGGGTGTTTATTGTATTTGATTATGTGATCGAGAACACCCTTCAGTTTGTCTTATCATTGCTGATATTTTTAATCTGCAGTATATTCATCCGATTCGAGCCTATGCAGTTTTTACTGGCCCTGACTGAGATATTTCTGATAGGGGTATTTACACTCATCTTTTCTTTACAGAATATACGCCTCACCGAAAAACTGATGAGGATGAACTAATGGATATCAGACTGATCAATCTGCAAAAACAATACCGTTCCATGGAAGGGGAATATATTCATGCCCTGAGTGGTATAAACATGGACCTCAACCTGCAGAATTATGTCTGTTTTGTAGGGCCTTCCGGCTCAGGGAAAAGCTCACTGCTCAACTGTATCACCGGTACCTATCGCCCCACAGAAGGAGATGTACACTGGGGAAAGATATCACTCAAGAACAGCCCAGACAAAGTGATCTCAGAGTACAGGCGTAAAAATTTCGGTATAGTATTTCAGACCCCTAAATTTGTCCCTGAACTGACGGTCGAAGAGAATATACAGCTGCCTCTGGTCATCAACGGGATCGACATAGGGGAAAAAAGAGAGTACCTGGAGACTCTCATGAAAAAGTTTAAAATAAATGATCTAAGAAAAAGACTGCCGCAGCATCTCAGCGGAGGGGAACAAAAAAAAGTGTCACTGGTACGGGCCCTCATCCATAATCCCCGATACCTTATTGCTGATGAACCCACATCCAACCTGGATGAGCAGTCTTCCTATGAAGTATTCAGTATTTTCTATCATCTCAATGAGATGGGACTCACCGTCATAGTAGCTACCCATGATGAAAGATTTTCCAAGTATGCTAAAGAAATATACTACCTGGAAAAAGGAAAGATCAGCCATTTTAAAAGCAGTAAAAGAAAACCCGACCTCATCTGAATTGGCATAAAGCCTGAACTATGCTAAAATAGTATACGACAGGAGATTTTATGAAAAACTTATATGCTGGAAAATTTACCCCCTGGTTCCATAGTCTGATGAAGGCACTTATTGCCCAGCCCATCACCAAGAGCTTTAATGTCCATTTTGATGATCCCGATAACCTGAAAAAGACACCGGCTCCCTTTATCATTGTGGCTAATCATGTTAATTTCTGGGACCCATTCTGGCTGAATGTAGTACCCGACGGAAAGATAAGATATATTGTATCAGATTTTAGCTGGCGAAATCCCCTCAGGCGTTTTTTTCTGAATAGAGTGGGTGCCATCCCCAAAACAAAATCTATGAGCGATATCAAGACTATTAAAGGTATATTAAATGTGATCCATTCCAAAGGGGTAATTGGCCTATTTCCGGAGGGTATCAGAAGCTGGGATGGTACTACTGTGCCCCTGTTCTTTTCTGCATCCAAACTCATGAAAAAACTAAAGATCCCAGTAGTCACCGC
>CAZIAD010000010.1:6848-17780 GCA_964537555.1 uncultured Brevinematales bacterium
ATACAAGGGGGCTTTTATTCCAAACCCCGCTGGGCTAAAAAATCAAATCATGGAAAAGTGATCATAGAACTGCGAATGGCATTGACTCCGGAACAGATCCATGAAATGAGCGATCAGGAAATCCATGAAAAGATCTCAAAGCAATTGCAGCATGATGAAGTAGCCTTTCAGGATAGAGAACAGATCACCTATAAAGGCCGGCACAAAGCCTTTCATATGGAATATGCATTATTCACCTGCCCTCATTGTAAGACTATGGGCACACTGGTAGGTAAAGGGAACCGTTTTAGCTGTAAGTCCTGTAATAATACTATTCGGGTAAATAACAAATGGTATTTTGAAGCTGAGTCAGAAAATGATAAAGTGTACCACACTAATATCAGGGACTGGTATAACTGGCAGATCTCAGACCTCTATACCAGAATCGAAGAGCATTATAACACCCATCATACCGGCGCAGTACTACATGACCCCGGCGCATCTCTCTTAGTAGGTGATGAAAACGATGACTTAAAATTAAAGCTAAAAGGGGTAGCAGGATTGTACAGAGATTCCATACTCATTAAAAACAGTAGTACTACCTATAAAATAGCCCTCAAAGATATCAGAGGGTTGAATGTCCAGGATAGTGAAAAGATCGAGTTTAAAATAGATAATATAACCCATAGACTGGATTTTGACCACCCGGTATCCGGAATAAAATGGAATAAAGCCATTAATCATTACAAAAAAATACAGGGTATCGCAGAACCGGTGCAGGTAACAGGCCTATAAGCCTCAGGAGCATAGTATGAAATATCTGAGTAAAATCTGGATAGTACTCTTGTTGATGCTTCCTTCATTCTTAAATGCCCAGGAGATACAGTGGCAGATCATCAGTACCCTGTCCAATACACAAAGTTATTATGATCTCAAAATACGGGTCAGATCCAACACCGCCATAAAAAAGGCTGAAGTCTGGGCAGATCTGACTCAGTTTGACCTGGGCTCTCTTCCATTCCAAAAGATCAGCCGCAAAAATTATATTATTGAGCTCAAGCTCCCTCCCAGCATAGTTAAAAAAGATTCTATAGAAATCAACCTGGTGGCCAGCAATAACAACAGTGAGATCTGGAGTACTAATGCCCTGATACAAAACTCCACAAAAATATTGCCCTCCCAGTTGAATGGCTGGGATGCCATCATGGACTTTGTGATCCTGGCTGTGATTTTAGCTCTGGCCACATTTCTCAAAAGAGTCCTGCCTATTTTTAAAAAATTTCTTATCCCCAATGCCATGATAGCGGGTATACTGGCTCTGGTCCTGGGGCCTGAAGTATTAGGCTGGGTATATTTTTCAGCTGACAGGCTCTTAAATATCGTGTATCACCTTATGGCTGTAGGTTTCATTGCCCTGACTTTAAAAGATGAAGAGGGTCCTCAGATCGGCTCACCCGTACCGGCTGGTGCCTATATTGTGTCTACCTATCTGGTTCAGGGTATCCTGGGACTGGGTATCATGCTGATCATCATGTATTTCTTTAATCCCGCTATATTTGTACCCATCGGTGCACTCCTGCCCCTGGGATTCGGCCAGGGCCCCGGACAGGCCCTGTCTATAGGTATGAGCTGGGAAGGGCTGGTAGATAGTAATAATGTCTTCCGGGGCCTGACAGGCGGGGGTAAGATCGGGGTCACTATAGCTACCCTGGGTTTTGTATGGGCCACTATCGGTGGCGTGATCTATATGAATATACTTAATAAAAAAATTCAGTCCAAAAAGAAAAAAGAAAAACTCCATGAAAAATCAGTCAGTTCTCATGAACAAAAAGACAGAAGAAAAAGTGATTCTGTAGATCACATGAGTATTCAGCTCTTTCTCATAGGTATAGTTTATTTATTCACTTACCTGACCCTGGTCCTGTTTACCTGGCTACTTCCTAAAATGGGTAATTTCGGTGAAAATCTGGCCAGAATGTTTTGGGGATTTCATTTCATCTTCGGAGCGGTGTATGCTATGATCTTAAAGAAGATACTTCATAAGCTGCGGCAGAAAAAGAAGCTCCCTTCACAGTATCCGAATAACCGGATACTGACCCGTATCGCCGGTACCTCCTTTGACTATATGATCACCGCATCAATAGCATCCATTTCCCTGACCATATTTATGGCAAATGCCGTCCCTATCATGCTCATCACTACTATCGGGGGATTTGTGACCCTGTTTTTTGTCCAGCACATCGCTAGAAGATATTATAAAGATCACACCCTGGAATACTCAGTAGCTATGTTCGGTATGCTGACCGGCACCATCTCTACCGGTATGGCTCTGCTCAAGGAAGTGGACCCCAGATTAAAGTCACCCGTTGCAGAAGATATGGTACTGGGATCAGGAACAGGCCTCCTTTTCGGCTTCCCAATTCTGTTGATCCTGCCGGTCATAGTGAAGGGTTATGTCGATAATAAACCCAGCCTGTATTGGCTCAGTATAGGCCTGTTTGCAGTCTGTCTGGCCGTATTGTTATTAGTGATCCATCTGACTCGCAGAAAAGCCATGAAGAAAATTAAATCTACTCACAAATGATTTTTAAGCTATATGAGCTGGAATGAAAAAATGCCCTCGGATGAGGGCATTTTTTTTGAGCTTATTCCTGTTTTTAAAACTCGTTATAGACTACTGCAAATATCAGATATAAAGACTTCCGGTTAAACTTTTCTCCCTGGGCTTTTAATTTCGCTTCCAGTTCCTGACGGCTTATGGTAGGTTCATCCTTTCTCATCTGTATCACTTTTTTAAGGAGCTGTGTGTCTATCGGAGTGACCTTACCAAACAATCCCCTGTTTTGCAGAGAGAGTACAGCGATCTTTAGGCGGTAGTTTTCCAGCTGAACCGTCTCCAGTGCCATATCCAGCTCTTCCAGCTTGGAAAGTATATAATCCGGGTCATTACGCTTTATGTAGGCATCAGGATTTTTCATGGCCTGGGACATTTTCTTTATGAGTTCTGATTCATTAATATACATACCTTTGATGCGCATAAAGGCTACTCCCTTCATCATGCGGAAGTCATAGGTCATTCCTTCTTCGAAGTACAGAAATAGTCCGGCAGGCACATTGGCCGAGATATCCTGGCCATCCACTTTGAGGACCTGAGGCAGGACTACCATTTTCATATCCATATCTTTTACTTCAAATCTGATCTCTTTTATTTCCATACTCTGCCAGTTGACAAATTCTTTGTGGAAAGAGACAACCTTATCCTGCATTTTTTCATTAAGAATTCCACTATACACCAGCTGAAATGTGTTGGATAAGGGCCCCTGGATACTCAGAGTAGTCTTGTCATCTTCGGTGAGGGTGGATAGAACGGTATAATTTTTAGACTTCCATTCCCAGGCCAGTAAAGGGCTGGAAAATGCAGCCAGAAGCATTATTATCAGTATTTTTTTCATTTAAAAGCCTCCTGCTTTAGGATCAGAATCTTGTCCAGTGACTTGATGGAATTACTGGGGGACTGTTCTATAATATTCAGGCGTACACTATCGACCAATGGGGTGAGACTGACCCGGGCAATAAACTGCTGGTCTCCCCGGAATACTATAGCTTCTTCCCCTTTTTCTACTTCATAGATATCGTCAATAAAAGCTATGATATTGGTTTTATTCCTTGCATCCAGTACATAGCCGCTTTCCCGGTTTTCACTGGAGTAGGACTGCAGGGCCCATCTGTAATAGTCCAGCAGGGTCATCTTGGCAGACAGTTCGGTGGCCAGAGAATACCACAGGTTCTCATAGGTGTGTTTATTCAGAGCCATTAAGTAGATCAGCTCATCCAGAGCGGGTGCGACTGAATTGGTATAGGGGACACTATCCAGTCTTCCCAGAATAGCATCAATATACAATAGCTGGGACCTCATGGCATTAAACTCTTTTTGAGTCATGATCTTTTCCTGTTCCAGGAGAGGGTACCATGACCATTGCCGGGGAAATGTCTTATCATTACCCTTGTATTTTGGTGATGCCTCGGTGATGGCATCTGTGATTCCGTATTCTTTCAGGACCTGTTTTACCGAGAATTTCGGGTTATACTTAAGGATCAACAGGTTCTGCATCTGCATATTGTACTTTTCTATCCTCTCGATCTCTTTTCTATGATCATTATTGATCTGCTCGATACGGGCTTCATTGTCATTGCGCAGCTTCTGAAGCTGTAGTTCATATAGTTTTTGATAGGAATTCATGACTGTCTCGGTCTGCTTGGCTGATGCCATTACCTCGTTATCCATCTGGGCATATTCAGCCTCCAGATTGGCGATCTCGATCTCTTTTTCATTGATCAGATTCTTATACTGAGAAGTGACTCCGGCCAGCTGGCGCTCCAGTTTTTTATCCAGCTCTTTGATATGGGCTTCTTTTTCTGCGCGGGGAATATCACTGGTCAGGACGATCTGTTTTTCCAGGGCAATAGCGTCTTTTACGGAATACAGCTTTTCCTGTTGTTTCTTTTTTAAAGCATCTGCCTCCGCTCTTAATTGATTGAGCTGATACTCGATCTTTTTAGCACTGCCCAATAGCTGTTCCAGATTGAGATCTTCGAAATCTTTTATATCAATATCTGTCTTTTGGGATAGATTCTGAATGTATATTGATCCCAGAAAAGAAGCTCCCACTATAGCTATGAGAAACAGAGCTAATAACAGATAGGCTGTGGTCTTTTTGTTCTTCTTGGCCTTGGCAAACTCACTTTCCAGAGAATATAAATCAGGTGCCCCGCCGGACTCGACCACTGCATTCTGCAGGAAAATGTTAGTCCCTTCCTGTGAACCCTTTACTTTGTTTTCATTGTCCATATTCCTTTCCAATCCTCCGGACATTTATAATTTTTAGTCCTGTCTTTAAACACATCCACCAGAGGGAGACTGCACTTTTTAAAATGAGTGAGGGCAGTCTTCCAGTCTCCTTTATAGTAATAATCCAATCCCGTTGAAAATCCCTTCAGCTCTTCAGCTACCTGACTGGAATAGTTCTCATCCAGGATAGGCCAGTAAATACGTTTACCGATGGTCTTACCTTTGACCTGGACCTGATCTATTTCTATAAAATGCAATCCTGAATCAGGGTTATTCTTTTCTATGTCTTCTTTTATAAATTCTGATACAATGACAGGGATCTTATAAATACGGGTCAGGCCTTCCAGGCGGGAGGCAGAGTTCACATTATCTCCGATCACAGTATTCGTCATACGTTCATTGGATCCAATGTTACCATAAAAGACATGCCCGCCGTCAATACCTACCCCGATCTCCAGTAATACCGCTTTGTAGACTCTTTCTTCAGCATCGGTGAGGGCTCCCCGTTCTGCCACGATCTGTTCCTTGATCTCGTGCATACGTACTCTCAGGGATCGGGCTACTTCCTGCAGGGCATAAGCTGAGCGTACCGCCTGTATACTCTTATCATTACTACCCCTGTCCTCCAGGGCACCGTAAACCGCCAGAAGTGCATCACCGATGATAGACCCGATGATCCCGTCTTCATGCAGTATCTCCCGGATAGCCTGGTCATAGTGCAGGTTCAGCAGCTTGATGATATCATTACCCAGCGTCTCGGTCATATAGGTAAAGCCTTTGATATCAGAGAAAAGCATGGTGAGCTCTTTACGGGAGCCTTCCAGCTTGATATGACGTTCTCTGTAGGCTTTCAGCGCAGTATCCTTGTTGACGAATTTTCTGAAAATACCCAGAAGGTTATTGATCATGGAGGACAAAGAGTTAAATGCCATGCCCAGAAACGTGACATCATCATTGGCTGCACCCGTCATATTGATGAGCTCGAGCTGCATATTCTTGGTCATATTCATGATCCGGTGGGTGATCACCCCTACGAATCTCAGAATATAATTAAGCATAAACATGCCTACCAGGGCCATCAACACCGTGACTACCAGGATGATGATGGAGACCGTCCCGAATATCTTCCGTGATTCTGAGTAAAACTCATTGAGTTCCTCTCCCCTGACCAGGAAGGTATTCCAGTCCGGGTTGTACTTATAGATCGCCATATATTTTTGCTTATTATAGGTGAGGGTGACTACACCATCCTCCACCCCTTTTCTGAGATTATCATTCATGAGAGTCAGGTTTTTAAGGTCGGTAAATGCGGCCTGAGGAGAGACATCCTTACTGGCCTGAAATAAAAAGGTACCATTGGTATTTATACCTAATGCAATTGACTGTTTACCTTTCAGCTCATTCAGAGCCTGCCGGGAAATATTGGAAATAGAACTTTCCTCTTCCAGGGTATACTTATAGATCTCATAGCGGTTTTTAGCATTGTTATAGAGGCTTTTCAAATCCTTTACCAGGAGCTGCCGGGTCTGTTTGATCAGCTCAGCACGGTTGAACATCAGGTTGATATAGTTAGTAGCTATATTGGATACCAGGATAAATAAGGTGAATGTGATAGCGATCTTTAGAGTAACGGGAAAGACGCGGGTGTCCCCGATCTTGCTGCCGAACATGGCTTCCCAGATCTTTTTAAACATTTTGCCCCCAATGTCTATACTGTTTTTATTATAACCAATGTTAGAGAAAACTCAAATTTTTTTCCGCTTAATTTCATAGTTTTTTTCAGGGAATAGCTACCGGGGGACTGCCCGACAGGATAGCACAATACTTTTATCACAAATATACCTGAGGCTTATCTTTCTGTGCTATAATTTGACACCGGGCCTGCTTTCCCTGATAATAGTATCAAATCTTTAAGGAGTGACTATGAAAAAGACTGTGCTGGGTATAATGATGGCCATACTGGCTTTGAGTGCCTGTGAGCAGGGCAGTGACAGTGCCAGAGATCCTAACACATTATACACCCTGATGTCTGCCAACCCCAATACACTGAACGTAGTCTCTGCAGTTGACGCCTACGCAAATGTCATACATCAGCGCATATCCGACCCTCTGCTGGAGATGGATAAAGACCTCAATATCATGCCCTGTGTGGCGAAATCCTGGAAATGGGTGAAGCAGGATGGCCTGCTGATCCTGGAATTTAAACTCAGGGATGATGTTTACTGGCACGACGGGATAAAGATGACAGCCCAGGACTGGGTATATACTTTCTCTGTAATCACCAATGTCAATTCCAAAGCATTCAACAAAAGCGTGAAATTCAAAGAAGGGACCAACTGGGTAGTGGACTGGGTAAAAGCCCCCGATGATTATACTCTGCAGGTCGCCTATAACAGGCCCTTTGCTCCAGCGTTAATGAGCTGGGTTGATATGTTTGCCTTACCCCGTCATATCTATGAAAAACTGAACTGGGAGGAATTTCATGCCAGCCCTTACAACCGCTCTCCTTTGGGAAATGGCGCATTTATGTTTAAAAAATGGACTACCGGTAAACAAATAGAACTGGTAGCCAATACTAATTACTGGCGTACCGCCCCATTGATGAAACGGATACTGTATAAGATCATCAATGATGATAACGTTGCTTTGATAGCGTTTAGAAATGGGGACTTCGATATTTTTGCATTTACTCCTGAGCAATACCTGCTGGAAGCAAAAAAAGACTACTTTAGCAATGATTATACTGTGGTAACCTATTCTACATTTAGTACAGGCCAGCTGGCCTGGAACTGTGCCAGTAATTCGATTTTTTCCGATAGACTGGTCCGCAGAGCTATGACCCATGCCCTGGATAGAGTGACCATAGCACGGGAGATCCTCCATGGATTTTCAACAATAATCACAGGCCCCAATTATATTAACAGCTGGGCCTACGATAAATCTATTAAGCCATGGCCATTTGATCTGGAAAAAAGTGCCTCTCTTCTCAAACAGGCCGGTTGGAGTGATACGGATAAAGATGGTATTTTAGATAAAGACGGGAGGCCTTTAAAATTTGAGGTATTAATGGGTAGTGGCAGCCCTGACCAGGAGACCATGATGCTCAATCTTAGGCAAAACCTTCAGAAGATCGGAGTAGATATGGAAATCCGTCCTCTGGAATGGGGCGCTCTGTCTACTCGTCTCAGAAATAAAGAGTTTGATGCTATCATGTTTGGATGGAGTCTGGACTATGATCCGGATCTCTATGATATCTTCCATTCTGATTCAATAAAAGACGGCCTGAACTACGGTTCTTACTCCAACCCTAAAATCGATGCCCTTATCTCTCTGGACCGTCATACTCTGGATAAAAACCAAAGGATCAAGTACCAGTTCCAGATGCACCAAATCTTACATGAAGATCAGGTCTATACCCATTTATTTTCCCGAAAAGCAATAGTAGCGATAAGGAAAAACCTAAAAGGATGGGGAATAGGTAAAGATGGTCTATTTAATTATTATCCGGGGCTTGATGCCATCTACCGGGATATACCCGCTACAAATAAGTGATCTAAACAAGGGAGTTTTCTTGACTGAAAACTCCCTTTTACTTAAACTGAGTCTCATTTTGGAGACGTATCCCCTGTGAGGAGGAAGAGATGACTAAATCAGAAATGCAAAAACTAAAAAAAGCTGATCTTTTAAAACTTGCTAAAGACAAAGGAATCAAAGTAGCTGCCACAGCTACCAAAGAACAGATCATCGATGCACTGGCTGGAACTGCCAGGAAAACCCCGGCCAAGCCAAAGGCATCAAAAAAGACTGTCACTACCCCCCAGCTCTCCGGTATCAGTGATACCATGAAAGGAGAAAGTAAAAAGTTTGAGATCGAAGACAGACGAGCCTATATGGAGCCCTCCTATGAGCTCAAAGGGGATGAGACCTACACCCTGCCCCAGGAATACGGGGATACTAAGCTCACCATCCTGGTCCAGGACCCCCACTGGATGCACGCCTACTGGGAGATCAATGCCGAAAGCCGTAAGAAATTCAGCATAGAAAAAGGCAAGCATAGTTCTACCGTATTGATCCGGCTCTATAACGCCAGTGACGCTGACTATATGGATATCCAGATAGATGATAACACCCGGAGCTGGTACTTCAAAGTACCCGAACCGGCTAAGTCCTACTATGCTGAGATCGGAGTGCTCAGCCCTAAGGGTGAGTTCAGAGCTATTGCCCGCTCCAATACCGTGAATGTCCCCGCCAATAAAGCAGCCGACACCATCGATGAACAGTGGCACCTGCCTGATGCAGCCCACAGAGAAGAGGTGTTTAAGAAGTCCGGGGGTTATGTCATCCATAAACAGGTCGGGTCTCAGTCTATGGCAGAATGGATGATACAGCCTGAAAGTATGTCCAGTGCAGGTAGTGCCGGTAGCGGCAGCGGCGGTGTAGCCGCAAAAAAGCCTCCCCAGGATACCAAACGCAGCTTCTGGGCGGAACTTCATACCGAACTGATCGTATACGGTGCTACTGAACCTGACGCCAATGTGACGGTAGGCGGTGTACCCGTTAAGTTAAGCCCTAACGGGACCTTTTCTATCCGTTTTTACCTTAAGGATGGAGAACATAATGTACCCTTTATCGCTACATCCAGGGATCTGATCGACACTATCCAGATCACTCCCTATGTCTCCAAGCATACTGAAAGAAAAGAATTTAAAAATTAAATAATTAGCTGCAATTCTAAACGTCCGTAATATTCAATATTACGGACGTTTTTAGCATTGACAAATTATCCATTTGTCTCTATAGTATTTTAAGAACACAAAGGAGAAAGGCTTGGCCCGCTTGATTATAGTCAGTGACTCCCACGGTAATATCTCAAAGATCGATGATATTCTCAGAAAATACGAAAACAAGTTCGATTATTTTATACATCTAGGCGACAGGATTTATGATATGATATCCTTTACCGATGTGATTCCCCGGCTCATTGCCATCAGGGGAAATATAGAGCTGCATAATCCTATGCATTCAGACCTGGGTCAGAATGAAGTCAGTATGGACATCGAGGGCATGAAACTGTTTATCACCCATGGCAGCCGCTATAGTGTAGAATCCACCCTGGTTTTTTTAAAAAAGCACGCTGCTAAACTGGGAGCCCAGATAGTCCTGTTTGGCCATACTCACATGAAATTCCTGGAATTCCAGGATGGCATATTGTTCTTTAACCCGGGGGCTCTGGTGGATAATGATTACGGAATACTGGAGATAGAGGACGGTGAGATCACCAGCATAGAGCACAGCTATCTGTCGGAGAGGTGGTGATATGGTAGAGCTCCATAACACACTGGATCAGCCCCTTCCTGAATACCTGGATAGCATCCCGCCTTTTCTGGAGTACATCCTGGAAAACCATAAGCAGCAGGATAAAGGACTGAATGTCGTAGTGTGTGACAATATCTATATTGCGGGGCTCAACCAGACCTACCGTCACAAGGAAGGCCCTACGGATGTACTGTCCTTTCCGGCCTGGGAAGGAGAGGATGAAGACATTCAGGAAGAAAATGACTGCCTGGGGGATGTGATCATCTCCCTGGAAAAAGCCAGAGAACAGGCAGAAAGCTATGAAGTCAGTGAACAGGAAGAAATGGCACGCCTGGCCATTCATGGATGCTTACATATACTGGGCTACGATCATGAGACCAGCGTGGAAGATGAAAAAGAGATGTTTTCCCTCCAGGACGACTACCTGGACCGCTACCTGGATAGCTTGAAATAACAAAAAAACCTCCCGGCGGGAGGTTTTTTCTTTTTGTGTTTTTAGCTGACTACGGCCAGAATATCATCTGAAGAAAGCAAAAGGTGTTCCTGGTCTGCGATCTTTATGCTGGTACCAGCATATTTATCGTAGATCACTTCGTCCCCTACTTTCACAGTGATTTCTTCATCTGTACCAACCGCTACCACAGATCCCTGCTGAGTCTTTTCCTGAGAAGCTGTCTCAGGGATAAAGATTCCACCAGCAGTCTTTTGTTCCTGTTCCTTGATTTTGATTAAAACCCGGTTTCCCAAAGGCTTAACGTTCATCCAGAACCTCCAAGATAGATATATTA
>CAZIAD010000010.1:17790-98378 GCA_964537555.1 uncultured Brevinematales bacterium
ACCAGGCTATCGTCAAGTGCTTTTTTTTAATATGGATCCACATCCAGGCCGATAAAATCTTCTTCGGTGGTACGTTCCCAGCGAGGGTGCAGCAGAGAGAACCATTGCTCAGGATACTCCCTGATATACTTCTCATAGCGGGAATTGATCCACGCCATGATTTTTTTGTGATCCTCTTTAGGGTCATTACTTTTTTCGAAAGTCTTGGGTTCTTCAAAGCTCATCTTATAGCGGCCATCCGGCTGTAGAATACTCATCCCGATGATGATAGGAGCACCATACTTCAGGTGTAACTTGGCCGGGCCATCAGCCGTAGCACTGGTCTGGCCAAAAAAAGGTACAAAGATAGGTTTGAAATAATAAGTCTGATCCAGAAGCATGGCTACTGTGCCCCCTTCCCTGAGATGCCTTGAGATCTTAGCCAGGTCCGATATTGTATTATAGAAACATTTTATCTTCCCTTTGTTCTGGCGGATATTCTTGAGCCAGGCATCGGTATAGGGATTAAACTGACGGTTAATGACTGCACCCAGATTAACGCCCAGTTTGGCAGGTATAGATCCGAAGTATTCCCAGTTACCCATGTGGGCTGTCACAATAATGGCACCCTTGCCCGCTTTGAGCGCATTTTCATAGACTTCGATGTTTTCAAAATAAGCATACTTTTGATAGTTTTTTGCAGTCAAAAAGCCCAGTTTTAAAAACTCGATGGCTCCCTTGACTATGAAACGATAAGTCTTTTTGACCAGGGCATCTTTTTCCCCTGGCGCCCAGGCCCTGTCCGGAAAGATAATATCCAGGTTGTCATAAGCCCACTTCTTATTCTTTTTATCTATTTTAAAAATCAGCCAGGACAGTCCCCGTCCCAGGCCAAAAGCTATGGAACGTGGCAGGAGGCGTATCATAACACCCAGGGGTATCACAATGGCTGCTTCCAGGAGGTACAGTATATGCTGTATAAATGATATCTTACGGGCCATAATACAGCCTAAGTATTGGTCGTAGCAGAGTCGGAATTACTAAGGTCCATCTCCTGCTTCAGCTTCATTATAGGGAAACGTATAATGGGAGAGGATTCTCCAAATTCCCTGTCCTCTATCAGTTTTATCTTAAAGGCGCCTTTTTTAGGCTCATTCCTTTTCATTTTAAAAGATTGAGGCACAGTAAAGGTGATATTCATAAACTTGGCTTCGCCCGGTTTGATATCACCCAGCTCCACCATAGTGATGGGATAGATCATCTCCATGACCTTATTGCCTGAGGGCTCGACTTCTACCCCTACATCATAGGCTATACCCTGACCGGTATTAGTGACCCAGAAGATCAGATTGGCTGTCTCTCCATTATTGACTATCATATTACTGTTTCCACTTAAGGGGGCATCTCCATAGTCCATGATCTTCCAGTCTGTGACAGTGAGGCGGGGTTTGGGCAGGCCGGTCTTTGGGATTCTCACTACATATCTTTTAGCATTTTCTGTAAATCGGGGATCTGCAATCTCAAGTATGACTTTGGCTCTCCCTGACTCCAGGCTTTTATCTGTGTTAAAGGGGAGGATGATCGTATTAGTACTGCCTACCGGCATGGAGATGGTAGGGGGTGTAGTAAAAAACATTCCCTTGGTAGACTTATGGTCTTTGACCTCCAGGCTGATGCGATTCACAATACCACGCCCATTATTTATGAGCTTCAGGGTGATCATACCCCTTTTATCAGTACGAAGACTGCTATTGGTACCTATATCATAAGAAGAACTGATCTTAAGCAGGGGTGGCCGGGAATTTATCACATCCTTTACTTTAGCTGCCAGGATCTTGGGAGCCGGATTGGGGGTATCCCCTACCATGACTGTCTCAAAATATTCCAGGGCTTGTTTTTCATCACCCTGTTTATACAGTATAAACCCTATCTCATAATTGGCCCAGGCTACTGCTTCACGGTCATTGGTATGCCAGTCCAGTACCTTCATGTAATAGTCCCTGGCACCCTTAAGGTCATTGTTCAGGTAGCGGTCTGCTCCCAGCTTTATAATATCATCGGCTGATTTTTGCATGAGCTCCTGTTCAGAGAGGATGGGCCCTCCGCTACTACAGGCACTTAGTATTATCAATGAAAACATGATCAGGAATAACTGTTTCTTCACTTAATTCTCCTCAGGAAGCTTTGGTGTTTATTATAAGGTACAGCCCGTAATAAATCAAGGCAGTACCGGAATACAGCATTTTATTTGAGACTCGGAAAGTGCATTGGGTTTTATCATTTAATGATTTTTAGATAAAAAGATATATTGACCATTTCCATTT
This sequence comes from uncultured Brevinematales bacterium, assembly GCA_964537555.1. Classification (GTDB taxonomy): domain Bacteria; phylum Spirochaetota; class Brevinematia; order Brevinematales; family CAYRWR01; genus CAYRWR01. Next base: position 20,094 of record CAZIAD010000010.1, read on the forward strand.
TTCCTGTATAATGAGTGATAAAAGAGAAGGAGTTTGTATGAGATCATTAAAGACCATTATTATGGCTCTGATCATTTTAAGTACGGCCGGAATGATATATGGAGCTGACAAGATCCCTGATCAGGGGGTCAAACTCAAGCCATTCCCGCTGGCAGCCTATAATTCAGACCTGGGCCTGGGCCTGGGACTAAGCCTCACCCTCATAGGCTATGATGGCAAATCCAGTGATTACCTCTACAAGATATATACGGAATTTATGTATTACACCGGGGGCCAGATAGATCCGGATATCCGTTTTGACATCCCGAATATCTGGATCGGAGAACAGCCTTTCAGGATTACCGGTATCGCAGAATACAAACAAGCCCGGTTCCAGCCCTATTATGGTACCGGGAATAACGATTTAGTAAATGGATACACTTATGACATGTTGACAAATGATTATCAGTATACTAATCGTTACAATATGGTTAATCCTTATATCTTCTTTACCATTACCACTCCCTTGGTCTGGGGTCTGCAAAAAGGCTATGACAAAGAGATCGGCCTGGCCCTGGGTGCCTATCTGGATAATTACAGTATCTCAAATTCTTATACTAATGCCCCAGATGGCAGCTCAGTTTATATACCCTCTAAAATTTATGCTGACAATCCTTTTGGCGTAGAGGGAGGTACAATTTTTTCACTCAATCTGGGAATCAATTTTGATTCCCGAGACTATATACCTAACCCGGGTAAAGGGACATATAATGAAGTGATGGCTGAAATCTCTTTGCATCCGGTGTATTCCTACCAGAGACTGACTTTACTACATCAGGCCTATTTCAGCCTCTGTAAGACAGAAAAACGTCACCTCATCCTGGCCGAAAGAGTATGGATCGATAACCTGTTCGGCCAGGCTCCTTTCTTTAAGCAGGGTAAATTGGGGGGATTTCAGTATGTGGATGGATTTGGCGGGGCTGATTCTATGAGAGGACTGGGAGCATTCCGTAGTATAGGCAAATTTAAAATGTTTATCACTACTGAGCTCCGCTGGAGATTTGTCAATTTCGGACCCTTCCTGGGTGATATGTGGCATCTGGAGCTGACTCCCTTTGCTGATATTGGGAATGCCTGGGATTCGATCAATGAGATGAGCCTGGGCAGTATCACTGCCACACTGGGAACCGGTCTCAAAGTTCTCTGGGGGGAAGACTTTATCATTGCATTTGATTATGGTTTCTGGAAAAACCCTAGCTATAATAATTGGGAGACAGGCTTGTACATTGGCTTTAACCATCAGTTTTAGAGATCACTCTTTATAAGCAGGGGGACTATCACATGGATAGTCCCCTTTTTTTTAAATAGATAATATGAGTAAGGCCAGTAGATGATCAGGATAACCGGGGACCGTTCCTCCGGTAATGACAAAGAATGGGCGGTATAACAGTGAAAGTATAGGCCTGAGACAGGGGAGGCAGGAATATTTGACTGTCGAGTAGAGATAGTTTACAGTTTGTATATCGAAGTGACTATCTTAAGGAGGAATATAGTATGGATCTGGGAGCATTTTCAGTCAGCCTGGCTGTCAGGGATTTACAAAAATCCAGGGGATTTTATGAGAAACTGGGGTTTTCCGCATTTGAGGGAGATGAGTCACAAAACTGGCTCATAATGAAAAACGGTGCTCACGTCATCGGTTTATTCCAGGATATGTTTCCTGAGAATATCCTGACCTTCAATCCGGGCTGGGACCAGGATGCCCAGCCTCTGGCATCTTTTACCGATGTAAGGGAGATACTAAAAGACCTCCAGGCCAAAGGGCTGGAAATAGATGATGCATCCATCTCCGGGACCAGCGGGCCATCCAGTATCAGTCTGTCGGACCCTGATGGAAACCTGATCCTGATCGATCAGCATGTCTAGAAAATCTTCAGACATCATGGGGTATGCACTATGTATCTGTAAATGGCAATTCCTAACTTATTAGTTCTTTTGCCATATTAATCAGGATCTGTTCATAGCGGCACTGTACTCCTGATACCTCGTCCCAAATCCCGGTGCTGGTAAAATTACTGCATCCGCACCAGTTCACACAATAGGGCTGATACTGACACTCCCTGCATTCCGGCATTTGACGGGGCTGCTGAAAGGCCTGCACTCTGCGGGGATCCAGGCCAGTACTCAGAGAGCCGATCTGCACTGTGGGGTCATCATCATTACCCACGAAACGTTCACAGGGATAGAAATGACCGGAAGGAGACAGGCTTACTTCCTTGACGCCCATCTGGCATTTATCCCCGACAGCATAGCCCCCGTTTTTCAGGACGGATAGTTTACCATCCAGGACATTGATGTATATGGGCCGGCCCGCCCGCTTTTGTTGTACATAAAAACGGGAAATACGACTATAGGCCTTTTTAAGCCGGTACAGGGTGTACCAGTTCCAGGCGGCGGCGGTATTGAGATTGAGGCTTATGGCCCGGAAGCCCTCCTGGTATAGAAAGACCACATCATCAGGCAGGCGGCCCAGGTTTTCCGGACTGACCACGATAATGGTCTTGAAATTGATCTTTTTATCTATCATATAGTGAGCATTTTTTAGGATGGCCTCAAAGGAACCCTGTCCCCCGGCAAATGAGCGATTCCTGTCATGAGAGGCCTGGCCGCCGTCCAGAGACAGGCCAATGTAGTATCCGTGATCTGCCAGCCACTGGGAGCGTTCAGGGGTAAGGAGAGTGCCATTGGTAGTAACTGATTTACGGGTCACACCGCCCCCCCAGTGCTCTTCATAATAGGCATCCGCCTCCTGCATGAGATCCCAGTTCAGGAGTGGCTCTCCCCCGAAGAAATGAAGGCCCTTAATGGAGGTATCCCGGGGATTATTGAATACCATATCCATGCCTTTTCGGGCAGTGTCAAAATCCATATTAGTACAGACTTTATCCCCGGCATAACAATAGGGGCAGCGCAGGTTGCAATTGCGGGTCACGACCAGGGTGAGCTCCATACACTAATCCTCTGTTCCACTATTGGTGTGATAGGATATCACTCCTCTCAGTTTGTAGAGATTGGTATCTGCGGCACTATCAGCCTGCTTTTCTTCTGTGTAAGCGGGGTCCAGAGGTATCTCCCCGTCCAGCTGCATAATATCCATAGTATCATTGCTGCAATTGATGGTAGCCGGCTCGGGCCGTGTCCCTGGAGGGCGGATCTCCTCCTCCCTGCAGGAAATCAGGCTGAGCGCCAGAACGATAAGGCCTGTTCCCCTTGACCATCTGTATCCGGGCCGGGAAATACCTATGCTCTTTTTTACGGCTTTTCTTTTCATGTTGATCTTACTCCCTGGTATCCAGTATAGTCTCATCATGGCCAAAGTCCACATCTCCCTTGAGGCGGTATATTTGTGTATTTGTATTTGTATCCGGCTCGATGCACTCTATGGTCGTGACCTGGGGTGGCTCCCCTCGTAGTTTGACTTCCTCTACATGGGGCTGTACCGTTCCTTTTAGCCTGACATGAGTCTGACAGGACAGGGTGCCCAGGGTCAACAAGGCCAGTCCCGAACCCAGCAGGGACCCTGATATTTTCCCGGCCAGACCTCCGGATCGTCCATTAAGCACTGGTTTTCTTTTCATGTTACTACTCCTCTATCTGCGGGCTAAGAAACTGAACATCCTGTGTAATGACCTCATAATCCACACCCTTGAGACGGGTCTCCAGGACCTGGGGATTATCATAGGGAATCTTTTCGGCAGAGTGCTCTACTTTGATACATTTCTGTTCTGTCTGGTACAGGATCTCATTGCTCATCTGCAGAGGACGTACCGGTTTATCCCCTTTGAGCCGGACATCTGACCGACAGGAGCTGAAAAACAGGCCGCACCATAACATTCCGGCTCCAAATATGCTGGAAATCCGCCCTTTTGTGTAGCTGAACAGATTTCCGGTATGCTGTACCGCTTTTCTTTTCATCTCATGATCCTCATACCTGATCTATCCTGTTCTACGCTGTAAAAATACAAAAGTAACACCCTTTTCTGTTTTTTCGGGAGTCTGTCTACTCTTCCCAGACTTGTCTTTTAGTAAAACCGGCTGTGAGAAATCTCCAAAGGATCTTTCTAAAAGTAAGCCACTCAATACGGTCATAATTTTTTCTAGTCTTCATCAGTCGCTTATAAAAAAATGCCGCTACTGTCTCCACTTTATCTGCCAGGATATTGTATATCTTCACCTGCTTTTTATGCCCTTCTTCAGATACCCCTCTCTGCCTGAGCAGATCAGTCACTACCATACCGGGGCTGAGGATGCCTACCTGTACCCTATTAGCCTCTATACTTTTGGCAAAGGTTCGGGTAAAGTAGGATACCGCGCTTTTGGAAGTGGAATAGATAGCCGCAGTGGGGACCATTGGCCCTTTGGAACCCAGGCCTTCCATGTTGAATATCTTACCCCTACCCTGTTTATGCATCCCTTCATAAGCTACACAGGTGCCGTGAATGACTCCTTTCAGGTTGGTATCCAGCACTCTATCGATATCCCTCACTTTGATTTCCCAGGGCATAGCCTGAGGATGATTGACTCCAGCATTATTGATCCACAGGTCTACTGATCCCCATTCCTGTAAGGACTTTTCCCACATATGCTCGTGTGTCTCCCGCCGTGACACATCCCCGGCCAGAGTGATAAACTGTTGAGTGTAGGGCGCCAGTTTTTCCCTGGCATTTTTAATGGATGTATCAGAGCACCCGTTTATACAGACATGGTGTCCCTGCTTTAAAAACTCCAGGGCCAGGCCCATACCTATTCCTCTGGTACTACCGGTGATCACTACATTCATCGTCCCCTCCCCTGATCTCTGTCTTTTTCTAATATTAAGGGAATTGTAACCAAATTGCAAGTTGCACTGTCTAAAATGTTGGTGTATACTGTAGCATCAGAATCGAGGAGATGCCATGTCTGTAAAAGGAGATGCCCGTCAGGCCCTGCAGCTGGAATTGTATAATAGCTTTCAGGAGATCAAGATAGGTAGTCTATCGGATCTTCCTCTCCCTCTGGGGGTATTACTGAATATTGAGGAACATCCTGAATATCTGATACAAAAGATAGAAGGAGGTCTGAGCGGTATAGTATATAAGATCCAGGTCGATGGAGTGGATTATAACCTCAAAAAAGAGCGTCGTGATATCCTGGTCAAAAATCCGGATGGCCAGACTTCCTTTATGAATGAGATACAGATTCGACAGAGAATAGAACTCTTTAGAAAAAGCCCCGGGTATGAGGGAGAGTTTGAAAACATCATAAAGACTATCTATGCCTCTAAGAATAACGGCATCATGTTGTCTCCCTGGATCGATGCACAGCATATACAGACCGTAAGGCCGGAACTGATCCGCAGCCTGTTTACGACTTATCTCAATCTGGAAAAAAAAGGAATCTTCGACCTCGATCCCTGCTCCGGCAATCTTCTGGTGCAGGACGACCGTATCATCCTGTTTGACTTTGGTTATACCTATCTGTTTGACCCCCTGACTGATTTTAATCCTGATGGCAGAGAGTTCGGCCTAATGCATATGGCAGAAAGATTTGAATCCCGTTTCTTTTTCCAGTATCTTATGGATCTGGAAGAGAGCGCTGGGCTCGCCGCTGCCCTGGAGCAGTACCGTATGGAAAAAGAGATAGCTCTGGATATATACAGGCAAAAGTATAGCTGGCTCCTGGGACGGGACGCGCAGGAAGAGGTCCTGGATTATGTGCGTGGCTTTATCCTGCAATGGGAAAAGGGCCTCAGTTCAGAGGAAGATCTTCAGAAATTATACAGCCTGGAAAGCTTCCTGTCCTATAGTATGGATGCCAAAGATGACCTGCATGGACAGACCTGCACTCCCGGCACTCTTAAGAAAATCGACCGTATCATCAAAGCATTGGAGAGCAGCTATAACTCTCTTAAAGTCAGGGGTATGCTATGGGGCAATGAAGCCCGGATGGACCAGGCTGAGATCCTGGATTTCTGGAAAGAGAACCTGCGTAAAGCCCATGACTGGCAGATCCATTAAAAAAATTTAGACGTTTTTCTCGATTTTTACCTTTTTTGCGCTATACTATTAACAGGGAAGAAAAAAAATGAAAAAAATACTGTTTCTGTTTTTACTGATATTTCCAGGCACCCTGGTTTATACCCAGCAGGAGAATAAAAAAGTCATTCTTGTCCCTTTTGATTATAAACAGGACTCAGTCAATCCTGCCATGGCACAGTCTGTAAGTGAGATGTTATTTTACTCCTTTTACAATTATCTGAGTATATTTACCTTCCTGGAAATCCCGGATGAATCAGAACTATCCTCCATTCGGGTACAGGAGAAAGATCTGTTAAATACTGCCCGTGAACAGAAGGCAGATTTTATAGTCTATGGTGAATTCAGCCTGAATGGCAATAGTTCACTCCCTGAGGTCATCATCCATGTAAAGGTATGGTCCCTGGCCCAAAGAGCACTTATTATGGACAAGCTTATCCGTAGCCCCCTGGATCTGGATATTTTTGATAGCATAGACAAGCTGGCCGCTGACACCCTGATGCTGGCCTTCCAGGTACGGTCAGGATTTTCCAGTATCACATTTTCTATAGACCCTATTGGACGTGAACAATACGAATTATTCATTAATAATAAAAAAAAGACCGTCCTCTCCAATCAGCATAACATCTTTCAGCAAAAGATCCTGGGAGATAACAGTTATAAAGTGGTTTTAAAGCTTATAGACGGAGGTATTGTCTATAAAGAGAAGCTATCCATAGCACCTGGAAGCATCACTAATATACGTTATATACCCAGGGCTAATCTCAATGTTGATAGTCTGCGCCATTTCAAGAAGAGTATTCATTACCAGGTACGCCTGGATGACACCCTGTTGAGATCCTCAGCTTTTTTTAAAAACATACCGGCAGGGATCAACTATACACTCTCAGTAAAGACAAATGGCCTAATCATCTCAAATCAGACATTTTATCTGGGTGACAGACAGGTTATCAGCGTCCGGCCATCGGCAGGCTACTATCCCCGATGGTATTTTTCCATAGGTCTGGGTGGTAAGAGTGGAACCCTAGAGGTAAAAAACACTATAAGTTTGAGTAATTATTTTAGCCAGAGAGGAGCATTTTCTCTGCTACTGAGGGGTGAATACAATCTCACACCCCGCCTGAACCTGAGCGCAGGACTGGGAATGACAATTTATAATAATACCACATATTCTAATCTCAGTGTTAATCTTTGGGATCTACTCCTGGAAGCCCGGTTCCAGGTATTTGGAGACTGGAAGAAAGATACCAGATTATATGTCGGCCTATTCACCGAGTTCCATTTTTATTCTTTAAAAAATCAATCAGGCTCAGGGATATTATCCCGTAACGCTCTGATTCCCGAAATAGATCCGGGCCTGGCCCTGGAGGCTCACTTCAGATCAGACTGGTATGTCCGCATACAGTGGTACCTGGATAAAGAACGTATTCATGACTTATCCTATCTGGAAGTACCGGCTCAGCTCATCAACCCCTCTTTCCCGGTAAAAATACTGGCCGGGTACAAGATTGCATTTTGATTTTCTTTCACGGGATTTACTAAATAAAGAAAGGGGCTGCCTTCTGGACAGCCCCTCTTTCTATACTTTGCAGAAATCGTATTAGTTTCTACCCACACAGTTCAAATCTTTGAATGCCTGTTCAATACGGGCAACCATGGATTCCTGGGCTTTTCTGAGCCATACACGGGGGTCATAGTACTTCTTGTTAGGCTTGTCTTCACCTTCAGGGTTACCGAGCTGGGCCTGGAGGTAGCCTTCTTTTTCTTTGTAATAATTTAATATTCCTGCCCAGGTAGCCCACTGGGTATCAGTATCAATATTCATCTTGACCACTCCATAGCTGATAGCTTCGGCAATCTCAGCGGCTGATGATCCGGATCCACCATGAAATACAAAGGTGATGGGATGTGCTTCAGCAATGCCATGTTTCTCCTTGACATATTTCTGACCCTTATCCAGGATCTTGGGAGTGAGCTTTACATTACCGGGTTTGTAAACACCATGCACATTTCCAAAAGCAGCAGCTATGGTGAAATTAGGGCTGATCTCTTTGAGCTGAGTATAGGCATAATCGATCTCTTCAGGCTTGGAGTACAGTTCTTCAGGAGCCACATCGGAATTATCCACACCATCTTCTTCTCCACCGGTGATACCCAGTTCGATTTCCAGGAACATTTCCAGTTTAGCCATACGGGCCAGATATTTTCTGGAGATCTCCATATTCTCTTCGATGGACTCTTCAGAGAGATCCAGCATGTGAGATGAGAAGAGAGGTTTACCATTTTCTTTGTAGAACTTTTCGCCGGCATCCAGAAGTCCGTCGATCCAGGGAAGCAGCTTTTTAGCACAATGGTCGGTATGCAGTACTACTGCTACACCATATTTTTCAGCCAGTTCATGTACGTGTTTAGCACCAGCGATAGCTCCGGCAATAGCAGAACCCTGGCCTTCCAGTTTCAGTCCTTTTCCGGCATTAAAAGCAGCTCCACCGTTGGAAAACTGTATCATGACAGGAGATTTGACTTTTGCGGCTGCTTCCATTACCCCATTGACTGAGTCTGAACCGACACAGTTGACTGCAGGCAGTGCAAAGCCCTCTTTTTTACAGATCTCAAACAGAGTAGTCAGATCCTTGCCATATACTACACCAGGCTTGATTTTGTCTAAAACACCCATGATTTCCTTCCTTATCTATTATTTTCTTTATATTCCTAACAGGAGTATATTTTCCCATTTTTAGACCAATATGTCCAGTATTTAAAAAGAAGCACCTCAATAGCCTGCCGATTTATTTGTAAAAACCCCTTCTCCTCTTTAAACTATATGTCCTGAATAAACAGAAGAGAAGATTATGCCTCCATCTATTTACCTCGATAACGCTGCCAGCACAGCCCCCCATCCTGAAGTAATCTCCACCATGTTAGACTGTATGCAGAATAATTACGCTAATCCTTCTTCTCTGCATAAGATGGGCCAGTCAGCTGAAAAGATGTTACGCCAGTCCCGCCAGCTTTTAGCAGGCTCTCTCAACTGTGAACCGGAAGAGCTGATTTTCTGCTCGGGGGGCACAGAAGCCAATAACCTGGCAGTAATGGGCAGCCTGCTCCCCTTCAAGGCCACAGCCCGGCAAAACAAGATCCTGTGCAGCGGCATAGAACATCCCTCTGTACTGAACCAATACAGGTACCTGGAGTTACTAGGCTATAAAGTGATCTATCTCCCCGTAAATACCCAGGGTATCCTGGAAGCCCGGACTCTGGAAAAGCATATGGATGAGACAGTGCGCCTGGTCAGTATCATGTGGGTCAATAATGAACTGGGCACTATACAAAATATTCCCTTTCTGGGCAATATTGTCAAACAGTATGACGCAGTCTTTCATGTAGATGCGGTGCAGGCCTGGGGCAAGATCCCTCTGTCCATTCCATCTCCGGTAGACCTGCTCAGCCTAAGCGGGCACAAGATCCACGGGCCCAAAGGGATAGGAGTTCTCTATAAAAAGAAGGCTACCCGGCTCAGGACCATATATATGGGGGGAGCCCAGGAGCAGGGCCTCCGTCCCGGCACTGAAAACACCTATGCTATTGCCGGCCTGGCCCGGGCTGTAGAACTCCTGCCGGACCGGGGTGAATGGGATCGTATCAGCACACTACGGCATAGACTGACCCGGGGATTAGAAGAACAGATCAGTGGCCTGCATATACGAACGGCAGAGGCCCCTCATCAGGTTCCCCATATTCTCAGCCTGAGCATCCCCGGTATCAGGGCTGAGATCCTGATACACAGCCTGGAAAGCCGGGATATACATATCTCTACCGGGGCAGCCTGTAATTCCCGGCAGAAGAAGCCCAACCATGTCCTGCAGGCTATCGGCCTCAATGAAAGAGAGATGGATAGCTCCATACGCATTAGCCTGGGCCATTATAACACCGAAACTGACATTGACACTGCTGTATCAGCCATCACAGAAGAAGTCGAAAAACTCAGAAAGATCTTAAACCTGAAATAAAAAGGAAGAAACATGGAATCACTGTCCTATCTCATAAAATACGGTGAGCTCACCCTCAAGGGGAGAAACCGCCGACTCTTTGAAAAAAAACTGGCCTACCGGATGCGCCAGAAATTCAGTGATTATTCTCAGTATGAGCTGGAACGGCGCCGCTCCTCTATGTTCCTCAGAATTGAGGGAGAGGAGCAGAAGATCACACCCGCCCTGGGCCAGGTATTCGGCATATCTACTTTTTCCAAAGTCGAGTTTACCGAGCTGGAACTGGATGCCATCCTGAAGAAGGGTTACGAGCTCACCCAAAAGTATATCGAAGAGCATCCTCAGAAAAGCTATACCTTTAAAGTACGGGCCCGCCGTTCCAATAAACGTTTTAAATACGATACCATGGCCCTGAACCGACTCCTGGGAGAATACGTGCTGGAATCCGACCTGGCAGACCGGCTCACAGTAGACCTGAAAAAGGCCGATATAGAGCTGGTGGTGGAGATCCATGATACCCAGGCCTATCTCTACACCGCCAAAAACCCCGGTGCGGGCGGACTGCCGGTAGGCATCTCGGGCAAGGCAGGCCTGCTCCTGTCCGGAGGGATAGATTCCCCCATTGCCGGGTGGATGATGATGAAGCGGGGCCTGGAGATATCACCTATCTATTTTCATGCCCATCCTTTTGTGAGTGACCGGACCAAAGAAAAGGTCCTGGACCTGGCCCGTATCCTGAACCGCTATCAGAACTGGATGAAGGTCTATGTAGTAAACTTTAGCGACATCCAGACCCGCATCAAAGAAAAAGTGTCCGACCAGTATGTGACGCTCATGACCCGGCGTAAGATGATGGAGATAGCATCCTATATTACTACTAAGATCGGGGGTAAGGCCCTCATCACCGGGGAGAATCTGGGCCAGGTAGCCAGCCAGACCCCGGAAGCTATGCGGGTCATACAGGATGCGGCCGACCTGCCGGTATTCCAGCCTCTGATCGGCCTGGACAAGCAGGAGATCATCGATATGGCCCGCCGTATCGGTACCTATGACACCTCTATTTTGCCCTATGACGACTGCTGCAGCGTCTTTGCTTCCAAGTCCCCTAACCTGCACCCCAGCATCCCCATCCTGCGCGATACTGAAGACAGGCTGAAAATGGAAGAGGGTTGGCTTAAGGATGTAGCGGATGGAGTAGAAGTGATCAAGCTGTAAAAATAGCTTTTTATGTAATTTTTTAGCCTTTACTTCGTCTATAGTATTAAGAAAGTAAAGGAGAATAAAAATGCCTGGATTTATGGAGTCTCTTAATCATAGCCAAATCATTTACGGCGCCTCAGTCATCACCAGTGACCACACCTTGATCCTGGCTCCCCGGGCAATGCGCGACTATGGACTGAAAGTCGGAGATGAGATACTGCTGTATGCTCCTGTGAACAGCCGGGGAAAAGTCTCCATTATGAAGTTATCAGACACACATGAAAGCCTGTTTCAGTCCTTTATTCCTAATATTGAAAGAAACAATAAAGTCTATGAGCACAAGGGCATCTATATGGCTATTACCAGAGTGAGCAGTTACGGATTGACTCTGAATACAGATCTGGCCCAGGCCTTTCATTTACATAAAGGAGAACGTTTCCTGACCACCTCACATAGCGATCACAGTCTGGTTCTCGCAGCTGTGAGTGAACCTATTGTGATGTATACTCCCTATAGAGAGAGCCGCAAAGACTTTAAGCTGCACACGACTCCCTGTTGAATAAACAAAACCCGGCAGTAAATACTGCCGGGTTTTTGCTGAAATATTTTTTTTATTCGATCACAATCAGATCCACTCTTTCCAGAGTGTTTTTCTGACCGTCATCCAGATCAATATAGTACTTTTTGTCTGCAATTTTAGCTATATGCCCGGTAGCCAGGTAGCCATTAGGATCCCTGCACAGGATACGTGTACCGGGTTTAAGCATCCAGAAGTAGGGAAACTGGTCTTTAAATACTTTGTCAGGGCTTAGTACTTCTATCTTTCCATCATTGAAACGGACCTGTATTCCTCTCTTATCTACCTTCTGCACTACCCCGGTAGTCCAGATCCGCTTATCATAAAATCCGTACACCTTGTCACCCGTCTCGAGATGAAATCTGACCGGCATCTCTTTTCCACCCAGGCTTTTGATTATATCCATGCTGCCGTTATTATAAGCCTCCCGGGCCAGAGTCAGAGGTGTTGCCCCATCCAGGTTACGCATATTGATATCTTTATATTTTCCCGCCAGATACAGTAAGAGTTCCCGGCTTTCTGATGCCTGAACCAGATAGTGCAGAGCGGTATTCCCGTACTTATCTCTCCGGAGCACATCTGCTCCTTTGTCAATGAGATAACGAGTGCCCTTGACAAAGTAATCACCAGCCATACAGGCATGCATAAGAGCAGTCTTAGTCTCATTATCCACTGCATTGATATCTATACCTTTATCCACCAGGTATTCCAGAAATTTTACAGGGGTGACATGCATATCACACAGAACAGCCAGCATCAAGGCATTTCTGCCTTTTTTATCCACAGCATGCAGATTACAGCCTGCCTCGATCAGCTGCCTGGCAGCCGGCCAGTTTATGTAGGTAGTGGAACAGGCCACCAGCATGGGCGTATAGCCCTCATAGATATTCCGTACTTCTTTGTCCAGACCTTTATCCAGAAAGAATTGTATTACCTTTTTGTTTCCCGGATTAATACAGGAGGCATAGAGCATGTTTTCACCCGCACTGTTAGTAGCCTGAATATCTGCGCCATGATCCAGGAGCAGCTGTATCATCTCCATCTGTCCGGCAAAGGCGGCCAGCATAAGATATTCCCCGTAAGCATAGTTCGGTCCGGAATAATTAGGATCGGCACCCTGGGCCAGGTCTTTTTTCACCCCTTCCAGGTTACCGCTATTTATAGAGTCATATAGATCTTTCTGGACATCCGCGAACAGGGGTGCTGAAACAAACAGGATGGATAGGAGAAACAGCAATTTCTTCATATTTGAGTGTACTCCCCTATATTAATTTTGTCAAAGAATAGCCCATGGTCTCCTACAGCCTATTCATTTTCTTTCATTCTGCCGAATCAATTCCCCAGCTCTGTATTGATCTCTTCCACGGTAGCCAGAATATCAGGAGCGCCATAGACCGAGCGGCCCATCACGATATAGTCAGCCCCCAGCCTCCGGGCATCTCCGGGGGTCATGACCCGCTTCTGGTCTCCCTTGGCCTCTCCGGCCAGTCGGATACCGGGGGTGACCAGCTTGGCATCAGGATACTTTTCTTTGAGTATTTCTATCTCAAAGGGAGAGCATACAAATCCCCGCATTCCCATCTCATAGCCCTTACCCGCCAGGAAGGGTACCATCTCTGACACTTTTTTATTGATAGACAGGTCGTTCTTTATGATCGCATCATTCATGGAGGTGAGTATAGTCACACCCAGCACCAGGGGAGAGTGAAACAGCTCTTTCTTATCCAGGGCTTCATTGACTCCGTCCAGAGCCCCCTTGATCATTTCCTGTCCGCCCAGGAGGTGGATGGTAAACATATTGACTCCCATCTCAGCCGCAGCCCGGCTTACCCCTCTGACGGTATTAGGGATATCAAAAAACTTCAGGTCCAGGAAGACTTCACTGCCCTTGCTTTGTATATACTTGATAATGTCCTTGCCGTGACGGCTGTACAGTATAGAGCCGACTTTAAACACTTCCACATGGCCCTGCAGCTCATCTACGATGGATTTCGCCTCAGAGAGGGTATCTACATCCAGGGCTACGATCAGTTTTGTACTCATGGTCACTCCTTTATGCTTTGCATATATACAGACACAGTCCCAGACTGAGGTCCGTCTTTTCTACTGTAGTAAACACACTCTTCATCTCTTCCAGTCCGTGCTTCTGAAAGTCAAAATAGTCCCCGCCTTCCAGCCACTCTATGGTATCAGTCACAGGATTGCGCCGGCCGTTATAGTCCAGGATCACAACCAGGCCCCGGCTGATCCGACGCATCTCCAGCAGAATAGCCCTACGGATCTGGGCTTTCAGCCCGTGCAATACCAGACAGCTCGTGACCATGTCATAGCTGGCCTCCCCGAAACCATAGGGAGTACTTCCATCGGTTTGTATAAACTGTATGGACCTCTGACTATTACGCCGCGTACTCTCCTGTATCATACGGGGGGAGGGATCTATGGCGGTGACCCGCATGCCCCGGTCTGCCCACACTGCTGCCCAGGCTCCCGTTCCGCATCCTACATCCAGCATTGTCTGACCCTGCACCCGGGGGAGTAGTGTGTCCAGTTGCCCGGCCCATCGCCCGTAGATCTTATACTGCATATGAAAGCCCCAGCCATATATCCCGGCCAGGGCATCAAATAGATTTATATGTCTGCGGGTATGTTTATGTACCTTCTGGTCCATTTATCCCTTTCCCATCCGGCCTAAATATAGGCTTTCAGCTTTTCCTTGATGACCTTGTAGGCTTCCGGGTTATCCAGATCCAGGAAAGGCCCGTCACAGCGGTAGCCGTAGAACTTACCCAGCTTGGTGAGCAGGGGGAATATATCCGTCTCCAGGGAGATCTGTTCATTAGGCTGTATAAAGTTCAGAGCCTTTTTATTGAAGACATAGATCCCGGTATTGACCAGGTTGGATACGTCTTTACTGCCCCTCAGGAGGAATCGGCTGATCTGCTTGTTCTCCATGATCTCCACTGCGCCAAAACGCTCCGGGGTATCAGATTCCTTGAGAGCCATGGTGACCAGGGCATCATTGTAAAGGTGGAACTCTATGAGTTCATAGATAGGCACATCATGAAAGGTATCCCCGTTGACCACCAGGAAGGTATCACTGGTAATGAGATCTTCAGCCAGCTTGACTGAGCCCCCGGTCCCCCTCAGGAAATCTTCGTTGGTATAAGAGATATTGATATCCATGTCCTTGCCATCTCCGAAATAGCTCTCTATGACAGGGCGCAGATATCCACAGGAGATGATAGCATCATCTATGCCGTTTTTCTTTAAATATAATAATACAAATTCTACAAAGGGACGGGCATTGACAATAGCCATAGGTTTAGGAATATTTCCCAGGTCAGACTTTATCTGTCTGCCCATACCACCCGCCAAAACGATCGCTTGCATACTATGCTCCTAAAGTTCTTTTAACACCTCTAAAAAATAATCCATCTCTTCAGCCCGACCTATAGTAATACGGGCATATCTTTCACCGTAGCCGAATGAGTCCAGGTTACGGATACTGATACCCCGGGCATTGAGCCCCTGATATATCTGCGAGGCCCGCTCTCCCAGATCCGCCAGAATAAAGTTGGCACGAGGCTGTACCGGGATCGCTATACCCAGCCCGGGAAGTTCGCGTACCAGGCGCTCTCTGCCTGCCACCGTCCCGGCCAGTGTCTGATCCAGAAAAGCATCATCCTGAAGAGCAGCTATGGCTCCCGCCTGCTGTAATATACCCAGATTAAAGGGTAAGCGTATTTTATCACAATTGACCGCCAGGGCTTCATGCATGACTGCATAGCCTACCCTGAGGGCCGCCAGGCCATAGGCTTTGCTGAAGGTATGACAGACTACCACATTGGGATAGTCATGACACCAGTGCAGAGCACTGTTTTCCAGTCCGGCGAAATGTATATAAGCTTCATCCAGTACGATCACCGTCTGAGGATCAATCCTGTCCACAAATGCACGCAGAGAATCCGGATCGATAAAGGTGGAGACGGGATTATCCGGATTGGCTAATACCACCAGTCGGGCCTTTGATTCCTGCGCGGTACGGGCCAGGGCATCCAGGTCTATACTGAAGTCTGTATGGCGGGCACTCCGGACTATACAGGCATCCTGACGGCTGGCCAGTAGCGTATAGAGTATAAAGCTCTTATCAGGGATGGCCAGGGTATCTCCGGGAGACAAAAACGTATCCATGATGAGGGACAGCACTTCACCAGAGCCATCTCCAAACAACAACTGATTTTTATGAAGAGACACAGATTGACGGGACCAGTAATCCACAGTAGCCTGTCTCAGATCCTCCTGATGAGCGTCAGGATACTGATTAAGCCCCTGGGCCAGGGCTTCGCTGATAGCTTGGATGGCTCGAGGGGAAGAACCCCAGGCATTTTCATTGGAAGCCAGCTTGACCTGTCTTCCCCCCACTGAGGCTGGTTTTTTACCGGCTACGTAGGGAGTGATATCCAGGATATTTTTGCGTACCGACTTCAGTACGTCCATTTATACCAGCCGTTCTATTATAGACTGAAAGATCTTTCTGCCGTCATCAGATCCCAGATCCGCTTCACTGGCTCTTTCAGGGTGAGGCATCATTCCCAGGACATTTTTCTTAAGGTTAAATACTCCGGCGATATTAAGGGTGGATCCGTTGGGATTAGTATCATCCGATACGGTACCCTTTTCATCACAGTACTGGAAGGCGATCAGTTCGTTATCCAGAGTATATTTTTTATCTTCATCATTAAGAAAATAATTTCCTTCAGCGTGGGCAATGGGTATACGCAGCACATCCCCTTTGTCATACTGGCTGGTAAACAAAGAGTCTGCATTGGCTACCTTGATAGTCTGGTGCTGACACAGAAAGTGGGGGTGGGCATTATTCAGAAAAGCACCCCGTACCAGTCCGGTCTCAGCCAGGACCTGCCATCCGTTACAGATACCCAGGACAGCCTTTCCGGCTTCGGCATGCTTGACTACCGCCTTTATGACCGGGCTGAACTTGGAAATCGCACCGGCTCGCAGGTAGTCCCCATAGGAAAATCCTCCCGGTACCAGGATGACATCGA
Organism: uncultured Brevinematales bacterium; assembly: GCA_964537555.1. Taxonomy (GTDB): domain Bacteria; phylum Spirochaetota; class Brevinematia; order Brevinematales; family CAYRWR01; genus CAYRWR01. The sequence continues at coordinate 36,976 of CAZIAD010000010.1, forward strand.
TATCGGAAATATCACTGTCGGTATGCCAGATATAGCGGGCTTCCTGCTCCATCACATTTTGAGCCACCCAATGGGTATCACGGTCACAGTTAGTCCCGGGAAATACCAGTACTCCAAATTTCAGCTTTGCCATGTCACTTCCTCTTTGAGGGAATGCTTCCCTCTCATTTTGGTACAGATATTATAAACTGTTACCGGGGAAAAATAAAGTTTAGGGCATGATTCAGCTCTAAACTATGCCGCATTACTCACCTGCAAATACTGGAAAAAACCCTCCCTTTCTACTATAATAAATAGCATATTTTTTACAGGGGAGCAGAATGACTATTAAAGACCAGATCAAGGGACTCTTAGGTACTACTATTCATAAATTATTCAAACATGATACTGATATGCTGCCCGTGAATTACCCGGAACGTCCCGAGCATGGAGATTATGCCACCCCGGTAGCCATGTCCCTGGCCAAACCCCTCCGAGACAATCCACGCAACATCGCTCAGAAGCTGGCAGATGAGCTGACTAAAAACCCTCTGTTTTCCAAGATCGAGATAGCCGGACCCGGATTTATCAATTTCTTTCTGTCCCATGCAGTAGTAGAACAGGAACTCCACTCTATTCTCCAGGAAGAGGTTTATGGTAAAAACGACACCCTGGCCGGCCGCCAGATACTGCTGGAATATGTTTCAGCCAATCCTACCGGCCCCCTGCACATCGGCCATGGCCGCTGGGCTGCCATCGGGGATGCCATGGCCCGTATCCTGCGCTACTGCGGCGCCACTGTAGCCACCGAGTTTTATGTCAATGATGCCGGTAATCAGATAAACAACCTCTATGCCTCCGTAGAAGCTATCAAAGCTGGAAAAGAAGTGCCTGAAGATGGTTACCATGGAGACTATGTACACGACATAGCAAAGATGGAAGGCGATCCTGTGCAGAATCTGCTGGCTATGCAAAAAGAGACCCTGAACCGCTTCCGTGTGGATTTTGACATGTACTTTTCTGAAAAGAGCCTGCACCAGTCTGATTTCGTGAATGATACAATTGCTTTTATTAAAGATAAAGGCCTGTCCTATGAGCAGGAGGGAGCCCTGTGGTTCCGCACTACTGACTTTGGGGATGATAAAGACCGCGTCCTTATTAAGGCGGATGGTGCCTACACTTACTTTGCAGTAGATATAGCCTACCACCGGAATAAGATAGAGCGACGCTATGGTGAGCTCATCAATGTGTTCGGAGCAGATCATCATGGCTATATTCAGAGGCTCAATGCAGCGGTAAAAGCCTTCAGCCATGAAGTAATACTCAATATCATCATAGGCCAGCTGGTAAACCTGTTCCGGGAGGGCGAGCCGGTCAGAATGTCTAAACGTACCGGTGACATGATCTCCCTGGATGAAGTCATCGACGAGATCGGCGTAGATGCCGCCCGATACTTCCTGGTCATGCGTAAGACAGACTCAAAGCTGGATTTTGACCTGGCAGTCGCTAAAGAAAAGTCTGAGTCCAACCCTGTATTTTATGTCCAGTATGCCTATGCCAGAATACAGTCTATACTCAGAAAAGCCCAGGAAGAAGGCTTAGATACCGAGGCCATACCGGCCAGACTCTTATCCGAAGAGGAAAGTGAGCCCGCATCTGCCGCCTGGGAACTGGTAAAAAAACTGATCTCCTTTACTGAACTACTGGTGGATATGGCGACCCAGCTGGAACCCCATCGTATGCCCCAATACCTGGAAGACCTGGCCGGCGGATTTCACCGCTTTTATTCCCAGTACAGGGTGATAACAGAGGATAAAGAAGCCACCAGCCGCCGTCTGGGCCTGGTCAAAGCCACCGGTATTGTCTTAGGCCTGGGCCTGGATCTGATCGGGGTAGAAGCACCGGAACGCATGTAAGGGTTTAGATACACTTATAACTATAAGCGTCTGAGACGATTTCAAAATACTGATCCCGGGTAATCTGATAATCTGCCAGCATATTTTCTATTTCAGGCAGGCTGAGCTCCTCTGAAAGGAGAACAAAATGCAATATCTTTCCGGCTGAACCTTCGAACCTTAACAAAGCAGCCTGGATTTCCAGATCAATATTAAGCTCTTCCAGGATCATTTCCATGGGCATTTGAAAAAGGAGGTCCAGGACGGACAGCATACCTGTAAACAGGATCTTTTCCCGTAGCTCTTTGTCTACTTTTTCCTGACTTATATCCATATAGCGTTCCATCATGCGGGTCCTGGTCCCGGCCAGCAGAAACAGATGATTGGAGCTATGGTCCACTCCCTGCTTTGCATACAGCATAAGAAATAGCCATTGCTCTAATCTTTCATTTCCGATCAAAGCCAATGTCTGCCGAATAGATGCTATCCTGTTTCTTGTATATATTGAGGCTGAATTGATAAACCGTAAAAGATTCATAGTCAGATCAGGATACTTTTCAAACTTTTTCACCAGGTCATCTACCTGGACATCCTGATGCAGCCATTTAATCATCTCTACAATTGCCTTGTACTCAGGAGAAATATGACGGCCTTTTACGATAGTGGGCCTGAGCATATATGTACCCTGATATAATTCAAATCTCAGGCGAAAACATAAAGCAAATTGGGGCGCGGTCTCTATGTGACAAGCCATTAAAGTGGCTGAATGATCTTTCAGCAATTTAAGTTTCTGGGAAAGAATGGAATTATCGTTTTTACTTATATCCACTTTAATAAAATCGACCAGGTCCAATACGATTTCATTTTTGTGCAGCTGCTCTTCGGATAAATAAAGATCAGACAGGGCAAACATATATCCTCCGGATCTGAGCTGCCGGATACGCTCCACAGTCTGCAGATCCTGAACAGCCGGATCAGAGGGTATTTCAAAAACAAAACGATTCTTATCCAATCCGGGAATGATAGGACTTCTTAATACTTCAGGACTGATCTTAATAAAAGCCTTTTTATTGGACAGTATGCCTTCCATACTAAATGAGGACATCATATCAAATAAGACCCTCGAAGAAGATTCAATATCAGGGTTTGGTGGAGCAGACAGGGCGGCATCGTCTTCCAGAAAAGAAAACTCAAAAGCCCTTACTTCCTGATCCAGTCCCAGTATGGCATGTCTTTGAAGAAAAGTGAATCCTTCACTCATGTCCCGGCTCTCCTTAGCTCTTTAAAAAAAAATGATTCAAATTAAACGTCGTTCCACTCAAAACTCTCCAGTACTGCCTGGAGGTAATCATTCCTGGTGATATTCAGCCCTGCCATCTGGGGGTTGACATCCTGATTCTCCATTTTTTCTGCCATGATCACAAAGCGCAGGAGTTTGCCAATAGGGCCCTGATATTCCAGAATGATCGATTTGATCTCAGAAGCTATGTTTAACTCATCCAGGATAGTCTGCATAGGCATCTGAAACAAAGCATCTACTACAGATAGCATCCCGGCAAAATATACTAATTCCTGGCTGTTTTTATCCACTTCAGAAAATATTTTGGGACTGAGGATCTCCATGAGCCGGGCTCTTTGGGATGCGGTAACATAGAGAGGGTTAGCATCCAGCTGTACTCCTTTTTTGGCATAAAGCATGAGAAAGAGCCACTGGGTGAGTTTGCTCCTGCCGATCAGGGTGACGGCCTGCCGGATAGAGGCGATACGGTTTCGTGTATATATCGAAGCTGAATTGATAAACCTGAGCAGATTGATTGAGAGGTCAGCATGTTTTTCAAAAGCGGCTACAATCTTATCGGTATCAGTATTGACTTTGAGGAATTTCAGCATATCCATCACTGCCATACGATCGGGGTCTACATTTTTCCCTCTCATTATCTCCGGCTTTTTAAAGAAATGCCCCTGGAACAGATCAAACCCCACTTTTATACATTGTCCAAATTCCTCTCTGGTCTCTACTTTTTCCGCGACCAGCTGACAGGACAGTTCCTTTAATTTGGGGATTTTTAGCTGCAGTACCGACATATCATTCAGGGAGATATCTATTTTCAGATAGTCTACCAGGGGGATAATGTCTTTAAATTTCTGTATATTTTTATCACTCAAAATGAATTTATCGATAGCGAACTGGTAGCCTTTTTCCTTAAGAGATTTGATACGGTTTTTAAAAAGATCATCCAGATTCTGTTCATAGCCTGATATCTCAAAGACAAATTTACTGCTATCCAGGCCGTCTATTATTGAAGATTCAAGAGTCTTTGGGTCTATATTAATAAAAGCCCTGTGATTCTTCACCATTTTTTCAATCCCGAAAGTGGAAAGAAGATTAAATAATACCCGTGAAGTAGCCTGGATGAGTGACTCATATTCTTCCGCTACCGCACTCTCCGCCTCTCTGAAAAAGAGTTCAAATGCATGTATCTCCTGACCGGCATATAAAATGGGCTGTTTAGCCAAAAAAGTATATTCTGTGATCATATCAGTTTACCCTCCCCGGGTTTGTGTAATAACAGACCATTTCTTTAGTTCAGTGCATACTCATTTATATTGGATTTCGTAGTAAAGTCTATAATAGTGATCTTGTTAGAAGAAAGGACCAGCAGTTCGGACTGGTCACCATCGTAAAACATATCCAGTATCTCCATCTGTCCCATTTCTATGCGTTTGGAATCCATATGATAAAAGGCCATGACTCCAGGCCCTTTGACCATCAGCATCCGGGCCGGGTCATGGTAATCAATTCCTAATACGGGGAATGGCATTTTATCTATCAGGGTCAGAGCTGCAGCATAGGGCTGATATGAATATATCTCATTGGTGTTTTGAATGAGGAAGAATATGGGCTGCTCCGGGTTGAGTGAAAAATCCTGTATGTTTTTCAGGGTGTTTTTAAGCTGTAAGCTGCCGTCTTTCAGAATATCCCAGAACTGGATAGTCCCTTTGTTTAAAGAGACCAGTATACGTTCATTCCAGATCTCAGCTTTTTGGTAATCATCTTCCAGGGGAATAAAATTGATCTGATTGTCATTGGAGTATACTCGCAGATAATCTTTATCTTTCACAAAGACCCTACCCTGCTGAGTGTCTAAGAGACTCCCTTTACCAATATAGATCTGTGTGGGGGCTGCCTGGCTAAGATCCAGCCTGTAGTATCCATTATCCCTGATGATACCCACAGTATTTCCGGCCAGGACCACGTCACTATATTTCAGCTCAGAGGACAGTGCTCCCATCATCGGATCTATCTTATAGAGGTGCTGATCCTTGAACACCACTATGGTCTTATCCTGTAATCTATATATACGGCTGGGAATATCAGTCTGACTCGACTGACATGATACCATCACACTCATAATCAATAAAATGAACATAGTCCTTCTCTTCATACTATTCCCCTGTTGTTTATTCATTCATATCATAACAAAAGATTTCATTGTTAGCAATAGAAATAAGCTTAAAAATCATAAAAAAAAGGCCGCCTCAAAAACTGAGGCGGCCGTGATTTTCTGGATCAGCCTAATTCAGTGGAGTAAATTCTACCCAACTATTGGCAAATATCACACGGGTAATATAACCCTTCTTGCCCCAGTGATTGATAGTTCCGTAAGGAGTGCCGGACTGATTGATGTCGGTTTCCCAGGATTCAGATGAGCCTTCTCTCATAAAGGCCTTAAATTCAAACCAGTCGCCTACATTACCTTTCATCAATGCATCAAACTTCCACCAGTGATGTCCCCAGTGGTTTTCAGGATCTTCGCCATATCCGTCTACCGCATAGGTCCGTTTGGTCCCCCAGCTGGAAGGCCAGCTATCTGTAGTCCAGTCCAGGGCAGATTCAGTGAACCAGTCCAGCGAATTGTCTGCCGCTTTTATAGAGGCGGTAGTGGCATTCAGTGTATTCAGGTAGGTAATAGGTTCTGCCATATCAGGATATACTGAAGGTACCAGTCCGGCATCATGTCCGCCTTTGATAAAGATATCCTGTCCGGAAACAGTCTCTTTGTACATAAATACGACTGCACGTACATCGTCGCCAATAGGGCCTGAACCAGTGGTCCACACAGCATAATTGTTGCCTGAAGCTTTTAGAGTCCAACCGCTTCCCGGATTCCAGTCTCCGCCCCCGATCTTGACGGCTACTTTTCCGTCAATGATAGCAGCATACTTACTGCCGTCAGCCACCTGTATGGCTACTGTAGATTCAGAATGGATACCCTGAGATTTTCTGACTGCGATCAGCTCATCTATGGCTGATTTCAGGCCCCAGTCATAGTAATGGGTCCAGTAGACTGTAGGAATTCCCGGGTGAGTCAAAATATAGGCATATCCCTGCATCATTCCGGAAGAGGGGAAAGGCCAGTGATTCTGCCCGCCTCCAGGGCTGGCACCGGTATCGTGATTATCCACAAATGTCACCATCTTGGCAGGCCACCAGCCGATGCCTCCGATGGGTTTGCCTCCATCAGACAGACGCCAGTATTCACTGCGTTCCACAGCCAGCATAAGCTGCCACTTGGTAGTAAAGTCAAATGTGGCAGACTTGCCACCGGCTGCATTTACCCAGTCGATCAGCTTTTGTTTATGATAATTTACACCTGAACCGGATGCATAATAGTCTCCGGTAATATCAGGCCAGTACTCTCCTACTGAAAGAGAAGGTGAAGTACCGTCATTGTAGAGGCCATTATAATACCCGCTGTAACCCTTGGTATAGTCGTATCTCCAGCCGTCATAGCCTATGGTATTTTTGAGCCAGTTCATCCACTCTATTATGGAAGCCTGGACATAAGCCTTGGTATGGTCAATATCACGTGCCGCAGCATATCCCGCTCCCGTGTCCCAGGCTCCGGTAGACGCAGTCCACTCATCATCCAGGGTCACGGAATCAGTTCCCCAGGTGGGTTCTGTGAAATCACCCCATCCCGTGGTCCCCACACGGTGATTGATCACGATATCAGCAATAGCATCTACACCGCGATTATTAAGCTGTGCAATAGCATTCTGCAGCTGACTCTGGGTACCATATCCGGAATTCTGATTATACAGCTTACGGGGCAGATAACCCTCATCGCTGCCTGAATCGCTGGAAGGGGGGAACCAAACTGCATCAAACTGGGCATCAGCAATACCCTGAGCGTTATTGGCGATCACATCCCACCACGGATAGGTGGCATGAGATTCCCAATGGAATCCCTGTAACATCACGGCTGAACTATGCCCATCATGTTCAGCAGCCCCGGCCATGCCCACCATGACCATCAACACCATCAATGCAAGCATCAATTTTTTCATTTCGTCTCTCCTTATTTATTGATTTGCAGTAAGATTACTGCAAGCCCTTACATGTTTCTTGCAATTTTTATGCCAAAATATTTTTGAAAATTTCTATTTGCCTGTCTTATAAAGAGTTATAAGTTTCAAATTATTGTAAGTGTGCGTGATGAATGCTACACAATGTGCACCGTGCAAATAATAATTGCGAAATAAAAAGGCCGCCTCCTGAGGAGACGGCCTTATATCAGATTTAAGATCTATTTACAGAGAGGTAAACTCAACCCAGCTGTTGGCAAATATCACACGGGTGATATAACCCTTCTTGCCCCAGTGATTGATTGTACTGTAAGGTGTACCGGACTGACTGATATCAGTCTCCCAGCTTTCAACGCCATTTTGTCTCATAAAGGCTTTAAATTCATACCAGTCGCCTTTTGCACCCTGCATATTTACATCGAATTTCCACCAGTGCTGACCCCATTTATTTTCAGGATCTTCACCATATCCATCTACGGCATAGGTGCGCTTGGTTCCCCAGCTGGCAGGCCAAATATCGGTAGTCCAGTCCAGAGCTGACTCTGTACCCCAGTCCAGGCTGCTGTCGTTAGCCTTGATAGCTGCAGTAGTAGTATTCTTGGTATTCAGGTAAGTAATAGGCTCACTCATAGAAGGATATACTGAGGGTACCAGGCCGGCATCATGTCCACCTTTTACGAAAATGTCCTGTCCGGATACTGTCTGTTTCTGCATAAATATCACTGTTCTTACGCTTCCTCCGGGAGGGGGAGGAGGAGTAGTGCTCTTAGTCCATACTGCATAATTGTTCCCGGAAGCCGCAATAGTCCAGCCTGTTCCAGGAGTCCAGCTTCCACTACCTATCTTCACAGCTACTTTATTGTCTATAATAGCAGCATACTTGGTAGAATCAGCTGCCTGAATCACCAGTGAACTGGTAGATGTAATGCCCTGAGCTTTTCTGATAGCAATCAGTTCATTGATAGCAGTCTTCAGGCCCCAATCATAGTAATGTACCCAATAAACCATAGGGATTCCCGGATGTGTCAGGATATAAGCATACCCTTCCATTACTTTATCACCAGGGAATGGCCAGTGATTCTGTCCACCAGGGGTGGAAGGGCCGGTGTCATGGTTATCCAGGAAGGTCACTGCCTTGGCAGGCCACCATCCGATCACACCAGGAGCTTTTCCGGATCCGTCATTCAATCTCCAGTACTGACCCTGAACCGCTAATTGTAATATACCCTTAGTCGTAAAATCGAAAGAAGCAGATTTTCCACCGGCTGCATTTACCCAGTCGATGATCTGTTGACGGTGAGGGTTAGGATTATTTACATCAAGGTTGTCCCACAGCTCACCTACTGACATCACAGGGGCAGTAGCATCATTATAGATACCGTTGTAATAACCACTGTAACCCTTGGTATAGTCATATCTCCAGCCGTCGTACCCAATATATGATTTCAGCCAGCCCATCCATTGAATGATAGATGCCTGCACATAAGACTGTGTATGGTCAATATCACGGGCAGCAGCATATCCGCTACCTGTATCCCAGTTTCCACTGGATGCAGCCCATTCATCATCCCTGGTCACTGAGTCAGTGCCCCAGGCCGGTTCAGTAAAGTCACCCCAGCCGGTAGTACCTACACGGTGATTGATCACTATATCTGCTATGGCTTTTACACCCTGAGCATGCAATTGATTAATGGCATTTTTTAGCTGTGCCTCTGAGCCATAGGCGTTGGCCTGGACATACAGCTTACGAGGTAAATAACCTTCATCACTGGCAGCATCAGATGAGGGAGGAAACCACACCATGCTAAAACCGCCCGCTTTTATATCCCCTGCTTTGGAAGCAATAATATTATACCAGTCACTCTGATGTGACTCCCAGTGGAACCCCTGCAGCATCACAGCGGAACTGTTTCCGTCATGTTCAGCAGCATTCATCATTGGTGCGATCACAAATACTAATGCAGCAATCAGACCCAATACATACTTTTTCATAATGCCTCTCCTTTGAATATTACTTACAAATAACCTGTAAGCTCTTACAGTATAATTGCAATTATTGTGCCAGACGGTTTATGGTTTCATAACTCTATAATATAAAAGGAGTTAGGTTTTCAGTATTATTGCACATGTGCACTTCAGTGCAGATTTCGTGTGCACGGTGCATATTTCTGTGCAGCTAATTTATTAACTGACAATGATATATAAACGAATTTGTTATTTTGTATTATTTCTAAAAATGATTGTATTACCTATAAAATAAAAAAGGAGCTGCATTACGCAGCCCCTTTGAAACACACCTTTTTTTACGGAATTTTTATAATGATATAAACTCCACCCAGTTCTCTGAGAACCTGACCCGGGTGATATAACCTTTTTTACCCCAGTGATTTATAGTACTCTGAGGTGTACCGGACTGACCGATATTAGGTTCCCAGGTCTCTGATGTTCCCTGTCTCAGGAATGCCTTAAATTCAAACCAGTTTCCTGCAGAACCAGTCATATTTACATCAAACTTCCACCAATGAGTGCCCCATTTGTTTTCAGGGTCTTCACCATAACCATCGGTAGCATAGGTCTTTTTGGCTCCCCAGCTGGAGGGCCACACATTACAGGTCCAGTCCAGGGCAGACTCGGTGCCCCAGTCCAGACTGGCATCGTTGGCTTTTATAGAAGCAGTAGTAGTATTTTTAGTATTGAGATAAGTGATAGGCTCACTCATGCTGGGATAGCTTCCCGGAACCAGTCCGGCATCATGCCCCCCTTTAATGAAGATATCCTGGCCGGTAACTGTCTCTTTGTACATATATACTACGGTACGTACGGTTCCACTGGGTGGAGGGGGAGTACTGCTCTTAGTCCAGACAGTATACTTGTTTCCTGAGGCAGCCTGTGTCCACCCGGTCCCCGGGCTCCAGCTACCCGCACCGATCTTGACCGCTACCTTATTATCAATGATGGCAGCATATTTACTACTATCTGCTACCTGTATAGCGACTGTAGAGGTAGAGGTCAGGCCCTGGGTCTTTCTGATATTGATCAGGTCTTTAATATTCTGTTTAACCCCATAATCATAGAAATGAGGCCAGTATACACTGGGGATTCCCGGGTGAGTCAGGATGTAAGCATAACCCTGCATGATCTCAGCAGAGGGAAAAGGCCAGTGATCCTGTCCGCCACCGGGGCTGGATCCTGTATCATGATTATCTATAAAGGTGACCATCTTGGCAGGCCAGTAGCCGATACCACCGATACACTTGGTACCATCTTTGAGACGCCAGTACTCATTGCGCTGTACAGCCAGCATAAGCTGCCACTTTGTGGTAAAGTCAAAGGTGGCAGATTTGCCATTGGCAGCATTTACCCAATCCATCAGTTTCTGGCGATGGTAGTTGACACCGCTGCCGGACGCATAATAGTCACCGGTAATATCGGGCCAGTACTCCCCTACACTCATCTGGGGGGCTGTGGCATCGTTATAAATACCGTTGTAATATCCGGAATAGCCCTTGGTGTAGTCATAACGCCATCCCTTGTAACCTATGGTATTCTTCATCCACTTCATCCAGTTGATGATGGAAGTCTGCACATAAGCCTTAGTGTGGTCTATGTCCCGGGCTGCGGCATAACCCGCGCCGGTATCATTAGCCCCGGTAGCCCCGGTCCACTCATCATTTCCACACACTGAGTCACTGCCCCAGGTAGGCTGAGTAAAATCGCCCCATCCGGTAGTCCCTACCCGGTGATTGATAACGATATCAGCGATCGATATCACACCCCGGTTATTCAGCTGCGTAATAGCATTCTGCAGCTGAGACTGGGTACCATACTTACTAGTCTGCACCTCCAGCTTACGCGGGAGATAGCCCTGATCGCTGCCGGCATCACCGGAGGGGGGAAACCACACCATAGTATACCCCGCACTCTGGATATCAGCCGCCTTGTTGGCGATCTCATTCCACCATGAGCTCGATGTCCAGGAATTCCAATGGAAGCCCTGTAGCATCACAGCCTTACTGTTCCCGTCATGTTCTGCACCATGGCTGAGGTTAAAGCCGAACATGAGTACCAGCACTAACAACACTCTCTTTTTCATAGTACTCTCCTTTTCTGATTTATACAGTACTTTTTCTTTTTAAAATGACAAAAATGAGGTTTCACAAATGCAGGCGGTTAAGAATGGAATGGGTAAGACATGTTATCTTTTCACCATAACCCATTATTCATTCATTCGTTCGCTTAATCACTTCTTCATTACCAAAAACGTTTCCGGTCTGCCCACCGTGAGCGCTTACACATATATTGCAATTAGTATGCCATTTTAAAACTAAATTCGTAATTTCATATACTGCAATACTATTCTATTTTTAAGATTGACATGAGGATTAAAAATCTGTGCAATAAAAAGTGCGCCCTGCCTTTTGCAACAAAAAAAAAGGGCTGCCCAAATGGCAGCCCTTTGCTCTTACTTTTTCGACTATTGCTGGAAGATAATACCTGATGAACCCTGAATGGTCACGGTAGCTTTATAGTTTACTACACTGATAGTAGAAGTTCCATTCACATAGTTCTCGCCTATCACCTTGGTCCAGGTACCATTAGCAGGGAAGCCCAGAGACACAGTACGTGAAGAGGAGTTCAGATTCAAGAGTATTACAAACTTCTTGTCTGTGGGTCCGGCTGTCATTGAATATCCGATGACATTGGCATCACCGGTCCAGGGGGTATACTGCCATGCAAATCCGCTTTCATTGGCCGGGCGCAAGGCAGGATTATTCTTACGCAGAGTAAATACTCCTGCATAATAATTTTTAATATCACTAAAGGTATTCAGGTAAGACCAATCCAGGGGTATCTCAGAGATGTCCTGTCCTTCTCTGGGTCTCAGGAATTCCTGGCCCATCCACAGCATGGGTACACCCATAGAGGTAGCCAGCATCACAGCGGCAGCTCTGGTTCTCCATTTTTTTCCTTCGTCATTGAACCCAGCGATCCCCAGCAGTCTGCCCAGAGTATCTTCATCATGTGATTCAACATAGTTCAGGGCTTCTACCGGACTGGCTGCCCAACCCTCATCTTTAGAATAATAGATATGGCTGGCCATTCCATTCATGTTGGCACCATTCCAGTTACACAGGAGGTCGATACCATAGTCATGATATCCGTCAGCCCACTGTCCACCCCAGGTCCGCAGTGCAGTATTATTAGGAAGGTTTTCATAATTAAAGTATACATTAGGGTCAATAGCGGAACAATGGTTCTTTACAGCATAGATAAAGTTATAGTCTATCCATCCGTTACCGGTAGCATCAAATCTGAATCCGTCGATGTGATATTCTTTCATCCACATTTCCAGGTTGTCTTTTCCTAAGCGCTGTACAATGGGATGAGCGGTATTGAGCCGGTTACCCCAGGGTGTAGCCCCGCTGAAATATGCCACATTATCTATTGTCCAGAGCCAGTTATCGTTGTTGGCAGTATGGTTGAATACCATATCCAGCACAACAGCAATGCCGTGGTTGTGGGCGGCATTTACCAGCTCTTTGAGCTGATCCACACCGTTCTGGCCTACCAGAGGATCTTTGGCATATCCGCTCTCGGGAGCAAAGAACAGAGAAGTGTTATATCCCCATCCATATCCGGCATCGGGGAACTCAGATATAGGCATAAGCTCAATAGCAGTGATACCCAGACTCTGCAGATAAGGCAGTTTTTCAATCACACCGGCATATTTACCCCGGTTTACTGAGGATACAGTGGTGTCTGCAGAAGTCAGGTCTTTTATATGCAATTCATAGATTGAATAATAGGACCATCCCGGTCTGCCCCAGCTGCTGTCAGTCCAGTTAAATGTAGAATGATCTACTACAACTGAGTTACCACCGGACCATCGGTTATACTGAGAGTAAGGGTCTGCAGTCACTGTAACCTGGTCGATGACAAACTTATATTCTGATCCTTTTACAGCAGTAGGTACAAATCCCCACCACACCTGATCATTGATTCCACCCACTATTTTAGTCAAAGGAGTCTCTGTGGTCACTCCGCCTGTGGTGACTCTTACTTTAACACTGGAGGCCAGTCTCTGCCAGATGGCAAACTGGGTTCCGTTTGAATAGAGCTTAGCTCCCAGATTTCCGCTGAAATATCCCGGATGGGGATTAGACCCGCCATCTATAACAGATACAGTGGCAGTGGTAGTAGCAGTAGTAGTCCCATCAGATACCTGTACTCTAATGGTCTTGGTACCAATAGTAGAATAGGATGTAGTAGCTGTAGCACTGCTGGAATAAGCGGTATCATAGGTACCATTATTATCCCAGTCAAATCTGTACTGCAGGGCATCACCATCAACATCACTGGAAGCTGAAGCATTGGCAGTCACAGTTCCATTTTTAGATACGGTAGTAGGACTCACTGTCAAAGCAGCTACCGGTGCAGTATTATTCACAGTAACAGTCACTGTTTTGGTAGCAGTGAGAGTACCGTCGGATACTTCGACTCTTACTGTCTTGGTACCTTTTGAAGTGTATTTATGAGTGAGGGAGGCGGTTGTGGAAAGTGCAGTGTCATACGTCCCGTCATTCTCCCAGTCAAATCTGTATTTTAAAGTATCTCCATCCGGATCAGTGGATGCGCCGGCATTAAAGGTAAAAGTAGTGGCAATAGTCCCGGATGTAGGAGTAGCACTTAAAGCGGCTACCGGTGCCCGGTTAACCGGGACATTGAGGGCTACAAACTCTACCCAGTTTTCGGCAAAACGTACTTTGGTGATATATCCTTTCTTACCCCAGTGGTTGATAGTTGCATAAGGAGTACCGGCCTGAGCGATATTAATTTCCCATGATTCAGCTGCACCTTCTCTCATGAAGGCCTTAAACTCATACCAGTCACCGGCTACACCGGTCATATCTACGTCAAATTTCCACCAGTGCAGGCCCATAGTATTTTCGGGGTCTTCACCATATCCGTCTACCGCATAGGTCTTCTTAGCACCCCATGCTACAGGCCAGAGATTACAGGTCCAGTCCAGAGCCGATTCTGTACCCCAGTCCAGGGATGCGTCATTGGCTTTGATAGCAGCAGTAGTCGTATTTTTAGTGTTAAAATAGGTGATAGGCTCACTCATAGAGGTGTAGGGTGTAGGTACCAGTCCGGCATCATGCCCACCCTTGATAAAGATATCCTGTCCGGTCACAGTCTGCTTGTACATAAACACTACGGTACGGACAGCGAAAGCAGAGCTGGCTGATAGTACCATGAGTGCAGTCAATAATAGATTTCTTAATGTTTTCATTTTTTCACTCCCTTTTATTTTCTAAGTCCGGTGAGCTCTACATCATCTATGTAACCATAGTCGGCGGTAGAGTTGGACACCATTCTAAAACGAATAGCTAACACATTAGCATTAGGTATATTCACACTATAAGAGCGGAACACCCCATTGTCTGCCCCGTCAGCCAGTTTAGCTGCCTGTACCCAGGAACCACTATTGAGCTGGTATTCACATACCATGTACTCACCGGCTTCCATGGAGGTAGCCGCCATCTTAAACTTCAGCACCATGCTTTTAAAAGGTGCCACATTGATGTAGGTGATGGCATTATAATTCTGACTGACACGCATAGATGCACTACCGATCTTGTAGGATCCGGTATACTTCTGGACATAGCTGGAATTTGAACGTTTCCATCCGGCGATTACTGAAGTAGTGCTGTCGAAATTATCACCATAAATAGTGAGAGCACTGGCTGTGAGGGGAATAACCCCCATGAGAAACAGGCCGATTAACAAAGCTTTTACTTTTAACACAACAAACCTCCGCAATTATATTATTACATTGAAAGAATGATAGAGATTTAGTGTGTGAAGAGTGTAAAAACGGAGTGGAGAGAAATACCGGGCAATACCCCTCTCAATGCACAACAAACCTTTTTCATTCCGGCTACTTTTTTAAATAGTGAAACAATTGAAATTCAACTGTAAGCACTTTCATTATAATTGCAATAATCGTGCCAAAGCTTGTGATACATGTGCATCTTCATATTAAGCAACAAATTACACAAAGCACTATTTGCACAGTGCATTTTTGATATGCAACCTGAAGCCCATTAACGGTGCACATTGTCATTTGTAACTGTCTGTAGAATATAGATTTAAGTAAATGTTTAATTGATGAAAGGGGCGTACTTTTATCAGAAAATAATAGAACCTGTGCTATTTAATTATTCATCACTGGATGCCTGAATTAATCCCGGCCCATTTTACGGTTATTAAGAGACATGTTATGTACGACCAGTCTGGTCTTGGAAACCAGCTCCTGGAGGTGCTGATCAGACAATAACTCAGGAACCCTTACATAGGCATGGTGTTCACCCAGCACAAAATCGAACTCGATATCATAGATGACACAGGGGTTTAATTCCCCCGGCAGATGGATGTCATATTCAAAGACTTCCTGACGGACTCTGTCACCGGTCCATTCCAGCTCACGCTGTTCCGGTATCTCGCAATCTAACAGATTTTCCTGACAATAGGCCGCAAAAGACAGTGGCCCTATATAAAGAACAGCATAGCCCATGATCTCCATAGCAAACTCCTGATAATGACTAGCAGCTGTTCCCCTCACCGCACTTAAATTTTCGGCAAAGAGGGCTATAAAAGTGAAATGAGTCCATGATTATTCTTAATTATTAACAAAAAGAAGGGACTTATTCAGTAAACTGGCCTGCACAATAGAAATAATCAGAAGGCACCATACTGGCGCTTCTATGGTAGCAGTGGGGACAGACATAATCTGAATGACATTCCCTTAACACAGATCGCCAGATAGTGCCGCAGTGTTCACACATGACCCATCCGTCTGTAGCTTTATAATGATTGGCACCGGAGACTATCTTTTTTATCATCAATTATTGTGCCTGAAATATTCCCTGCTGTCAATAGAAATACCTACAAAAAAAAAGCTCCTGGCATCACACCAGGAGCTTTTAAAATACCATCACTTCTTAGTATATATATGTACCATTATTACCGATCTTGCCGGGGGCCGGATTACCGGGCAGGTCCAGGACATAGACCCGGATATTGCCCTTTCCACTACAGCTGGCTGTGAGGGTACCACTATTCACTACTATGGTGTTCCCGGTGACACAGTCTTTATAGGTGCCATTAGGTATATTATAGAAGGTGGCAGATCCGCTTACGGTAACCAGAGCAAAGCTGTCAATACCACCGGCGGAATAGCGGCGCTTAAAGGCCATGCCGCCCGACACATTATCCGTAGAGTACTGACCCTTCTGGAGGGCGGGCACTCTGTGACGTATCATATTGAGACGGCGAATATGCTGGGCCAGAGGGTGATCCAGGGTAGTCTTCACATTCCCGCTGGCTGAGCTGTAGGTACCGAATCCGCTGGCCACTACTGTTCCGGTAATATGATTGCCGAAATAGGCTCTACCGGTAGTAGACAGAGGAGCATTAGGGCCTACATCGATGGGCTTACCTTTCTGGAACTCGATCTCAGACCCATAATATATACAGGGTATTCCACGGAAAGTAAACATCAGACTGAGATTTTCAGCCCAGGTAGACTGGGATCCCGCAAAACGCTGGCTCTCAGGTGCTCCGTCCGGGGCATAGTCATGACTGTCTACATAAGTCACATTGAAGGTAGGGTCGGAGTAATAGCTGTCCCCGCCCCGGGCTACATTCCAGGCATCCAAGGCGTTATTAAAGTTCCAGTGCATAGGAAAGTCTATGACATCCAGTCCGCTTCTTTTTGACCAGTCCGGCATATGATAGTCATTTCCGTAGAGCCAGTGATTGTCTTCCTGTTGCTCGTTATTCACGGTACTGTTGTCCTGCCAGTTTTGATAGACTGATGCCTCATTGACGGTACGGCTGCCCCAGGAGTAGGACTTCTCTTCCTTCCAGGTAAAGAAAGGAGTGGATATAGCCGGAATGTTGTTGTTCCAGATCTGCCGATAACGGGTAGCGACTTCACCGAATATGTAGAATTCGTTTCCTCCCCGGGCTTTAAAAGCGGGGATAAATTCTTTGTTAAAGGTGAGACGGGAGATATGCTTTACGGTATCAATGCGGAAGGCATCCACGCCCATATCGATATACTTATTATATGCATTCTTCAGGTAGGTGATGGTAGTAGGATTCTCCGTATTCAGATCCACACAATCCCCGGCAATCTGCCCGGTCTGCACAGAGTAACCTTCCCACTGCAGGCTCTTTTCATGGTGATAAATGTGGGCTGTGTCTATTGAGTCGCTCTTCATGGCATCGATACGGGCCCCATACTGAGCCCCCGGTGTCAGGGTGCTGTAATTAGCGGGCAGTTTGCCCCCATCGATGCGGATCATATTGGCTGCGGTGTCCGGCTTGGTGGGGTCTTTTTTAAACAGAGGGTAGAGATTTTGCTCACCAAAGTTACCGGTATGATTCAGGACAATATCCTGAATGATCTTGATCCCTTTAGCATGAGCCGCATTGATCAGTCTCTGATAGGATACTTCCGCACTGGCATCCCCGGTCTTTTTATAGCGGGGATCTACTTTTGAATGGTCTATAGCATGATAGCCATGGTAATCATATCCGCTGGCATTAGCTACTACCGGAGTGATCCAGATAGCACTAAAACCGAGGGCCTTGATATAGTCCAGCTTCTGGATAATACCTTCAAAGTCCCCTCTCCACGCGGGGTCAGAGGCCGGGTTGCCTGCCTGAGCGTCATCCCAGCAGTGTACATTATTATTAGGGTCACCGTCATAGAAACGGGTAGTCATCAGGAAGTAAATGGTCTCAGATCGGAAATCATAGCTGGCAGGATTGTTCACTATGGAGATAGTCAAAGTCTTGGTGGAGGTCAATCCGGCCGGGTCTTTTACCTGTAATTTAATAGTCTTGTTACCGGTAGAGGTCCAGCTATGAGTTGCTGTTTTACTACTGCTATAGGCAGTGTCATAGGTGCCGTTATTGTCCCAGTCCCAGCGGTACTGCAGAGCATCACCGTTGGCATCACTGGAGGATCCGGCATCAAATGTCACGCTTTGGTTGATATTGGCTACTGAGGGGCTGGCTGTAAAATTAGCCACCGGAGCCACATTGGCTCCCCCGCCCAGGGACTGAAATTCGACCCAGTTCTGATCAAAACGTACTTTAGTAATATAGCCTTTCTTACCCCAGTGGTTAATAGTTGAATAGGGAGTACCAGCCTGAGCGCGGTTACCCTCCCACCATTCTGAAGTCCCCTGGCGCATAAAGGCTTTGAACTCATACCAGTCACCGCTATTTCCGGTCATGTCCACATCAAACTTCCACCAGTGCAGGCCCATGGTGTTTTCCGGGTCTTCCCCGTATCCATCCACGGCATAAGTCTTTTTAGCACCCCAACTGGAGGGCCAGGCATTACAGGTCCAGTCCAGGGCTGACTCTGTACCCCAGTCCAGGCTGGCGTCATTGGCCTTTATAGCAGCGGTAGTAGTATTTTTAGTGTTCTTATAGGTAATAGGTTCGGACATAGAGGGATACACCGAAGGTACTAAACCGGCGTCATGCCCCCCTTTAACGAAAATGTCCTGGCCTGTCACGGTTTGTTTTTCCATAAAGATCACTGTCCTTACTGCAAAAGCTGAGCTGACACTTATCAGCAGCAAGGACAAAACAACAAATCTCTTCAGGTTTTTCATGTTGTCCCCCTACTTCCTGCTGCCTGTCAGTACCACATCATCGATGTAGCCGTAATCACTGGTATCGGCGCCACCCATGATAAAACGGATCTGCAGGATATTGCAGTTCGGCACATTGACAGAATAGCTGCGGTATACTCCATTGTCAGAACCATTAGACAGAGTCTTGGCTGTGACCCAGGAACCGTTATCCAGTTTGTACTGACAACGTACATACTCGGAACCTTCCAGGGATGAAGCAGCCATCTTAAACTTCAGGACCATGTTTTTGAAGGGAGCCACATTGATGTAGGTATAGGCATAGTAATTCTTGCGCAGCCGCATTGCAGCCAGGCCATTCTTGTAGGAACCGGTGTACTTGGTCACATAACTGCTGTTGTTACGTTTCCAGCCCACCAGTGTAGTAGTAGTGGCATCAAAGTCATCCGCGAACAACTCCAGAGCCTCCATCTTCACAGTAATGGCCAACATCATGACCATTACAGACAACACTAACACTCTCTTTTTCATAGCACTCTCCTTTTCTGATTTTTATAGTACCTTTTTCTATAAAAACAAATTCGACACATGCAGTCACACAGGCAGGGGATAGTGATTGAATAGAATGGGATCGGCCGGAAAACACCAGCCTTTTACACCATAACCCATTTTTTATTCAATATTCTCTTTTTCATTCAAATTAAGCAGATGTAATCATCTTGCAATCGCTTACAGATGATATGCAAATACTGTGCCATTATAGTGTTATAATAGATAAGTACTTATCAGTCAGTAACATAAAAATATCCGACAATGGTACAAATGACAATTTTTATTGCAAATGCACACCACACTTGCAAAGGGCAACCTTTTCAACTATAATAAGTCAAGGAGAGAATATGGCTAAAAAGACAATTATTTTTCATCTTAATGCCCAGCTTCCGGATATGTTTTACCGCCTACCCTGGCTGGCTCCTCTGGCTATTTTACCTGTCAGCTTATACCGGTATTTTTCTTTTGGAAAAAATTTTCAGGAATTCATTCTATGGGCTGTGATAGCCTTTCTGATCCCCGGACTCACCACCTTGGTTCTGAATAGTATTAATAACAAACTCAGTAAAAACTTTAGTATACAAATCGATTCCCAGGGTATTCTATACCTCACTCAGGATGCATTTACTACAGAAATGCCTGTTAAGAGCATCCTGGATCTGTCACTGCTGGGCCAATCCAGAGGCAAGTATTTTGTCCTGAAAAAAAAAGAAGGCCAGGATACCACTATCCCCTGGCCCTACGAGATCAGCCCGGAGGAACTTTCCAAATTTAAAGATAGCCTCAAAGTATTCGGATCCGTCTTTAAGCTGTGAATAAGGACATAGGAATCAGCAGGTATTTTATCACTTACTATGATTCTGTTTTGGGCAGGCTCACTCTGTGTCAGTGCGGGGATTATATCACTCATGTCCGGCTGGAAAAAGAAGTATTTTCTCAGGAGGCCTATCTCGAACAAAGCACTGAACTCCTTCTGGAAGCAGTCAGGCAGCTCAATGCCTATCTGAAAGGTGATGTGCGGCAGTTCGACCTGCCTCTATCCCCCCAGGGTACTCCATTTATGCAAAAGGTGTGGAGTCAGCTCACCCATATCCCCTATGGCCTCACTAGTAGCTATAAGGATATAGCCATTTCTTTAGGGCAAGCCGGAGCAGCCCGGGCTGTAGGTATGGCCTGTAATCGCAATCCCCTCCCCATCTTTATTCCCTGCCACCGTGTGATCGGCAGCAATGGCAGCCTCACCGGCTATAGCGGTGGATTGGAAATCAAGCAGAAGCTCTTAGACCTGGAACAAATGCACAGAAAATAGTTCCCTCTAAAATAGCATATACAAAAACAGGCTGGCAAAAATGCCAGCCTGTTGTGATTAAATGTTCTTTTACATCTTTGGTACCACTTTGAAAGTGACCCTCCTGTTTTCTGAAGCATACGGATCCACAGTATTGATCAGCTCGGTAGCACCAGCTCCCCGGGTGATGATCTTACTGACATCCACGCCATTCTTTTTGAGTACAGAGACCATGAAGTCCGCTCTCTTCTGAGAAGCTTCCATGACTGTGACCAGAGGAGTGGAAGGCTTCACATCAGGCTTGACCGGAGTAGCATGGCCCGATACACGGAACACATAACCTTCGGGTAGTTCGGCCAGGGCTTTCTTGATCACAGGAAGTGACTTGACTAACCAGGCTTCCAGGGTCTTGTCATCCAGGGTAGGCACACGATAGGCAAATCCAAATGCAGCTACCTTGGTCAGCTCGACATTGATCTTGTCTGCCTTTGCCTGAGGAGTTTCTACCACGGCTGCTACTTTGGGTTCTACCTTAGGTTCTTCTTTTACCACAGGCTTAGACGCACATCCCAGAAACGATACCATTACTGTCAATCCCACCAACACTTTCGCACTTTTCATTCTATAACTCCTTAATATTACCTTGCGGTAATGATAGAAAGAAGAAAATATCTCCGTATAGTCTCACCACCGGAAACAGACCCTGAACCCAGGAACTTATGCTTTAAAAACATATATTCCCTATTTCAGGGACAAACAATATTATGATACTCAAAATATTAATGCAAGGAAAAATGAGATTTTATATAAAATATTTTTCTGGATTCATACAATTGTTTAAATACAAAAATCCTGATTTTTCCGGGTCATCCTGCTAACTGGGGTTGAAATTCCTCACCATAGATGTCCAATAGGGTCACAAAAAGCATAGCAATCACCGGCCCGATGATGAATCCCATCACCCCGAAGGCAGCCAGTCCCCCCAGAGTAGAAAAAAAGATGATGAGGTCATGCAGTTTGGACTCCTTGCCCACCAGGGCGGGACGAAGCAGGTAATCCAGGCCGGTATTGACTACTGTACCTATGACGAGTATCACTATGCCCTGCCATACATGGCCCGAATTGATCTGAATGATAGCGATAGGCACCATGATGATAGGGGCTCCCACTACCGGTATAATAGACAGTATCAGAATGATCACTCCCCACAGGACCCAGCCCTCAATACCCAGCACTGCCAGGGTGATGCTGCAGATGATACCCTGAAGCAGGCCTATAAGCAGGGTACCCTTGACTGTAGCCCGGGAAATCATGGCAAATCGATGAATGATCTGCTCCTCGTATTTGTCCCGCAAGGGACTCAGGAAACGGATGCGCTTGATAAAGGTATCTCCGTCCCTGAAGAAATAAAACAGAGTAAACAGGGTGATAAACATCATGGCCACAGTCTCCAGGAGGCCCATGGAAGTACGCTTGCCCAGCTCACTGGCCCAGGCCCCTACTTTTTCCAGGGTGTGCCGGGCCGACGCCTTCCAGTCAATACCCTGAGCATCCAGCCACTGTGCACTGTGGGACGCTTCGATCTGTTCCATGATAGTCCCATCCCCCTGAGCCAGAATAAGCCTGGCCTCGTTATAAAACTCTATGCCCTGTCTTACCACCATATTAGCCAGAAAATAAAGAGGAAGAAGGAGCAGGATAATCAGGAGGAAGGTCGTCACCAGGGCTGCCAGGTTTTTACGCTTACCGCTTAGTTTTAAAAAGCGCTTATATAAGCCGTTGAACAGGACCGACAGAGACATAGCCACTACGATGGGCACCAGAAATATCCTGAAAATAGAAAAGAATGCCACAGAGACCAGTATCAGGAATAGGATAAGCACTAGCAGATTAAGGTTACTTTTATTTATAGTGATAGCCTCTTCAGGAGGAGTGTTTTTTTTAAGGGACTTTTTTGGCTTTTGGTCTTTTTTTTTGGGTAGAGGCATGATCATCTCCTGCTATTTACTGCTGTCATTCACCCCGATGATGTTCATATCCATAGATCTTGATATATAAGGGAGCAATATCCACACTATACTGGCCCTGGGATTGAAGTTCATGAGCCATCATGGCTGGTTTGGAGAGTTCCGTAGTTGCATCCCCTTCTTTACAGTATACCTGCAGGTACTGTATCTCTTTGAATGTCACCACTACATTGTCCTTTTCCCGGACCGAGACAGCATCAAAGTCTCCTTTATCTTTAATAGACAGATCGTAGATATTGTCATCCAGTATATACTTGATCTTTATAAAGGTAATATCCCCGCTATGCTGCAGAATAAGCTGAAATACCTTGTGCCACTTTTGGTCGGTCATACAGCTCACCAGTTCAGGCTTTTCCAGCACCTGTGGAGGGAGCTTTTCCTCAATGACCTCCAGGTCACTTTTTGAGATAAACAGAGAGTCGGGAATATTATTATGATGGGCCAGGCCCATGGCCGTAAGATCAGCTGAAAATCGGACCAGGACCAGTTTTTCTCCCGGTTCACCCCTGAGGACTTCACCCTCCAGGCCTATAAGCTTCCAGTAATCATCAAATGCGGGTATACCGGGAGGGCTTTCAGTCTCTCCCAGAAAAGAGATAAGTCGGACAGGCATTCCTGTACGTATTTTCATAGATTCAGTTTAGCATAAAGTCAATAGTGCTGCAAAGAAATGCATACAAAAAAACTCCCGATCCAATGGACCGGGAGTCTGATTTTTGAATAAAAAACTCTTAAGGCTTGTACACATATCCCATGTTGTAAAATGTCTGCATTCCTTTGTAGATAGCATAGTCGCCCAGCTGCTCTTCGATGCGCAGGAGCTGGTTGTACTTAGCGATACGGTCGGAGCGGGACATAGAACCGGTCTTGATCTGGCCGGAGTTGGTAGCTACACAGATATCTGCGATAGTAGCATCTTCGGTCTCACCTGAACGGTGTGAGGTCACAGCAGTGTATCCGGCCTGTTTAGCCATCTCGATAGCGTCCAGGGTCTCAGTGAGGGTTCCGATCTGATTTACCTTGATAAGGATGGAGTTAGCGATGTTTTCTTCGATTCCTTTCTTGAGCCACTCTACGTTGGTCACAAAGAGGTCGTCTCCTACCAGCTGACACTTGTTGCCCAGTTTGGCAGTCATCTCTTTCCAGCCTTCCCAGTCATTTTCAGCCAGTCCATCTTCGATAGATACGATAGGGTACTTGGCTACCATGTCTGCCCAGTAGCTGGCCATCTCGCTGGAGGTCATGATCTCACCGGTGGATTTCCAGAACTTATAGCCTTTTTTGCCTTCTTCAGCTGCGTGGTTCCACAGCTCGGAGGTAGCGGGGTCACAGGCAATAGCGATATCGTCTTTAGGCTTGTAGCCTGCTTTTTCTATAGCCAATACCAGCAGCTGGAGAGCTTCTTCATTGGACTGCAGGTCGGGAGCAAATCCGCCCTCGTCACCTACAGCGGTGTTGTATCCTTTTGATTTCAGTACTGACTTCAGGGCATGGAAGGTCTCTGCAGTATAACGCATCGCTTCTTTAAAAGTAGGAGCACCTACGGGCATGATCATGAATTCCTGGAAGTCTACCTTATTGTCAGCATGAGCTCCGCCGTTGATGACATTAGCCATAGGTACGGGCAGTACTTTGGCATTGGTCCCACCGAGGTAACGGTAGAGGGGCAGGTCAAAAAACTTGGCAGCAGCCTGAGCAGTCGCCATAGACACACCCAGAATAGCATTGGCACCCAGCTTTCCCTTGTTAGGGGTTCCGTCCAGCTCCAGCATCACACGGTCGACTTCTACCTGGTCGGTAGCATCCAGTCCCACGATCTCTTCAGCAATGAGAGAGTTTACATTTTCCACGGCTTTGAGGACACCCTTGCCGCCGTAACGCTTCTTATCACCATCTCTGAGCTCTACCGCTTCTCTTTCACCGGTAGATGCACCACTGGGTACAGCTGCTCTTCCCCAGGTTCCGTCTTCTAAATGTACTTCTACTTCGACTGTGGGGTTACCACGGGAGTCGATGATCTCACGACCCTGTACGTCAATAATTGTGGACATATATATCCTCCAAAGGCATATTTTTTTCCACTTATTTTATAGCCAAACGGGGGAATTGTCAAATGTCCTGGACACCTTCCGCAATCAGCAATATGAGGAGGCCTATTCCTGCCGCCAGGGCCAGTCCTCCCAGTAAAAATTTCTTAAGACTGCGTATTTTTTGGCCCCTGCGGAGCTCCTCTTCGGAAAAGGCCGATACGAGCAGCTTCTGTGTAGAGGTGCTGGAGACGATACCGGATATCCTCTGATGGGCGGAAGGCCGGGCATTGCCCAGCACATAGATATCTGAATCCACCGGGATATAGCGCTCTTCATAGATCCGGTTCCCCAGACGGGTACGCAGGATATACAGCCTGGAATACCGTATCCTTTTGAGGCCGTATTTTTCATCACTGAGGACATTCTTAGGCTCTGATATAGCCTTAAGGCGATACAAGACATTGTCAAATTCATTAAAAGTCCTGCGGTTCCTTCTGTGGTGCAGAAAACTCCTCACATGACGGGGCCGTACTTCCGCACCGGAGGGGTCTATATAGGCCGCAGTCCCATCCTGTTCCAGAAAGAAGGGGACATACCAGTGATCCTGATACAGAGTCACCCATTTAAAATACCGGTCCACATACTGAAATTGCTTGGCATGGACTGTATAATAGACACAGGGTATTCCCGTAATAGGAGTATGGATTGGCCGATTGGTCCGGGCCTTGCCTTTGAGTTCTACCAGCCCCATGGCCATAGATCGGATGCTGGAGGTAGGGGTATTTTCCATCAGATATCTTTTTTTTATCTCATGAAAACCCTGGTAATAACTGTAGCCCCCTATGAGTAATAAGGCCAGGGCAATCCCGAAAAGAATGAGCCAGCTTTGCAAATCCATATAATCCCGCTTTTCTTAGAATGTCAATACAGATCGATCTCTACATCCTGTTTATCTGATTCAGAGACCTGGAAGTATTCTTTTTGAGAATATCCCAGAATGCCCGCTACCATGCTGTGGGGGAACTGCTCCAGACGGGTATTAAAGAGATTGATGGATTCATTGTAGAGCTCCCGCCGGTCTGATATCTGGTCTTCCAGTGTGGAGATACGGCGGCTGAGCTGTATGAAGGACTGGCTGGCTTTGAGGTCGGGATAATTTTCTGCTACCGCGATCAGGGATTTGTAGGCACTTTTCATGAGGCCATGCGCCGCCTTTTTTTCCTCTTCCGAAGTGGCATTCATATAGGCCGTACGGGCGGCAGTCAGGGAATGCAGAAGGTCTTTTTCATAGGCTATATGATCCTTTACCACTTTTATGAGTTTAGTCAGCTCATCCACTCTCTGTTTGAGGATGACATCGATATTTTTCCAGTACTTTTCCACCTGGTGCTTAAGTCCCACCAGCCCGTTATACATATTGATATAATAAGCGATCAGGGTGATCACTAATAAAAACGATAATACGGATATGACAAAGATATTCATGAATACTTCCTTTCTTTAGGCTGGCCTATTGTACAGTCTCTCACCATTCCTGTCAAAATCCACACTAATGTTTGCTTTACAGAATTTTTTCAGGCATTTACAATATGCTTAAAATTTTTTAGGAGTGAATCATGAGTACCAATCTTCGTGTCCTTATTCTGTTCATCCTCCTGGGAGCGGGAGCACTAGCCGCTGGCTATCAGGAGTTACGCCTGGGTAAAAAAGCCCAAAAGATCGCCTCAGCACTGGAACTGTCAGACCTGGAAGGGGGAGCCGCGGTGAGCAATTACCATGTCGATATACAGAAACACTGGGCACTCTATCCCTACCTCATCTATGTCTACGAAAAAGGCTTTCTGGATAATGACGAACCCGGAGACGACACCAAAATAAAGTACGCCTACTATCCCATAATTTCTCAGCAGCACCCCTTTAATCAGGCTCTGGACCGCCTCTATGATCAGTATGGAGCCGATATCCCTGAAGACCAGGTACCTGCTTTTAACAGCTTCAGGGTCCTGGTCAAGACTACCCGTTTCAAGACCCTGGGAGCTGTACCGGCAGACTGGAGCCTGGAGAGCAATATCAGCGGAGTCTTTGTCAATGAGATCCACAAACTGGATAAAGATGAAAAAGCCCTGCTCCAGGAAAACTGGCCCCAGCTTAATATCGATGATGTCCTTATCCTGGAAGAAGGCCGGAAACCGAGCAGCTCGGCCGCTATCATAGTGTACTGGGCCATCGGTATCCTGCTCATTCTCTTCGGGATCCGCCGTTACCGCAAAAAGCAGGAAAAGCTGCAACAGGAGCCCCCATCTCAGGCATAATGTGTCAGGGACTGTCGATTCAGACAGTCCCTTTTTTTATTATCTCTTTGTGCCTCTTATCTATGCACTTAATATTACGCCCCAGTAGGCTGGTATATGCAGGCGCATCTGTCCCTGATGGGGATGACTCTGCCCCCCGTTGAGTACGTCGGTCCACAGCCGGTCTCCCCCTTCCAGAGGGATGGTCACATCCACGGCATCTTCACGCAGATTCAGTCCCACTATCACCCTGCCCTGCTCGGTCTCCCGTGCGAATACCAAATATTCGTTGTGGACTGCCAGTGTGCGATATCCCCCGTATTTCAGGGCATCCAGTGATTTACGCAGAGAGCTCAGTCGGGATATGGCATTACAGATATCCCCGGGGTAATGAGCCTGCATGTTCACCAGGTCCAGGCAGGGCCTCAGGTCCTTATCAGAGGGCCCACCTTTATTGCCCTTTATACCCCACTCTGACCCGTAATAGAGCGAGGGAGTTCCCGGCATAGTAAACAGCAGTATCAGCTCCGGGAAGAGATGCTCCCTTTTATGCAGGAGTGAGCCCACCCGGTCCACATCATGATTATCCATAAAGTTATACAGCTCTATGCCCCGGTACAGGCCCGGATCATTGAACTGGCGGTTCAGGGAGTGATTGATCTCCCAGTAGTTGGCATCATTATGGCTGGAGTACAGCCCCTTAAAACACTCGTAGTTGGTGACCCCGTCCAGCATCTCCGGATTGGCCCAGCGGCTGTAGTCTCCATGTACCACCTCCCCCATGAGCCAGAAGTCCCACTTCAGTGATTTACTGAAATAGCGCAGCTCCCGTATAAAATCAAAGTCCAGTACGTCCGCCGCGTCCAGGCGCAGCCCGTCTATATCAAACTCCTCTATCCAGAAGCGGGTAGCATCCATGAGGTGCTGCTTTATTCCATGATTGCGGAGATCAAACTTGGCCAGATTGTAATGCCCGTCCCATGACTGATAGTGAAAGGCATCCCCGCAGGGGCTGTGCCGGCTGAAGTCCACATCCTTATACCAGTCCCGGTACTCAGAACCTGCCCCTTTTTCCTGCAGATCTTTAAAAGCAAAAAAATGCCGGCTGGAGTGATTATATACCGCGTCCAGTATGACATGGATACCAGCCTCGTGACAGGCCTTTACTACTGCTTTCAGGGTGTCATTGTTCCCCAGTCGGCGGTCCACGTGGAAATAGTCCACTGTGTCATAGCCGTGAGATTCAGACTCCCATAGCGGCCCCAGGTAGAGAGCATTCACCCCCAGGCTCTGCATGTGGGGTATCCAGTCTATTACTTTGAGGAGACGTTCTTCCATAGGGCTGCTGTAATCATTGCCTAAGGGTGCTCCGCAGAAACCCAGGGGATAGATGTGGTAAAATACTGCTTCCTGTGCTTTAAAGGTACTGATGGTCTGTGTCATGGTTTTCTCCTTATATACTTACCGTTCGGTATACTACTTCACCAAAATTTTTTCTTAACTGAATATACCGTGCATAAACTGGTGGCAGGCTGTAAAGGCGGACTCCTTATCCAGTCTTACCGCTTTTTTGTCATTAAAATAAAAGCCTATATAGGTGTTGATCATTCCATAGAAGCTCATAGCATAGCGGGTACTGCGGCCCTTCATATTGCCGTGGTCCTGCTCCGCTGCCAGGAAGAGCTGCTCCAGGAGGGCGTATTCCTCCTGCTTCACCTTCTGCAATATCCGGGCAAACTCACTCTCCCGGGCCTGCCAGGGGGAGATCATGAGGAGCTTGTAAAAGTCCTCCTCCACAATGGCAAAGTCAAAAAAACAGGTAGCGGTATCCATGAGGCTCTTGACCAGGTCTCCCCGGTACTCCGTCACTGTCCTGAGACGCTGGAAAAAGTCGCGGGACTGTTCCTGCACCAGGGTCTGGAGCAGGCCGGACTTGGAACCGAAGTAGTGATAGAGGGTGGGCTTGGTCACCCCGGCACTCTCTACCAGCTCCTGCACCCCTACATTTTCATATCCCTGCTGCGCAAATAATTTTATAGCATTGTGTAATAATAGGTCACGTTTATTCATGTAAATAGTATACCGTTCGGTATACTATTTGTCAAATATAATAGCATGTATTTCCAATTATATGTATGATCCTTCAATGCAATAGATATAGTCATCTGTTTCTGTATATTTGTACCAGAATCCCATAGCACTATCAGTTTGATAATCATATAAGGAAATATTTCTATTCCATATTTCTAATGAAATGGGAACCTGACGTTTATGCTCCTTTGTCCAGCTCACCTTCCAGTGTTTCTTTTTTAAGAGAATTTTACGGATAAAATCAATATTTTCGTTTATATATTTAGGAAAATAATATGAGGTATAAGATCCTTCAATAAATCCCTCATCCATAGTAATGATGTGATACTCATTTATACTAATCGAGTTCCACCCCCCCGACCCCTCTGATAAATACCCGTGGGGATATTTGATGCTGAAGTAGCGGTCTCCATAATGTATTTTTTGAGGCCAGATATTACCATCCTCACCCCACTCAACCGGAATTTTTGTAAGGTAAGCATCCCATATCCAGCCAGTCTGTTCTTTATACTTCACTTTTACCCAGTACCCTTTTTTATTTTCCCTGTTTAATGGGACCATATCATTCGTAGCCAATACTTTCAGGCTTTCTGTGGCTGATATTGTTAGTATCACATTTGCAGTGGGATTAGGAGCATCCCGCAGATTTAAGCCTGATTCAGCTACAACATATAAGATATCTCCGGGAGTATAAAATAAACTAGTTTTCCTGGCAGACACTTCAGATAGTGCCTGTATCCATTCTCCTGATTTATCAATAAAATAATAATTTTTGAATGGATTTGATTTACTGGTTTTGCCTTTCACCACTACCAGGGCTTTTCATGATGGAACATGCTGGCCCGTACATATTGAGGACTGATCATTATGTTAGAAACAAGGTTCATATATCCAAAATTTATTTTATCATCATTAGTTGTAAAGATGAGTTTTCTGCTGGCGTGAATATCTTCTTTCGTTTCATATTCATGATCTATGACTTTAGGATTATAAATAAAAACCTGTGTGCCTTTTATGAGCCCATATTCTTTATTTTTAGTCCATCCTGAAAGGAAAACCAGAAAAATTAACAGATAAATTAATATCATTTTTTTCAGCATGTCCATGCCTCCTGAGACTTATGTTCACCTTTCCTATATTAACATAGTTTGAGTTTAAAACAAAGCTGAATACAGGAGACCCTTTCTATTTCTATCATATACGCATTACTTGTCTTCAGGGTAACTTTATACTGCGATAAATACCATAATCGATGGTAGGTAACTCATATTCCTCATTCTGCATGGCCAGGGTAATTTTCTTAATTTCTTTACGTACTTGAGTGGTTAAGTTATCTGTTTCAAATCTATATCCAGATATACCTGTCCCTATTTCCGCGCATTCATTCATATATTTTTGAAAGTAATGCATAGCCGGTTTATACGCATGATATCTGGAATAAATCTCCCCTAAAACAAAGTAGAACGTCCCTTTTTCATCAGTTTCCAACTCTCCCGACTGAACGAGCTGCTCACCGGTTTCCCTGGCTATGTCCCATGTCTGCGTAAGTATGGAGATTTTAAAAATCAATTTCAAATGGTAATAATCATGATCCAGATATTGATACAATCTCCAGACCAGATATTGCACCTTGTGGTAATAAGGTTCATAATCCACAATAGTAGCCCGTAAAGCAAATTCTTTTAAAATTTCCTGTATCCGGGCTAGGTCTAAGGGATTCTTAGCTGCATTAATATCTTTTTCAATAGACATTAAGTCATTTATTAACTTACGCTGAGGATAGGTTCTCATATTTTGAACAAAATCATCATTTCTCTTAAACCAGACCCATTCGGGATGGGACTCATAGTTCCCCCCTCTCAATTGAAGAGACATTTCCGATTTAAGCTTACTTATTAGGGAATCGTATTTGGACAGGGATATTTCAGCCCGGTCAGGCTCCAGAATCATTTTTCTCACTAACATGTTAAAGAATAATTGATAGGTGGACCAGGACTGGGGAAATTGCTCTATAGCCTGAGTGAGTTGTAATTCTACAGAATCCGGAAAGCTATTCTTACTTATACTCAATAATAACAGGGAAGTATTATGAAGAGCACCCAATGTATCATATCCTATACTGTAGAGGATTTCCGCTATTTTTCTTACTTCTTCTATCATATCTCTGGACTTCTCTTTATTTGTCTCTATTTGTGATTGTTTAAGCAGGGCCTGCCCCAGTTTATAATAGCTATTAATATAAATCTCCCGGTCTAAAAAAGGAAAAGCCTGAATCTCTTTGCCGGAATACTTAGACAGAAAATCTGGTCGATATATCACATGAGTATTGGACATACTCTGGTCCATGACCTCATATACCGGACCGATATCCACCAGGTATTTTTTATTTTGACCCTTGTTGATTCGGATGGCATTGATATCATCCAGAGAATAGTTCCAGGTAAAATATATGTTTTCACTCTTCCTGGAAATGTCATGTTTAATAGGATCATAATACTGATATATTTGAGGGATCTTTTGGTATTGAAGTAAATATTCCAGAGCATCTTTTTTAGTCTTTATTAATTGAGCAGGATTCATCGTCCTGTTATTTCCATATATTTGATTAAACAAGTTATAATTTTGGTCATATACCTGTACATCACAGCGATATCCCTCCAGCTGTTGGAGCATCTGGATCGAGAACACCTGATTATCCCCTCCCTCTGTCAGCAGTATTGATTCAGGAGCCAGATCTTTTAACAAGGATCTTCCGTAATCCAGCAGAATCTGGCCGTATTTGCCGGACTGTTTAAAATATTGATAGGATGTGCTGTTCTTGATCTTATAACTGGCGTTCAAATAGGCTTCTCCTATATAGTAAGACGCTCTCTGATAGGTATCATTACTCAGGCGCATATTCATCACAGAAAACAGAATATTTCTCCCTGAAAAGTAATCTTTTAAGCTGGAATTTTTTCTACCAAAAATACTATTCATACCTGTATATTCATCTGTGAAATTCCGGGCAATATAATAAAGGCAGTCCGATTGTACCTTTTTTTCATCGGTTGACTTATAAATTTGTATCAAGAGTCTGATGGCATCCCAGAAATGCCCCAGTGCTTGGAACCGGCCTGCTTTTGATATTTGTTCCTGAATTTGATCAGCATTCCACTCCTGGCTTTCGGTATCTTCCCAGAACTTTTTCAGCTGCAGCTGATTCAAAGAATAATTGAGTATATCTGATTTCTGCACCACTTTTTCACCTAGTAGTAACTCCCCCTGAAAAGGAGTCATGATTCTCAATTTTCCGGTTCTTTTTATAAAATTGTATTTCAATATTTTACAACTCAAAACCTGATTATTGGTAGTCACAATAAAATACTGGTTTCCTGGTTTTATTTTAACCTTGGGATTGCTTTTAATATCAAATATCTCGTAAACACCCGGCCTGAGCTTAGCAGTAATAACAAAGGAGTTTTCAAATTGCATGGAACTAAAGGCCCAGGTATAGATAGATAAGAGAAATAGAATATAAATAATTTTTCTCATATTGTCTGCTCCCGAGTTTTTCTAAATATAATAAACGCAGAAAATAAATGATCCTCAACAAAAAAGTAATGATTCATTCACAATGGAATCTGAATAAACCCTTGAGGTGGATTAAAATATAAAATAAACTACTCAATTTGTCTAATATTTTCAGGTCTGCAAAATTATAATACTGCACAAAATTATATAACACTTGACCTGCCTATTCATCACATTATAATAATAAAAAATTAATCCTCACTCAGGAGCCTCCCATGAAAGCAAAGACCGCATTGATCATAGGTATCATATTTAGTGCAGTAATGACAGGAGTCATCTGGGCCCTGGGAGGACGTCTGCTGTCCATCCCCCACGCTCCGGACACGGGCTATCTCCACTATTACTGGAAGCTCATCGACCCTACTGTGTGGACTAAGCTATCCTACTGGATGGGATACGGCCTGCACCAGATCGCTCTGTGGATCATCATTTACCGGGCTAATAAGCAGCAGAATGTCAATATAAAAAGCGAGACCCTGTCCCAGTGGAATGTGGCTGCCCTGGTCGTAAATGCCCTGTTTATCCTGCTCCACCTCCTCCAGACCCACCTCTTTTATGACGGACTGGCCCAGGATACCCCGGTATGGAGCAGCCAGGGTTCGGTTATCCTCATGCTGGTCCTCTTCCTCATCATCGGCAATATGCGCCGGGGCATGTTCTTCGGAAAAAAGATCAACTGGAGCCCTCAGGTCCACCAGACTGCCCTGAAATGGCACAGCTATTATATTGCCTTTGCACTGGTGTATACTTTCTGGTATCACCCCATGGAGGCCACCCAGGCCCATCTTCTGGGCTTTTTCTATATGTTCCTGCTCTTCGTCCAGTTCAGCCTCTTCCATACAAAAGTCCATATGAACGCACTCTGGGCCTTTTTCCTGGAATTTTTTGTGCTTATACATGGCACTTTTGTGGCGGTACAGCAGCAGAATAATATGTGGGCTATGTTCGCCTTCGGTTTCGGGGCCATGGCGGTAGTGACCCAGATCTATGGATTGAAACTGAGGAAACAGTGGATCGTCATTATCTCTACCCTTTACCTGGTACTGGCCCTGCTGGTCTATAGCGGGCTCATCATAAAATATTTCCAGATCAAAGACATCAACCAGATCATACGTATCCCTGCCATTGAATACATACTGGTATTTATCCTGGCTGGTATCATGGGCCTGGTATCAGTCATAAAGAAGAGCGCGAAGGAGACTATCCTATAAAGTAAACAGAGGCCACCGTTCCGGCTTTTAGCGAGCGGTGGCTTGGTTCACATGACGGGGATCCTCTCTATGAGGCAGCCCGGTATCCATACATGGCAATATAATTAGATACGGCTCCCAGGTCCCAGTCCAGCCGTATACCCAGGAGATTGTGGATAGCCTCGCCGTCGTAGCCTGCTTTGGCCAGAGTATAGACAGTATTGACCAGGGCATCATCATCTTTGCTGTATTCATAAGCTAAGACTACAGAACCCTCCTGGCTTATATAGGGGTGCCGGCAGTTTTCAAAACGGACCAGGGCATAGCCCATGACCTGAAAAGATACCAGTCCGTAAAACATCTGGTGCCGGGTAGAATGGATATGGACACAGGATTTCTCCTGCCTATAGCTGTGACAATCACAATGATAGTGATCATCAAATCGTGTCACGGTATTTAAGCCTTTATTCTTCCGGTCACGATAGTACCATTTTGATATCATACCTTTCATAGCTTGTCTCCTGTTAGTGTTTCTGAATCAGCTAATTATAGGATACAGGTATGTCATATTCTGGCATAGTTGAAAATCTTTTGAGCATACACTGTGTGGGAATTAATTTTTGTTGGCTAGAAAGCCCTGATTATCTTTCCCTAAGCAGGGTGTTGATAAACTTTTTGGAGTTTTGCTGCAGACTACTGTGAATATAAGTGGCTACTGAATGCATGTCATGCTTCTCGATATTTTCAAACTGGAATCCGGCTATATCTTCTCTTTTTCCCTTCAGTCGGGCCAGGGTCTTGATCTGAGTCCCGGTAATATGGAGCATGAGGGGATTATATACTTTTTCAATATCCAGAATACTGGCCTCAATAGAGTCTTTTAGCCGTATAGCTGCCCCACCCGCTGAGAGGTCGATCAAATCACCATGAACAAAACGATTAAGGCCTTTTATAAAAACAGAAGCTTCTATCTTCTCATTTTGTGAAGGCTGTACTCTTACATGAAATCGTTTTTCTGTGTTCATGATACTGCTACTCATAGCATTATGCAGGATCTCTTCGGCCAGGCTGTGATGATTATCACTATAGGGTATGAGTGCGGTAATCCCCATCGATGATAAACGTATCAGGTCTGCCGGTTTGAGACTGGCATGTGCCAGCAGATAGAGATGGATCTTATTGTTTTTTTCCCGCACCTTTCTGAGAAAGTCTTCATGTGCAGATTCGGTGACCAGGAGGGCTGCCTCCGCACCTGAGTCCAGGTATGCCAGCACTTCCTTCTCGCTGGATAATTCAATAGGTTCAAAGCCCTTGGGTATGATACCTATGGCCAGCTCTGTCGTAAATTCATCGATAAAAGTATAGATCAGTGTTTTCAAGATTTCCCCTCGCTCTGTGATGGTATATTAGATTATAGCACATCTGAAAAAAAGGGAAAGAGAAAAAACCAATGGATTCTAAACGATTTCTATTGAAGTATAAATGGATTTATTTTAAAAGGAGAAGCTTATTTCTTTAAAAACTCCCTGATGGCTGCGGGAGAGTTCCCTACGTTTTGAACTGCCTTGATCAGCTCCAGGGTATCGACTTTAAATATCCGGCACCAGTTCCTGATCTCATGAGTGTCTTTCAAGTCTACGAGCTTGTCATCATAGGGATATTTTTTATCTTTATCCTGGGCCATGCTATTCTCCTATCACCTGCTTCTGAATCTATTTTAGCTAACTGCCCTTTTCATGTCAAGCTAATCCACAAACAGATATGGAATTATTTATCCAATTATAGCAGATATTAAGATTCCATCTTTTTTAGCATGAATTGAGGGGAGAATTATGAAAATGTCTCTTTCAAGACCACCAGGGTCGCTCCCAGCCCTCCCAGCCAGGGCGGTGCATCTGTATATGAGTCTATATCGGAGCGTTTATCCAGCAGTTTATGGAGATGCTCTCTTTGTACACCTCTGCCCTTTCCATGGATTATTCGCAGCTCTTTTAATCCTCTGGCCCGGGCTTCCTCCAGATAGGAGCTCACCACGTCCATCTGCTGTTCGGGCGGAAAGCGGTGCAGGTCTATCTCACTGGTGATCTCCAGGGCCAGAGGTTCTGTCAGAATATCGAGGAGCTGTGCGGGATCTGTGATGTGATAGCGGGGAGTAAAGGGGAGATCCTCTATGGGATAAAAACCCCAGCTGGTGTGAGCATAATCCATGCCACAGTCATGAGCAAATCGGGCATCGGTGGGGCTATCCCCTACCATGAGACAATCCCCTGCTTCCAGAGGTTTTCCCTGTTCCCGATAATAATCCCGGATCAAATACCATACCCGGGGATCCGGTTTACTGAATCCCTCATCCACTGTAACCAGTATATCAAAATACTGCAGCAGATCATTATTGTCGAGGGTCATCCGTGACCCGGTCAGGCCCTTATTGGTGGCGATGGACATCAGAACTCTGTTATGGAGGGTCCTGATCAGCTTTTTCATACCGGGATAAGGCTCTTCTTCCAGGATAAAATCATAGTAATGTTTACGGTAGACTTGTTTAGCCTGCTCTATATCGCTGACACCCATAGCAGTGAGGATTTCTCCCAGCGAGGTACCTATCATGGACCTGGCCTTTTCCAGCCCCGGCATATCACAGGACATATCCCGGGCGGTGAGCCTGAGAGACTCTATGATAGAACGCTCACTATTCATTATAGTGCCGTCCAGGTCAAAAATATATAAAAGATAATTCAGCATGGCTTTCTACTGATCTGCCAGGGCATAATCCAGTCGTACGGGTATACCTTCTTTATGCATGTGTTGTTTGACTTCTGTGATACTAAGCTCGCGGAAGTGAAACAGGCTGGCAGCCAGAGCGGCTGAAGCATGGCCCCGGGTAAATGCATCACAAAAATGCTCTAATTTTCCGGCTCCCCCGGAGGCGATTACCGGGATATCCACGTTGTCAGCAATAGTACGGGTCAGGTCCAGGTCATAGCCGTCCTTGGTACCATCGCAGTCCATGGAAGTAAGGAGTATCTCCCCGGCCCCGTATTCCTGCATGCGTCGGGCCCAGTCCAGGGCGTCTATACCGGTATCTATACGGCCACCGTTGATAAACACGTCCCATTTTCCGGGAGCTACCTTCTTGGCATCTATGGCTACCACAATAGTAGAGGAGCCAAATGCCCGGGCTGCTTCTTTTACAAATTCGGGCTGTTTTACTGCTGCAGAGTTAATAGAGACCTTATCCGCACCGGTGTTTAGCATAGTCCGTATATCCTGGAGCACTCTTATCCCTCCCCCTATAGTGAAGGGGATAAAAATCTCCTGAGCTACTTTTCGGGCCACTTCTACCATGGTGTCCCGTTTTTCATGAGAGGCTGTTATATCCAGGAACACCAGTTCATCGGCTCCCTGGGCATTATAGAACACTGCATTTTCCACCGGGTCTCCGGCATCACGGATATTAACAAAATTGACTCCCTTGACTACTCGTCCTTTATCGATATCCAGGCAGGGTATGACTCTCTTGGCCAGCATAGTGTCTCCTTTTTTGTAGAGTCATATTTTATACATTAGCTACTGAATACGCAAATTTCGTCCTTTATAAGCTGTACCTTTACTTGCAAAATATTTCCCTCCTCATTATAATTAATATCCTGATTTATAAGGGGAAATAGGATATGGCAGAGACCATTTTTACGAAGATCATCAATCGTGAGATACCGGCAGAAATAGTCTTTGAAAATGAAAAGGTACTGGCATTTAAGGACATTGATCCTCAGGCACCGTTTCATGTACTGGTCATACCTAAGCAGGCCATTCCTACCCTTAATGATGTAAAAGATTTTAGCATCTATGCTGATATCTTTGAGGCCATACAGCACATCACACAGGATGCCGGTATACAGAAAGAAGGATACCGGGTAGTAGCCAATTGTAATGAATACGGCGGCCAGGCTGTTTACCACATACACTTTCATGTATTAGGTAAACGTCCTATGAAATGGCCTCCGGGTTAAATAAGGTATAACAAAAATAGAGGAGTTGATTATCCATGCTTTTTATTGAAGTAAAAGAAGGTGAAACAGTTGATTCTGCTTTGAAACGTTTTAAGAAAGAAGTAGAAAAAGATGGTATTTTAACAGAAGAAAAGAAGCACCGCTTTTTTGAAAAGCCTTCTGAGACCAGAAAGAAAAAGAATGCTGCTGTAAAACGCAAGATCGAAAAGAAAATGCGTAAGATGCAGCAGATGAATAGATATATCTAAGGATAATATATGGGACTGTATGAGACCTTAAACAAGGATTATATCACAGCCCGCAAAAGCCAGGATAAGTATGCTACCGGCATTTTATCTATGGTGATTTCAGACTTGAAATATGAA
The DNA here is from genome assembly GCA_964537555.1 of uncultured Brevinematales bacterium. Classification (GTDB taxonomy): domain Bacteria; phylum Spirochaetota; class Brevinematia; order Brevinematales; family CAYRWR01; genus CAYRWR01. The sequence continues at coordinate 75,315 of CAZIAD010000010.1, forward strand.
AAGATAAATAAGCAGAAAGAACTCGAAGAGTCTGATGTACTGGCTTATATGCAGAAGAACATCAAGCAGAAAAATGATGTAATTGTGGAATATAAGAATGCAGGACGACAGGACCTGGTCGATAAAGAGACCGGAGAAAGAGACTTTTTGCAGAAATATATGCCCGAGGCTCTCTCTGAAGATGAGCTTAAAGCTATCATTAAAAAAGCCATTTCAGAGGTAAATGCCAGCGGACCTTCCGATATGGGAAAGGTCATGGGAGTAGTCATGCCTCAGACTAAAGGCAGGGCTGATGGAGGCGTCATCCGGACTCTGGTCCAGGAAGCGCTGCAATAAGACACACCATCAGGAACCGGCTTTGCCGGTTCTTTTTTTTGGGAGGATAAGATGCAGTTCCCTTTTACCAAGATGCATGCTCTGGGTAATGACTATATCATCATCAATGGCTTTGAATACCCTAATCTTTTGGATATAGCACCTCAACTGGCACTACCTATGAGTGACCGGCATTTCGGGATAGGCGGAGATGGTATCATCTTTGCCCTGCCCTCTGAGCAGGCTGACTGTATGATGCGTATCTTTAACGCAGACGGCTCCGAAGCCCAGATGTGTGGTAATGGTATCCGCCAGGTGGCAAAGTACGTCTATGATAATCGCCTGGTACACAAAAAGGTCATGGATGTAGATACCCTGGCCGGCATAAAGACCATCACAATCACCACTGATGAAAATGACCTCATGACTGAGGCCCGGGTAAATATGGGTGCCCCTATCCTGGAAGCCCGGAATATCCCGGTGACTCTGAACATGCCTCCCAGCCCCTGGTATCATACTCCCATCCCCGTCCTGGACCGGGTTTTTGACTTTAGTATGGTATCCATGGGTAATCCACATGCTGTCACTTTTCTGGATGATATAGCTGATCTGGCGGTTCACAGATACGGCAGGGCTGTGGAAATGAACCAGGCCATCTTTCCGGAACGCACCAATGTAGAATTTATCCAGGTCATAGACCGTAAGCATATAAAGATGAGAGTATGGGAAAGAGGCAGCGGAGAGACCCTGGCCTGCGGCACGGGAGCCTGTGCCAGTGTAGTAGCCAGTGTTCTCAATGGCCGTACCGACACTCAGGTAGAGGTAGAGCTGCTGGGGGGGACCCTGCAGGTTAACTGGGATAAGTCAGAAGACACGGTATTTATGACCGGAGATGCACTCGTAGCCTTTACAGGTATCTATACTACCGATCTGATCTAGTCTATACCTTGATCTGGTTCACTACCTGTTCTTCCAGGTTAGGCAGTTTTATCTTATAGACTTTTTCTACAAAAAACTTCGAGCGCAGACCTTCTACCGTCTCAGTATCAGACAACATCTTTTTATCGATCCGGGAGCCTACTTCCGCGATATGCTGTGACTTCAGCACGGCTTCTCCCAGGACACTATACTGTTTGAGCTCAGGCCCGCCGGTAGAGAGGGCACCGGTGATGACATTCCCACTGCATAGTCCGCAGTGCAGCTTGATATTTACTCCTTCTTCTTCGGCAAAGGTCTCAATATCTGTCATGATCTTGACAGCTGACTCCAGGGCATGATATCGCTGATGCTCATAATAAAAAGGTACCCCATAGACCAGAGTGATCCGGTTACTGGAAAAGAAAGGATAAGCATCATACTCATCCGCATATTCACCGGCCACTTTTATAATACGTTCCTCTATTAAAAGGGCATTTTCGGCCGTCAGGGCTGCCAGATCTGTCTCATAATAGAGGGTCACTACTGTTGCTGTTTTAAGGTCTCCCTGAGGGGATATCCCGAATTCCCGGCTCTGCTTGAGAATATTCTGTGAGAGATAGCCATTATATCCGGCCAGACTGCTCCCGGCGGAGGCTGATAGTCCACTCAGCTCCTGCAATTCGCTTTGGATAAGCCCGATCTCGTTTTCATCATTGACATCCAGGTTGAGGCTGCTGCCCTCATCCCGGGCCTGACGGATCATTCCAACCGTATATTTGGAGATACGCACCCTCTTCCACAGCAGAAACAGGGAGATGATCCAGTTTACCCCCAGGGATGCATAGATCAGATAATGGTCCCACCCCCCCAGATTGATCTTAAACACATAATGCTTGATCACAAAAAATGCTGCCGGCACTCCGAAAGTGAACAGAAACAAAACAAATACCGGTAGAATGGTAGCATTGGAGAATCTCACCTTACGGGCAGCAATGATAGTACTAAATACCAGGCTGTGAAGCACATAAAACACACCCAGCCACAACACCATGGCCACATCAAAGAAGAGCAGGTTGACAAAATCATTATTTACCAGCTTTACCGTATAGGTAGACTGCAGATTATAAGTACTGACTGCAATATTTAAAATTCCCATCAGTACAGTAATAAGGGTGGTATAGCGTAAGAGGATACTTCCTTCAGATTCCTTCTGAGGCAGCACCTGCAATAAGAAAAAGACTAACTGGAAGAGAGAAAGAAAGCCATAGAATCCATAGACCAGAAGATCTGCTTTGAGATTGAATTTTTCCAGAAGATATAAGGCAGCAAAGCCTTCTCCTGCTTTATAGATTAAAAAGATAAAGATATTCAATAATTTGGCCATAATATTCCTCTCTGTTAATACTTTATAATAATACTATTTTCGGTATTTGACAGTCGGAAATTGAATTTCTACCATTTTTGTTGAGAGGGCATGATATTGCCCTGCGGTTTATCCTTTTTGCTGAGATGCTTCTTTTCTTCCTGTTCTATGAGATTGAGTAGATTCTCTATCTCATCAGGGGAGACTGGTTTCTGCTGTTTTTGAGCCTGCTGCTCCTGTTTCTTATCCTGCTGGTTCTGGTCTTGATCTTTGTTTTTATCCTGATCCTGCTGCTCGTCCTGCTGATTGTCCTGTTTATCCTGCGAACCCTGCTGATTCTGCTGATTCTGAGAGGAGTTCTGCATCTGTTTAATGTAGACATAAGTCTGCAACGCTCTTTTATAGACTTCCTGGTCAGATTTTACCTCATCCAGAATACGTTTGTAGGATAGCACGGCGCTTTCGTAATCCTGAGAAGCCGCCAGGCTATGTCCCATATTATAGAGGGCATGATACCTGATCACAGGTTTTTCAGAATTTGTAAGTCCGGCATAATTAAAAATAGCCCGGTTATAGTTACTGAGCTGGAAATAACAGTTTGCTTCATTAAATCTCAGAAGTTCGTCTTCGGGTTTTTTAGTGATCTCTTCCTGATAGATCTTGAGAGCCTGGTCAAACTGGCCATTCTGGTAGGCTTTTTGAGCCTGTTTGACGGTATGAGAACAGGAATTGAGAATGAGCAGTATCAGTACTGATGTCAGTACTTTTAGGACAGGTTTTTTCTTTATACTGTTTTCCGGTAGAAAAATAAAAATGAGGAGGAATAATATACTGATCAGCAGAAAGTACTGATACTGGGGCTGCATCATCTCATACATATTGGTACCAAAGGGTGTCCCTTTTACTTTCTTGAGGTGCGCACTGAGGTCTGCCACAGAGCTTTCATTGCCCGGATAATATCGCCCCCCGGTGGTGCGGGCTATATCAGTCAGCAGTTTCTGATCGAGGCGGGATAGTACTTCCTGGCCCTTATCATCTTTAAGGTAATCAACCACCTGGCCCTCTTCATTTAGCAGAGGGATAGCCCCGCCCTGTGCGGTACCCATCCCCAAAGTATACAGGACTATACCTTTTTCTTTGAGTTGCTTTACCTGTTTTTTGGGAGAATTTTCCATATCCTCCCCATCACTGAACAGTACAATCACTTTATGGGTCAGGGTATCGGTCTCAAAGAGCTCCTCCGCTTTTTTAAGGGCGTCTTCGATATTACTACCCTGAATATCTATCATGTCAGTCGAAAGTTCATCCAGAAAATTCAATGCTGCATTTACATCGGTGGTCAGGGGTATGACTTTGAAGCCATAGCCGGCAAAGGCAGCCAGCCCCATGCGGTTACCCAGGAGCTGGGTAATCATCTGCCGGGAATAATCCTTGGCGGCATCCAGACGGGTGGGCATTACATCCGGCGTCGTCATACTGCGTGAGATGTCCAGCACAAAGACAATATCAATGCCTTCCATCTCGAATTCCGTGTTTTTTGATCCCCAGCGTGGATCTAAAAGGACCAGGGCCAGAAAAAACAGGGCCAGGCAGAGAGCGATCACCCTCACATTTCTCATAAGAGGATTAAAGCCGGACAAGAGCCTCTTCCGCTGAGCATCAGAAAACAGGGTATTAAGTATAGCTTTTTTCTTAAACATCGCATACAGGATCAAGCTGATCACAGAAATCAGGATGAGTAAAATTATTAGCCAGAGTTGACTGTTTACAAAATGCATTTTTTCGCTCTCTTATAAATCACTGATATAAATGATAGTATAAGAGAGGATTTTTTTCAATGAATCGGGCTAAAGACTGAGATATTTTTAAGAGGGAAATTTATCCATATCCAGCAGGTCTGCCATGGCGTAGTAATAGGAAGCGTCCCTTCCGTATTTGTAGGTATTATCTACCTTGGTCATACCGGACAGCATGCTCACTACCCGTTTGGCAAACATAATATCCAGAGTATGGCCCGCTTTAAAGGAGATCAGAAAGCCTTTGATATCCAGATTCAGGATGGCGATAGCGCCCAGAAGGTCGAGTATCTTATGCCTTACCGGTTCATCGCTGTAACGGGGATCGTTCAATGAGCGATTCTCTTTCTTGGAAAACACATGTACATTATCAAAACCTCCGCCCAGGACCAGGCCGTTTTCGCGGTAATAATCCAGGTCTTCAATAAATCCGAAGGTGCGGGCATGAGACAGTTTGTCAATAAAACTCTGCTGATCATACTCCATGCTAAATGCCTGAGTACCTATAGGGGAATTGGGAAAAGATATGGTATAGGATAGCTTAAGAGACTGATAGGGCAAGGCCACAATAAACTTATCTTCCATGGTCACCCACACCGGATTGATGATCTTGAGTTCTTCCCGGGCTTTATTTTGTTCCACCAGGCCTACCGACTGTATGGCCTCGATAAACTCACGGGAACTGCCATCCATAATAGGTATCTCGGAAATATCACACTCTACAAAACAGTTATCGACATGCATCCCATAAAGGGCGGCAGTAAGATGTTCTACAGTGTGTATAACAGCCTGACCGTTACTGACAGCTATATTATTGCGGGTGTCTACTACATTATCCACATGATAGGGAATATAATGGCCTTCCCTGCCTTTTTTATAAATAAAAACGATTCCGGTATCTTCAGGAGCAGGTTTAAGGGTCAGAGTACCATATACCCCGCTGTGTAAGCCTTTTCCTTTGAAAGAGACCGATTCTTTTAATGTATTTTGATTCCTCATTTCACTTCCTTTCCCCAAAGATACCCATTTTATGCAATTATTATGCCAAAATCAATATTTTATAACTCTTTTACAGATAACAAATTATATTTCTCAAGACTGCCATGTCAGGTTTGTTTGTATGATTAATCATACAGTCACTGGTCTTTTCTCTTTAAATAATCTTCCAGTATTTTCTGTGCCGCATACATATCCAGCTTTTCCTTGATCTTTTGAGGGCTCATCCCGGTGGTACGCAGATAGGTCCGGGCATAGATCGAGCTGTTGGTCTCATCCTGAAACACCACTTCGATATCCATGTGCCCCTTTAGGTCCAGGGCAAAATGATTTACGGCGTTTTCTGCGTCTTTGTATTTTTCAGAATGAGGCATTCCCAGCACTATTTTTTTAATATTATACTCGGTGCATATATCTTCCAGTTTAGACAGGAGATTGGGGGTATTGCCCAGGATCCTTAAAGGGCGGGCAGACCATTCCAGGTCATCACTGACCGCCAGACCCACTCTCTTCCTGCCATAATCAATTCCCAGGATGCGTGCCATTGACTTTATCCTGTATGTATTGAGCGGCCCGTCCAGCTACTCCCGCATTACCGCATATCTTCTTGAGGCGCTGGTAGGTATGGCTATGCCGCTGTCTCTCTTCAGGGCCGGCTTCGATCTGCTTTCGCACTTCCTGTACCAGACGATGAGGGTTTAGCTCTTTTTGCAGGAGTTCCGGATAGTATTTTTCATCCAGTAAAATGTTTGGGAGCCCGATCATCTGTTTGGTCACCAGTTTTTTAGCGATAGCATAACTTATAGGTGAGATCTTGTAACATATCAGGGGCCACCGTTCCAGAAGCGCTGATTCCAGAGTAGCCGTCCCTGAGGCCATTATATTGACCGCGGAGTGGTACATGATATCATAAGGTGCATCTTTTATGAGAGTGACATTTTCACTGAGTTTCTTTTTTCGGATGATATTCTCTATGGGATGCCTGAAGTCTTCATGCGCCAGGGATACTAATATATGCATTTTATGATCTTTTATCAGGATGCCGGCTGTATTGAAAAACACAGGTAATAAGGTTCGGATCTCCTGGTATCGGCTGCCCGGAAAAAGGGAGACCAGGGTCTTTCCCTCAGGGATTTTGTTTTTTTTAAGAAAGTCAGCCTGTGCTGCAAATTCCGCAATCTTGTCCATCACAGGATTTCCGGGATAGAATACTTCAGCACCCAGTCCCTGATATATATCTACATCCGATGCCAGAAAAGGCAGAATATAATGAGCCACCTGAGCTACTTTTGGGGCATTCCATCGCCCCCACACTGATACCCGGGGGGGAATATAATAGAACACTTTAAGTCCCATCTCCCGGGCTTTTTTTCCCAGGATCATGTTAAAGCCCTGATTATCCACCAGTATTAAAGTTTTTATCGATCTTCCAGTGATAATGGCCAGAGCAGTCTTAAGGTGTCTGAGCTTACGGGAAATAAAGCGCAGTGACTCGACATGGCCTACCGTATTAAGGGTAGATACATCTTCCTCCAGTCCCAGCAGCCCCAGAGCCTTCATCCGGGCTCCACCCAGGCCATAAAAACTGTACTCCCCGATCCGGGACAATGCTTTCATGAGCTCAGCTCCATGGAGATCACCTGAGATTTCACCTGTAGAAATAAAAATATTTTGATTAGACATGAGATTCCCCGCTGGCCTAGTCCATATGTGAGACTATTCCCCGTTTAGATGTCCGTACCATATCCAGCATGAGAGTGACTTCATCGTACTGGCCTAACTCTTTTTCTATACGGTCGGCTGCTTCTTTGAAAGAAATTCCGCTATACAGTATCTTGTAGGCTTGTTTTATACGGTTTCTCTGTTCCACACTAAATCCACCCCGTCTCAGGCCTACAGAGTTCAGGCCATTGACACGACCGGGATTACCTGTCAGCATCATATAAGGAGGTATATCCTGAGCCACTTTGGAGACAGCACCCACTATTACATAGGCACCCAGACGGCAAAACTGATGTATTCCTACATTGCCTGAGATGAATGCTGATTTCCCTATCTCCACAAATCCCGCAGCCAGGGCTCCATTAGCAATGATAGCATCATCATCCACCTGCACATTGTGAGCAATATGGGCATTAGCCATGAGATATACCCGGTTTCCCACATGGGTAACCAGGCCTTCATCTCCCCTGATAGGAGTGTGAACCGTCACATATTCTCTTAAGGTGCATTTTTCACCTATTTCTACCAGTCCGGGAGTTCCCTTGTAGGATAGATCCTGGGGGGGGCCTCCGATTGCGGCTCCGGCATGTATGACTGTACCCTGGCCTATATTTACCCATCCCAGCATATGAATAAAGGGGTGAAGCACACAGTCATCACCTATGGTGATATCACCCTCCAGGACGCAATAAGGGCCTACTGTGACGTTATTACCTAATTTGACACTGGAAGAAACAATGGCGGTAGGATGGATATTAGCCATTCTTGTTCCTTTCCAGTTCTTTTTTAAGCATTTCCTCCACCAGGCTGAAACGCTTACGGTTTTCACTGGAAAGTTCCATGAGGTTCTGGTGAGACTCGAGGAGGAGTTTGATATCATCATAATCCTTGGCCAGCTTCTTCTCTATCTCATCACCCATTTTGATATTATCTATGGTCAGATTTTCTTCAAGGGGGATCAGTCCGGTCAGTCCCATGGTAGTCAGTATCTCTTTTACCTTAGGACTGGGATTGAGCACTATAAGGACAGACTTAGTGATGCGTTTTACTTTTTTATCGATGGAGACTATCACTCCAATAAATGAGCTGTCCATGTAGGTAGTTTCAGACAGGTCAAAATAGATCTTTATGCCTGAATCTTCCGCATGTGTCTGCAGGAATTCGCCCAGGTGTTCATAGAGTTGGGAACAAAATTCCATTGTCCCTCTTCCGATTACCTTTATTAAATAACCGGCTGCTATAGGTCCCACAATTATGCGAGATTCATCGGTCATCACGTACCCCTAAATTTCTTTATCTATAATAGGAGGAGCATTATCCACTTTTTCCTTAAAAATGGCTTTAATCTCATCTGAGCTGATTGTTTTTCCCTGTCCGGTAAAAACCATTCCTTCTTCAGCAAAAAAACGGGGGGAGTAAAAGTCCCCCATCAGCTTGCCTGTATTTAGTAGCTCCACTTTTTCCATTGCATATACATTACCTTTGATGCTGCCCCCGATGCGGATCTGGCGTGCATAGATATCACCTACAACACGTCCCTTCTCACCCAGTAATATAACACCTTTGCCTTTGATAACCCCTTTAAAATCTCCATCAATACGGAGCAGTCCATCGGAATGAAACTCACCGGAAAACCCGTTGTTTCTACCGATCACACTATTGCTTTCCGGGCTGACCCCGGCCTGAGCTATCGCCTGGGTGATTTCAGTATCTTGTGCCATTTCACTCCCCATAGAAGTTCACTTAAGGTAACATCTTAATATAAGATATTGGATTAACAGTCTTTCCACCGATCAATACTTCATAATGCAGGTGATATCCGGTGGATTTACCGGTAGTACCTACATAACCTATGATCTGGCCCTGATGCACTTTGACACCAGACTCGATCTGAGGCCCGAATCTCATCATGTGGGCATATTTTGTCTCAAAACCATATTTATGTTTGATGCGGACTACATTTCCATAACCACCGCTGTAATGAGCATAGTCGACTGTACCATCCGCAGCAGCCAGCACCGGTGTACCAGGGAAGGTAGCCAGGTCCAGGCCGGAATGGAATTTCTTCTGCCATCTGTAGACCGGGTCAATACGCCAGCCATAAGGTGAAGTAATGCGGGCCCAGCTTACGGACAGTGGATAACGGGAAGGTATCTCTTTGAGCAGACGTTCTTTTTGCTGAATGAAATTATTGAGGCTCTTCACACGGTCTTTAGTCAGTTCCAGTTCAGACTCCAGCTTTTTCAGTTCCTTGACTTCATTGGGCATGAGACTATTGGTGTCATCACCCACGATCTTGATATCTTTAAAATCATACTGGTTATCTTTTTTCTTGCTTCCTTTCAGAATAGTCTCCAGGTCGGACTTAAAATTAGCGTAGCGCTCACTGAGGCTGTTTATAGACCTTTTATATTCTTCTATCATGACGATCTGGTTGGCGTTTTCCTCTTCCAGACGTACAGATTTTTTCTTACGGTACTGGTTATCAGAAATAGTAAACACTGAGGTGAGCACTGTCACTAATAATATCACTACCGTAAAAAACATCACGTAATTGGAAATCTGGAGATTAAAGATCTTTTTTTCAGAATGGGGCACTATCATAACAGTCAGCTTTTGAGAGCCTTTTTCATTGATCTTCAGAGCCATTTTCATAAATGACCGCTTGACATTAGAAAAGAACATGGAAAGAGACTCTTTAAACTTAGTCCATTTTGATTTTTTGTAAATCTCAGTACGAGACCTGAATGCCGGTCTCTTCTTACTATAATGAGCCATTTCTGCCTCCTGAATATGGCCACCCGCCCCGTTTCGCTATAATTATAGCACACAACAAAAATAATTGCTATTGTTTAAACAATTATCTTACATTTAGATCAAATTCGAGTAGCAATTTTCCCGCTCCCAATACAGTGAAAAACAGTTTGAAATAAACCTATATTCATTATATACTTTCCAGAAACTATGTCAAGTGAATAATCATTAAGCAGGAAAATATGTATATAGACTCACATTGCCACCTTTTTCACAGCATGGAAGGCCACCAAATCACCTCTTATCTTAAACAGAACCATTCCTGCTTAAGCTATCTTGTAGATATATCGACAAATGTCAAAGAATTCTTAAATAGTCATTCATATTCACTTCCAGAATATGTTTTACGTGCAGTGGGCCTGTATCCGGAATTAGCACAGCAATTTGGCCCGAGCCTGCAGGATGAATTTGAAAATGCCATAGTACAGTACAGGCCCCAGGCCATAGGAGAAGTGGGACTGGACTTTCACTGGGATTATGGGGACATCAGGGTTCAGGAAACCCTGTTCCGGCATCAGATTGAGACTGCCCTGCGTCTGAAGCTGCCCCTCATCATACACAGCCGGGATGCTTTTTCTGATACCCTCCGTATATTGCGCTCTTATCAGTGGGATATCCCGGTAATACTGCACTGTTACGGCTATGGCCCCGCGGAAGCAGAACAATTCGGATTTGAGGGGCCTTATTATTTTTCATTCGCGGGAAATGTGACTTATAAAAATGCCATTGCACTGCAGGAAACAGCCCGGATAGTGCCTATAGAGCGGATACTAATGGAAACGGATTCCCCTTATCTTAGCCCTGTACCTCTCAGGGGAAAACCCAATCTACCCCATTATGTACAGCACACTTACCATTTTATTTCAGAACTGAGAAATATCGATTCTAATATGCTAATAAAGCAGACTGAAAGCAATTTCGCCAAAATATTTGGCTTAGAGATGAATTAAACAGGGATAGGGCTTTACATTTTTAATAGATTATAATATTATCTAATCATGACATGCAGACCCAATCCCAGCGGGACTCGATTTGACACCGGATATAATACCCCCCGTCACGCTTCTCCATTTTTATACGCTTTTTTGTTTTTTATCGTATATATCTGTCTTACCGGAGCATATATCTATATTTCCAGCACCATGGCCGCATCTGCTTCGGCTGACATCTCCCAGTTAAAAAACATAGAGATCTTAAAAGGTTTTTTATTCATAAGCTCTACAGGTCTGATTATTTTTATACTGGCCTACATCCTGTTAAAAAAGATCTACAGGAAAGATAAGGAGCTTATCTTATACAGGGAGCTCCTCATTGAAAATGAAAGAAGAGCCATGGCAGGTATCTTTGCCGCCTCAATTGCTCATGATATAAAAAATCTCCTCAATATCGTCACGGTCAGCCTGGATCTGAGCCAGTTAGATCAGAGTAAAGACCTGCAGACTCAATACATGACTGAAAGCCATAGTGCCCTGGAGAAAATCACTCAACTGACCAATAGCCTTATGCACGCATCACAGCCGGCCATGATGCGCAGTAAAAAGACAGCAGATCTAAGACTGCTTATAGAGAATACTATAGACTTCTGTGCTCATCATGAAAAAGTGAAATTTTGCACTATCAATATGGAACTGGAATCAGGCCTGTTTCTGGAATTAAATGAAGAGATCATGACCCGTATTTTGTTAAACCTCATCATCAATGCGGGTGATGCCACTCATGGAAAAGGATGCATCACCGTGAAATGTTACCACGATAAATCCAGCATCATACTGGAAGTACACGATAATGGACCGGGAATCGACCGGCAGCATCGTAAAAAAATATTTGAACCTTTTATTTCTATGAAAGAACAGGGCACCGGGTTAGGACTTATGGTAGTGAATCTGGGAGTCAGGCTTCACAATGCCAGCATCAAAGTGCTGGATTCAGACATGGGGGGCGCCTGTTTCCGGATAAAATTCCCTAAGAACAATTCGTCAGATGGATCTCAATCTTCCTGACTGTCCAAAAATTCCTGAACCATCTTCAGGGTATCAATACCCCAGTGCTGCCCCAGTAACGCCACCAGGGCACGTTCTTTTTCATGAATGACTCCATCTTTTTGAATGAGCTCCAGGGAAAAACGGATCATGGCTTCCCGGCTGGGCAGATCCGTATCGGCCTTGATAGTATCCGCTGCCTCTGAAAAATAATCCAGCTTGGATTGGCCGGACATGGACCGTAACAGAGAGATCTCGTTCTGAATATGGAATTCCCCGTCAAAATTCTCTTCTATATATTGCCTGATCACTTCCATTTCTTCTCTGGCAATATGGCCATCGATGGCAGCCAGCAGGACCAGAATATCAAAACCAGCCTGTATGCTTTGCATCCCCCCCCCTTACATTCTGTCCAGATCTACAGTGAGGCCCTCACGGGCCAGGAAGGCCTGAGGCAGCATCGCTTTTGCCTGTTTTTCTATCTCAAAGGCCTGCTCGTCGGTACGGGTGGGATCCTGGTGAAACAACGCCAGTCTTTTGACATGGGCTTCTTTGGCCACTTTTATCGCCTGCATCCAGGAACTATGGCCCCACCCCAGTTTAAAATCCAGCTCTTCATCGGTATACTGAGCATCATGTATAAGAAGATCGCAATCCTGAGCCAGGTCTATGACCCTCTGATCCATCTGATTTTTAAAATGTTCGGTATCGGTAGAATACACTATGGATTTACCCTGGTATGTGATACGATAACCGAAGGCCACACCCGGGTGGATATGTCGGGCAGCCTGCACCGTGACGCCCGGCCTCAGCTCCGAGACCCCTTCACTGAGCTCATTAAAGTCCAAATGGGATGGCAGCTGAGAAAATTTGACGGGCCAGTAATCGTATTCCATTTGCCCGCTTAGCACTCTTTCCAGCTTGCGGTTAGCTTTGGAAGGGCCGTAGAGCAGGATATGCACATTGGGCATAAATATAGGGTCAAAAAAGGGAAATCCCTGCAAATGATCCCAGTGGGTGTGGCTGAGCAGGATAATATTTTCTTTTTCGATCCCGGCTTTAATCTCCTGGACGATCTTTTTACCCAACAAGCGGATACCCGTACCCATATCCAGAATCAGCCTCAGTTTATCGTGTACTTCCACTTCTACACAGGAAGTATTTCCACCCACCTGGAGTTTTTCCTTTTCAGGTACAGGTATGGACCCACGCACCCCCCAGAATCTCACCAGCATATCTGCTCCTAAAAGCTTTTTTTTGAATCTACCATAATCGTATAAGGGCCGTCATTGTGCAGATTTACTTCCATCATCGCCCCAAAAACACCCGTTTTTACACCCAGGCCATGTTGTGACAGGCTATGGACCAGCTTATCAAATAATTCCCGTGCCGGTTCCGGGGGCATGGCCTCACTGAATGAGGGCCTGCGCCCATTCCGCACATCCCCGTACAGGGTAAACTGAGAAACTATCAGTATTTCTCCGGAGATATCCATTACTGACAGGGCGGTCTCCTTCTCTCCATCGGGAAAGAGTCGTATCCCTAATATTTTTCTACTGCAATATTCCAGATCCCTGTCATCATCATCTTTGGCAATACCGGCCAAGACCAGGAGCCCTCTCCCGATCTCACTGACTAATGCCTGTTCTACTGCTACTGAGGCAGACTTAACTCTTTGTATAACTAATCGCATGTTTTATTCCTGAATCATTATTATACACTATTTCATTTAAACTGCAATATTTGCGGGACTCACAAAATCCCCAACAATCCCCCCCAGGAATAAAAAGGGCAGGAGCGGGCGTATCGGGCAGGCTGAGGCTCACCCCAGCCTGTGAGTGCTGAGTAGTTTTCATGTATATGCCCATGTTCTCTCCATTCCCGCATCAATATCGACTGTGCAGCCTCTTTGAATTTCGGGTAAAGGAGTGATCCGTGCTTTTTAAGGCCATAGGCCACCAACCACACCATAGAGGGCCATACCCTGCCTCTCCAGTAATCGCCATCCGGATTATAGTGAGAAGAGGAAACCGCCACAGAAGGCAGTAAGGCAGCATTTAAAAAATCCGGGGAATCCAGTATGTTCTCCAGAAGCCTCAATTCCTCAGGACTGATGCATGAAGTGAGTAACGGGTAGAATATCAATGGACTTAACTCAGTATTGTAATGCTGAGACTTAAATGAATTCACCAGGCCCCTGTCCAGATCAAAAAAATTATGGATTATACTATTGTAGGTGTGCAGGTCCTCCTGAAGCTCAGGAGCGGGTATTCCCAAAAGCACAGCCATCTCTACCAGGATCCCGGCAGCACTCACCATCAGCGAGCTCAGATCTATGCAGGCCTGATCCAGGATAGCGTTTCCACTCCTGGCCTGAGAAGTGAGCTCCATCTCATCAAAGACGGGGGAGTCATCAAGGCCTGACTCGTATACTGCTCCTGTCTTTCCCGATAGCAGTATGAAGTCATTTCTGTCTTCATGGTCTGTTCCCCAGCTGAAAGTGTGATCCTGGTGCATGCGGTTTTGTTTCCACCAGTTATAATTTCTGATAAGAAGGGGATAGGCCTTTTGCAGGAAGCCTAAATCCCCGGTCCGGGTATAGATCTCCCAGGCTGCCAGGAACCAGACAGGGGGATTGGATCGGTTGGATATCCGCTTCCCTACCCTGAGCTGAGGTATACGCCCATCCTCCTGCATCCCCTCCATGAGGCTGAAAAAAGTGGCACAAGCCAGATCTGGATCATGATGGGACAGGATTATGCAGGAAAAGGCAGCATCCCAGGCAAAGAGCATGGGCCCGTAGTTTTCCACGGAAGAGTCAGTCACTCTGGCTATCATAGGCATCCAGGCTTTATTGACCGGCACATAAAAACGCTCTTTGAGAGATGTGCTGACCGAGAGATTAAAAAACACAGACTGCCGGCTCACATCATAAGGGGTATCTGCCCCTGCCCCCCGGGGGAATATGAATTCATCAAGGACAGAGGCTGTATCCGCACAGGGATCTGGAGAAAAAGCCAGTCTGAGCTCTTCCTTGAGGGAATGGCCCCAGGTTATGCCCAGGACATAGAATGAGGGACCCAGGCAGGACCATCCTGAATCCAGGACATGGGGACTGCTATCAGAACACCATTCCAGGCTGTCAGACATAAGAGCCTGCATGAAAAGCATCCCCTCATGTTCAACCAGGGTAAATGTATTATTAAAAATACGGTATGCTGCAAAATAGGGATAAAAAGAACAATCCAGTATACGAATAGCATCACAATAATGATTGTCATCTTTGTGATCTGTATGGATGGGAGGATCCTGGTCGGGCTGGCCTACATTAAAGAAAATGTGCTCCCAGGCCCGGCCCTCATGATGCAGCTTAAAATAGCAGCTTATTCCATCCCGGTTTGTGATTTCATTGAGGCCCCGTGAGCCCCAGAGGCCGAAATTCATTAATGCCTGACCTGTTTCTCGCCAAACACTTCCGCTTCAAACCCGTAGACCTTGGCCCCGTTTTCCCAGCAATAGGCTTCCATTCCTGCTTTGCGACAGGTCTCATTGAGAAAACGTTCCCTGTCCCATTTATGGTCTATCGCGACCTGGGGCAGTAAGAGGCCCTTATGATAATCTCTTTCCATGACCAGGCCATGACGCCCTACTTCTACAGTGAGGACATCCTTTATTTCTTCCAGGGGATAGAGAATAGATATTTCCACTTCTATTTGCTGGTATTCCTGTGGAGTCAGAGGATAGAAGCGGGGATCATGGAAGGCAGCCTGAATGGCCATTTCCTGAATAGCCTGGCGCAATTCCTTTACTCCTTCGATATAGCCGATACATCCCCGTAACTCTGACTGAATAGTCAGGGTCACAAACAGGCCAAATTTTCCGTCAAATACCGGATCAGTCATCAGGGTGGAGGCATCATAATCCCTGTCTTCCAGGTGTGCTTCGATAGTGTAACGGACCACTTTGATGAGCAGGTCTTTTTGAGACTGATCCAGTCTGATTTTTTCCATAACTTCTCCTGTTTGCTCTAACGTATTTTCAGGGCAGACAAGGCTATTATAGCAAATAAAGCCGACAATATCCAGAATCGGGCCACCACCTGAGTCTCTTTCCATCCGGAAAGCTCAAAATGATGATGTATAGGGCTCATCTTAAAGATTCGCTTTTTAAAGCGTTTGTACCAGAACACCTGCAATACTACTGAAAAAGCCTCCAATACAAACATCCCTCCGGCCACTACCAGAAGTACTTCCTGCTTTAGTGACACGGCTATGGTGGCGATCAAGCCTCCCATGGCCAGGGAGCCTGTATCTCCCATAAAAACCTGGGCGGGATGTACATTATACCACAGAAAGGAGACCAGTCCTCCTATAAAAGCAGCGATAACTACTGTGAGCTCCCCTCCCCCCGATAAAAAAGGAAAAAGTAAATATTCAGAAGATATGGAATTACCCATGATGTAGGCAAATACTCCAAAGGGGATAAACAGCATGATTCCCATCCCCGATGCCAGTCCATCCAGTCCATCCGATAGGTTGGTGGCATTGGAAAAGGACATCAGTACCACTACATAGAATATAAATGCCAGGATCAGAGGCCAGGTAAAGATCGGTTTGGAATAATAAGGCAGATAAAACTGCTGGAAAAAGCGTGATTTTTTATGGACTTTTTCATTACCGTTCTTCTGATCTACAAATCTACCCTGTTTGTCATAACTAAGCATCTGCCAGCTCAGAGATAAAAAATCTCCCTGTGTCTCAAACAAAGAAGGAGATAGTTCCATTTTTACTTCCGTAATACGCTCATCCACATTGATAGAGACCAGTTCTTTTTCCTTTACTATACGGAAATAATCCTCTACCTGCAGCACAAAATGCAGTGTATTGGAATATACTCCCACTTCCCCGGTTTTTAAGGCAATAGTATTGTTAGTCTGCCATCCATAGGGGATCTCCTTTAAGGTCTGCATCCTACTGTCCTTAATGACCACATGAAAGGTATTTGAATCCCAGGACTGGGTATAAAAATACAACATAAGCATCAATGCTGCTGACACCAGGCCCTGAAGTACCAGTTTCAACCGGGCAGACACCCCTTTGGTATCTTTTTCCTTGACCTTCAGGTAATCATCCACAAAGCCGATCCCTCCGAAGAGCAGCAGGGCCAGGCCGGATAGCAATACATAAAAATTAAACCTGGACCATAAGAGTACGGAGGCCAGGCTGGCCAGTATTATAAATACCCCACCCATAGTAGGCGTCCCTGCTTTTTTGAGATGGGACTGGGGGCCATCATCGCGTATGGATTGCCCTACCTTCATTTTTTGAAACAAGCGAATAAACCAGGGGGCTATCACCACCCCAATCAAAAAAGCGGTAAAAAAAGCGGCAATAGAGCGGAAAGAAATATAGCGAAGCAGATTAAAGATGGTCCACTGCTCACTTAAAGGAAACAATAAATGATAAAACATGATAAGTCCTTAGTTTTTTTGCTTTCAGAGAAATTTCAGTCACTGTAATTATAAAAACAGCCTGAGTAGAAGTCAAAGCTTGAGACAGCAAAAAAACTTAATTGGGAATATTGATAAACGTGCTATACAGAAGATTTAGTTATAATCTGCATCATTGCAACAGAGAAGATCAATCCGGCACATCGCCCCGATGGATTCATAGTGAAAACCTGAAAACATTTTGATTAAAAGCAGAATAAACGATAAAATAAGGTCAGGAGAAATGAATGGACAGCTTTGTCGCCATAGATTTTGAGACCGCTACCGGTTTCCGGAATAGTGCCTGTGCTGTTGGTATAGTCACTGTAGAAAACGGGCTTATTGTAGATGAGTATTCTACCCTGATCCAGCCTCCGGGTAACCAGTACAGCCCCTTTAATATCTCCATCCATCATATCCACCCCAGAGATACCGCACAGGCAGCTCTTTTTGACGGTGTCTATCCGGAGATCAAAAAAAGGCTGCAGGGCAGACTGATCGTAGCCCATAATGAGGCATTTGACAGAGGTGTACTCAAGGCCAGTATGCTGCTCTACCACCTGAACTATAATGAACTGCATCTCCCTGAGCCCTGGGAGTGCACCGTGAAGATATACCGCCGGAAAGGCTATCCCTCCGCTAAGCTATCCTACTGCTGTCAGGTCAATCACATCGAGCTGGAACATCATGAAGCCCTGTCGGACGCCAGGGCCTGTGCCGCACTCTATCTCATGAGATAATATACTTCTAACTCTATCTGATCTCCATTCTGTTACAGAAAATTTCAAAAAAAGCCATCATGCACATCAAAATTCAAACAGAGACTATGCAGGCTTGCATCATTGCACATATTTGCACTGTTTATGCTTTGAATGCACTTTTAAAGTATTTTATGCACTTATTTAGTGCATTTATTCTTGACTTTATCCGATAATATTTAGTATAATATGAGCGAATGAAATGAAAAAAAGTATGTAGTTAAATCATGATAGAAAAATTAGGACGCATATTAAATAAACCTCCAGGGAGGAAGATATGCTTAATTGGATTAAATTACTGGTACTGGCAGCCATGATGAGCGGATGTTCTGTATTTTCTGTTTCTGAACAGGCTATAGACCGCTATGGAGAGGTATCTCCTGAGATCAATCCTTTAAATGTAGATTATAATATGTATAAAGAACTCTTTGCATCCCTGTACCAGGGACAGCTCACTGATGAAGATGTAATAGGTATCCTGGTCTCTATCGAGGTAGAGTACAGTAGCGTGGATGGCAATTACTGGAAAAATCCCAGAGAGACCTGGAACGATAAATCCGGAGACTGCGAAGACTACTGTACCCTGTTTCTGGGGTTATTAAAGCAGGAAGGGCTTTATGACGGACAGACTATGATAGTAGTCCGGCCGGTGAGCGGCAGCAGCCTGACTTATCATTGCAAAGTGGCAGACCGCAGAAGAGGTATAGAATATGAGCTGACCGGCGGCCTCCTGGAGATCAGCCCTTTGAAAGAAAACAGGATCCTCAAAGAATACAATTACGCTGAAGTAATGTATCAGGCTTATGAAAAAGACCGCCTGGATTGGGTATTTTAGAGACTCAATATCCTTGACAACCCAATCAATAGTAATATAATGAGTTAATATCAAAAGGGAGTATAATAAAAAATCAGGTAATAAGTAAAAAAGTATCTTCTCTATTTAAAAAGCATATCCCGGAGTTTATGGGGGAGATATGCTCAGGAAGATTACTGTACTGGGATTACTTATACTGCTCAGCGCCTGTTCTCTCAGAGATGATGCCGCTATCGAAGCCTATCGTGACTATACACCCCATGTGGACATCTTAGCCGTTGAATACCGGGTATACAAAGAACTGTTCAGCACACTGTTTGACAATCCTCTCACGGATGCTGATATTCTGGGTATCCTGGTGTCTGTACTCATCACCTACACCAATGAAGAAGGGGAATACTGGAAAAGTGCGGAAGAGACCTGGTATGACCGTACCGGGGATTGCGAAGATTTTTGCACCCTGTTTCTGGGCCTGCTCCAGCAGGAAGGGATTTACGACGGCCAGAGCATGATAGTGATAAATCCGGATGAGGGAGACCCCTGGACCTATCATGTAAAAATCGCCGACCGCAAACTAGGCATAGAATATGAACTGACCAGTGGGCTGCTGAATATTTCCCCTCTGCGAAAGGAAGGCATATTACGTGAATACAGTTATGCTGAAGTCATGTATCAGGCTTATGAGAAAAAGAGGCTGGACTGGGTGTTTTAATCCCGAGGCTGTTTAAAGACCTTCTTCATCAGGGGGTCCTGTTTTAAGAGGAACTCCGTACCATACACATCTCCTTCATAGTACATACGGCTCAGGGTCTCCTCCCAGGTCGGTTCTACTGGCAGCTCTACCCGGTTATCAAAAAGCTCTTCAATAGTATCATAAGTGCTCAGATCGATCACATTCACTATCTGGTAGGCGATCCTGGAATGAGGCAGGATAAACAGCTCATAAAAACCTCCCCTGGCCTCTCCCTGTTCATAGCCACTGGGCTGGCCTACCGTCACTACCCTGTCCAGATGCAGGGCCTGGTACTGCGCCACGGTGGGAGAGGAGAAAGTGTGCTCATTAAGCAGAAGATACACTTTACCAGTATATTCCAGGTTTTCCTGAAGTGCATCATAATGTAACTCATAGGTAAATCTCTGAAACTGCTCATTATTGAGAACGGGGACCGGCACAGTCCCGGTCAGGCTCAGGGACTGGAGCCCCTTTTTGATACGGGGATTGTCGTGGCCTTCAAACATCAGATTGATCACTTTCATACCCACAGTCATATTGATATGAATGGGGTCGGGATAAATGTGCTGCAGCAGGGAGGGGAAAAAATCCGTATAGCCCCCCGGAGAATCCCGGAAATCGAAGACTATGGCCCGGATATCTTTATCCTTATACTTAAGAAGTGACTTTATGATCTTCTGCTGCCGGTTCAGGGATAAAGCCCGGATATAGAGCGTCTTATATTTTTCCAGATACTTTATTCTACGCTCCCCGTTTCGGGGATCATAAGTCTCCCTGGCCGAAAAATAATGCGGAGTACTAAAGGAGAGTCCCCGGTCAGTATCCAGTACCAGCTTTTTTTTTCTGCCCTTAGTATCCTTAAACTCCAGGGTCAGCTGCTTATGCTTCATAAAGCTGTCACAGAGATAAAACTGGTCATCATAAAAGCGTTTATTTTTTTGATCCCACATCAGATATCTTTCCCAGCGCAGTTCTCTCACATACTCATGCACTGGAGTGCCCTCTATACTGATCAGAGTATCCCCGGTGTTTACCTGGGTATTGCCTGCTGTAAAGCCCGAAAATACCCGGTACTCCCCCTGAAAGTAAATAAATGGCAACTCCAGATTATAACTGGGTAGCAAATCATAGTATTTTCGGGACAGTCTCGCATATGTCGAGTCAGGATCCTCAATGTCCAGCCGGTCCCAGTTATACATACCAACCTTTAGTATAAAGTTGTGCATATCCTGAGTCACAATCAATGCCTGATTCACCAGAAGTAAGAATTCCCGGTAAGTACTGATCTCCCTGATCTTTTTCCGTAAGGCCTGGAGATCCGCCTCGATATCCTGTCCCATGAGCGCTTTTTTTAACTGAATCCGGCAGAAAGTATTGGTAATGGAGGAAATAAGGAAGTCAAAATCCTGGTACATCTGCTTCTGATCGAGCTGTGGTAATGCAGACTCCTGTTGTGAATCCGGGCCCTCCTGGCTGCGCAATCCATCCCGGGCATACACATTTGAAAGGGAAAGAAAAGACAAAATGACAGTAAAAAACAAAGCATGCCGGACTTTGAATAACAAGATGTCCTCCTTATTCACAGTGTTTATATAGAATAATATAGCACAATTCAGGCAATAATTCCAGTGAAAAATGCCGAAGGCATAGCGGAACTGAAATCGCTTAAGTACTATCTCAGACATAGGATATAAATCTACGAAGCATGAATAAACTCTTCTCAAGTGGTAAAAAGGATACCCTGCCCTAAACATCAGGATCAGAATCCCTGTCCAGCCGAGAACAGTGAGTAAGTGATTATTTAGCGCTTTGCCTAGGAATGAGGTTCAGCCGCGGGTTTTCTCTCATTTTCCCCATTGACTTTGTTAGAATTATGGAGTGCATTACTTTTAATATCACGGAATGCTAAAAGTGGATGTTGCCAGAGTGTCTTCATAATGGATATACTGCACCTCTTCGTGTTCGTCACTGGAGGGATGGGTGGCGTCGGCGCGTCCGGTGTACCAGGGGTAAATGGCTATGACATAGTCACCACTGCTAAAGGCAGGATGGGAGGCATGGCCGTCTGCATAGGAATAACCCATGGTGATATATTCATAATTACTGCCGTACTGATCAATGTGATTGGTCCGGGTACCTGCAGCCAGGGGCAGTTCGAACTGAAATTCCCGTGAAGTAAGGGGGCCCCTGCCCCAACCATTATCGATACGGCCCTCCAGGAAAGTATCAGGGTTTAACACTCCGAACCAGTGATGTACCCGGCTCCAGTCATACTCAGGCCTGGCCGCTTCCGGGCTGACACTGATGCCGTAGTTATTATCATAGCCGGTTTTGCGTATGCTCATGTGGACGAAATCACCATGGTAATTGTGGATATTAGCCAGGATCATTAGCTTATCCCCATCCACGGTCGCTGATACTGCGAAATCCTCATAAAACAGGGAGCAACCGGCAGTTAAGAGAAAAATAAAGACAGTGTAAATAAGCGGATTTTTCATTTATCATCCTTATTACATAGATTTTACAATATATGAGAGTTCAGATCACATACTCTTAAAAGTATAGTTCACTATCAGGGTTTTTTCAAGCTGCAAAGAACATTAGGCCCTGGATAAGCCTTTTATCCCGATCCCCTGTACTGCCCTCATTCAGCCCTGAATCAGTCCAGCTCCTCTATCTGCCAGTCAACCGGCTCTTTGCCTATGCTCTTCAGGAATGCATTAGCCCGGGAAAAGGGGCGGCTCCCCAGGAAACCCCGGTTGGCTGAGAGGGGGCTGGGATGGACCGACTTGATGATATGATGCCAGGGATGAGTAATGAGCTGCTCCTTGGAGATGGCAAAGTTACCCCACAGTATAAACACCACAGGATCTTTCCTGTCATTGAGCAGACTGATCAGCCGGTCGGTGAAGATATGCCAGCCGATCTTACTGTGGGACATGGCCTGAGAGGCCCGCACTGTGAGAGAGGCATTGAGCAGGAGCACTCCCTGCCGGGCCCATTTGGTAAGATGGCCATGACGGGGGATGTCACAGCCCAGATCGTTGTGCAGCTCCTTGTAGATATTGACCAGGGAAGGAGGAATTTTCATGCCGGGCTGTACAGAGAAGCACAGTCCGTGAGCCTGGCCCGGTCCATGATAGGGATCCTGTCCCAGTATGACTACTTTGACGTCCTTGTAAGCTGTAAAATGAAGGGCATTAAAGATATCATTCATATGAGGGTAGACAGTCCTGGAATTATACTCATCTATCAAAGTGCGGCGTAATTTTTGATAATAGTCTTTTTTAAATTCCTCTTCCAGAAATTCCTGCCAGTCATTTTGAAAAATGCGTTTCATATCATTATGGCCCTTATCTTTTTTTAGT
>CAZIAD010000011.1:0-89744 GCA_964537555.1 uncultured Brevinematales bacterium
ATCCGGCAGCCTCCGGCGATGAATGAGAGCCTGGTTTATTTGCACCTGCTCTGTGGGTTTTAGTATCCTTGTTCATCGTCATTCTGAGTGGAGTCCTACGGAACGAAGAATCTTTACCTTTGGGCAATGAAGGTGGGCCTGTCTGAAATCCGGTTCGATATTCAGGTGTATCCTGCATCTGAGACACTTGCATACCTATTTGTAAAACTTAACCGAAAATAATCTGATAAAAGGGGAAATATATTTATGCGCATATATCACTTTTATGCGACAACTATCTTGGCATATAAGGAATATCTAAAAGAAGAAAATGATAAAGGTATTATTAATGGCCATTATAAACTATTATATGGAGAGAACAATCATATAACAAATATCTTAACTGTTGGAGCTTTAATAGGAACTTCTTTCAAATATAATGAAGCAGGGAAAATTGTAGAAATAAACGATCCAAGCCATCCGTCAGAAATTGAAATATATAGATATAATGATCAGGATTTGCTTACTCAGTACATATATATGGATAAACTTGAAGAAAAAATATATGAATCAATCAGGTACTATTACAATATGAAGGGACAATTGATAAAGGAAGAGTCATATGATGCGGATAGTGAATTGGATGGTTCAAAAGATTATATCTATGAAGATAATGAACTCAAAAAAGTTCTAAATTATAATTATGAAGGATTATTGCTTGGCTATGATATAATCCATTATTATAGGAGTGATTAAAACAAAACAGCCCCAGACGCGGATCACTACCAGGTGAGACCCCAAGACGTTAGAGGAAATAAAAATGTGGAAAAGTATTAACACTAAAAAAACTATACATTACCTGATGCTTTCTGCAAAACCTGGCAGCTGGAGTCGATCTTTAATAATAATCATAAAAAAATCAAAAAGGCCCGTTCTTTCGAACGGGCCTCTCTTTAGTTTCTGTAACAGGGATCGGGCTTATTTTTTTCGAAACATCAGCACACTCCATTTGGGGATGTTGATATAGATCTTATTGTCGCCCTGTACCCATGGGTCATAGAGATAGTTACCGGAATTGTCCCATCCGCCGTATCCGGCTGACTGTGAGTTAAAGATCTCCTGCCACTGGCCGGATTCTCCACCCATAGATACTCCATAACTATGTCCTGTCCAATCTCCATCACCGATATTGACCACCACCAGGATGACGTTTCCGCCGCTCCAGCGTTTGAAGGCCAGGATCTTGTTTCCCTGATCTTCATGGGTATACTGTAAGGTGTCACTGCGCAGTGCGGCATTTGACCACCGAATATTGTTGACATCAGACACCATATATCGCATCGGCATACCGGTAGGATCTCCGGCTAAAGCCCAGTTAAATCTATGGTCACCATTAGCATCATATCCGTCATGCCAGTATCCGGGCATGTGACATTCGCTTCCCATAAACAACATAGGTGTTCCGGGCATAGCTACATTCAAAGCCCAGCCCAGACGGGTCTTGGCTCTGGCATACCAGTTGTCGCGTCCGCCGAATAGTTCTACAAAATATCTGTGACGGCTGTCCCAGTTAGAGTTGCCATTCTGTGCATCACCGTTATGGTCATCACCCGCATCATCATGTGATCCCAGGAGATATTTCACAGTGTTAAAGGAATTAGGATAGCCATCCCATCCGATGATAGATTTCAGTTTATTTACAGGGTCGGTCCCGTTAGCCGCTCTCTGGAACTCATGATGAGACGCAGATTTCCAGGTGGCATGGAAGCCGGCGCTGGTCACTACAGAAGGATCATCAGGCAGATGTTCCGCGATCAGATACTTACTGGGGAATTCCATCTTCAGGTTATAAGTGATATGCTGCAGGCTTTCCCACTGAATCTTGGTAGTAGCGTCAAAACGCAGTCCGTCAGCGTTGTATTCCTTGAGGTACATGCGGGCATTTTCCAGGAAGAAATTGCGCACTTCTGTCTTCCAGTGAGCAGGCCCTCTGCCCCAGTCAGTCATCCATCCCCCTTCAAAATAGACTCCACCATCTCCATTGTAGTTTCCGTCATATTCCCACAGTGAATTATCACCGGGGCCGGCATGGTTATAAACCACGTCAAAGATCACAGCCAGGCCTTTTTTATGGGCTTCATTGACCAGGTGACGCATTGTGTCAGGAGTCCCATAGGAAGATTCAGGAGCAAAGTACAGGGCGGGATTATATCCCCAGGAGCTGTCCATAGCAAATTCCTGGACCGGTAAAAACTCGATGGCATTAAAGCCCAGGTCCTTGATATACTGGAGTTTGGCTTCTATATCTGAGAACCAGGCTACTCTGCCGCCATCTCCATGGCCGGCCATATTGATGCCGTCATTATATCCGGCAAATGTCCCTACCTGGAGCTGGTAGATGATATAGTTTTCAAAGTAAGGAGAGCTAAAGGGAGCCCAGGTGTAAGTAGGGTTAACTACTATACTGTTTCCTGTAGAATAAACAGTATCACGGGCAGCCGCATCGATCCGGTAGAAGATACCGCCGGGGTTGCCTGTTCCTGATCCGCTGTTTTCTATACGGTATTTATATTCATTGCCTACTGCGGCACCGGATACATCTACTGACCAGTATCCATTGCCTTCGCTGGCCATAGGGGTAGCGGTGTCGTTCCAGCTGTTAAAGGTACCGACTACCCATACCCGGCTGGCATTGGGAGCCCAGACACGGAAAGCTACACCGCCGCTGTACACTTCAGAACCGATCTCGCGTCCGTTCATACGGGTGGATACCACAGGACCGGTGGAGGCAGGAGTACCTTTGACTACGATATCATCCAGGTAGCCATAATCGGCGCTGGAGTTACCATAGGTATAGAGTCGGATCTGGAAGTTAGGGTTGTTGGCAGCAGCCGCAGGCAGAGTCACACTGAAAGACTGAAATGCACCGGTGTCCTGGACATCATTGCGACGCCCGGCTTCGACCCACCCGCTGCCCGTATTATACTGGACTACGGTATATTCCCCTGTCTCCAGAGAATAGGCAGCCAGTTTGAATGCCAGAGTAATAGAAGTATATCCGGTAGTGGGGATAGTCCTGGTAGCAGTAGCGCCATAGGATACACACAGGGAAGCAGTCCCGATCTTGTAGGTAGCAGTATAATATTTTGCATAGGTAGTGGATGAACGGGTCCAGCCTGCCAGAGTGGTGTTTCCATCAATACTGTCTGAGAGGATAGAAACAGGAGAGGTTCCGCCACCTGAAGTGGAAGTTCCGGAGACCACGATGTCATCCAGGTAGCCATAGTCAGCAGAGGAGTTACCATAAGTGTAGAGTCGGACCTGGAAATTGGCGTTGTTGTTAGCCGCTGCAGGCAGGGCTACACTGAAGCTTTGATAAGCTCCGGTATCCTGTACATCATTGATACGTCCGGCTTCGACCCAGCCGGCTCCGGTATTGTACTGGACTACAGTATATTCACCTGCTTCCAGGGAATAGCCGGCCAGTTTAAAAGCCAGGGTAATAGAAGTGTATCCTGTTGTAGGGATGGTCTTGGTGGCAGTGGCGCCATAGGAGACACAAAGTGCTGCTGTACCGATCTTAAAAGATGCGGTATAATAGGTGGCATAAGTAGTTGACGACCTTACCCATCCGGTCAATGTCGTATTTCCGTCAATATTGTCTGATGCGATGGTCGCACTAAAACCGGGAATCGCCAGGCAGAACAGGGCCAACACGATCCAGATACTTCTTTTCATATTTTCCTCCGAGATTATTATCTACTAATAAAAGGAGCTTTGTAAAAAAGCTCCCTACATACCGCACCATATATATACATAATACAAGCCCAACTTAGCTATTATGTGCAATAACTATGCCAATTTGAATTTACCGTCAATAATGTAAGATATATATTACTTATTTCGTTATTAATCCCGTTTTTGTGTACTGTGAATAATCAGGAACTGCAACTATCCTGCAATCGCTTACAAAATGCGGATTGCATCATCCTGCACAATGCATGGGCTTGAGTTTGGCAAAAGATCTCTGCTTCGCATAATAGTACTTGGATGACAATGTAGAATAGATTATAGAATAGCTTGGTCACTATACTTAAACCGGACCCTGCCGCTGCATTAGACCCAAGCATAATGAAAGCGCAATCCAGGCAGAAATAGTAAGTATACCCGCTACTCATCAACTAAGAAATAAAAACAAAGTTCCCTTGATTACATGTATAAAAGGGTATAACATAAAGTATCATAAACAAAGTTCATGAATAGCAAGCATGATCGATCCAGGAGGCATCATGAACTTATCGGAAAAGACACTTCAGACTTTATTAGAGAATAAACCCCCATCTGCTGAGGAGCATCCTTTTTACTCTTTACACCAGGGTGACCCCGGATATTTGACTGCACCCGCTATGGCTCAGCTCTATATTTCCGCGGCCCTGCTGATAACGGCCCTGCGGTTTTTAATGGATCAGTTATGGATAAAAAATAATAAAGATAATGATTCCCGCGTCAGCACCTCTTTTTCGGATCTCATCTCCCCGTTTTTCTCCGATGAACTGGCCCCTCTTCTCTTCCTGAAACCATTTATCATCAGCAGCAGTGACGCTCAGATGGAGGATATTTTACAGGACACCATTGGCATTGAAGACAGGGTATTGTCGTTAATGCTTGAACGTACAGGAGAGGATCAACGCGCGTTTATGGTGCAGTCATTAAAGGAAATGTTACAGCATTTTATCCATGAAGAAAATGAACAAACCGACCGGTCCCGGCTCCTGGGCCATAAAGGACTGCTGCTATACCGCACCTTTGACAATCTGGACAGGATATTTGCCCTCGATTACCGGCTGGATACAGATATGGTGGTGGATCATTCCACAAAGGAGAGCCTGTACCAGCAGTCCGGAGTGGAGGTCCAATCCGGATATTCTACGATTTTGCTGGCACTCCATACTATCCATGCCGGACAGGGCAGCACCCTGATCGATCTGGGATCGGGATATGGACGTGTGGGCCTGGTCTGCGCGCTGTTAAGGCCCGATATCGATGTGACAGGATATGAATATGTGCCGCATAGGGTGGACGTGGCCAATCAGGCCTCTGAGAACCTGGGCCTCCAGGAACATCTCCGCTTTAAGGCCCAGGATCTCTCATCACCATCCTTCACCATCCCCGATGCCGATGTGTATTATCTCTATGACCCTTTTACTGAAGAGACTTACCGGAGTGTACTGAAACAGATCCTGGCTGTCAGCAGGAGACGGCAGATCACAGTGGTGACCAAGGGAGCAGCCGGGAACTGGTTAATGGAGATCTCAGAGGAACACAAGTGGCCGGAGCCAGTGTGTATCGACTATGGCAATCTTTGTATCTTCCGTTCAAAGGCCTGGCTGTCGTAATCACCGACATAAATCTTTTCATTCATAATCTCCTGTCACACTCTTTCCTGATTTCGGGTATCCCTGTTTTTTTATTTAGAAAAACTATGATAAATCGTTCTGTACATACCACTACCCATGTGGGTGGAATTTACTTAATCCTACCGGATATCTTGTTTTTTGTACAGGTAAGCAGCATTCAAATACAGCCTATACAAAAACATATTTATATTATATAATTAAAATGATCTGAACGGACGGAATATAAAAATGCAGTGCCTTGATCCTGGGTCCTGTGTTTTCATAAGGAGCCTGGGGCGTGTCCTTGATACAGAAAACATCTTTGAGACTCAGATTCATAATTACTCTTATCCTGACGATAGTTTTTATGCACCCCTCGATGAGTTCCGCATTGAGTATTAAAGCTATAAAAGGTGAAATAGATCTCTCTGAGTCCCCCCTTAGCCCTTCTGTAAGACTGGACGGCCAGTGGAGTTGTTACCAATACCAGTTTATAGACCCCTCGGCATTCCTGTCTGATGAGGTGGGGGATCCGGACAGATATGTGACTATACCGGGAACCTGGCATTCAAAATCATCTGCTGAGAATCAGACCAACTGGCATGGCTGGTTCACTTTCCACCTGAAAATCAGGATCTCTGACACAGATAAGATCTACTCCATTCAGACCAGGCATATCGGCACCGCCTATCGTATATTTATCAATCAAAAGGAGCTGGGTGGAAACGGGATGGTGAGTACGAATGAGGCCACACATAAACCCGGGTATAAAAACCGGATCTTCTCATTCAAGACAGATCAGGAAATCATCCATGTGACTATCCACACCTGTAATTTCTATGACCCCATCTGGGGCTATACCCGGCCGATAATATTCGGGGAAGAGAATGCGGTCCGCATGGAGACATTTGCTGATTATTCACTTGATTTTGCTGTGAGTATTTTCCTGGCAGTACTTATTTTTTTCCTGCTTTTCAGATATACCCGACTAAAAGATAAGTCCCAGCTCTACCTGTCCCTCACCCTGCTGGCGGTTCTATTAAAAAATCTGTTTGAAGACGGAAAAGTCCTTCCTTACTTCCTGACCATCACACCTATGTTCAATCATCGTATCCTTTATTTTGCGTACATAGCTATCTCTGTCCTGCTCTTCTTCTATTTTACACAGAGATTTAAGAGAGATATTCGCCCGGTACCAGTCATCATCCTCAAGGTGATCGGGATTCTACTGGGAATATTCAGCCTGGTATATCCTATTCAGTTCAATGTATCCATGGTAAGTATCTTCCATATTTTTACCCTGATCACCATAATCTATTATTTTACTATCCTTATAAAAAATGTTATCCGGAAAGATCCTCTGGCCCCAAGATTCCTGCTGGCATTTTCTTTCCTTAGCCTGTGTGCCGCTATTGATGTATCTAATACTTTCGGGCTGGTAAATTTCCGGTATATAATTCCCATGGGTTTTGTTTTATTCACAGTATTTGTCACCATCAACGAACATCTGAGCCAGAAACAGGAAAAACAGGATACTCTGGAGGGAAAAGAGGCCCAGTTAGAGGCTTTTTTCACTTCCCTCAGCTTATCGGAAAGGGAAAAAGAGATTGCCAGCCTGCTAATGAAAGGCTTTAATAACAGGGAGATAGGCGCTAAGATCTTTATTTCCGCCAATACGGTTAAATTCCACCTGAAAAACATCTTTTCCAAAGCCAGGGTCCAAAACCGGATGGAAATCCTGCACAAATTTCTGGTCTATTTAGAAAGAAAAGACTGATGCAGTCAGTGTTAAAGCCAAAATCATTAATAAGCCAGCCTGTTTAATCCGGAAAAATACATAGCCGGGGGCTTTGTTCCGGATGAGATACCCTTTTAATTTTTGCCCCTTATTAGTATAAAAGGACTTCAGATTAACTACAGGTGGATGTCCGGGGTTTACGAGGCATCTTTTTTCCATTGATAAGAACTCTTTTTTTATTTTCAGGACAGTGTTATAATACATTATGGAAATACAAAAATGCCTGGGGCTGCTGGACGGCCTTATTTTAAAACATATCGGCTTTGAATACCTGCCTCATAATCCTGACATAATAAGCCGCTTTCTACCGGAGTGCGAAAAGACCAGCGAACTCACCCTGATAGGCAGAGACCAGGGCCGTGGACTGTTTATGATCTGGAATGATCCTGAAAAGTTAAACCCCGTGATCTATTTTTTCAGCCCCCAGCATTTCGGAGCGGTATGCTCCCGATGGCAGGAATTTATGCGCCTCATAGTAGACGGCGTGATGCTGTATGAACTGGCTCTGGATGATGAGTACCTGGTCTTTTCCGAATACCCCGGACAGGATAGTTTTCCACCCGCACTGACCCCCGAACAGATCAAGGCCTTCCATCATTCCCAGGCCAGCCGCTTATGGAACCAGTGTTCGGGCCAGGCTATAAAAGATCTGAAGGCCTTCCTCCATGACAAGCAGCGCACCGCTCACCACTTCGGGGTCTGGCTAAAGAAAAACAGCCGGGAGCAATAAAAAAAACCGTTCCGGTTAAAGAACGGTTTATATATATTAACCGGCTATATGGCCGGTATACTCATGAAAAAAGGTCTGAAGTAACTTCATAACGACCTCCTTCATAATAGTCAAGCGATATTGTTCCTGATCGCTATAGTTTAGTCTAATACTGTGAAAGATGCTACTTTTGTGAAAGTAGGACTCACCCGGGGCTTATTCCATGCATGCTAATCTTTATTTTTCAGCCATTGCTCCAGTCCCAGCACCCAGTACCGCCAGCCTGCGATAAACAGGAGCTCCCGGTACTTATCCTTCCCCATGGATTCACAGAGAAAATAATGGTAGCGATTGGAATTATAGGGGTCGCTGATCTCCAGATCCAGGGTCATGAGGAGAAATAAATGCTTCCTGTCATGGAAGGCAATACGTTTTTTTCTCCAAAAAGGGAAAAACATTTTCGTGTTGATCATTTCATTATGATTAAACTGCAGGGTCTCCCGGCTAGAAGCAGCCCAGAGAACAACGAAAAAAGTGATCAGGATCAGGCCGGAGGCAAACAGGCCTACTATACCAAAAAAGATATTTCTGGCGCTGGGCTGCTCCAACATTGTTTTAATAAAAGGAATAAACCTAACAAAATTTATAAAAAAAATCATTCCTATAATTAAAGCACCCCCACCGGCTGCCAGGCTCCCTGAACGATAGTGCAATAGTGTGTTGCCCTCTTTTTTGCTCATACGGAAACGATCCTCTTTCTGCTCTGATTTTTGGGGAGCATCGTAGACCGAACCTTTAAGAGTTTCAGCCTTATCACAGGCAGGACAGACCAGTTCCTGCTTATGGGTTGCATTAGGATCCAGAAGATTCAATGCACCGCAATGCGGGCATAGTAACTGCATCGTGATACCTCCTGTTGAAGTTAAGCTTAATGGCTGTGGGATACATAACTCTTTAGTACTATTACTGATATTGTATCTGCATCCATGAAAATCCGCAAAATACTTTTCATTTGGACAGGAATGTGCAAGAGGAATAATTTTAAGGATTGTCATGTTGTCCTTGCTGGATTTTTTTTCCCATACTATTTAGAATAAGTGTGTTAAATAGAGATTATGACGTTTATATCTATGAATTATTCGAGATATCTATGGGCATATCATTCCTCTGCTCCCTTACTGTAAAAAATCAATGGAGAACACTATGAAAACAGATGAGCTTATCAAAAAAAACATGCAGTCTCTGCACAACAAAGAATACCCCGGCCGGGGCATCATCATAGGCCGGACTCCCGATGGAAAAAAACTGATACAGGTCTACTGGATCATGGGCCGCAGTGCCAATAGTAAAAACCGGGTGTTTTTACAGGAAGACAATAACGTGATGATAGACCTGTTCAACAAGGGCATGGACACCGACACCTCCCTCATCGTCTATTATCCCATTAAGGACCTGGACAGCTATCACATCGTGACCAATGGCGATCAGACCGAGACCGTTTACCAGGCATTGCAGGCAGGCAGGACTTTTGAAGATGCCTTAAACACCCGGGAGTACGAGCCGGACGGCCCCAATTTCACCCCCCGTATTTCCGGCCTCATCTATAAACAGAATAACGCTTACCGCTATAAGTTGTCCATACTCAAGTCATTTTACAATACCCCCTCTGCCTGCCAGAGATTTTTCTATGACTATAGTGACTTTCACAGCGGTATGGGACACTGTATCACTACCTATATCGATAACTCAGACCCCTTAGAGTCTTTTGAGGGTGAGCCCTTCCTGGTGGAGATGCGGGACAGCATAGAGGAAAACTGCGACCTCTACTGGAATATCCTGAACCAGGACATGCTGATCTCCCTGTGTGTCAAGTCCATCGATGTAGCCAGTGGTGAGATCGATATTTGTATAAGAAATAAAAACCAGTAGTAGTTTATTTATCTGCTAAGGTTGAAATAAAGAAAAGTGGCTGCCCCCCCAAAAAAAGGTGGTATTACTGATCCGGAAATGCTGGTGTTTTCCATACCACTTCCTTTGTGGTTCATGCATAATCCGGTAAAACAGCTCTTGAGCAAGGAAAAAAAATGATGCAAAAACTATCTGAGCGTATATACACCCTCCCTTTCGATGAAACTACTGACCGGCCCGTTCTGGGTTATATCCGGGGTCAAAAATACTCCCTTATGATCGATGCCGGCAATTCGCGGCAGCATGTACAGTTATTTCTGAGTGAACTAGACAGACTGGGACTGCCCCACCCTGACACTGTAGCTATCACCCACTGGCACTGGGATCACAGCTACGGACTGTGCGGACTGGATGCCTGCTCTTTAGCCAGCCAAGCCACCAATGATGAGCTCAAAAAAATGACTACCTGGGAATGGACAGACGCAGCCATGCAAAAACGCCTGGAAAGCGGGGAAGATATCGCCTTCTGTGACGAGCATATCAGACTGGAATATCCTGACCGCTCAGCTATCGATGTCAGGACGGCCCATATAGTCTTTAAAGACCGGCTGAGCCTGGATCTGGGAGACATCAGTTGTCACTTGATAAAACTGGCCAATTCCCACTCCAGCGACAGTATTGTGGCGCTTATTCCTGAGGAAAAGGTCATTTTCCTGGGAGACATCTGCGGTGAAGACCTCCATCACGGTCAGCCCCGCCATTATCCCCATAAATTGAAAAAACTGATCACATCCCTTAAAGTATTAGAGTATGACACCGCTATCCACGGGCATGAAGATGCCCAGAGCAAGGATGCTCTGATGGAATACCTTGAGTCGGAGTTAAATATTTTAGTATCTCTGGATAAAGGGAATCAGTAACAAGGGAGTGATCAATGGATATCGAATCGATCATGACAGTACTCATCATCGGCTTCTTTGTGGTCATCACACCCGGCCCCAACATGGTAGTGGTCATGAAAAACACCATATCGGCCGGCACTGCATCCGGTATAATCACCGCTCTGGGCCTCTTCATGGGCAACCTGGTCCACATCACCTACTGCCTAGTGGGTATAGGCCTCATCATCAGTAAATCTATTGTAGCCTTTAATATCATCAAGATCCTGGGCGCCCTCTACCTCATGTACCTGGGAATAAAGCTGCTACTCTCAAAACAAAAATTAAGCGGGGAAAATACTGAAGCCCCTGTACCTAATAAAACTCACTTTGAGTACTTCGCAAACGGCCTGCTCACTGACCTGCTTAATCCCAAGGCCACTCTGTTTTTCCTGGCTTTATTCACACAGATCATCAAGCCGGGTTACTCCATTGCTGAACGTATATTCTACGGCTCCAGCGTAGCTGTCCTGGAGTTTATATGCTTCACTATCCTGTCTTTCATCCTGGGTAATCAGCTGGTAAAAAAGGCCATCCACCGCTTCTTTAATGTCATCGAAAAGTTTACCGGTGTCCTGCTCATACTCCTGGGTATAAAGATCCTGGTCACCCGGGATACAGATTAATACTGCCTAAGCTCTCTTACTGAGCAGTATCCTGAGGAGTATCAGTAACCACATTTATAGATTTTTTTTCCTTCTCTTCTTAAAATAACTTTTACTGTCTATGCCTTACCTGTTTTCATTAAATGATAAAAGAGGGACACATGAGTTGCGAGATCTATACCTTCACCGGGACGGGTAACTCCCTGGCTGCGGCCCGGGATATAGCAGCCCTGACCGGGGCTTCACTGATATCCATACCTTCGGTCATGCATCTGGACAGTATCAGCAGCCAGGCTGATAGTATCGGGATCGTTTTTCCCTGTTATCTGGCTCAGCTCTATGGTTTACCCCTCATAGTGGATAGATTCGTAAAGAAGCTGGAAAACCTGGAGTCAAAGTACCTATTTGCGGTGTGCACTTACGGGGGATTCGGGCCTGTGAACGCGCTGCCTACTCTTAAAAATCTGTGCAGACTGATACGGACCCGGGGGGGCAGACTGCACGGGGAGTTCTCTGTGAGACTACCCCTCAATAACCTGGATTATGACCATATTCCTGTCCCTCTGTCCCGGGACCATGACCTGATGCTAAAAAAGGGTGAGAGTAAAATAAAAGCCCTTTCTCAGAGGATAGTGAGGCGACAGCCTGCTACCCACAAGATCATTAAATCTATTCTGGATTTTATCATGACCCCCCTTTTTACCCTGATGGGCCCCATAGTACTAAAATCACTGAAGCAGCATGCCCGGGTTCCCCTCGATTCATCGATGAGTTTCTTTGAGCTCATGCCCCTTACAGACATCAGTATAACAGTGAATGATAAATGCAATGGCTGCGGGACCTGCGCCAAGCTCTGCCCCGTAGACAACATTAAAATCATCGATAAAAAACCTGTATGGCAGCATAAGTGCGAAATATGCCTGGCCTGTGACGAGTGGTGCCCCCAAAAAGCCATCCATCACTGGACTAAGACCCCTGGCAAAGACTATCACCACCCCCGGATAAGCTTATCCGATATGATAAACCAAAAGAGGGGCTAACATGGTTTTGTCTTTTATAGAAGGTTTACAGAATTCCCCCCCATACACTCATCATGGGACTGATTCTTATAAAACCTGCATTCCCTCTCCCCTGTGCCGCCTACTCCCTGCCCAGTACCGTCTCCCCTTCCTTCAGCTGCTCCAGGTCATAACTCTTACCAAAGGGAGTCAATATCACAGACAGTACTACCGATACCCCCAGGGCCACCACGAAAGCCAGGAACAGATTTCCCCGGCTGAATGCGGGGTCGGGAAACAGAAATGCTCCTGCTCCGATGCCCGCTATAGAAGCACTGAGTGCCGCCCAGGGGCTGTGCTTTTTCACAAACAGTCCGTAGAACACCGGGAACACAGCGCCTACACATACCAGGTCGGCTACCAGAAACAGGTAGAGCACACTCCAGCCCTGAGTGGAGATAAAGATAGCCACTCCAGCGATGAGCACTGTGATAATTTTAGAAAAGCTTAGCACCTTCTGACTTGAAGCTTGTGGACGAAATTTAGCAAAATTCACGGTATAGAGGCTGACCAGTCCATTGAGCAGGGTATCCATGGAGCTCATGATGAGAGCTACAGCCAGGACGATGAGCACCATTCCCAGCCAGGACGGCAGGGTGGTCATGACCAGAGTGAAGAGCGATACTGAAGGATGGGCCGCCGCCTCCCTGGCTACTGCCATCAGCCCGAAGGACCCGGCTATGGCTATGATGGGCAGGATCATGAGTCCGGACAGGATAAAGGCCCGCCTCATGGTGCGGGTATCCCGGGCGATATACACCCTCTGCCAGTTACCCTGGTTAAACAGCTCCGCCGCGATGATGGCTATGAGCAGGGTCAGCCCGAAGGTGACGCCCTCTCCCCACAGGGGATCGAGAAAGCCCGGCTGAGCCTCCTGTATACGCTGTACAGGGTCGCTACCGCTCATAGCAGCCAGGGCCGCGATAAAGAGCACCGCCAGGAGGGGCAGGATGATGAGGGTCTGGACCTTGTCCGTAAACACCGTGGCGCGGATGCCCCCGAATACAGTATAGGCCAGGGTGGCGGAACCGATGATGAGGGCCGTGACCCACAGAGGTATATCATACATGATCTGAGCCGCCTGGGCCATCCCGGTCAGCTCAGCCGACAGGTAGACTCCCATATAGAAGGTCATGATGATGAGGATGAGTATATACATAGCCCGGCCATAGCGCAGGTGCACAAATTCGGTAAGGGTATGGCCTTTGGGCATACGGTCCCGCAGGACCCGGCCCAGCCAGGCCAGGAGCAGTACCGCTCCCCCGCTGCCCAGGGCATAGCCTATGATACCGGCCACCCCGGTAGTAGCTCCCGTCTCCGCCGGGGAGAACAGTATCCATGCTCCCATCCCTGATGCCACGATAGTAGCGATAGTGCCCCACAGGGCTACGCTGTTACGGGCCGAGATAAACTGCTCGGGTGTACTCTTCTTTCCCCGCACATAGAGCATTCCCAGTAATGAAAACACTGCCGCGGTGACGATGACTATATATAGTCCTGTCAATTCCATTTATAACTCCTGCAATTTCCTAGTATCTGAGTGGTATTATATATTCTGCCGGATAATAACTCAACAAGCGGGCTTTTGATTTTTTTAGATTTAACTCTTGTTTTTCCCTCAGTGTGTATTACACTATATGGAGAGGTGCTATGATTTTGAAGACGTTTTTCCTCTTTCTCTTCTTGGCTTTTTTTATAATTTTTATCCCCACTGCCTATCCTGTGCCCTGGCTGGGTCTGTCTGTACCGGTCTCCCTGGCCCAAAACCAGCTCGATGACTATAACAGCCGCTGGGAGGGCACTACAATCGGTGTAGCTTTCTCCCTGGATACCGCTCTATTCCGGTGGCAAGAGCTGACTCTCCTCCTCCACGGCGGCTACTCCTGGAAAGAATACCGGCTCCCCCCGTCTGACCCGCCCTGGTTTACAGCGGCAGAAGGATTCCTGCGGATAGATAACTTCCGCTGGGGTTTTGACCTCCGGGCCTGGCCCCTGGACTGGCTCTATGTGTCCGCCGGGCAGTATTTCTCCACATCCTATTATGCCCAGCAGGGAGACAGCCTGACCACCAATAGCATCACCAATAGCCTCCTGGGTACCGACATCTATCTCCGGCTGGGAGCCGGAGTCCTGCTTCCTTTGAATAAGGAGTGGCAGCTCCTCTTTGAAGGATATTATATGCACAATATGACATCGGCGTATGCCGGCTACGAAAGAGAGATTGTACTGGCCGCCACCATCAGGTACAGGCTGCTATGAGTAGGATAAAGACACTCAGCCTCCTGCTCTCCCTGCTCCTCCTGGGCGCCTGTTCTGCCTCCCGGATCTATGAGCCCACTGTCCATATCAGCGAGCTGCCCTGGTTTCACCAGGGGGTCTTGGAAGTGAGTGATGAATATACACCCGCTGAAGCTGAGGCCCTGCGCCAGTCCCTGGATATATTGCGCATTATTGTAAATTCCAGCCAGTTTGAGACTGCCGTACTGAGCATGTCTTTCTTTGACAACCCCGGCACCGTACCAGTGGCATCCTACACCATACTCACCAATCTCCGTCAGCACAAAGAGAACATCCGCTATCTGAAGGCTGACTACTCCAATAACATCGTGGCTACCGGAGGGGGTAATACCATCCGCTTTAACCGTACCCGGGATGACCTCCACTTCGGAGCTTACCTGATCGAGGTAGTGTTGCACGAGCTGACCCATACCATGGGCTACTCTCACGAGAGCCTGGTCCCCTATCCCGTGGGAGGCCTGGTCAACCAGCTCTACCGCGACCTGGATGCAGAGGGATATTTTGATTATGTGATACCTTATTACAGCTTTACAGCCCTTCCCTTTGATACTTAAAAAATGCTCTGCAATATCTCTACGGCATCTCCCACATACTCCCTGCAGTCCAGGTGGAGGAGATTCTTCTTAAAATGCTCCTGTCCTCCCTCGGTAGACAGGCCCCGGCCCAGGAGGACGCTACAGTTGGTACTGCCGTGCCTCTCGTGAAATCTATCCTGAAAGGCCTGTACTTTAGGATAAAGAGCATCCATAGTATCTCCTGGAGACTTGCGGCCATAGAGCAGGGAGAGTGCCAGGATGCCTCCGGCTACTGCTCCGCACATACCCCCGGTACGGGCTATACCGCTGCACATTCCGGAAGCCAGGGCGGGTATATACTCCGACTCCAGGCCTTTTTGTTTAGCTATCACTTTAAGCACACTCTCAGCGCAGTACCATCCCTGCTCAAAGCAGGCCAGGGACTGCTCCCGCAGCGACTCCAGGTCCAGCGTCATAGCCACTGCAGTGTCCGGACAGGCTTCCCGGTATTCCCAGGTCTCCCGGATAGACTGGGGCAGGCTTTCTCTGTCTAAAGTCCTGAAACCTTTTGTCTTAAAATAGGATTCCGCGCCTTTGGTAAGAAGGTAAAGATCTTTAACCCCCCGCATCCGGGCCTGGGCCTTGGCATGGGTGAGGAGCTTACGGGCCAGTCCCTGTTTTCGGTAGGGTGCATCCACAACTACTGATCGTACCAGGGCAGCACCCTGCTTTACTTCCAGTCCCAGGCAGCCCGCGATCTGACCATTAGTGATGACTACATAGAATGTATCCAGGTCCCAGTCGGCCTGATCTTCTGTATGCAGGCTGTTTTCTTTTAGCAGGTCCACAATGAGAGGTACATCCTGACTGTGCATTGAGCGTATTTCCATGTCTCCATCCTTATTGAATAGTGAACTACAGATTAACATCAATGTCTAAATTTGTCATTTTTAGGATATCACTATGACCCTACACCAAAGCTCTGATGAGCTCTGCTACATAGAAGGGAATATCCTCTACCACCCTGCCCCACACGATGTTTCCCTCTTTAAAGGCAGGCTCATCTACCCATTTGGCACCGGCCAGCTCCAGGTCATCCCGTATGCCCTCACTGCCTGTAGCCCGGGCTCCAATGATACCCGCGGATATACCCACAGACCCGGCATGGCAGATCATACCTACTATCTTTCCCTGTCTATGTACATCCCGGACCAGTCTCTTTATTTCCTGATTACGCCGTATCTTGTCAGGGCAGTGGCCTCCCGGTATGAGCAGGGCGTCCAAATCATCTGCCTGTATATTAGCCGCTGCAGCATCGCTGACTGCAGGATAACAGCCGTGTTTACTCATAAAGCGGGTACCCGCTGTTTCCCCTATCACGATGACCCGGGCCCCTTCTTCTCTCATACGCATATAGGGTACCCAGTGTTCCAGCTCTTCATAGCCGGGTCCTATAAGCATACCGATGGTCTTTCCTGCTAATTGCATGATTTCTCCTTAGACTTTATAATGGAATAGTATCATAATGCAGTAAGTATGACAAAGAAATCACCATAGAAAAAGGAGTCTCTATGAAAAAATCCCTGAAACTGGTGCTGGCAATATCCAATGCCCTGTTCCTGGTACTGACCTTGTTTGTAAACAGCCTGTCTGCTATCCTGCCTCTCAACGGCAAGACTCCGGGCCAGCTCAGTGACCAGTACCCCAATCTGTTTGTGCCCGCCGGGCTTACCTTTTCTATCTGGGGTATCATCTACCTGCTCCTGCTGGCTTTTGTGGTGTACCAGTTTATCAGCCTGCTCAAAAAAGACAGTGTGGTGGAAAAGATCGGCCCCTGGTTTATACTGAGCTGTCTGGCCAATAGCGGATGGATCTTTGCCTGGCATTACGAACTGATGGGGCTCTCTATTGCGGCCATGCTGCTCCTGCTGGCCAGTCTGATCGTCATCTACGCAAAAGTAGGTATTACAGGCAAAGATGCCTCTTTACTCAGAAAAGTGTTTACCTTTATCCCCTTTTCAGTGTACCTGGGCTGGATCAGTGTGGCTACTATCGCGAACATCACTGCCGGTTTTGTAAAATGGGGCTGGAATGGATGGGGACTGATACCTGAAGTCTGGTTTGTGATCGTGATCGCTGTAGCCCTGCTTTTAGGACTGATCTATCTCTTTAAAAACAGTGATATCTTTTATGCCCTGGTCCTGGACTGGGCCCTCTACGGTATCCTGGTCAAAAGAATGGCCCAGGCTGATGCCCCCGGCCTGATAATACTGATACCTTTAATAGGGGCCATGGCCCTGATCAGCATCGGGATATTGACCCAGATCATCCGGGGAAGAGTGTATAATAAGGCCTAGCCTTTCCAGGTAGGCCATCGATATGCAGGGATAAAGAAGCTTCCGGGGCCTGAAGAGTCATGTCATCAGGACAGTACTCTTACTCAAGGCACCATCCCTGCCTGGACCCTGCTGCTCAGTATAGTCTCTCAGCGTAGCCTTAAAAAACACCCGATTCAGGTCGAACCGGGTGTTTTTTTTATCGATCATTCTGACTCGGAAATCAGGGACTCCACTTTACCGGGCAGAGGCAGGGTCCATTTTTCATTCAGATAATACAGGACATCCCGGGCTATGACCCAGTGTCCCCACTCATTGGCATGAATACTGTCTGCCATGAGCTTTTTATTCCAGTACACATTATTGAGGATAAAGGGCATCAGAGGGACCTTCATTTGACGGGATAT
Source organism: uncultured Brevinematales bacterium (assembly GCA_964537555.1). Taxonomy (GTDB): domain Bacteria; phylum Spirochaetota; class Brevinematia; order Brevinematales; family CAYRWR01; genus CAYRWR01. The sequence continues at coordinate 17,948 of CAZIAD010000011.1, forward strand.
ATTAGTACACATGGAATTAAACCTGACTGCATAAGACTTAGTGCTGGGCGGGATCTTGGCATCTACCAGGATGACTGCCACACCCTTTTTTCGGGCTTTTTTTATGATGTTTCTGATATTTTTATCGGCATTGGGCAGGGAATAGTGGCGCAGGCCGTCATTACCTCCTATCTCTACGATCAGCAGGAAGACTTTGGACTGGAGCAGCACATCCACTCTTTTCAAAGCCCCCTCGGTAGTATCACCATTGATCCCGCCATTGACTACCGTAAAGCCTATACCCTGTTCATTAAAGTAGTTTTGCATGAGGGCAGGATAGGTCTGAGATTTGTTGAGGTGGGAGCCCGCGGTGAGTGAGTCCCCCAGGATGACTAGTGTATTTTTATTACTATGTATGGCTGGGTCATATTCCAGCTGATAAGACTGGGCCCGGGCTAGCACAGGGAGCAGGGCCAGTATCAGGTAAAAAAACTTTTTCATGGGTATCTCCTGAGATTAATTGTGGATTGATTATAGCCTGAAATACAGTAAGTGTAAAAAAAATCCCCGGGATATGATTCCCGGGGATAGATCTGTTATTTTCCTTTGTTCAGGTTCGGCTTAAAGGGCTTGTCAGGGGTGTTGGGATTGTCCTTCTCCTCATCCATGTTATCATCATAAAACAGGTTGACCTTAATCACTTTATGGTTAAAACCCTTGGTCACAGAGATCCACTGCCCGGTAAGGTGATTGTATACCGCCAGCTTTTTTCGGGAAGAGGGGTGATAGAAGATAATATAGGGTGACTGGTCTGTATCGTATACCTCGATATAATAACCCTGCTGTACAGTCTTGTTCATTTTATTCTTTATCTTTTTCTTCTTTTCATGGTGTACCGGCTTAGGCTTTTCAAAGAAGAACTGAAGGTCTACATACTGGTCATTGAACTTCTTTTCCTGTATGACCCATTCTTTCTTTTCAAAGTTATAGATGGCCATCAGCTGCTTGGAGCCGGGGTCCAGAAAACGGATCTGGCCGTTATCGTTCTGGTTGATACGTATCAGATACCCAAACTGGGTGGTGTTGTGCAGCTCCATCTTGATCGTACCTACCGGTTTGTCTTTGGAGTTCACTACGGGCTTGGGCTTTTCAAAGAAGAACTGAAGGTCTACATACTGGTCATTAAACTTCTTTTCCTGTATGACCCACTCTTTCTTTTCAAAGTTATAGATGGCCATCAGTTTCTTGGAATCAGGGTCCAGAAAACGGATCTGGCCGTTATCATTCTGATTGATTCGTATGAGATAACCGAACTGGGTGGTGTTGTGCAGCTCCATCTTGATCTCACCCACAGGCTTATCCTTGGAATTCACTACCGGTTTAGGCTTTTCAAAGAAGAACTGAAGGTCCACATACTTGTCATTGAACTTCTTTTCCTGTATGACCCACTCTTTCTTCTCAAAGTTATAGATAGCCATCAGTTTCTTGGAATCAGGGTCCAGAAAACGGATCTGGCCGTTGTCATTTTGATTGATACGTATGAGATAACCGAACTGGGTGGTGTTGTGCAGCTCCATCTTGATCTCACCTTCCGGCTTATCACTGCGGGGAGGAGGAGGGATTTTGAAGAAAGTCTGGAGGTCGATAGCATCAGTGTTAAACTTCTTGTCGATCACGACCCAGCTGTAGGCTTCGTAATCATAGGCTCCCATCAATCGCTTGGAATCCGGATCGAGGAAACGGATCTGGTGATTATCGGCCTGGTTCATCCGGATGAGGTAGCCAAATTGCTCCGAATTGTGAAAGCTGAGGTCAATGTCACCGATAGGCTGCTCCTGAGCATACATGGGTAGCACCAGGGACATGAGCAATACAAAAAACATTATTCTTTTCATGATTTTCTCCTTAACTCATTTTGAGATATGTATATGTATACCATCATTTTTAAAAATATACAAATAATTTACGGCTATTGTGATGCATATCTCTCCCCGCAGGATCTCTGCATCTTTTAATTAGTTTTACCCCTTATTATAAAGCGCCGATATAGTTACTATGGAAATAATTCAGGATTACCTTTTTTATCTGGAATATGAACGCCAATTGTCTGCCAATTCACGTAGTGCCTATCTGCATGACCTCACTGAATTTCAGGAGTATATCTCGCCTGCCGCTCTGACAGACATTAACAGGGAGGCCCTGTTCGAATTCATCGTATCTCAGCACGAGGCGGGTATCTCCCCCCGGACTATCGCCCGTAAGATATCAGCACTCAAGGGCCTGTACCAGTACCTGGTCCGCACCGAAAAGACTGATTTAAACCCGGTCGATTTTATAGATTCACCGCAATACCTGCAGGCCCTGCCTCACTTTCTGAGCCTGGAGGAAGTAGAAGCCCTCCTGGAAAAACACAGTGAAGACTTTTTCGAATACCGGGATAGCTGTATCATTGAGCTGCTCTACTCCCTGGGACTGAGGGTATCCGAGCTCTGTAATCTGAAACTGGGCGATATATACCTGGATACGGGTGTAGTCCGGGTCATAGGCAAGGGCAATAAAGAACGGGTCATTCCCATCGGCCAGTCTGCCCTGAGCAGGATCAGAGCATACCTTCCCTATCGCAAAGAAGTACTATCCGGCCTGAAAAGTGTGAATCAGCTCATACTGTCCCACCGGGGGCAGGCCCTGTCCCGGGTCAGTATATGGAGCATAATCAAAAAAAGAGCCCTGCTGTGCGGTATCACGAAGGACATCTCTCCTCATACCCTCAGGCACAGCTTTGCCACCCACCTGGTGGCTGCCGGGGCCGACCTCAGAGCTGTACAGGAGATGCTGGGCCATAGCGACATCTCTACCACCCAGATCTACACCCATGTGGGTAACCGCCTCATGCAGGAGAGTCATCAGAAGTATCATCCCCTGGAGAAAGATTAAAAGTCCACCCCGATCTGCCAGAAACTGCGCCAGTCAGCCAGAGGAGCCACCCCCCGCCCGTCATAGGTCGTGGCCAGGTCCACCATGAGCTTTATTCCCGGTAGTAATACCAGCCTGAATCCCATGCCCAGGCCCGCCTTGAGGTCATCAAATATCAGGATATCATTCTGCCGGTACCATAACTGGTAGGGCTGGTCCGACATCCAGGCAGACCCGAAATCACAGAACAGGACTCCCCAGATAGTAGGCAGCCTCAGGGGAATGGGAAAGCCAATAGTCCAGTCTATGATAAGGGGAAACCTGAATTCCAGATTAAGCAGGTACATATTGTCCCCGTTAAATGCAAAGAGGTCATATCCCCGGATGGAATTAAAGCCTCCCACGGTAAGGGGAAATTCCATACGGTCAGGGCCGAAGGACTTACCCACAACTGCACGAAATGCCAGGGAGTAATGAGGAAAAAGCATGATATACTGCCTGTAGTCGAAGAGCAGGCGGGTATAATCAATGGCATAGTCAAACAGGGCAAAGGACTTCTCCAGGCTGAGATCCAGCCGGATGCCGTCTACCGGGCCGGTAACATCCCATAAGGTGGCATCATAGACATAATTCAGAGCCAGGGTCTCCCGGTTTTGATAGCTGTAGTCAAACACATAATTGGTCCCCACCTGTGTCACGTTATCGATATACTTATAGGCCCTCACTCCCAGAGTGAGGTCCAGGCGGGAGAAAGTGGAAAAAGGATAACTGGCTGTAGCAAAGCCTCCGGCGCTCCAGGCATAGTTCCGGTCCAGAAGAGTGAAAGACTCAAAGGTGTGAAACTCATAGAAATAATTGCTGAAGTTAAACAGCCTGAAGCCGAAATTTAGCCTGTGTTTGACATTGAGATAAGTGATATCAGCATTGATGTAGTCAAAAAAATTGGTCTGCAGCTGTATCTGGGAATCCAGGATGACCCGGAGCCGATGGTCACCCAGTAGATCACTCATGTCCATAATACCGATAAGGGCCATACCCTGCAGGGAAGTATTAAGGGCAAAGGCCCCGATCAGATTATCTACCGTCATCTCCAGACGGTACAGCTCAGGTGCCCGCAGCAGTGTGCGGCCAAAAACCGGCTCGGGTGCGACCGTCATAGTCCCGGCATCTGTTACTTTCACTGTGGTCACCCGGTTGGTGAGCACAGCTTTGTACTCATAGATATTAAAGTCATTATCCCGGTAGAGAGTAAACACTAACTTATGGTCCATACCGAATGACGGAGACATGATACCTCCCCGGGGTATCAACTCCTGGTAGACTACACCTGTAGTAATGTCATAGACATAGAGCCCGGGATGATCATCCACACTGGTAAAGGCAATCCACTTTCCATCTCCGGAGACAGCCGGGTACTCATCATTATAGCCCGAATCGATCACTGTGAGGGCTGCCTGGGCGGGAATATCATAGATGAGCAGGTCCTTATCCCCGGACTCACTCCCCTGGTAACGCGTGGTGGCAAATACTATCCTGTCCGGGCTGATCCAGCGGGGCTGGGTATCAAAATAGGGGTCGTCTGTGACCTGCTTCAGGTCCTGTGTAGTACGGTCATAGATATAGATGTCTACCTGTTGATCCCGGCTGGCCGCAAACAGGACCCTAAACCCATCCGGTGATATCTGGGGGGAATGTATTTCCCTGAAAGGCAGATCCAGGCCCTCAACTTTGCGGGTATACACATTCATGATCTGGATCACATCCTTGCCCCCGCTTCTGCTCACAAAACACAGTATATTAGTCCCTGACACAGACAGATTGTTTCTTTTACCATAATGAAACTCCAGGTAGTTCTCGGTAAATCCACCCTTGAGGAGACGGGCCAGCCTTCCGCTGCTTTTATCTGCTATTACAATAGAGGGATAAAGCATGCGGTCACTGATAAAGGCTACTCTTTTTGAATCCAGATATACCGGATTCATATTAAAATGACTGTCTTTGTTAAGTAAACGGCTGGCTTTGGCACTGACATTATCCAGGCCTATGGATACAGGCAGGTAGCGTGCCTTCAGGAAATCAAAAAACTCATCGTTTATAGCCTCCAGGTCCTTTTTGAAGACATTGGTCAGGACCTGCTGCAGGGAGCGGTTTGAGCTGATGGAGTGATTGATGCGGGGCAGGATATCCGGGCCGTATTTCTGTTCCGCAAAGTAGTAAAACATCTGCCCTTCTTTGTATACAAAGAAATAATAGCGCGGGTCCAGCTGATCCAGATAGCTGAGCTGCATCAGGCTGGGCAGGTGTCCGTAATACAGGGCATCGCTGATCATCATCTCTGATTCATAATCCAGGCCTATAGAAGCATATTCCGCCATCCCTTCTATAAACCACAGAGGGACATTGATGTCCATGAGGGCCGTGATGCCGAAGTTCCCCCTGCCCCAGGTATGCCCCTGAAAAGCGTGAGTGAGCTCATGAGACAGGATGTGTTCAAAATTATAATAATCAGTGGAATAGGGTAATACTACCCGCCCTTTTACAAACTCGGTAAAGCCTCCCGTACCGGGCCCTATCATATCCTGGGCTACATTGTTCTGCTGAAAGTCGAGCTGATTGGGGTAGATCATGACCTTTATTTTCTGCAGGGGCCGGTAATCAAAAGTAAGGGCGTGCTTTTCATAGATATTCTCGGCGGTAGTGATGATCAGATTACTCATTGCCCGGTCATTTTCGGTGACATAGAGCCTGAAGTGCTCTGTCTCCATGAGATACCATTTATATTCATGATAGGTCACTTTGTTCTTGCCAAATGAATGCAAAGATCCCATACCGGAAAAGAGTAATACGATTATTAAAATCCTTTTCATGCTGCTCTCCTGATTAAGCTTATATAAAATACCAAAGCTAATCAAGATTTATTTTCTTTTTTTTAGATTTTTTTTCTGATTTAACAACTTTTAACAAGTTCAGGCGATTAAGGTAGACAAATAAACAGGAGGAAATCATGGAAAACTATGTGAACATTGTGGTAGTACAAGGTGGAGTGGTAAAGGATCCGGAACTGGTGTATAACACTGACGGTTTAGGATGTTCCAAATTCCCTATCGCTTCATCCTGCATCGGTTACAAGCATGGTGAAAAGGCCCAGGATGTTAATTATTTTGAAGTCATTGCCTGGGGGAAACTGGCCGAAGTCTGTTCTACTTACCTGAAAAAAGGCAGAAGAGTGATAGTCTCCGGAAAGCTGAAGCAGAACCGCTGGAAAACCAGGGAGGGGAAATCACGCAGCCGTATCGAGATCATAGCCCAGGACGTAAAATTCCTGCCCCAAAAATCCCGGTCGGATGAACAGGTCTCTGCCTAAACAAAAGGGGCTGCCTCGAAAGGCAGCCCCTGATTTTTTATCTCACAGACTAGAAGCCCATAGTGGTCTCAAGTCCTACAGAAGTGGTAGATACTCCTTCTGCATCATAGAACTGTTTGTAGGTAACCCCTACATAAGAATCAGTAGCGATCTCATAGAAGACCTGTCCGGTGATAACAGCATCGTTAAAGAACTTGCTCTTACCTACATTGGGGCCGCTTTCGATCTTACCGAAGAACTCGCCGGGGGCGAAGTTTTCACGGTCATACATGATCTTACCATAGGCTTTCTTAAACAGACACTTATCTACAAATATCTCGATATGAAGATAGTTGTTGGGAGCATTGGTGATCTCAGCCAGTGATCCGGGTATGGAGGGGAAGAGCTGTTCAAACTTCAGAGACAGTCCGCCTACCTTTTCCCAGGTCTTACCTGCTTCGATCATAAATCCGTCATAATTGGTGCCTTCAGTGTTAGCCAGGGTATCGATCTTTTCTGAGCGGGTCACGTCATAAAAAGCATTGACATAACCTACATCAAAACCACCGGTGGTGTGCCGGTATTCAGCCTTGTAATCGATCAGTCCCAGGATAGTACCCTTGAATCCGGCATTCACGCCCAATCCCTTGGCATATACCTGCTCCTGTCCGGGCAGCATATATCCCATAGTACCACCTTCGGCGTACAGATTGATAGAAGTACCGAGGATATCTATGATAGGATACATCATGTCAGCGGCATAACCGATCACATTTCCGCTGTCTACATCTTTAGGGTCATAGTCTGCAAAAGCGGACAAACCAAAAGATACTTTTTTGGCCAGCAGGCTTTTAGTGAAAGGACGGAAGAACAGGTGCAGTCCATACATCTCGAGGTTAAAGATATCGCCGATCAGGGTCTCAAACCCGAACTTACCGAAGTCCATATTATACTGCAGTCCTACCTTTCTGATAGCAGGAAACTCGATATCATTGGCATAGTTATCGATGAGCAATCCATGAGCCAGAGTCATATTAGGCATGGAACCGACTCTGAACAGGATCTGGGTCTTTTTGTCTTTAGGTGACTGGTAACCCATGTATCTGATCTTCAGGATCAGGTCATGCAGTAAGTCACCGATATCAAAAGGAGTATTGGGCAAAATACCAAAGTTCCACTCATCACCATTGTACCAGGTGGTACGGTTAGCCAGGTCTCCGATATTCTGGAAATACACCGGCAGATACAGGGCCAGGGTGACATTACCCAGCTTCATAGTGGGGCTTAACAGGACTTTGTTCCAGTTGGTCCCGTCGATAGCTTCTGTAGCCACACTCCAGTTAAAGCCGGTGGGTGAACACTCTCCACTTACGGGTGCTTTGTTTTCAGGAGTGGTGGCTCCTTCAGGGGTTCCGTTATTGTCAGGCATATCGGTGTTGACATCAGGGGTATTGATCGTATTTCCACTGTTGTTTTTATCCGGGTCCGGTGTGGTGTTATTATTAGCGGGAGGTGCCTGCTGTCCAAACTGGGAGAACAGATTAGCGGGAGCCAGGCTGGGTTTGGTAAATGCCATTCCCGGTCCAAAAGAGCTGAACATTCCAGGGCCTACTGTTACTGGAGGATTCTTTCCGGTGGGGTCCTGCAGTTCTACTGAACCTTTCTTCACCACGAGCTTACCTTCTCCGAATCCAAACTCGGTCCCGCGTACAGCCGCTACAGCATTGTCGGTCTCTACTCTGAATTCCTGCCCGGTCTTTTTATTGACCTTGGCAAAAAGCTTTCCGGAGAAGAGCTTAAAGCCGGACTTTTTATTTTCCTGCAGGATAGCGTCTACCTTAATACTGGTTGTACCGAGAAGATTGATCTCGGATCCATCGGGCATAGACAGACTTACTGAGTCTGATACGCCCAGCACCCTGATGATTGCTCCCTCCGGAACTTTATCGTCTATACGGGCGGGTACCCAGTCAGCCGTTCCGATCTTGTATTGTACATCACCGGTGAAGGACACCACGGTCAGGTCAGCCCCGAACATCTGGGCTGCGGCCATCAGTAATCCTGCGATGATGAAGCTTCTCATTTTTTTAAACATTTGCTTCCTCCTCTACCTAAAACTGAAATGAGGTACTGATAGTAGTAGTCTCAAATTCCTGCTGAACCCCGTTGGCATCCAGCTCATAACTCTTTTTCCAGTTGACTGTCAGGGCCAGGTCATCTGAAATCATATACTGTAATTCTGTCTGAAGTACAGAATCACCGGCATCATATTTAAAGATATCATTAAAATAGAAAATATTTGCCTTGTACCAGCTGAATCTGAATCCGATCTTTTTCAGGAGGTCTTTGGACAGTACCAGGTCAAACTGCAAAGTAGGTAAGATCTCATCATTAAATGAATCTTCGATAGTGATCAGGAAGGACAGCTTATCCTTGAGGATAGATAATCCGGAGGCAAACAGCAGTCCGGAGTAGGCATTGGTATAAGTATCCAGAGTACTGTACAATCCAGCCCGGTTTCCATCATAGAGCAGGTCGAAATAAGTGGTCCTGAACTTAGGCTGCAGGAACTTGACTTCCAGGCGGTAGGGGATCACTTTGATCAGTGTACCTTTTACTCCCAGTACTTCACCGGTACCGAAACCGGATCCTTTTCCTTCGATCACCATGAAGTCTGCATAAGCCAGCATATCGATGGCAAAGTTCTTCAGGATAATGGCTCCCAGGTCTACTCCCCAGGCGCTGACCTTGTAACTGTCGGGGTTATCTGAGAAAGAATAAGCCGAAGCATTGGTATTGGAATTGATAGAATTATAGATATCCAGGTCTGCCACATAGGTAGCACCGATCTCCAGGGACTTGATGATAGGGATAGAAGTATTGATAAGAGGGCGGGCATAGACCCGTCCACCGATGATATCCCAGTCAAAGATATTATCCACCATGGTCTCAAAACCGGCAAACTTCAGGTCCAGGTCAAAGGCCAGGCCCAGCTTTCTGACGGCAGGATAGTTCAGGGTGTTATCATACTTGTACATGATCTGTCCGTGTCCCAGGGTAAAGTCATTGATGCCACCGATCTTTACAAAGACAGGAGCTTCCGACTTTTTACCGAAACGGATATACTTGATCTTGGCCAGTACAGCCTGCCAGGTATTCCATTCTTCCATCCTGAGCTGCCAGTCTGAGTTAAACTCAAAGTTGACATCCAGGCCTACACCAAATTTACCCAGGTTCAGTTCAGGTTTCAGCTTAAAGAACTGGTAGTTGACCCCATCAATGGTGACATTACCAAATTCCAGTCCGAAATCAAAATCTGTCGTGCTGGCCGGGGGATTTTCATCTGAGAATCCGGGTACAGCAAACACTAGTGATGACAGCAAGACCATCATCAGAATCTTTAAGTATTTCATCGCACACGCCTCCTGTTATTTAATAATCCAAGATTTAACATATATTGTATCTTAACATAGCTTTGGTAAATATCAAGTATTCATAGTGTTTTTCTGGCATTTTAAATGCCTTCGTTTTTTTAATATAATACTGCGATATACACCTTTTTTATATAAAAAGATTGATATTATGCCTTCCTTTTACCAGGAGGGTGACGGGCAGTCTAAGCAGGAGCTTCTTCATATCCCGGGCTACAGCCCCGGCATGATTAGGGTCAGGGACATGCACCCCCAGTATGACCAGGCGGGAATCCCGGGATTTATCTACTATTATGTCCTGAATCCGCTGGCGGTCCACCTCGGTATAGCGTCTTTGTTCCAGATTATCCAGAAAGTGACGAAAACGGCCCAGCAGGTTACGGGAATGGGTCAGTTTATGCCACAGATTTCCTTCTTTTTCGACCTGGCTGGTTTCTTCTACTACATCATCATCCAGGCCCAGGGATATGACATCTACCTCGGCATCTATACGCCCCTGGGACAGAAAGGCCCGCAAGGACTTTTCGGACATCTCTTTTCTCTTATCCGAACGTACGATCATGTGGATGATCACTCTGGTACTGGACCAGTCCGGGTTGCGGGTGATCAGAAAAGGGATCATCATCATGAGGGAGATATTGGCCTGAAATCCGGACAGCCAGATGTCAATGCAGTCACTGGACTCCACATCTACCTGCCGGTCCTTGACCAGGATCACATTTTTCTTGAGCCTGTCATAGTTTTCCAGGTTGGATAGGTGATGCTCCAGGCTGCGGTCATCCAGCAGAAAGTCGGAAATAATAGTATTGGCTTTAAAGGTGCCTATGCCGTCGGCCTGCAGGGTGATGAGATGGGCGTTTTTATCATGATGGGTCAGGATGATCTCAGGATAGACAAAACCTGCTCTTTTTTCATCTATACTTCCCTGGAGTTCTTCCAGTTCTTTCTGGGCCTGTTCAGATGCCTTTTCCAGATAATCATCCATAAAGGAATAGATGGATACCAGGCCGCTCTTGCCGGCTATCAGATTAGCCACATCATAGAGCAGGTCCCTATGGGCCTTGTTATTCTCGAAAACGGCGATATGAGGCCGCCAGTTCCGGGGGTGTTCTTCATATTTTTCATAATTAGCCAGAGCTATTTCTACGAGGGAGGCCCAGAAGCCCTTGCGTATATCTCCCCAGTTGGTCCGTAACTGCCGCCTGGTAATAAAATAATAGATCATGAAAATAATGACAATGGCTATCACGGTAGCCAGTCTGTTGATCAGGAACATTGCCGCAAAAGAGCCCAGCCCCCCCAAAAGAGAGATGTACCAGGGTACTTTAAAACGGGGCCGGTAGGCCGGATTATTGATGATCAGTTCAATGGCTGCAATGATATTCACGATACCGTAGGTGGAAAGAAAGAACATGGTCAGGATATTTGCTATCGCGTCCAGGCTGCTGATGAACATCATCCCCCCCGCTATAGCCACTGATAACAATAAGGCAACCCGGGGTTCATCCGCTTTACCGCTCCCTTTACCAAAAACCCGGGGCATGATATTATCCCGGGACAGGGCCTGCAGGGTGCGGGGAGCCCCCAGGATCATACCCAGGGCAGAAGACAGAGTGGCAGCCCAGATACCCAGGTGCACCAGTATGGGAGAGACTGCGCTCTCTATCATCAGGTCCTGCTTACCCAGCATCTCACCGGTCTGAAAATTAAAGGAAAAACTGAGAGCCACCAGGATATAAAAAGTAAAAGTAAATATTATAGCCGATATAGTCCCTTTGGGAATGTTTTTATGGGGATCTTTCAGGTCCCCGGACAGGCTCAGTCCCGCAAATATCCCCGTAACTGCCGGAAAAAACAGGGCAAAAGTGGCCCAGAAACCCATTTCTTTGAAGGGCCCGAATGTGGGTGGCACCACGTCAAAGCGCAGATTTCCCGTAAGAAAAGCTATAATGGCGATCAGGACCAGGGCAAATATCACATACTGGGCCTTGATAGCTATCTCGGCGCTGAACACTGACAGTAAAGTCATCACGGCCAGGGTGATAAACTTAATGAGCAGAGGGTTTAAATGAGGGAAAATGACCAGCAGAGACAAAGTAAAACCGGCTATGTAAAAGGCGATAGACAGGACCTGGGCCATATAGAGAGTGATGCCTACTGCTCCCCCCATTTCCGGACCCAGAGACCGGGAGACCAGATAGTAGGCCCCGCCCCCTTTGATCTTGATATTGGTAGTAATGGCAGACAGTGACAGGGCGGTGAAGAGGGTGATCATATTGGCGATCACAATAATAGTGATGGATCCCAGCAGGCCGCTGTTTCCTACCACCTCTCCCATACGCAGAAACAGTATGACCCCGAAAATAGTCAGGACATTGGGTACAAAGACCCCGGAAAACGTTCCAAATCTTTTTACATTTGACCCCACAAATTCTCCTTAAGCTGTTCACAGGAGTATAAAAGGACACAATAATTTGGTCAAGCTGGAGATGACAGGCACAGGGCCGGCTGCTACTACACATTGTGACATATGTACATAAGTCAATTGAAAATTGATATAGATTAGAAAAGAGTTTATAATAGTTATAGTGTCTGTAAACACCCTGAGTTTTTATTATTGCATCTTTTCCGGGCTTCACCACCTTAAACATTCAGGGACTGATTTTAATGAAATCCATTTGGAGGTTAGATATGAAAAGATTTATGCTGGCATTAAGCGCCCTGATGATAATGGTATCATCCAGTTTTGCCGCAACTATTAATCTGTGGCATGGCTACAGGGGAAAAGAAAAGAAAGCTATTGAAAGTGTGACCCGTTCTTTTAACCTGGCTCACGATGATATCCAGGTCAAGCTGTTAGCTGTTCCTTTTGATGCCCTCAATGATAAGCTGTCTTCTACCATCCCCCTGGGAACCGGACCTGATGTATTTGTGTTTGCACAGGACTTTGTAGGAGCCTGGGCCGAGCAGGGATTGATCATCCCTCTGGAAGCCTACCTTACACCCGGTATCACTCAGGAATATTTTAACAAGACCATCGCCGCGTTCAACTATATGTATGATGAAGCTGTGTGGGCACTTCCCGGATCCTTTAAAAACATAGCCATGTACTACAATAAAGACAAGATCAAAAACCCCCCTCAGAAGATGAGTGAGGTCATGGAGATCGCTAAAAACTTTACCAAGCCTAATAAGGGCCAGTTTGGACAATGGGGATTTGTCTATGAGACCGGAAACTTTTACTATCATACCATGTGGATCCAGGGATTCGGGGGAAAGATCTTCCGTTCTTTAGGAATGCACAAGGGGTCTCCTCTGATGCTGCCCCTGCTCTATTCCAAGCCCATGGTGGATGCCGGTAAATTTGTGATGAACAATATCATCTCTAAAAATGTCTGCCCCATCGGCCCTTCCGGTACTCTGGTCACCCAGCTCTTCAACACCGGTAATGCTATGTTTGTAGTAAACGGACAGTGGTTCCGGGCTGAGATCGACAAGAATGTAAACTACGGACTGTCACCTCTGCCTATTATCGATGCTGTAGGCAAACGTGCTATCCCCTTTATCACTGTAGAAGGATACTTTATGGCTTCCAGCTCCAAAGACCAGGTAGCTTCTGTAAAAGTGATCGAATACTTTACTTCCGCAGCTATGGGAAAAGTGATGGCTCAGGAAGGAAAACAGACTCCGGCTAACCGTGGCTCCTATAAATATTCAGTAGTAAACAATGACTCTATATCCACTATCTTCAGAGAAGCTGCACAGGTCGCTATTGCTATGCCTAACGTACCTGAGATGGCTCTGACCTGGGACCCCGCTACCAGTAGTATGAATGACATCCTGGGTGGCGCAGAACCTGAAAAAGCCCTCAAAGACAGACAGATACAGCTCATGAAGCTGATAGAAAGCAGTAAAAACATTCCTGGGGCCTTCAAAAGCCTGGGCTATAACTACAACAGCCTCTCTTCATTGATATCTGTAGACTAATAAAAGCAACATCATCAAAGGACGGCTGAAAAGCCGTCCTTTTTCTTTGCTACATTATAAATAGGCTTGCATTATAGAAGATTCTATACTACAATAGTATTCACATAAATATTATACTGTAATGATATTTCCATTTTCAGCACATTCTAAGGCGAGGTAGAGTATGAAAACCTTTTATGAGAGAAAGTTTAAATTTGAAGGCAAAAAAGAGTGGATCAATCCATTTGCAGCAATGCTGGGAGGTATGATCCTGGTCTTCATCTTTGCGATCGGTTTCTATCAGTTCCGCATGAAGCGCCTCTATGAGGCTACAAATGTCAAACAGTCCAAGGCTATCCTGGAGACTGTAGGCTTTGCAGTGAATTATCTGAAAGATAAAGCCCTGACCCTGGAGTATAAGTCAGAGGACGGCAGGACTATAAAATCTACCGAGCCGGAGATAGCACCCGGTTACAATGAGACCATGATTGCAATAGTAAGTGAGCTGGGCAGCAAAGACCCCAGTGTATCTCAGATCCTGTTGTATAACGGCCCTGTGCTGGATGCCGGATTTACCAAAAGCGGTTCTGTAAGTAACCTGAGAGGCTTTAACACTCACTTCCAGGATGGAAACCGTTCCTTTAGAAACAAACAGATGCTGGAGCAGGACACCCAATCCGGTCTGTATAAGGCCTACCTGAAGACTTTCCGCTTTAGAATGGGTAAATATGATACCGTAAAGATCACCAAGATCAATATCTGGACCTTTTCCATCTGGGGCAAACTGGCCCTTCTGGGAGTGGTCTTCCTCGTATTTGCCATCGGGGCCTATATCATCTCAGGGGTAGTTAAAAACACCCTAGTACAAAAGATATCCCTGTTTGGCTCGTTTTTGATCTACACTGCCCTTACCCTGATCCTGCTCATGAACTTTGCCAATACTGATTATCAGCTCAATTCAGACCGGCTTACCGGCAGTTATAATCACCATCTTAATACTGTACGTACCACCCTGCAAAAAAATTACAATCTCAATCTTACTCCATATGATTTTAAAAAGCTGGTCAGTGAGTATAATAAAGATGAGTATAATGTGGAAAACGACAGCTTCCTGTTCCAGCCCCCTAACCGGGTAGATGAAGACAGGGAAAGTGCCAGCAAAAAGCGCAGTGCTTCGATTGGATTTATCTTTACAGGATGGCTGATCGGGACCCTGTTCGGATTCCTTTTACTTCTGAAATTTTCCCGAAAGAGAGGTTTTGAAAAGTTCCTCAACACCATATACAATTTTGCTACGGCCTATTTGTTTATCATGCCGGGTATTGTCGGTATGCTGGTGCTGGTATTTATCCCTATACTGTTCTCTGTCTTCCTGGGATTCACGGCCTTCCCTAAAGTGATACAGGACCTCAAAATCTCCCGCCATTTCATCGGGGTGGAGAATTTTACCCGCATTCTGGGTGATTTCAGGATCGTGGACAGCAACCACAAATATGTAAAGCTCAAGACCGTCAAAAAAGCCTATGATCAGGCACCAGCGGCCTTTAATGTCAATCATGAAAATGAGTTTTATCTGAAAACCAAATCCAGCTTTAACGCCATGGGGACCAGCTCCCAGATCACTCAGGTCCTGGTTAACGACCTCTATATCAGCCCCTCAGATTATATCATCATGGAACAGAAAATATCTAAAGATATCAGTGCCACAGTCTTATATCCTACACGGGATATCTCAGGGGGCAGAATGCTGGTCACAGGAACCCTCTGGATAGATATGCCTGACCTGAAAAACCCGGGCCTTAATAAAGAGATCAAAAAAGGGAAAAAACTGAGCCTGGAAGGACAGCTGATACGCATCTATGAAACCGGAAATCAGAAACACTATATAGTCTCCTTTGTCCCTCATGTGACTTATTTTGTCAGCCAGAACTTCTATTACACATTAGGATTCACCATACTGTATACCCTGCTGGCTGTAGTGATACAGACGGTACTGGGTATTGTGATCGCGGTAATACTACATGAAAAGGGCATAGGCCTTAAGAGTTTCTACCAGGTTGTATTTATGCTGCCCTGGATCATTCCTACCTTTATTAGCGGACTCTTATGGAACTCCTTCTTTGCTAACGGTGGTGTACTGGACCAGATGATCACCGTGATCAGCGGCGTGACCAAGAGCTCCGGTTGGTTTGGGGACCCTGCCCTGGGATTCTTTATTGTCTCCTTTGTGTCAGCCTGGTACGCCTTCCCCTTCATCATGCTGGTGTCTATTTCCGCCCTCCAGACTATCTCGGAAAGTATATTCGAAGCAGCTCTCATAGACGGTGCCAACTGGTTCCAGACTCTGTTCGGCATCGTACTGCCTATGATCCGGCCTACCGTATTGCCTTCAGTATTGCTTACCTCTATCTGGACCTTTAATAATTTTAACCTGGTTTATCTGCTCACGGGAGGTAATGATCAGTACGACATCCTGATCACCAGGATCTATGACTTTGTGAGCGTCTCTCCGGCTATTGCTCAGCAGAGAGACTGGACATACGGATTTGCCAGTGCCTATTCGGCCCTGATATTCCTGGTACTGCTGATATATATTTATATATTCGCTCGCAGCACAAAGCTGACCGAAAAAACTTTCTAAAGGGAGCACAAAATGTTAAAAAAAATAGTATCACATACATTTCTACTGACTTTAGCCTTTATCATCCTCTTGCCTATTATCTGGATAGTGCTGGCCTCTTTTACGGAGACCACTCATGCTGCTTATGTAGTAGAAAGGATATTTGTACCAGACTACTTTAAGACTGAGATCCAGGGCAATAAACTGGATGTCCAGTATAAAATAGGCCAGCTAAACATGAGGGGTGAAAAATCTTTTGAGTTTGGCCCCGAGTACGCCGGTAAGCACATCGAAGTACGTGTGATCGACCAGGAGACTCTGAATGAAGAACTGGGATACACCGAATACGAACAGACACTGTCCTTTGTCAGCTATGATACCCGGCCCGACACCTGGCTCTACAACTTTCAGCTGGGAAGTATCGGACAGGTACCCGATAATGATGACGATATCCTGAAAAACAAGACCCAGGGAGGAAACCTGAGGTATAAGCTGGTCAATGTGGCTATTCAAACATCCACTGGTGTCGAGACCAACAAGACTATTTCAGTGTCATATAATAACGGTGAAGAGATTATCACAAAAGAATTCATTTTTGGATCACAATACGCTAACCAGCAGGTATTGATCTCCTATTCTCTGAAAGATAAAAATTTTTATGCCACATATAGTGATAATGAATTCAAACCCCAGTTCGGGATGATGTCATTTGATATTGGACAGGATGGTAATATTGCCCGCCCCGTGATTATAAACAATCAGATCCTGATCACCTATCTTAATGTCCTGACTATTAAGAACTACAGAGAAATACTGTTTGACCTGAATTTCCGGAACTGGCTGGCTAATTCGGTACTCATCTCCCTGTTTACTGCGGCCATCTCTGTGTTACTGGGATTTTTTGCCGGATACTCATTCTCCCGTTTCAAATTTCCGGGCAGACAGATATCCATGTTATGGGTGATCGCAACCCAGCTCTTCCCCCTGGCTATGATGATCGTACCCTTTTACATCCTGGCTGCGGGTATACTGCCTCTGGCCATACCCGGACTGACTATTGTCAATACCCGCTGGGGACTGGTCATGATATACACCGCTACCGCCCTGCCCTTCTCTATCTGGATGCTCAAGGGTTACTTTGATACCATTCCCACAGACCTGGAAGAGGCAGCTGCTATAGACGGAGCCTCCCTGGGTCAATTACTGGCTCTGATCCTCTTCCCCCTGGCCCGTCCGGCTATGTTCACTGCCTTTTTGTTCTCCTTTGTGCAGGCCTGGAATGAATACGCTATTGCCAGTATGTTTATGACCAAGGTAGAGATGCTGACCCTGCCTGTAGGACTACAGACTCTCATGGGGGGAGCCGGAAGCTTTAACCAGAACATTGCCTGGTTTGCAGCCGGGGCCATCATAGTATCTATCCCCATTGTACTGCTGTTCTTAAGTATGAAAAAAGAGCTGGTAGAAAGCTCTACCCTGGGTGCTGTAAAAGGTTAATATTCTGTATATTTTTTTAATAATAACAGGCCCCGTTTAGGGGCCTGTTTTAACAAAAGAGGTTAAGAAGATGAAAGATCACGATAATCTCAATCAAAAGATACTGGCTATTTTTGATCCAGATCTGGAAAGAAGAGAAGAGTTTTTTAGCCGGATACAGGACCTGGTAAACGAAGAGAAAAACGAAGATGAAGTATATCAAAGGATCTTTGATATACTCTGCCATATAAAATTCAGTCATGAAGAGTCGCGGCAGCACTGGCAGAGGATCACTCTCTTAAAAGAAAAACTGGAACAGCAACTGCTTCGCCCGGTGGCGTTCAGAGTAGCTATGCTGCAGTACTTTCTTTCCGACCTGGGCCTTTATCAGAGCCCTTATCTGGTAGAGCTCTTTCTCTATGAAAGCAGTCACTACAACATTATGACTGACGAGCTTACCGCTATCTATAACCATCGTTTTCTGCGTGAATACCTGTGGAAAGAGACAAAAAGATCGATTCGTTATCAGAAAGAGTATTCCATCCTGATCATGGATATAGATGATTTTAAAAGCATCAATGACAATTTTGGCCCTCTGGCCGGTGATGAGCTGTTAAGGTCTCATGCCCGTATCATGGAGGACAATATCCGCATAGAAGATGTAGTGGCACGCTATAGCGGGGATGAATTTATCATCATACTGCCTGAAACATCTAAAGAGGGGGCCTTGAATTTCGCCAAACGCCTGAAACTGGTCCTGGACCAAAGTGCGGTAAAGGTCGATGACAAGTCTCTCACGTGTAAGTATAGTCTGGGCGTCTCTTCTTTCCCCGGAGACAGTAATGACCCTATCGATATCCTGGAAATGGCCGAAAAAGCCCTGTACCGGGCTAAATTTCAGGGCAAAGACAGGATAGAAGCCTATGATGCTAAGAAATTTGAGATCTAGTCTTCCGGAGAGTTCCGCTTACTGTCCCGAATATTTTTGATCAGTAGCAGTACAGCTATTGCTTCAAAAATCAGATATACCCAGGCAGGCGGGAATTCATCAAAAAATGGATTGCCCACAAAAAACTGGTATATGGTGAATACCCCTACAATACTGATAAAAAATATCAGTATTCTACGGGGAGTCTTTTTTTTCAGTTCTTTTTCTTTTTTAGCCATAGTTAATTCTTTATGTTTTTCATGACAGCTGACAATTTCTGCCTGTCATAGAGATCCACAGGACGGTTTTCTGAGTACCGTATGGCCTGCGGGGTAAACTTACCGGTAGTGACCACTACTACCCGGATTCCATGTATTGCTTTAATTCTTTCTACCATACGGGCGATCTCATCTTCATGTACATCATCATTAGCCCGGGATATCACGATCATCACCTTACCGCCCCGTACGTTTCGCCATTTCTGGCTTCGCTCTACTGCGATGATCTGAACATGGTCATCACCATCCAGTTTACTCTCCACAGCTTCATAACCCATGGCATCTACCAGCTTCTGACAGATAAACTCGAAAGTAGTAGGTGTGGCAGTAAGCAGGTCTTTGAGCTTATCATCTATACGCAGATCCTCATATTGTGAGAGCTTTACCTGCACTTCCTGGTAATTGGGACGCATATGCGCTACTTTTTCCCATTGTTCTACTGCTTCCAGGAGTCTGCGCTGGGATTCATAGGCATTACCCAGAGAATAGCGTACTGCTATACTGGTATTGGTCTCTGTAGCAGCATATTTCAGGGCTCTTTCAAAGTCTGCGATGGCGCTTTCCAGTTCACCCATCTCTTTTTTACAGATACCTTTCTGGTAAATCGATTTTACCTTCAGCTGAGTATCACGTACTTTTTCTGATTCATCGAAAGACTGCAGGGCTTTGCCGAAATTCCCCATCGCTTTGAGTATCATTCCGAGATAGTAATGGGCTTCAGAATTTTTATTATCAAGCTGTAAGGCATTGGTAAAGGAAGTGAGAGCTTCATTGGGACGGTTCATTTCGTAAAATATCTTCCCGATCAAAAAATGAGTAGGGGCATGGTTCCGGGATAGCTTAAGCACCTTATCCAGATAGGCCAGGGACTGCTCTTTCATTCCCCTGTCGTAGAACAGCTTACCGATCTGGTAGACATGCTCATAATTACTGGGATCCTGGCGGGATAGCATCACATATTCCTTCTGTGCTTCTTCCAGCTGGCCAAACTGGGTAAATATCTCAGCCAGCCTTTTATGAATCACCTTTTCTGTAGCTGTCTTATTGAATTTGCCCATAGCCAGGACCTGACGGTATTCTACCATGGCCATTTCCATATTATTACTATAAAAATATGCTTCAGCCAGATAAAGATGCGCCAGAGGATTGCGCTCATCATTTTTTATAAAAGAGTTTAACGCTTCTATGGCTTCTTCATAGCGATTGGATTCCATGAGTGCTTTTATAGAGTCCAGCTGGTGAGGCACGACCAGGGCTTTCATGAGATAAAAGACCCCTAATCCCACCACGATGAGTACAACCACACCCATTATAATAATATCAATCATTCCAGCTCCTATGGATCGAACAAATACTATCTCATTCTATAATTGAGACAGATAATTATCAACCTTTTCCATATTTTTATACTTCGGAAACTTATTCTTTAATTCCTGGAAGACAGTCCTGGCGTCTTCCAGCTGATTTAATTTTACATAACTTTCACCCAGCCTGAAATAGACTTCTGCGTCATTGCCCCCCAGTTTTTTGGCCTTACTATAATACTTGGAGGAATTAGCATAATCTTTCTGATTATAATAAATACCCGCCAGTTCATTCATAGTATCGAGATCTCCGGGGTTAATGTTTAAGGCTTTTTCATAAGACTCTAAAGCACTATCCACCAGGCCGCTCTTGGAGTACACATCTCCCATGCCCTTGTAGCCCACATCAGAGTTGGGATTTAAGTTTACGGTCTGTTTAAAGTTTATCAGGGCCTGGTCATAATTCTGGGTATCCAGATACAGCAAGCCCAGCCCTAAATAGGCATCTATTTCCTGTCTGTCATAGCTTATCGCTTTATTATAAGCTTTCTGTGCATTATCATAGTCCTTAAGCTCGTAATAGGAATTACCCAGGTTTACATGGGCATCAGAAAAGTTCTCATTTATACTAATAGATTCCTGGTAATAGCGGATAGCCTCTGAATGCTTGCCATAACGGGCCAGCATCCGGCCGTAATTATAACTGGCCAGATTATTCTTGCTATTGAGCTGGTAGGCCTTTTCATAACTCTTGAGGGCATTGTTGTATTTTCCCTGCTCTTCATAGGTATTTCCCAGTTTTACATAAGCTTTATCGTTTTTAGGGTCCGAAGCCACGGCTTTTTCCAGGAATTTGGCAGCTGTGTCAAATTTGCGGTTGGCATAATAGATAAAGCCGGCATTGACCAGGGCTTTGGCATGGTCCGGCTCCAGGTTTATGGTCTTCTGGAAACTTTGAAGCGCCGCATTGTCATTGTTCAGGTTCTGGTAAGATAATCCCAGATTATAGTAGGCTTTGACATGTTTGGAATCTATGGAAACACATTTTTCAAATTCATTTTTAGCGGTAGTATAATCCTTTCTCAGGTATGCCAGTACTCCCAGCAGATAATGAGCATCCGCATTGTCGGAATCACCTTTAATGGCCTGTTTCAGAGACTCTTCTGCTTCTTCCTTGAGGCCTTTGTCATAAAAGATCTTTCCCTGGGTATAGTGGGCCGTAGAATTATAGGGGTCTTTCTGAAGGGCATCCCGGCTCAGTTTCAGAGCTTTATCGGTATTTCCTTTATAATAATTGGCCAGAGCATCATTACTGTCTGCATCAGCATTGTCCCGGTCCAGTTTTCGGGCTTTCCCAAACTCATTGATAGCATCATCAAAATAGCCGCTTCTGACCAGTTTTTTACCATTTTCTATATGCTGCCGGGCTTTTTCTTTGGGGTCTGTGACATTAAGGGGATCCACTATATCCGGTTTCTTATCCTGCTGCTTTATGGTAGTGTTATTGCCTTTATCAATCTCACTGGAGTTATTCTTCTGGACTATAATAGTGGTATTGCCCTGCTGGCCGTCCTTCTGCTGCTCCTGCAGCTGTTTCACCCTTTCCATAAGGTTTTTCACACGGGGGTCAGTGGGATCTTTTTCATAAGCCTGAGTCAGCTTATCTATCGCTTTGTCTAAAAAACCATTTTCGATGAGCACTTCAGCGGAACGGATCAGCTTATCCATAGAGTTATTGGACAGTATCCCCACAGACCCCACGCCCAGCCCCAGCAGCAGGATCAGGAACCACAGCAGGCCTCTGCGCTTCGCCTTTTTCTTATCATTGTCCGCAGTGCTGTTGGCAGGAGAAAGTTTAGTGTATGTCTGGGCTTTTTTTGGTGCAGGCTGGCTTTTTTTTGTAGTAGTCTTATTGCTGCTTTTTTTACTTGACGGGCCTGATGCAGGTGGTTTAGAAGCACTTTTGCTAGTTTGCCCGGGGGCAGTCTTTCCAGCCGTAGTTTTGGCTGAAGCATTTGTTGATGGTTTTGAGGCATTAGCCTGAGGACGGACGGGCTTAGCCGGTGCCTTTTTACCAGTCTGGCTTGACGTTGCAGATGCAGACTTGCCGGTACTTTTCTTTACTGTCTTCTTTTCTTTTTCATTGGAGGGCATCTGGATCTCCTTACATTTCTAATTCTTCTAACTCTGTGTCTTCGGCTTTTCCTTTATCTTCCAGTTCTACTTTGTCCAGCACCCCTTCAATATTGACCAGGTCTATATCATTTTTACGCTCAGTATTTTTCTTAGATGGATCCTCCGGGAACTGAAAGCCTTCCGCTTTTAACAGGGCCAGGGCTCTTCTGATATTATCACTCTGGGGCCCGCCAGGAGCCAGAGCCAGATAATTCTCCCATGATTCTATAGTCAGGGCTTTGTCCCTCAGTTCGTAATAGGCCATTCCCTTGAGCCAAAAGCTCTCTACCCGGGACGAGTTCACGGCATAGGCATCATCAAAATACCTGATAGAATTGGTGTAATCCCGGAGATGGTAATAGGAATTGCCCAGGTTAAATAACAGCACTGACTGCAGGTCGGAACTGACATCCATTTCCAGGGCGATCTTATAGTGCATGGCCCCTTTTTCAAAACTCTGACTGGCCACCAGGGCATTTCCCAGGTAAAAATACACTTCGGGGGTCTTATAATCCAAAGAAAGGGCTTTTTTAAAGGACCCGATAGACAGGAGGAACTTTTGCTGTTTATAAAATTCCATAGCGTTTTTGAACTCCAGCTTCCCTTCAGGGCTCTGCGGATAGACAATATTAAGTGAGACAAGCAAAGAAAAGAGCAGCATCAGCTTTTTCATAATATTCCCTGTTCTTTCTTTAAATAATATATCGGCATTTTTTATATTTTTAAAAAGACTTAATTAAAAAGTTTTATCATATATTATAGCACAATTACTGATGAGGTAAAGAATTTAATTGAAAGTCGGCAAATAACTGAATGGATATACCGGATTATTAATGATAGTGCCGTCCCCGCCCAGATATTTGAGGGCTTTTTCCCCGGTATAAAAATACACCGCATCAATAGTACTGAACTGCGCCGCAGTATAAACGATCTGATATATCTGTACCTGGTAACCCAGCCTGCCGTAAGAATTAAATTCAAACTCTGTACTGAGGTGTATGTGTGCAATACGGTCCTTAACATATATCTTCAATATCCGGCTATTATAGGGAATAAGATTAAACAGGTCTCCCTTTGTAGGATAAGTGAGCAGAATTTCCAAAGTCTGGCTGAGGGGCTTGTCGGGGCTGGCAATGCTGATCTCTAGCGGCACCAGCCGCACTCCCTCTTCCTCCTGCCGGGCCATAAAGATCTTTACTTTGCTGCTCCCTGTGACTGCAGGCGGGTCATTTTTCACCTGAGCCGGGGGAGTATCATTTTTTTTGGTGAAATTGGATGCTATTTTTTCAATGGGGTGCTTATCAAACAGCTTAGTGGAGTTGGTACGATTGAGCAGCTTATTAAAACCGCCACTGCCTCTATTGGAAGCGGTGTAGGAAATAAAAAAAGCGATAAGTGCACCGGTTAAAATCCAGATCAGAGGGGTATACTTGCCGCTTTTTTTTCTACGTCTCCTGCGAGGCGCGGGTGTTTTTCCTGCCATTATTCTAAGATATTTCCTCTTCTTTTTGTAATAAAAGGTCGTAAAATGCCTTACTGGAGCTGACTTTGTTTACGGCGCTGGACAGATCAGTCTTTTCATACATTTCAGCTATAATGCGCAGCACTTCCAGCTGCTCATGAGGGCTGTATTCATCAGACGCTATAGCCGTAAAGAATATGGTAGAGGGCTGCTTGTCATAAGCATCAAAGTCTTTGCCTTCTTTGTCGAAGACCACAACCAGGTGCATACCATCCACTCTGGGGCTGCGCCCATGAGGAATGGCCAGGCCATTACCCACTCCGGTGGAGCCTTTTTTCTCACGTTCTGAGATAGCTTTATAGGCATCTTTTTTATCGATTCCAGGATGGGTAGCAGATATGAACTCCGCCAGTTCCATCATGATCTCATCTTTATTCTTTCCGTTTAAACCGATTTTAACATATTCAGGCTTTAATAGCTCGACCAGCTTCATGCCATCCTCCCGGACTCTGCTTATTTGTATAAAATATTATAGCGAAGAACCCCATAAAATACAACTCAAAGATGCTTTTTTTTCACTTTAAATCTTAAATCTGGTTATCAATTTTTACCTTGGTCCCCACCAGAGAAGATCCGTAAAAATCAAAAAATTCTTTCAGGGAATGCAGGTGTTTAATGTTCTGTACCAGAGCGGTCTCATGCATTTTATAAAAGAAATTTTCCCCATCCAGAAAATCCTCTATTTTTTTCATGGATATCGATTTTCTTTCACAGAATTGCTTTATCTCTTTGGCGGTATCCGCATCAAAGACCAGGAAAGTATGAGGCTCCACTTCGATTACCTTGTTTTTAAAGTTGTCTTTTATCTGAATAGAATCCTGGCTGCCCACCTGTATGATGCTGTATTCTTTCATGTTTTTGATATCCAGGTTGTTTATGAAGTTTTCTATTCCTCCGACCACATTATCAGGCAGGTCGTGCCGGCTGTGCTCTCTCAGAAATTCCAGTATTTCATTTTTATCTATACCATAGGCAAAAGCTCTATAAATAGACTCCTTGGTGATCTTAAAGATAGAAATGGTCTGAATCGTGACCGGTTCCACCATGAGGGCTAGTTTAAATAATATGTCTGGCCGTAAATAGGGCTCCACTATTACTTCATAATTGGCTTCGACAATAAATTTCTGTTCGCAAAACCTCTCATCAAAATCCATGTTATTCAGTAAAGAGGTGTGCGGTTCATTCATGATTACCGCGTCTGTAGCAATAGAAATCATCCCTTCTCTTTTCCGTTTTATGGCCACTATATTTTCAGTCTCCAGGGTCTTCAGGAAAAAGGTGAATTTTAATTCTTCCTGCTGCAATAATACCCTGAGGTTCTTGGCTTCATTTTTAAGCAGGAGATAGACCTCGTTATTAAGATAATAATAAAACAGCTCCCTCAGAGAAATACCGGCAGCCTGATTGGCCAGGATCTTGAGGGTCATAAAATAGCTCTTTTTAAAATCAAATTTATCCATAAAATCAAACAGGAACACGATAAACAGCTGCTCGTTCACAGATAAAGACAGGATTTTTTCCATGATGCTGCGGTTTATGACGATACGGTTATTCAGCTTTTCAAAGAAGCCAAAACGGGAAAATTTCTTAATGATCTGCTCTATTCTCTCCCGGGGTGCAAAGTCCGAAAACAGGTCCACCATTTTTACAAAATCTATCTTATGGATCTCATTGGTCTCCGAACTGCGGGGGGAATAGGTGACCACATAGGAAATAAGGCCGGACAACAGCCCGATATACTGATCGGTAGGCAGGCTTTCCTGAATGTCCTGCACCCCTTCATCGTGCTCAAAATCTATATCTTCCCGTAAGCGGGAGGCGATCTGTTTTAAAAAAATGGGGGGGGAAAACAGGAGATTGTATCTTTTGAGGCGCTCGTATTTATAGATCAGAAACTTTTCCAGTAAAGTATCCACTGCTTTTCTCAGTTCTTTATACTTTACCCGGAATACATGGGAGATGATATTTATGGTAGAATCTACTTCATCATATACTATCCAGCCAAAGCTGTTATCCATGATATACAGCAACAGTTTTTCATTCTCATCCAGTGTGTCATAAATCATTTCCCAGTTTGAGACCACATAATCTGAGACCTGCCTCAGGCGTTCTTCATTCTCTTCACTGTCAAATGACACCTCTACCTCTGTGTCCAGAAAATGTCCTACGATCTTCTTGACCAGATTAGGCTCTTCATTTATCATCCAGTCCAGAACTGCTCCGTTAGAAATCGTCAATGATTCTCCGCTACCCTTCAACATAAATCACTCCAATACATTTTATAATCCGGCCAGACCCATGACTTCTGCTTTTACTTCCTTAATTTCCAGATCTTCTTTTAAATAATCAATTATATTATATTTATAACCCTGTTCCAGAAGGAACATCTGCCTCTTCCTGGAAAAATCTTCTTCTACTGTATCCCGGGAAACCAGGGCATAAAAGAATGAGTGCTCTGAGTTGGGACGTAAAATCCGGCCCAGCCTCTGTGCTTCTTCCTGACGCGACCCGAACACCCCGGATATCTGAATGGCCACGTCAGCATCAGGCAGATCTATAGAAAAATTCCCCACCTTGGATATGACCAGTATGTTGATCCTGCCCTGACGAAAGTCATCAAAAATCACAGCCCGTTCCTGGTTGGGAGTATTCCCGGTAATGAGGGGGCACTGCAGGCGGTGGGCGATCTCCTTAAGCTGGTCCAGGTAATGCCCGATGATCAATATATGATTGTTCTTATGCTTTTTGATCAGTTTTTTTACCAGGCCTATTTTAGCCGCGTTTTCGCTGGCAATGCGAAACTTAATACGGTTCCCGGTATTGCGGTAGGCTTCCATCTGAATGGGAGAGAGAGGTACTCTGATCTCATAGCAGAAGGCCTGTGAGATCCAGCCTTCTTTTTCCAGGGTCTTCCAGGCATATTCATAGACCTTGGGGCCGATCAGGGTAAACACTTCTGTCTCCAGATTGTCCTCTCTGACCAGGGTAGCAGTGAGTCCCAGGCGGCGTTTGCTCTGAATAGCGGTAGTCATACGGAAGATAGGTGCAGGTAGAATATGTACCTCATCATAGATGATCAGGCCCCAGTTCTGACGGGTAAAGATATCCATATTTCTGAAGCTGGTGTCTCCGGATTTGCGGTAGATCAGCATATTATAGGTAGTGATGGTAACCGGACAGATGGCCTTGTTTTCCCCGGTGTATTCCCCCACCTGGTCTTCGGTCAGAGTGGTCTTGTCCAGTATCTCCTGGCGCCATTGCTTCACAGAGTCCACACTGGAGGTAATGATAAGGGTGTATTCCTGGATGGCATTCATGACCCCCAGGCCTACGATAGTCTTGCCTGCACCGCAGGGTAATACAATCACCCCCGAACCTTCTTTCCACATGGAAAAGGAGTAGGCCGCTTCGGACTGATAGTAACGCAGGGCAAAATCCTTGCCAGTCAGAGTCCTGGCTCTGGTCTGAAATTCCAGCTTATTACCGGTATCATATCCCGCCAGATCCTGTATGGGCACCAGGTGCTTGATGAGGTCTGCCTTGAGGTTTCCTCTATGTTCCCGTGGCACAATAAATGTGGTCTCGGATTCTTCGACAGTATATTTGGCGGTATACTTTTTGATCTTTTCAGCCAGCTTTTTATTCTTTACTTCCAGGCGCAGGTGGTCTTCATCCATCTTATCCAGGATAACCTGCCCATAGGCCAGGTAATGCCGCTTGATATATTCAGTCACATTGTTGGGGATGTCGTATTTTTTATACATATCCAGTACTGACAGGATATGCTCCAGAGAGACTCCATTTGCCGCAGCATTCCATAATGAAATAGGAGTAATGCGGTATGAATGCATGTGTTCAGGAGTTTTTACTAATTCAGAAAATGTCACAATCCGTTTTCTCACTTCGTCAAAGAACGTGGAGTGAGTATCTAATAGTATAGTCTTATCAGATTGAATAATAATTGCTTTTTTAATTACCATTCCCTTCCTCTACTTATGGATAAATAAAAGGGCTATTTATTGTAAGGGAACGCACAGTTTATGTCAAGAGAGTGCAGTGTCAAAGCAGCTAAAAACAGATTAAACACCACCCTTCTGTTTCTGTATGCTTTTTTAGAAATGGTATGTTAAGACGTATATATTTATAAATGTGTTATAAATATCGGATATGTTTTGACAATGCGGATGGTATCAGGAACCCATCAATGGCTGATTTCGTACAAGAAAATCGTCTTAAAAATAATGATTACTGGCCTCAATATATCTGCACCTGTGTATATTGCTGAGACTATCTTCCTGTCAACGTATCTTCATCTGGCGGACAGTCACGCCCTTAACCACCCTCAGGCTGGATTCCAGTTCCTGTATGACCGCTTCTTTATCACAAAGATATAGTATGATCAGGCCTTCTTCTTCACAGCTGGCTCCCCCAGCCTCATGCAGTCCGAATCTGGCATGAATGGAACAGCCGTATTTGGTCAATATCTCCTGAACACGCACCGCCGCTTCGGTTCTCTTGTCGATCAGAATCGACATCACAGTTGAACAGTCCATAATCTCCTCCCTCTATTTTAAATTAATGTTTTACTGTTTATTCTAATCCTGGACGCAGAAGTCTCAAAACTCTCCGTATTCGCAGCCGCCATATTCACCTTCCAGCTCCGCTATCAGCTGCCAGCCCTGTTTACACTTTTCAAAAAGGCTGATCTCCCCCCGGGCCAGGCCGCCGTTCCACAATTCAGTATGATGCTTATAACCGTCCGGGTTTTCATAATTGACTTTTAACATAGTGTCCAGGGGGCAGAAAAACTCAAGCTTAAGGCGATGACGGGCATTACTTACATCGATATCCCAATACATGTTTTTATCATCTCGTCGACAATGAAAGCTTTGCTGATTTCTGATCCAGAAGCGGGAGAAGTTAAACTCATAGAGTTTTCCTTCCAGAAAGAATGCCACCAGTATTTTTTGATCCAGGCCGTGGCCAAATACCCGAGGCCGGCCGCCCCCCACGTCCAGGCTGCTATTCTGTAAGAGGCCGGAGCTCCCCTTGTATCTCAGGGTATTACAGTTCAGCCATATCCAGGGATTGGTAAAGTCAGCTCCCCAGTTTTTATCCTGGTAGCCGCTGCTGCTCCCGGGCCTCACAATATATTCTTCACCATTCCAGGAAATCTTCCCCGAATACTCCGAGAGCATCCCCTGCACATGCCAGTACATCTCAAAAGCATGGAGTATGCGTGCCAGAGGAGAGGCGCCATAACCTACATTATAGCATAACTTTTTATCTACTGTGAGGTCCCAGCTCAGGCTGCCGCTTTCACACATCCACTCCGGATGTTTTTTCAGGTCCTGTGGCCTCACCTCTATCTCCCCCCTCAGGGAAAACTCACTGCAGGACTGAGGCCCTACACTGAATTCGAGGCGGCTGGGATGGATACAGGCTTCTTCTGTAGGATAAAATCGGTGCAGCTGAGCCGCGTCCTTGCCCCAGGTTCCGCCTTTTATCATGGCATAAGCGGGCCTGTTCTGCCCCTGTTCCCCAAATACCACAGTGGAGGGAGATACAGCAGGATTGATCATAAAATATTCAAAGAAAAAAGGTTTCTTTTCCCCGGTACGGGCATGTTCTGCTACCAGGCTGTGCCACCACCAGTCATAACCCCGCCTGGCCAGACGGCCCTGCAGCATAAATCTGTTTCGGTCATCCATATTTATGCCCTACACACTTTCAGGCATGAGAATAATGGATTCCCCGTCTTTAAGGCTCTTCTTATCCCTGATCTGTTTTAAAGGGGTAAAACTATCGATATAACAATTGGCACCGATCTTGTAATGGGCCGGTATAATGACATCTTTTCCAATGAGACTGACCCCGAAATTAAGCTGACTCAGTTTTTTATTGACAGTACTACTGCTTTGCTTACCGATCTCTGCATCTGCTTCTATGTTAGGCAGTGTGTTGTCCCCGGAAAACTCGTCAAGGATAGTGTTGATGATTCGGGCGCCTTTGGCAATATGATTGCCGGGCAGGATGATAGAGTTGCGGATATAGGCCCCTCTGTCCACTATCACATCAGAGAAGATTACCGAGTCTTCTACATCACCCGAGACCTCGGCTCCCTCACCGATGATAGTATTCTTGATGTGAGAATGCCTTTGAAACGTAGCAAAATTATTCATAGACATTGAGCTTTTTACCGGGACATGACTGTTATAAGTATCCAAAAACAGATAATCATCCAGCATATCTATATGCTTGTTATAATACTGTTCTATGGAATACAGAGGCAGAAAGATACCATGTACCTCCCTGCTGGGGAGCTGCTGCTGCTCCACTACCTGATCGATGGCCAGATGAAAGCCCTGCTCCATCCAGACTCCCTTAAAGCGGCGTACAAACTGGTTTCTATCCATGACCATGGCAGGGTAAATATCCCCGTGCAGAGTCCTGGCCCGGACCGCCTGAATATTCTCCTTGCCCAGCTTGTCCAGCAGAGGGTTCATATCAAACCATACCGGATAGTCCCCGTGGATCAGGGTAATCAGTTCCACCGAATGTTCATGCACATATTCCTGAAAGAACTCCATAAATGTATGCTGCAGGTCTATATGGTCAAATACATGAAAATTCAGATAAGGCCAACCCTTCACCAGGTAGCCATTGATAAATTCTTTATCTTTTTCCGCAAACACGATGATGTGTTCCACTCCTATGGTGGACAGGCTGGCTACTGCAAAATCTATGTTTCTGAAACGCGGTGAATAGGGCAACAGATAATGGTCGGTATACTCATCCAGGGACAAAAAGCTATCATAAGCCTGCCCTACTATGATTCCCAGGCTCAGCTGTCGGGGTTTTTTACTGAATATTGCCATTAAACTGTTCCCACTAATTTTATTATATTTTCTTTAAAGGGAGGAGTAATAAGGCCCTTTTCGCAGACTATTCCGCTCAGCAGTACTGCTGGTGTCACATCAAAGGCCGGATTAAACACAGCCGCATCCCGGGGAGCCCAGGTCATCTCCTGATAGCCTTTTACTTCCTGCTCCTGTCTTTCCTCTATAAGGATATCGGCACCCTGTTTTGTATCCAGGTCAAAGGTGCTGGACGGGGCCACCGTATAAAAGGGTATATGGTGGTATTGAGCCAGCACTGCCAGGCTGTAGGTCCCGATCTTGTTGGCAAAGTCTCCATTGGCTGCAATCCGGTCCGCACCCACTATCACACTATCCACTTCTCCCCGGGCCATCAGCATGGCCGCCATATTATCGCAGATAAGGGTGTAGGGCACTCCCTTCTGGCCCAGCTCCCAGGCTGTAAGCCTGGCCCCCTGCAGCAGAGGCCGGGTCTCATCGACCCATACCCGGCTGACCAGGCCCTGTTCAAAGCCGGCAAAGATCAGCCCCAGGGCAGTCCCGCCTCCGCCCGTAGCCAGGGCTCCGGTATTGCAGTGGGTCAGCACCCGAGAACCCTGAGCTAGAATGTGCTCTGCAGAGGCCGCCATGGCAGCGCTATGGGCCAGGTCACTCTTATGAATGTCTCGGGCCAGACTTTCCAGGGCAGACACCAGGCCTTCATCCGGATTCGCGTTAATACACTGCCTGCATTTTTCCAGGGCATAGAACAGGTTGACTGCTGTAGGCCGGCTGCTACTGAGGTAATCACATACTTCCAGGACTTTTTTCCTTAAATCCGGCCCGCTCAGTACACTGGAATACGCAGATGCACTCAGTGCGACCCCATAGGCGGCACAGATTCCGATGGCAGGTGCGCCTCTTACCGCGAGGCTCTGTATGGCTTCAAAGACTTCCTTCTCATTTTTAAGGGTGAGCCTCTGGTATTGGGCCGGCAAGATGCGCTGATCAATAATGGAAAGCACACCTTGTTTATAGCTTACAGTCTCTATAATGGGGAGCATATCAGTACATCTTTTCCTTTTTAAATATTTTGCGATAAAGGGTCACCACAAAGATAGTGAACAGCCTGAAAAAGCGGGCTACATTCCAGGGCTGGGTCAGGCTGGTATACAGGCCATTCCAGCCTTTTTTTTGTACCCCTATAGGCGGCATCTTTTTCTTTCCGGAGACCACTTCAAATGCATGATCCACCCCCACAATGATGGAATCAGAAAAGGTCTCTTTATTCTGGTCCAGCCACTTTTCCTGAACAGCTCCCCCTTTCAGGTTGCAGAAGAAGATCTGAGGACTGCTCTTTCTAATGGCTGTCAGTACATCTCTTTTCTCTTTATCTTTGATATGGGAATGATAGGCCCCTACCAGACGGGCATGAGGAAATGATTTCCTGACCCGTTTGGCCGCCTCCAGGTTGGCTGATTTGTTGGCTCCATACAGATAAAAGCTATAACCCATTTCATCAGATACCCTCATGATATCCAGAAACAGAGTTACCGGGATGATGACAGGCACGGTTTCCCCGGTCAATACCCGGGCAGCCCAGGCTACCGTTCCGGAACCACACAGCACTACTTCACAGCGGTTGATTGAAGTCCTGAGTTCCTGGTCAAATAAAGCAAAAAACAGCTTCTTTTCATCCAGGACTATGACTCTGAACTTACTTTTTTCATACAGGGTCTGAATGAGATATTCTTTCAGCTCTTCCCGGTTCAGGCGGGAAATCTTGATCCCTAAAAATTTCAGCGAAAGTGGTATCATCCTTCACTCCCCTCCCTTTAGATCTAATCCCGTTTACGAATTGTTAAAATCTGCACCGGAAAAGAGGTAACGTTTGATCTTCTTGGTAGAAGTCTTCGGGAACTCTTCCACACGGATACGATGGCCCCGGATCTTTTTATAATCCTGAAGATGTTTGTTTACTTCTTTTAAATGCCTTTCTATATATGCTGCGATATTTTCTTCTGTATTCTTAAATCCCTTGAGTGATGCCAGCTGATCAAAGTATTCATAGTTGGGAACCACATAGGCGTAAATATTTTCTCCTTTGGAATGGTCACCTTCTGCCACACCCAGAACCAGAGATTCCAATACGCCCTCATCATTATCTATGTACTCTTCGATCTCCTCCGGGTAGACATTCTTGCCCCCGGGTGTGACTATCATGTTCTTGGAGCGTCCCGTAATATAGAGATATCCATCATGATCTAATGTGCCTATATCACCGGTATGGAGCCACCCGGATTTATCTATCATCTCATTGGTAGCTTTTTTATTGTTAAAATAGCCTTTCATCACATTAGGGCCTTTGACCAGGATCTCACCATTACCCAGTTCATCCGGCCTGTCGATCTTTACTTCCACCTGAGGGAAGATGGGGCCCACACTCTCATTTTTAACCTTCTGATCCATCCGGTTACAGGAGATGACCGGGGCCGTCTCAGTGAGACCGTATCCATTGAGCAGGGTCAGTCCCAGAGTAGCGTAACCCTTACTCACTTTCTGATTCAGGGGGGCAGCCCCTGATACCATAAACCTGATCTTATTCAGATTGGCTTTTTTACGGATAAAACCAAATACCTTCTTTCCGGAGCGATTGTCATTAAACTGGTTCAGAAATGCAACAGTGTGGTATAAGCCCATAATGATCTGCTTCACCGGGAAGGGCATAGTACGGATCTTTCTCATAATGCCGTCATAGACCTTTTCAAAGAGTAGAGGCACTCCCACCATGAGGGTGACATTGGTCTCTGAGATATTGGCCAGCATCTTGTTAGGCTTCATGCTCTCTGCGTAGGTCACACTGACTCCCTTACTCATGAGAGCGAGCTCTATACTAAACTCAAAAGTATGGTGCAGGGGCAGTAAGGACAATGTAGTGTCCCTGTCATCAAAAGGCAGGCAAATCGGTATGACATTTACCTGATGGGAGAAATTAGCATGGGTCAGCAAAACCCCTTTGGGCTTGCCGGTGGTACCTGAGGTATAAATGAGGGATGCTACGTCTTCACCTTTGACAGTCGTCTTTTTCAGATCCAGCTTGTAGCCGGCTTCCAGGACAGATTCAAATGACACTATCTTTCTCTTCTTCAGCATTTCGGGAGTGGGATCAAAGACGATGAATTCAGAGATATGATTCATGACTTCGGGCACATCCTGAATGCTTTCATACAAAGCCCGGGACAGGAAAATGACACGGACCCCGCTGTCCAGGACCAGATTCTTGACCTCCCTGTCGGTGAGACGGGCGTCCAGAGGTACCGCCCAGATCCCATTGTAGATGATGCCCAGATAAGACATAAACCATTCAGGACGGTTTTCAGATAAAATGGCAGCCATAGCTCCTTTGCCCAGGTGTTTCTTTTTCTCCAGATAGGCAGCCACGGCTTTGGCATTTTTCTGCAGCTCTAAAAAGGAGTACTCTGTATATTCATCACCGGATAATTTCATCTGTGAAGCAGTCCTGGCCCCAAAGATGCCTATCTGCTCTACATAATCCTGTAGTGTCTTGATTTCCATTAATATACTCCTCCAAAGGGATACCATATTATATATCATATCTGCCAAAGGTCAATAAAGCTCAGCCATGCAGTTTGAAAAAAAATAAAAGATTTATTCTATAAAACTTCTGGAAATGGCCGGATTCTAATCGTCTTTCTTAAAATCACCGGTCACAGGAATGATCCTCAGTAATGGTGCCGGGGTATCAGATTCCAGGGTGACACTTTCCAGGAAAACCGCCAGCCTGCCCTGATAGACGTATATGGAAGAAATACTATAAGCCAGAGGATCTTTACGATAGGCATTGAGACGCTTGTCCTGCTGCAGGATCTTGGAATTATTGTTACGACTCAGACTGAGGGTAAAAATGCGGGGGTCACCTGTTTCATTTCGGTCCGAATAGGCCCAACGCTCTTCCAGATTAAGGGTATAGGTCCTGATCGTACCTGATTCTTTTTCTACCTTGAAGTCAGTGGACAGGATCTTGAGCTGGTCTATCAAGCGCAGGGGTTTTCCCTCCAGGCTGAAGTAAAAGGCCCGGTCTCCGATATTTCCTGAACGTATATTAAACTGCTGTAACAAGCCTTCGATCTCCCGGTCCAGGGCCCGGTGGGCCAGTACCGGCCCCATACCGAACTGGTCCGGTGATGAGTCTACCGCAGCCTTCATGATCTGCCATACATTGATCTTTACCCGGAGTTTTTCTCCGGCATACTGGTTAGCCTCCACGTCCAGGACCCGGCACTCCAGCTCATAGTCCTGACGGGCATTAAAGTCCTCCCAGGTGTAGGCACAATACTTTCCATCCTCTGAAAAACCCAGAAAAGTGTATTTGGCATGCAGCATCACCGAGCTGAAAATAAAGATGAGGCCCAGGATAAATCTCATTTTTTGACCTTGAAATCACCGGTTACGATGAGAGGGCGGATCTTGTAATCCCGGCCATTGATTCCGTCAAAACCGATCACGCTCTCCAGGATCACAGCCAGCATTCCATTATAATAATAGACCCGGGACAGAGAATAGGCTATAGGGTCCTGCCGGGATTTGGGGAGTTGTCTGTCCTCCTGCAGGATCTTGGTCTTACCCTTGCGGGACAGCTTCAGGGTGAACATCCTTTGTCCATCATAGTAAAGAGGTACCTTCCGCTCTTCCAGTATTAAGGTATAGTCTTTCTTTAGCCCATCTTCTTTTTCTACAGTAAAGCCTGCTTTCAGCACTCTTTTTTTTAAGGCCTGCGATATAGTCCCTATGCTGAGGTCCAGGTCATTTCTATACAGTATCTCTCCCTGAGCATCAAAGGAGATCTGGTATTTTTTCAGTAATGAACTCACCCTCAGATCCATTTTATCACCCAGTACGCGATAGGCAGCATCATATTCGGTGGCACCCTCTTCTTCAATGCCTTTGCGGGCTTCGTCCCGGCTGATCGAGTCTGTGAGCTCAGCATCCACAAAATCATTGGCCTCTACATCCACTATACGGACCGTCCTCTGGAAAAAGACCTCTCCATTTCCAAACTCACTGTAAGTAAAGGCACAGTACTTTCCATCAGGAGAAAAGCCTATCACCCCGAAATCAGCAAAGACCATGCCTGCTGAAAACAGCATAATAGCCAGAAATACAATTAATTTTTTCATTTTTATCCCCAATTTAGTGATTTTAGCCTGATTTTTCTCAGTATGACACAGAAATCCCGGATTTTAAAAATCAAAGGAACTCCCCAATAAGCTTCCTCATGCGCATGTCTGTCAAATGGTCCAGGTCTATGCCTGTGACTATATCCCTTATCAGCCTGCCCTGCTCAGGATGATCCTCCCAGTATGTGAGATCTATAGCCATCACATTTTCCAGCAGATCCCCCGGAAAATCACCCGCCTGTAAGAGGGGCTCTGAGTCTAGAACTTTTAAGGCCAGGGGTATGAGGTAGTCCAGGCCGATAAACTGGGCTATCATCACCGACAGGTCAGCCGGGGTCAGTTCCTTTAAAGGAATGTGCCGGAGCCGGTTACACTCCAGGACTAAAGTGGGCTCTCCCTGACACTCCCCCCAGCTGTGCCGTTCCAGCTGGTCCAGGCTCTGTTCCAGGATGTTGTTGTCTGCCATTTGATACCTCTCTCTATTGTGATCAGAAGAATATTATCTTTAAGCATTAAATAAAGTGTATCATAGAGAGAGAATATTGCAAGGCATGTGAGGAAAGGATTTGGGGGAGACTGGTATATTAGCATTGTATGTTTGCCTATACCCCCCATAAGGCCATACTCCTCTAATCCGGAGCCAAAGCTCCGGATTAGAGAGATGATGAAAAGGACAGGGTCACCATAATCTGCTTCAGTCTGACTTTTTCTTTTGAGTGGCCAGTGACACAAACACCAGGGTTAGGAAGCTGATGGGCATGGAGAAAAGGGCGGGCTGGTTAAGGGGGATCCAGGCTGATTCCCGGGCCAATCCGTATTTGGCAAACATATCCGGGCCCATAAGGATTATGCCCAGTGACACGATCACTCCCACAATAATAGATGCCACGATCCCTTGTGAGGTGGCCTTTTTCCAGAACAGGACCATGATGATAGCCGGGAAATTCGCAGAAGCGGCTACCGCAAAGGCCCATCCTACCAGGAAGCCTACATTGACTCCCTTGAAAACAATACCTAAGACAATGGATATAATGCCCACCACTAAAGCGGTGATCCTACCGGCCAGGACTTTTGTACTGTCTTTCATTTTTAGCTTAAGGAACTTGTCCATAAAGTCATTGGCCACTGCACCGGAGGCAGCGATTATCAATCCGGCCACTGTCCCTAATACCGTGGCAAAGGCCAGGGCGGTGATGATGGCAAAGAAGACCTCTCCCATAGCCCGGGCCAGAAGGGGAGCCGACATATTATCCGACAGGGGATTTAACCCGCCGTGGCCGATGGCCCCCAGGCCCAGAAACATAGTCAGGATATAGAATATCCCGATAGCAGAGATAGCTACAATAGTGGACTTTCGGGCGGCGGTGGAGTCTTTTACGGTATAATAGCGGATCAGCACATGAGGCAGGGCAGCCGTACCAAACAGCAGGGCCAGCATCAGGGAAATAAAATTCAGCCTTCCCCAGGGGTCCTTTTTTGACAGGTCAAAATGACGGCCCGGACGCATTAAGAGGTTCCCTTTTACCACATCGTGGCTGAAGAGAGTGATTTTACGGTTTTCGTATTCTATTACGGTTTTTACAGGCAGGTTTAGCTCTGTATCCGGGTCTGCAAACAGAGCCAGGAATTTCATGGCACCCACTGGTTTTTTCCCCGCAGTCTCCCCGGTCCGTGAGCCAATGGCCCGTATTCCCCCCATGGTCAGGAGACGGTTTTCCGGGGATGAGGGCAGGCCATTAATCAGGGGCCGGCCATCCGTATCCACAGTCATATCCTGCAGTTCGATCAATACGGCCTTTCCTTTGTCTTCGGTGAGTTCCCACCAGGTATCCACGACTATATATTTTCTTCCTTTTTCTGTGATGATCTGCAGCTTATTGTAATCAAGGTCTACACTCAGGGTCTGGCCCCGGCTCAGGATCTGTGCCTTATCTCCTGATTCCTGCCCCAGAGGAATCCGTTTTTTCAGAAGTACCCAGTGCTGCTCCCTTTGATCCTGTCTGGTGCTGATACTGGCTTCATACTGATAACTCTCATCATTCAGTGTCTTTTTCCAGTCAATATTCCCCCCGGCCTTTACCAGGTCCAGGGTCTGGAATGTGTAGGGAGACACCTGGACACCGGTGGTATTCCGGGTATCTGTTTTGGTATCCACCCCTTTTACCAGGATAGCGATCACCAGCACCAGGGAGAAAACAATAAGCATACTGGCCTTGATGAACTGGACATAAGTAGTAGACGACATCCCCGCACTCATGACTACAATAATAACCACCGCACCTACGATAATGACCCCCCAGTGATGCGCAATTCCCAGTAAGGGCTCAATCAGTACACCCGCCCCTACCATCTGGGGTACCAGATAACACAGACAAATGACCAGAGTACTGATACTGGCTGCCAGGTGTATGTTTTTGGACTTAAAACGGGCACCCAGGGCATCAGCCAGGGTATACTTACCCAGCTTGCGTAAGGGCTCGGCTACTACAAAAAGCGCTACGATCCAGCCTGATAAAAAACCGATAGAATATAAAAAGCCGTCGAATCCCTTGAAAGCGATCATACCGCATATACCCAGGAAGGAAGCTGCAGACAGATAGCCTCCAGTCAGAGCAATACCATTTACTCCCCAGTGAATCTCTCCGCCCGCCACAAAAAATCCATCCGCAGAACTGGCTTTTTTACCAAAGAACCAGGACAGCCAGAAGATCAATCCCACAAAGCCTGTAAAAATAAAAATGGCTAACATATTTAAACTCCCTTCCCTTTTCCACTTTCTTCCTTAGGGCTGCCCAGCAGTAGCCTTTCCTTGCGTTTACAGAGCACACTATAAATAACTGCCAGGATCAAAGCAAACACGATGATCCCCAGTCCGTAAAAAACCGCCAGGTTCAGGCCGAAAATCATCACTATATCCATTAATTCCACATTAAAAACCGATATAAACACAAAACCGCTATATGCCGTCACATAGATCAAAAACATCAACAGGCCCAGCTTTTGTTTATACTGAATCACTTCTTCATTTCTGTCCTGTTTCATTTCCATAGATATTGCTCCTCTATTGAGATAAAGTATAAACTCTGCCCTGGAATCACCCCTAATCAGGTAAATCCCTTGCTCATTCCCTGCGATTTTTAATTGTATATCAGAAGCATAAAAATATCTAAAAAAGCGATGCAGAGGCCGGTCTCACCTCAGGGGTGCAGGCTCCGGGCGCAAAGAGAAGCCATTTCATCTCTATGTGGAGTCAATAATGATTCTTTGTTTTACAGTCTCGATTTGAATAAATCCCCTAATATTGCTATAATAAAACTGAAGATTAGCCCGGGAGGTAAAAATGAATTACACTGCAGTGGTGGTAAAACAGGATGACTGGTGGCTGGGCTGGATAGAAGAGATTCCCGGCGTGAATTGCCAGGAGAAGTCTAAAGAAGAATTGCTGGCTTCACTACAGACCACTCTCAGGGAAGCTCTGGACCTTAACAAGCAGGATGCTCTGGCAGAAGCCGGAGAAGTATACACCGAAGAAATCATAGCCGTATGAAAAGGACTGCCCTTATCAAATACCTAAGCAGCAAGGGCTGCCATCTACTGAGAGAAGGAGGCAATCACTCCTGGTGGATCAATCCTGAAAAGAACATGAGATCCTCAATTCCCCGCCATTCTGAAATAAAAGATCTCCTGGCTAATAAGATCTGCAAAGACCTGGGCCTGCCTAAAATAAAATAAATAAAAAATCCATTCAAATCAGTTGTTTTTTAAAAACACCCCATTCTTGAACTTCTCCCTGAAACCAATTACAATAGCATTATTCTTAGCTAAGGAATCCCCTATGAAAGCAGCTCTCCCCGTCTTAATCCTCCTGGCCCTGACGGCCTGTACTCAATCCAGTGCCCGGCCTGGTACCGAGCAGCCCCGGCCTGTCCTGGCCACACAGATAAAGGTAGACAAATCCTCACCCCGCAGCATGTATATCAATACCAACAACGTCCGCATCTACGACCTCACTCCAGCCCTGCTGGAGCAGGGAGTCACGACCAATACCCCTTATCTCGAGCAATTCATGAAGTACGACAAGGTCACGCTCTACACTATCCGGGGGGACTGGGCCTACGTCGAGGGCAGTGCCCGGGATACCAAGACCTCCCAGGTCCGTACAGTCGGGGGCTGGGTACCGCAGTCTACTGTGACCGAGTGGATACCCGAGAAGTTCTTCGCCGTACAGGACAATGTCTTTAAAAAGATCGCGAAACCTATCACCTTGTATGACGACAGCTTGGAGGGTCAGGCTGTGGACCAGATCGCTAAAGGTGATACCTTTCGTGTGCTAAAGGGTAATGGGGAGCGTTTCTTTGTAGTAAGCCAAAAAGGTAAAGAGGGGTGGATTGAAGCGGAGAGTGTGGATACCAGTCAGCTGGTGGCCAAGGGATTTGGGTGGAAGGAAGAAAAGCGAACCAGCAAAATAAAAAGCAAGATGTTTTTAGATAGTAAGGGTAGAGCATTGGAATATGATATTGATGGTTATTATTCTTTAATTACAAATAAAGCTGAGATAGTTTTTATTAAAAAAAATAGACTGGAGGGCATGTACCTAAAACAAAATGAATTTGAAGTTAAAATTGAAGAAAAATTAAATCAAAAGAGAACCCTGGGAACAAGTGATACAAATATCAATGGTATTAGTTATGAAGGAAGAAAAATATTTCTAGATGATTTTTTTGGTTTTTTCTGTGTCATAGATGTGTATATGCCGAAATCATATAGAAGTCATCCTTTATCATACTACCAAAGTCCTAATATTCACGATTTTTTAAAATGGGCAGATGAGATTGAGGAACAAGACTTAAATGAAATAGTTGTTTTTACACTTTACTCCAGGAATAGTAATCTTACGAAATTTGCTACAAAGAAAATTATTGGTAAAATTCCTATGCTTTATAATTTAAATCGATGGGATGGATTAAATAAGCAATATAAAATCCAAGGTGACAAGATTGTTTTAAGTTTCGAGTATTATCAAAATGGACTGCATTTAGATCCGGTGAAATCTCTTCCGGATTTGTCAGGTGAGGATGAAGAATTACAAAAAAAAGTATTAAAATATAGTTTAACTAAACAAATCCAGGAAATTGAATTGGATATGAACAAATTTAATCAGGATTTGATCTATAAGCAATTAGAAACTTGGAAACAGAAAATGGAAAATGAAAAAAAGATGCAGAGTTATTCTAGTAATTCTATGATCGGTGATCCCGTTAAGCCACCTTTATATAGAGATCTTCTTTCTATACTCTCAATTAACGGCAATCAATATAAATTTGACAAGGACTTCTGGATTGATGATTTTAATGCTATATACAATTATGACTTTGGAACCTATATGATACCTATATTTATACCAAATGATATTGAAAACTCGAAACAAGGTGGATTTATAATAATAAATTCTCTTGGGAAAGTAATATGTACATATCTTGTTCCCAACTCTTCAAATACTGAACTTGAAGTTATCCATAAAGATACTATTGTTTTATTCCAAAGAAATTATGATAAAACCAGGAGTATTATTGACATAAAAGGTGTTACCTATGAATATTAAACTTCAATTTATCTTTGCATTAATACTTTTTTCTGGTATTTCATATGCGAAAGTAAGTGTATATGAGAAGATTCCCATGAAATTGCCTGTCGCATATTATATTGAAAATCAACTTGATTGGAAAGGAAACCCTGGTGAAAATAATGATTACCCCAAAGGAAAATATACTGGCTGTACTGTGATGGTATTCACCTGACATATACCGCCCCGCCTTCCACCCCCACCTCGATAGTGGGGTTAGACTGCGCGGGTATAAACTCGGTGTTCGTCTCAACTTAACAGACTGGCCATCCCATCCGTGTAAATCCTGTCAATCCGTGTCTTACAAACGGTAAAAGGATAAAAGCATATCTCTATACAAAATCTCCCTCATATATAAAACCGGGGAAAGATCGCCACAGGGGTGCAGGCCGGAGCGGAATCGCAATGACGGTACTAATGAGGTGAATGTTGCTTCAGGCCAGGCTGGATAGGAAAAACTGCAGGGAGCAGACCCGGATGTTTTCTTTGAGGGGATAGGGTGAGTCTACCGGAGCCACGATCCACAGCTCCTCCAATCCCAGGTCCGCAAACGCATTGATAGTGCCGGTGCTCAAAGCCGGAGATTTAGAGAGCTTAAACTCCACTCCGATCTTTCGTTTTCCTTTTACCAGTATGAGGTCGATCTCCCCCTGGTTGGAATTGCGGTAATAATAGGCATTCCAGGCATGGATCTGCAGATGGGACAGGATATTTTCCACACAGTAGGCTTCCCAGGAATTCCCGGCTAAGGGATGGCCCAGCAGATCATCAATGCTACTGATACCCAGTAATAAGTGTAAGATACCTGTGTCTCTCAGATATATTTTTGGAGATTTTACGATTCTTTTTTTGATATTGGCCTCATAAGGAGGCAGGACCCTGAGCAAAAACAACTGGGAAAAAATATCCAGGTAGGATGACACAGTATTATGGCTGACCCCCAGAGAGGAGCCGATCTTACTTCTGTTGATCACCTGGCCATTGATATGGGCACACATACTTAAAAATCTGCGGTGCAGCTCAGGCTGGGCTAACTTACCGTATGAAGGAATATCCCGTTCCAGGATATTGATCAGATAATTCTCTCTCCATCTATAGGACAAGTCTTCCGGAGCAAAAAGCGATCCCGGGAAGCCGCCCTTTAACCAGTGCTCCATATAATCGACATCCGCTAATTCATTAAGGGAAAAAGGATTCAGGTATTCGTAGGCTATCCTGCCCGCCAGGCTCTCGGAGCTTTGCCTGAGTAGATCAGGAGAGGCAGACCCTAAAATCAATATCTGGCCCGGCCTGTTCTGCCTATCCACTATTGCTCTCAATATAGAAAATAGCTCCGGTTTTCTCTGGATCTCATCCAGACAGACCAGGGCATCCTTGTGCTGATCCAGATACAGCTCCGGATCATTGAGTTTATTGGCATCGGAAGGAAGTTCCAGATCCAGATAGACAGTGTGGGGCAGATTCTTCACCAGATGCCTAGCCAGTGTGGACTTGCCGCACTGTCGGGGCCCCAGAATGCCCACCATGGGAAAATATGACAAATCCTGAATAATCCTCTGCTGTAGAAAACGTTCTATATAACCATGCATATTGTAAGTCTAACATACAGAATACATGGTGTCAATTTTTAACATCACATGACCTGGCCATCCCATCCGTGTAAATCCTGTAAATCCGTGTCTTAAAAAAAGGAGTTAGGCTAAAAGCATGTATCTAAGCAGAATCTCCCTCATGTATGAAACCGGGGAAAGATCTTTACTTCTACAGAAAAACTAGTGTAGATGATAATACCTTACCGGAACAAAGATCCTTCGCTCCGTATAACTCCACTCAGGATGACATATAAGTCAATAGCTGATAGTCGATAGTGGAGAAATCTTTTTAAGTCCGAGCCCTCATCCTCAAACCGTCACAAAACCTTAAACTAAACCAGGCTCCCCTTCCTCGCCGAAGTCTGCCCGCCCTTCTCCTCAATATGCGCCCCACTTTACACCCCACAAGGGCTTATTTACCCTATAATGTTCCCGGCCTTCGGTCATTTACCAGGACGGCAAGGTGCCCGCGTAGACATGGACGGCGGAAGCGGGCCATTAAGCCCGTTTAAGCATATTGACTGCTACACCCCGGCAGACATTTCGCGAGGTGACAGTATTCTGTCCCACCGACCAAAGATGGATTTTTCTTTGCCAAGCTTTATTTTGATCCTTCAAAAGAAAGCGGAAAGCCCTCCGGTTTATGCGGGCAATGGCATTATGTGGCTGCCTAAGCATTAGCTCCTACCGCCATGGACGCCGCTCGCAGAGCTGTAGTCGAGAGTCACCAGTCAATAGTCGATAGAAGAGCATGTACAGACCTCGCTCTCTGGTGTACTGTAGGTCGCACCCTCGCCCTGACTCGATGGGAAGGTCTCTTTCCTCAGAAGGAAGCAGCCCGGTCCCACCGGCCCACCCAGATCCCCGGTACCCTAAAAAAAATTTTTTACCTGTATACCATGGGGTCTTACCTACCCCCACCCTTAAATTTTCCCACAATGAGCCCTGAACCTTAGCGGCCTTTGCGGCTTTGCGAGAGATAAAAAATACCCCCCATACCCTAATCAAATCCCTGAAAATTCCGATTTTTATACAGACAGGATGTTAAACATTACCAAGGAGGGTAAAAATGGACAATATGTTGGTGGTAAAACTGGATGTTTTCCGGAAGATACTA
Source organism: uncultured Brevinematales bacterium (assembly GCA_964537555.1). GTDB lineage: Bacteria > Spirochaetota > Brevinematia > Brevinematales > CAYRWR01 > CAYRWR01. Next base: position 62,270 of record CAZIAD010000011.1, read on the forward strand.
AAGGATGCAGAGCACTCTATCCATCAGCTGCTTCAGCTGGAGGAAAAAAAGTATGATGCACTAAAATCTGTAGACATAAAAGAGCTGATGAACATCAATTCGGTAGAAGAAGAGATCGTTCAGCTCGTCGATGATATAGAACGTAAGCGGGTCAATGTACTCAGAGAACTGTCTGACGCCCTGCACATCAAGCCCAGCGTCCATCTGCAGGAGCTCATTAAACACATGCCCGATAATTACCGGGCGGAATTCTCGGTACTTAGGGAAAGTATTCACCGAAAGACGGATAAGCTGGATGTGGCTATGCGGGAAAACGCGGTACTGATCCAGACTAACCTGGATATCATGAATTTTACCATGAACTTTGCTACCCGCGCGGCCCAGCAGGAGACCTACAACTACCGGGACAAAAAAGAAAGTAAAGAGAACGTTAATATAATCAATCAGATAGCCTAGGCTATCCAAGGAGAGGAATATGTTTTCCACATTCCACGGCATAGAGATCGGTAAAAAAGGACTGCAGACCAATAATGCAGGCATGGACATCGTCGGCCATAACTTATCCAACGTCGAGACCGAAGGGTTCTCCCGTCAGAAAGTGAACATGCAATCCTTTGAACCCCTGTATGCACCCTCTGCTAACCGAGTGGAAACAGCGGGACAGGTCGGTACCGGGGTAGAAATACAGGACATACAGCGGGTGCGTAACCTGGCTATCGACGACCGTATTAATTTTGAAAAGGGCGGCATGGGCTACTGGACCAGCAAGAAGGAATTTCTGAACCAGGTCGAGATGATACTCAATGAACCGGGCAAGCCCAACCTGCGTACCGTGATGGATGAGTACTGGGACTCCTGGAAACAGGTCTCGGACAATCCTACTGACGGGGCCAGCCGGGCCGAGCTCATACAGCGCACCCTGGCTGTCACCGACACTTTTAAGCATAACTTTCACTCATTATATGACCTGCGGACCAATGCCAATGCCCTCATCGAGCAGAAAGTAGGCGATATCAACCACATGGCCACCGAGATCTCCAATCTCAATGTCCAGATCGTGAAGTCTGAGGCTATGGGCGACTTTCCCAACGACCTCTATGACAAGCGTGACCTCCTGGTAGACAAGCTGGCCTCCCTGGTGGATATCAAGGTAGAGCGTAATAACAAACACGAAGTCATCATCTATATAGGCTCTGAAAACCTGGTACAGGGTGAGCATAAGAATCTCTTAAAGGCCGTAGGCAATGCGGATAATGACGGATTTGTAGATGTGCTGTGGCAGGATAACCGCAAGGTCAAACTGGGTGCCGGCGAGCTGGCCGGACTGGTAGACGTACGCGACATAGATATCAAGGATGCCATCGACCAGACCGACAGTCTGGCTGTCAATCTGGTGGATGCCACCAATGAAGTACACCGGGACGGATACGGACTGAACCTGTCCACCGACCTGAACTTCTTTAAAAAACTGAACCTGTCTCCGGCAGCCAACGGGGACTATGACTTTAACAGTGACGGCGCGGTAGACGGGACCGCCCTGTTTAAGATCAGTGGTGTAGAAAAGATAGACCTCAAGACCCTCATCGGTGATGCCGGTAATCTGAACTTCGGGCCTGCCCGGCCGGGGGGACAGGATGTGATCATCAATTACCAGCCCACTGATACCGTAGAGGATGTCATGGACCGCATCAACCAGAGTAACGCCGGGGTAGTAGCCTATATCAACCACAAGGGACAGTTCAGCCTCAAGGCGAAATTTCCCCAGGAGGGGACTAAGTTTCCTCCCTTTGTAATACGGCACCTGGAGGACTCGGGTAACTTTCTGGTGGGTATCACCGGTATGCTGCAGCAGAATGGAGGAGCCGGCGCTTTTGACTACCAGAATGTCAACGATATCACCAAGTTTGTGGTACCGGAGTTTAACATAAGCTTCAGCCCTGAAAAGCACGCTGCCGGATGGATAGACCTGGATGCCATGATCAAGGCCAACCCTGACAATATCGCCGTAGCCGGGGGAGTCGATACCACCGGTGACGGTAATCCCAACCAGGTCAACGGACTGGCTGATAACCGTAACGCCCTGGCTATAGCCAGCCTGCGTCACCAGAAGATCATGATAGAGAACCAGTCTACCATGGGGGACTTTTTTAAGAAGATGGTGGGCGACATGGGAACCCGTAGCGAGACTGCCCAGGTCAACTCAGATAAGAATAAGACCGTAGTGGACTCCCTGGAAAATCTCCGTAAAGAGATCAGCGGGGTCAATGTAGACGAAGAACTGACCAAGATGATACAGTTCCAGCACGGCTATAATGCCTCTGCCCGTCTGGTCACCACTATGGATAAGATGTTGGATATACTGATGAGGATGGGCGCTTAAGGGCTGCCCCATGTTCAAGGAGGAAATAAATGATAGGTAGAGTATCACAGCAGTCCATGGTCAGCCTGTTTACCCAGAATGCACAGAACCGGGAACAGGAATTGCAGAAGGTCCAGGACCAGCTCTCCAGCGGCTACCGGGTCAACAAAGCCAGCCAGGACCCCACCGCAACCATAAACTATATGGACTATGACAGCCGCCTGCATGAAATAAATACTTATTCTGAGCTCATACAGAACAATGAGAATAAAGTCAATCTGATAGACGGCCACCTGGGTAATACCACAGAGGTCCTGCAGAGACTGAGAGAACTCACCGTGCAGATGGCCAACGGCACCTATACCAAGGAAGAACGGACTAATGCCGCCCTGGAAGTGGACCAGCTCATGCGCCAGGTACTGGCCAATGCCAATGCCAAGTTTAAAGGACAGAGCCTGTTTGCAGGTACCTCGATAGCTGACCAGGCCTTTATACCCCAGTATAAAATGGACCCTCAGACCGGATTTGAACTCATCGATAATGTAAAATACATGGGCAACAACCAGGCCCAGCTGGTAGAGATAGACCGGGGGGAGATGGTATCGGTAAACTATTCCGGAAACCAGATGTTCTGGTCTGGTAATATGAACATCATCCCCACCAAGAATGTGTCGGGCTATACCGCACCGGTGGATGCCACTATCATAGTGGATGGAGTGAGGATCGCCATCAACCGGGGTGACAACCTGGATACCATAGCCGACAAGATCAATAAGTCAGGTGTCTCAGTCAATGCCGCTGTACTGACCGAAGGGGGGCAGAGCATCTTTAATATAGAGACTACCTCACCCCACCAGATTGCCCTGCAGGATGCGGAGGGCGGACGGGTACTGGAAGAGCTGGGACTGATAGACCCCGGCATGAACCCTCCCCTGAACTACTCCCCCGGAGCCAAGATCTACCAGAAGAGTATCTTTGAGACTCTGATAGACTTTAGAAAGGCATTACAAAAGGACGATACTTTTCAGATAGGGGGTACTGCCCTGGCAGAGCTGGATCAGTCCCTGTCCAATGTGATGAAATACCGGGCCCACCTGGGAGCGGTAAATGAAAGAATGCACTCCATGCTGGAGCGTTACCTCAATGATGAGATCTACTACACCGATGCCAAGCAGAAAGCCATCGGTACTGATATAACCAAGGCCACCATGGAGATGAAGCTACTGGAATTTTCCCATAATGTGGCACTGAGCACAGGGGCCCGGCTCATGCCTAAGACCCTGATGGACTTTTTAAGATAAGAACTGACACTTAAGGCGCTAATTACATTAAAAGGGGCAATGCCCCTTTTAATCGTTGAACAGACTAAAATAAGATGAGCTGAAATCTTGAACTTTTTAGAGAAAAGTAATAAATTATTATGGGAATAAGGAGAATCTTTTGGAAAAGATTAAGACTCGTGCCTACGGTGAGATTGAAGTCCCAGATAACTCGGCTATACACTTTAAACGAGGCATCATGGGATTTGAAGATCACGAGGACTATTACCTCCTTGAGATGAAAGACCTGGAGAACTTTTACTGGCTCCAGTCCAAAGATGACAGTGAGCTCGCCTTCATCGTGATAGACCCCAGGGTATTTGTCCACGACTACAAGCTGGACATAGATGAAAACGACTGGGAGATGCTGGAGCTGACTAATGCAGCCGATGCTATAGACCTGGTCATAGCCAATGTACCTGAAGACCCTGCGCAGATGTCGCTCAATCTGCTGGGACCGGTAGTCATAAATGCCCAGAAAAAGATCGCCTTACAGGGGATTTCCAACAATTCCGAGTATGGGACCCGTCATATGGTGTTCCAGAACCAGGAAGAGGAAGAAAAAGTAGCCCAAAAGGCATAGGACCGAGCAGGACACGGAGGGGAAACAGATTTGTTAGTATTGTCACGAAAGGAAAACGAATCCATCATCATCAATGATGACATCGAGATAAAAGTGATCAGCCTGAGACAGGATCAGGTCAAGATAGGCATTGTAGCCCCTAAAAAGGTCAAGATCTACCGCAAGGAGATATTTGATGAAATACAGGCCGCTAACATCGAAGCTGCCCAGGGAGCAAATACACTGGACGCCCTGAAGCATGTGATCAAACAACAGGGTGAGAAAAAGGAGAAAAAGGATGGTCAGTAAAGAAAAGCTCGAAATGCTGAAATATTACGAAAAAGGGCTGGAACTGTACCGCAATCGAAAATTTGAAGAATCCCAGAGTTATTTTAATAAGTGTCTGGAACTGGTACCGGATGACGGCCCTTCCCAGATCTATATAGACAGATGTCAGGCATTCATGCAGGAACCTCCTCCCGAAAACTGGGACGGGGTATTTGTGATGAAGACAAAATAAAGGAGAAAAGAACATGGCACAGCAGATAGACCCCTATCGCGATTATCTCACTAAGACTGAGCTGAGCGATTCCACATTTTTTGATGGGGTGATGAAGTTTGACGATTCCCTCAGGATCAATGGTAAATATAAAGGCAGCGTGGTGGCTAAAGGACTACTGGTCCTGGGACCCAAGGCCCAGATCAAAGGCAACATCGAATGTGATGAGGTCATCATCGGAGGAGAGCTCCGGGGAAATGTGACGGCACACAAGAGACTGGAGCTGTTTGACTCTGCCAGACTCTATGGAGACATCAAGACTGCCAAACTGAAGATCGCCGACGGGGTGGTCTTTGAAGGCAAATGTGAGATGACCAAAGTAGACAACAACTAAGCTTTGTCATTACAACAGAAAGAATTACTTTTAATATTGTATTGACAATATTGCGATTTCTATGTATTATTAAGTACTCAACTGAATTTACTTGGGTGGAGGATTAAATGGTAGATACAGAAAAAAACGGTAATGTTATTATTTTAAAAGTATCCGGCAGACTGGAGATCAACCAGGCCCTGGAACTGGAAGAAGTAATCAACACCCATATAAACAGCGGAAGTAAATTCTTCGTATTTGACCTGGGAGATGTACACTATCTGAGCAGCAGTGGTATACGGGTATTTATTGCCACTCTGAGACAGCTCAAAGACCTGGAAGGCAGACTCATTTTGAGCAATCTCAGCCCTAATGTAATAAAGACATTAAAGATCGTAGAACTAGATGGACTCTTCGAGATAATCAATGGCGTAGATGACGCTGTGAAGGTGCTTACTGCCTAATGAGCAGCCGTCTACTGCTCTCATTAGCCGGCTTTATCCTGATCGTAGGAGGAGGAGCTCTTTGGCTGGGTATCCAGTGGCTCAAAAGAAAAAAGTTAAAAGAGAACCTTCTTTCCTTACCCAAGGAAAGAAGGTTTTTTTGGTATCAGCTCAAAGAGGCGGGCTATGAGATACTGGCCCGGGAACAGGAAAAACAGGCTTCTCTGTATATCAATGGAGAAAAAAGAAAGATCGGCCTTAAGCTGGAATTTATGGCCCGCATACAGCGCCGGACCTATGCCTGTGTTTTTTCCGGAGGCCTGCCTGAATCCGAGCTGCTAAAATTGTTTTACGTATATATTTTTGTATTCCGGGTCCAAGGGGTGATCTTTTTCGATGAAGAGACCAAGTCCCTGCAGATCTGGGAAGAATAAAGCAGGTATCAATGAAAGAAAAAGTAGTATTACTGGGCGGCACCGGCTCTATCGGTAAATCCTCTCTGGATGTCCTGAGAAGCTATCCCCGGGACTTTTACCTGGTGGGAGTGAGCGGCCATAACAATCTGGAAGAACTGGCCCTCATCATACAGGAATTTACCCCTCAGTATGTCTGTCTCAAAGAAGAAGACAGCGAATTTATAGACCGCTTCCCGGGTATCAATTTTGCCTGGGGAGAGACCGGGATCATCGAGCTGGCAGAGCTCTCAGAAGCGGACACCGTCATCAATGCCATACCCGGTATGGCAGGACTGGCCCCCTGTCTGGCCGCCATCCGCAAGAACAAACGTATACTTTCTGCCAATAAAGAGGCCTTTGTGGCCGCCGGTGAGATCATCAATGCAGAACTGGATAAAAGCGATGCTGTGATCCTGCCCGTCGATTCGGAGCATAATGCCATATTCAATCTATTTACCCGATTTGACCGTAAAGATATAAGCGCCATAAAGCTGACCGCTTCCGGTGGCCCTTTCCTGCGCCGTGAGATCACCGAGGATGTGGCTATAGCGGATGTGCTCAAGCACCCTACCTGGAATATGGGCCCCTACATCACAGTCAATTCAGCCACCATGATGAATAAAGGATTCGAAGTCATAGAGGCCCATCACCTGTTCCGCATCGACTATGATCGGATCAAAGTCCTGATCCATCCCCAGTCCCAGGTACACGGCCTCATCGAGACTATAGACGGTTCCCAGTTTATCTGTGCTTCTCCCAATGATATGCGCTATCCCATCGCCCTCTCTCTGTTCTATCCCCGCATTCCTGCAGATCCGCCCTTTGGAAAGATCGATATGAGGCACCAGTCCTGGGAATTTGAAGAACCAGACTGGCAGAAGTTTCCCCTCCTCAAACTGGCCTATGAGGTGGGTGAAGCCGGAGGGATATTGCCCGCAGTACTGAATGCGGCTAATGAGATAGTAGTAGAAAAATTCCTGGCGGGCTTTCTGCCCTTTATATACATACCCGAGATCATCAAACAGATCGTAGACCGATTTGAGAATATCTCCCAGCCCCGCCTCGAAGAGATCCTCATAGCTGATAAAAAAGCCCGCATCATGGCCCTGGACATCATGAATGCCATACTGGAACAGATCCCCGACCCAGAATCAGAATAAAGGCATTAGCCGAACCTGCATCCAGCTTGAAATATCCCCACAGCAATGCTACACTATTTAGAGACAGGGAATCAGTATAAAAAACTGCCGCATGACAACCAGTGGACCGGCGACATTCTCCTTTACTGTCAGACATAGGGGCTGACGTTAAACCACACAACAGGAGGATATTATGAATTGGAACGAGATCATCACCCCCCAGGATCACAGCCTGCTCATCGCGGGGTATGACATCCGTAAATCAGATCGTCTTATGAAAAAACAGGATTCACAGTCTGTATTCCATATGCTGGATGACCTGGCCCGGCTGGCCCAGGAACTGATCATCCCCGCTCAGGGCAGACTGATCAAGCTGCTGGGAGACAGTGCTCTCATCGTATTTCCCGAAAAAAACAGCGACGCCGGTATCAACATCATGATGGAACTGCAAAACAAAGGAGAACGGCTATTGGCCCGTTATTCTCCCCTCACCCTGTCAGTATTCTGTCATGTCGGAGATGTGACTATAGGCCCCATGGGCCCTCACCGGCAGCTGGACATCATCGGAAAAGCGGTGAACACCCTGTTCAAACTGGAGCATGACTACCCTCAGCAGAAGCTGGTGATCAGCCCTCAGGCTTTTCGTAAGCTCCGGAAAGAGACCAGGGAACGCTATCATAAATTCACGCCGCCCGTAGTCTATTTCGGCCAATAGGTTGGCATGGATCCCCTGTCTCTATTTTTTTAGGAAGGAAATATTTTGAAAGACATCAGACAAAAACTGGCCTCCTATGCCAGGCTCCTCTACAAAAGAGCTTACAGTATAGCCACTGAAGGTAATCTCAGCGTGCGCCTGGAGGACGATCAATACCTGATCACCCCCAGTAAATGTATCAAACACTTTATTAAGCCCGCACAAATGGTACTGATAAATGATAAAGGGGATATGTCAGACCCGGTTCAGTCTGCCAGCACGGAGCGCTACACCCACCTCGAGATCTACAAGCAAAACCCTCAGGCCCAAGCCATCGTCCATGCCCACCCTCATTATGTACTATTATGTTCAATAGCGGGCCTGGATCCTTTTGCCCGTCCCTTTCTCATAGAAAGTGCCCTCTTTCTGCCCAGGGTCCGCTACGGGGGATTTGCCCTGCCCTCCAGTCAGGATGGGGCCCGGGCGGTACGTGACATTTGTGCCGGCACCCAGGCTATAATTCTGGAAGGCCACGGCTGCTTTACCTGGGGAGACAGCCTGGAACAGGCCTTTTCCCTGCTCGAAGTCATGGAAAAGACGGCCCGTATGTATTATGAAGCCCATGCTGCCGGCCTGGAATTGCGCTATCTCGGCAGTGAAGAGCTGGCCGCTTTGCGCAAAGTACGGTATTAAGAAAACAGGCTGAGCCTATCCGGAATAAATCCCTGGAGGACTAATGAAGAAGAAATATGATTCCCCTCTCTATCTGAATAAGACTGCTTCTCCGGATGCTGCCGGGCTCAAGGAAGAGATACAACATATATTGTCCAGTGAGTCTTTTGCCGTGCTGTCTACCCAGGGAGAGGGGCAGGCCCACAGTTCTCTCATCAGTTTTTCCAGTTTTGATGATCTGAGAAAGCTGGTATTTTCTACCCCCACCCAGACACGAAAATATGAGCTGATATCCCGGTCTGCCCAGGTATCCATACTGGTAGACACCCGCTGCCAAAGCCAGGGCAGTATCAATCATATAAAGGCAGTCACCATCAGCGGTAGGGCCCGTATCATTGCCTCCGGGCCTGAATCCCAGGAATACGAAGAAATACTGCTGAGTGATTATCCCAATCTGGAATCATTCATAAAGGCTCCTACCAGCTCCGTGATAGTAGTGGATGTACATCACTACCACTATGTGCGCAGCTTTCAGGAAGTCCTGGAATGGGATCCAAATGGGATATAGATATAGGCAGGGTACTCCCTTATAAATAGGGAATTGTAAAAAATCCTAAAAAAACAGCCCGGGAGTTTTATCCCGGGCTATTTATTATTTCATTAAAATGTCTTATTCTGCAACAGCCTCTTTCATGACTTCATCCTTGTCCAGGACTCTGATATAGCCCCCAAAGACCCAGCCTACTTCACCCTTTTCATTACGGATCTTGTACCAGTAGTCATTCTTGCCATCGATGATAAACTTGATCTTGGTCTTTTCGATAATGGTGGACAGTTCTCCCACATCCAGCATACCTTTTACAGCCGAGCGGGTATTGGCCTCAGACCTCATGTTCAGCTTACTGGCTGTGACTACACTATAGGATTTGCTTAGCTCGATATTCTTCAGGGCTTTTAATAATAATGACTTAAGTTCCTGATTGTTCTCGGGGGCATATAAATAGCCCTTGGCCAGGACATCCTGGGCTCCGGCATACTTTTCCTGACCCATAAATTCTGCCAGTATGGCAAAACTGGAGTCGAAACTGTAATCATTGATCTTCTGATTGAGGTACTTCACGATGCCGCTGTAGGAAGTCTTGGCTTTGATGCCAGTCAGGGCTTTAGCACAATCTGCTGTATTCATACCTTTATTCATATGATCCAGTAAGGGCTGAGATGCCTTGGCTGACCCGGTATTACCCAGGGCCTCTATCACTCTTTTAGTATTATTCCCTTTCTTCAGCTCTTCAATCAGTACATTTACTGCTTTTTCATCATCAAAATAGCCCAGGGCATAGAGGGCGTGTTCCCGTATCACATCTTTTTCTGATGTTGTCTTGTATACTTTGAGTAAGACAGGCAGGTTGGAATCTATTTTTAATTTCCCCAGGCTCAGCACTACCTTAGACCGCACATTATCATCATCTATCTCCAGGGACTGCAGGAGCTGAGAATTTCCGCTCTTCACATCAGCGTTTCCCAGGATCTCGGCTGCCTGGGCCCGCTTAAAGGAGTCCTGATTGGTCTCCAGGGTACTTATCAGTATCTGTTGGGCTACCGCATCACCTGCTTTTGCCTTCATTTCCAGATCTGCCCAGTCCAGGCTGGCACCGCCTCCCTTACACCCGGCAAAACTGAGAATAAACAATAAAAGAACACTTCTAGTCAGCACCTTCATAAAAACCTCCACCACATACTATATTTTTTTTGCTTTAGAAATAATATCTCCAATGGATAAATAATATATTTTAGCATCATCGGTAACGATCTTAAGAATATCAGTACTGATGAAATTAATGGAGCGCATATTTCTGGTCTCTTCAAAGATCTGCACTTTGGAGATCACACCATTGATATCGCTGAACACCAGATACCGGGTCGGTTTTCCCTCATCCAGCATGAAAAATCTGTCATTGGCAGGAAAGCTTATGATGCGCGAGGGCTGTGAGGAAAAGAGGTCCCCTTTGTACATAGTGAGGCAAATCCTTCCGCTATTGAGGTCTATCACACTCCAGGTTCCACTGCTGCTCCGGGAAGACAGGAAGACAAAATTCTCACTGATAGAGACAAAATGATAACTATCCGACAGATTAAACAAGGTATTGATACTGGCCTTATCCAGGTCAAAAGACAGAAGCTGGTTATTCATAGCCACTACACCCAGTTTTTCACTGCTGGTCTTGAGCCAGGTATTTCTCATGTCCCAGGGGGCTGTCAGCACATTCTCCAGTTTGGATTCGAGATCCCAAATCAGGATCTGGTTATGATCATAACTGATCCTCTTGCTAAAACTTTTATTATAGAACACTGTTTTCTGCATGCTGAATTCTTTCTTGTCCTGAATGCGTCCATAGCGGTCAAAAACAATATAGTCTGTCACTGTGATAGAGTCACTTTCATTATCTTTTAAGAGCAGGAGGATCCTGTCCCCCTCAGCAGAAAAATTAATACGGGTCAGGGTCTTATAGGCAAATCGGTGGCTCCGTATCAGTTTAAAGTACTTATCCAGAAAGACGACATCCACCCCGCTCTCAGAATCAATAGTATAGGGCAGTACCGACACTATCACCGGGGAATTAAAGTGGCTGACGGTACAGAGGGGAGAATAGCTGTGCTTGGATATCTCATCCAGGGAACTGAGCTCACTTTGTTTTTTTATGCCTCTGGTCTTATCCAGCAGTATCACCTGATCTTCAGTGATAAGCAGGAAGTTTTTGTAATCATAAAAGATCTGAGAAGTATAATCCATCTCATTGTAGAGGTACTGTTTTTGATCCGGCATCTGCCCCAGGTTCAGTTCTATGGAGGTGGCACTGAGATTAGGGCTTAAGCCTGCCGGCCACAACAGGGGTAAAAAGGTCTGATTGTAATCGTTAAACTCATAATTTACCAGTAATTTGATCTCGTTCAAAAGGCTGGAATAGGACATCAATGAGCCCTCAAATGTAATAGGGGCCAGCTCGGAAGCAATATTGAATTCCTTTTTTTCCAGTACCGCGATCCTTTCCAGGACTTTTTTAGTATTGGCGTTTTTGAGATTGACTGTATATTTACCGGCGATCTTCATCACTTTGAAATCTGAACTTCCTTTTTTGGGGATAGAAAATACATATTTATCGTACTGATGCAGGGGCAGCGAAGCCTGATTACTGAGCAGGGTCTTATTGATATAGGCTCGTTCCTGGAACAGATACAGCCAGTCATTGGTGGAGCTATACACTTCCACAGTCCGCCCTTTGGCATAGATATCGATCACTGGAGAATTGGTGTTTTGCTCCTTGAACACAAAACAGGGCTGGACCAGCCTCAGGGAGATCTTTTCATTGATGACTTTCACTTCTTCCTGGCCGGCCTTCTTTTTGGCATTTGCTTTGGCCCCTGACTGGGTGCATGCAGATAAAACAATCATAAATAATAAAATGAAGGCTTTTTTCATAATTGACCCCTGTCTAAATATTTACTCTATCATAAATAAAATTGTAATTAGTAAAGCTAGTATACCATATACAATCTTAATTTTCAATAAGAAATTAGTTTATATATGATATTGATGATGGATTTAACAATATCTTGCCTAACTCCATCCGATAATACTGATCACGATGACAGACGCCAAAATGGCCGTTCTATTAAAAAACATATTTTGCAGAATACCAAGAGGATCAGTTTCTACTTATTATCTGACGAGTACTTTTGAATATCTTCCTCGGAAATCTTGAGGAGAAATGGCTCCAGAAAGGCGCCAAAAACATAGGCCTGAACCGTCTCCGGTTGCCAATAATATTTTTTATAGCTGATCTTATACCAGGGGTAGGTGCCCCAGGGTTGTACCTTCTCCGGTTTCAGGACTTCCAGGATTTTCACATCTTTAAGTGTATTCAGATGTTCCTGAACTTTACCCTTTAATCCCGGTTTTGATCTGGCATTGACATAATTGGCAGAAATAAACCTGGACTCCCCTGGTTTCGGTTTATGAACGAGCTGAAAAGGGCTTTGTAATTTTACGTTTTTGGCATATTGCAGATTGGTATAGGCCTGACTATGATATACAATCCCTAACTCCCCTAAAATCTTTTTCCCAAAAGCCGGTGCGGGCTCAAAATAAGTGACGGTATCTTTTGGAGATGTATCACTTCTTGTCCCGGGAGTATCATCCTCTATCGAAGCTATCATCAATATTGCTTTTCCCTGGTGAAAATAGATCCTGCCTGATCCCGACCATGAAGAATGACTGGATTGAAAAAACAGGATCTTTATTAGATTACCCTGTTTATCATAGTAGCTGAGCATGCGTCCCAGATCCTGCTCGTACCACTCATAGTAGGACAGTCGTATCACATTATTCTTATCGATATAGATCTGATTGAGGGAATATGAACCTATTCCTCTAATACTGCTCATGCTTCTCAATGGAATGTTTTGGAGTTCGTTGATTTGAATATCAACCTCTTTGATGATCTGCTGGTGCTTTTCCTGGGAGTAAATATGCTTATTTGAGCTAAGGATAATGAAGAATATCAACAATAGATTCTTAATTTGCAAGGATTACTCCTTTAGAGTGTAAAAAGTATTATTTCTCTCTTTTAAAGACAAATTGTACTTTATTACATTTTCCGCGGGAGAGCAGAGGGATGGTATGATCCAGCTCCCAGCCTTCCAGGCTCAGTTCATCCATTTTCAGGATGTTATCTGCAAACTTCCAGCTGGACTCTATATCAGGTGATGCCAAGGCTAAATACTTATATTCATATGACATATCTCTTCCTTGTTCTGACATGATACTATAATATAGCATTAATCGGGAGATTTATAAAGTATCCGCACTTTTCTTTTTGTATTTCAGCTGGACCAGGCCTTTTTCATAGACATGGCTCTCTACCAGATCCCAGTACATTTCCGTTTGAGCATGAGGAAAGAGAGGTATGCCCTGAGTCAGAAGGATGGGGTGCACCGATAGGATCATCTTATCTATCAGGCCTGCTTCCAGAAGCACATCATTGATACTGCCTCCTCCTACCAGCCAGATATCCTTTCCTCTTTCCTGTTTCAGAGACTGTACAAAGGGTATGGTCTTGTCATTGATAAACTGTATATACCCTTCCTCACCGTGTTGGCGGCGGGTCATAACATAATTGGTCTTGTCACGGTAGGGGAAGGGAGGGCCGTAAGAACGGATCTGTTTGTAGGTATTATGCCCCATAATGGTGGTATCTATATTATTATAGAACTCATGATAGCCATAATCCTGATCGTTATAGAGCCAGTCTACACTCCCATCAGGACGGGCAATATACATATCCAGACTGGTAGCAATGTATAATATCAGATCTCTCATTTTCCCATAACCCCCACTGATATATCATAAGCCCGGTTTATTCTTTATTTAGCGGAAAAAACCAGGCCGATCTCTTCACTCATAATGCGGATACCCTCTTTTACGCTGTCACTGTCCATGGAATAATTGAGACGCAGGCACTCTGTCTTATGAGCCCATTCTTCATCCAGCCCGGCAAAGAAATAATGACCGGGTACCACTAAGACACCCCGTTTTTTGAGGCGTTCGTAGAGCTCCTGTGAGCTGATAGGCAGTCCGGGAAGATTAAGCCACAGGAACAGAGCTCCCTCGCTCTCATGTACTCTCCAGGGGAAGGCATCCCCGAAGTACTGATCCATCCAGCCCAGGGCAGCCCGGGATCTTTCTTCATAAAAAGGCCGTATAATATTTCGGCTGATGTCCTGTATCTGGCCGGAGTGAAACAGAGGCCGGGTCAGGGCCTGGCCCACATTGCCATTGGCCAGGCTGACAATGGCATGTATAGATGATACCGCACGGATCACATCTTCCCGGGCTACCAGTATGCCGGTACGGGTACCGGGCAGGCCCAGTTTGGACAGGGACATGGAGAGTACCATATGGTCTTCCCAGTGTATGTCTGCATCCCGGAAAATAATACCGGGAAAGGGCAGGCCATAGGCATTATCCACCAGAAAAGGTATGTCTGCCTGTTTAGCCAGGGCAGAGAGGCGGTGTATCTCATCATCAGTAAGGACATTACCGCTGGGATTGGTGGGCCGGGATACGCACATACAGCCTGTGTCATCACCCAGGTGCAGGCGGTCAAAATCTACATGATACTTGAAGCGGTGGGCCTGTCGTTCCTCGATAATGGGCCTCTGGGCTTTAAACAGGGATTCGACCAGTCCCTGGTCAGTATACCCTATATATTCCGGACTGAGAGGGAGTAAAACTTTTTTATGACGCCCCCCCGCATACTTGCCGGCATACATATTAAACAAATAGAAAAAGCCGTTCTGAGAACCATTAGTGATGGTAATATTATCCCGCTTCAGATTCCAGCCCAGTTTATTGTTAAAAAAACGGACCAGGGTATCTATAAAATCAAAATTTCCCTGAGGGGTATCATAATTAGTAAGAATCCGGTCAAACCAGTCCCGGTCCTTCATGATTTCCTGCATGTTTTTATAAAAAATATCTTTTACCGCATCAATATGAGCAGGATTACCTCCTCCCATCATGATCATCTTATCCTGGCCGCTCATTACCTTACCCAGGTCATCCATCAGCTCCATGATCCCGGACCGTTCCGCCAGCTTTTTACCAAAATCTGAAAGTTCCACGTTTCCATCCTTAAGGTTTATACAAGATTATATCCTTTTTTAGTGCACAGGTCAAAACAAAAATTCTAGAGCCATTTCCGTTTTTTGAAGAACAGTAAAAGCCCGATAGCCACCAGGGCCATGATGCCCCAAACCACAAAATAGCCATATTTCCATCCAATGGCCGGGATATTGGTGAAATTCATTCCATAGACACCGGCAATGAAGGTGAGGGGGATAAAAATAGTGGAAATCACCGTGAGTACCTGCATCACCTTGTTCATTTCCATGCTGATGGAAGACATATAGAGGTCTCTTACTCCCCCCATGATTTCTTTGTGGGTCTCCAGGGTCTCTATGATCTGAATACTGTGTTCATAGATATCGGTGAAATAACGGAAGGTCTCTGCTTCGAAGAGATCGGACTCATCACGAATGATCGTCCCCAGCATCTCCCGTATCGGATAAATAGAAGTGCGTACATTGACCATATCCCGTTTCATATCCTGTATTTCCTGAATAGACTGGGTATCCATAGGAGACAGGATGCGGTCTTCCATGGCCTCGAGTTTTTCTCCCATATATTCGATAATAGTAAAATAATGGTCTACCAGCACATCCAGTAAGGCATAGAACAGGTAATCAGACCCTCTGCTTCTCACTTTGCCTTTATTATTACGCAGCCTGTCCCGGATAGGGTCAAACAAGTCTCCAGCCTTTTCCTGAAAAGTAATGACTGTATTTTTATATAAGACCATACATATCTGTTCCTTCAGGATCTCCTCCCCATCCAGACGCAGCATATTAGCTATTACGATCAGGTGTTCGTCAAATTCCTCGAATTTGGGCCTCTGCCCGGTATGTACTATGTCTTCCAGAAGGAGAGAGTGGACCTGAAACAATTCTCCCAATGCAGATACTGCATCTATATGATTGACCCCGTTCAGATTTATCCACTGATAGACATCCGGCTTCAGAGCTTTTTGAAGATCCGGTACACTGCTGTATTCACTTTCAGTACAGGTATCGGTATTGTACTGGAACAGATTCAGGCTCAGAGGCTCATCTGTGAATTCACCGGTATAGACTGGAGTACCGGGGGGCAGTCCTTTGGTCTTTTTCATGCGCATCCTCCTGTGTGTGTTACTATATGATAGAGCATTTTAGTATTTATGACCATTTTAGGACCAGGCCTCACATTCAATATTGAAAAACTCACCAGGCCCTTGCTCAAAAAACTACTGGCCTTTAAGTATACGTTCCAGAGATCCTGATATGAATGCGGCATCTATGACTCCTGACCTGCCCTGAGGCCAGTCATAGACTCTACAGGCATAGTGATAAGCCCTGGGTATAGAGCCATCATAAATGTCTTTACCATTTATCAAGATGCTGGGGCTCCCCGGAAAATTAAGATCTTTTGCCATTTCTTCACTTTCTACATCGATCTTTTCTATGGTGTTGATATTCAGACCAATGTCTTTATATACCCTCACCAGGTTTTCCCAGCTGGCTTCAGCATGGGGGCATCCCCTGAAGTACATAAATTGGATTTTCATCATTTTACCTGCCCTGATGTTGGTAATAAAAATTTATTGATTTATTATGTGCACTTCCGCTTTTATCTGTCCAGCTCACTCTGAGTTGCAGATTTGAGATCTCGGGATAGTATCTCATAAAATCCTGGTATTTCTGTTTTTCCGAGTCCCTTACCGTCGTTTCTCCACTCTGACGGCTCCATATCCTTAATTTCTCCTGTTCTGCCAGTATGAAAGCCTCAGGGGGAATGTGGCTGAGCAGGCTGTGATGTCCCAGAGTCTCAGTGAAGACATACATGAGAGAACCTTTTTCAATGACACTGGCCCAGGGAGAATCGTAGTCGGGTATATCACGGCTCTTCCATACACCGGCTTCTGCCCCATACTCCAGGTACAGTGTAGCTGATATCTTATACTCGATCCTGAGGTCGGATATCTCATTTTTCTGAAAGACCAGAAATGGGTTTTTTAAGGGTTCCCCCTCCCCTCCCTGGCTATAATTCAGCACATAGAAATAACTATCCTTATAATAATAAAACTGCTCCCTGTTCACATTTAAAAAGGGAAAGCAGATATCAAATCCTTCCAGGGGAATGAATAAAGCGCCATTGGTAACCAGCGTGTGCTTATAGGCAGGCAGGATCTTCCTGACAAAACTCTTATCTAAAATGGGCATATTTATATAAGTGCTATCAGGGGCAGGACTGGGACACTTGAGGGTACTGCTGTGGACCCAACCCGTCTTTCCCTCCCAGTTTTGAATCTCATAGTAAGCACTTTTGTAGATCTTGCCCTTATACCTTTCCCGGTACAGCTTCCTGCTTTTATTTCCTGTAAAATACACATCCTCGCCTTCGCTCAACAGGAAGACTACAGGACTACGTAAACCAGGGGCAGAATGGACCTGCATATTATCCATGCAATTGTACATCCTGATATAATCAGGCTGAGGTTCCAGAAAATAGACTGCATACATTCGGTGGAGCAGGACTAGGGTGAGTAGGATGGCCGGCACTAGAGTCTTCTTCATTGTTCCTCCCTGAGTCCTCAGTTTAACAGTCCTTTAAAAAAAACAAAATATTTTTAAAGAAATAGTTGACAATGTACGAAAATAAAAGTATATTCATATTACATGTGTATGAATATACTTTTTGATAAGGAGGCATCTATGACTCATATGATGTTTTTCGTTACCTCTGATAAGAAAAAAGGGAATAAGAAATAATAGTGTAAACTCCACACCTCCAATATATTTCTCATCCCTGTACTATGATAATAGTGGCTCGCTACGGCATCTCCATCCAAATCGCGGGCCACTATTTGTTTGTATTACCAGTATCCCTTATATAAGTCAGCTACATAGATATCCTCGTACATATCCTGGATCTTGTCCAGTATCTCTTCAGCCTGATTTTCATCATAGTCCATCACTTCCTGGGCTTCAGACTCTTCCATTTCCCCTTCCTCTACCCAGTATTCTGAGATGATGAAGGATATCCCTTTGAGGCCCTGTTCATTTACAGCCTCTACCGCCTGGGGATGGAATTCTTCTCCCATAAAATTAGTGATACCCTGATCATAAAATATTGAAGTGACTTCTTTTTCCATATCGCTATATTCCTGCTGGGTAATGTTCTTAGCGTCTCTTCTGTGAAAGCTCAGCATCAATCCAAAATCACTCATGGGCATTTCTCCACCATTTTATATTTCGCTCTATGTAACGTATATGTTCATCAGTATGCCCGGTATAGAGTTCAATTGCCTCCAGCAGGTTCATGTTTTTTTCCCGGCCCTGATACTTATAGATAAAACTATCCCGGGTCCATTGCGGGGGTGTGAGGCCAGCCAGATACCTGGAGCCCATAGCCCTGAGCAGACGGAATACATCCAGGTAGTCCTCCCGGCTTTCAGAAGAATAGCCTATCTTTCTGGCCCAGTCATCTTCGTCCCGTATCACAAATACTTCCGATCCGGGCTGGCCGATGATCGAACGCCAGCGGATAAAGTTATTGATATCAGATTCGACCAGGTGGATGATATGTTCATGAATAGACCATGCTCCCTCAAACGGGATATACTGCATCAGTTCTTCTGAAAGAGCATGAATTGCTTTTTCCAGCTTGAGACTGGCATTGCCATATTCTTTTATAAGACTGTTTACATCCATCTATCAACACTCCTGAAGGGCCCAATACCTGCCTATACCGATCTGTTTACTGAAAAATGATCCCGTCTATGTCAAAGATCTCATAAGGCACGATAATAGAAGTTTTCTTTCCGGAAAAGGGAACGGGGATGCTGAACATATCTCCTGTGACATTATCCTGCCCGTCGTCGGTATTTCTGATCACCGCAAAACCGGGATATTCGTATTCCAGGTTCAGGCTGTCTCCGGGCCTGGCATCGGACCGGTAGCCCCCAGCTGTGATCTGTCTCATATCCATCAGGCCGTATCTCATCTTAAATTCATCGAAAGTGATACTGCGTTTCTTTTGAGTGATCTTTTTATATTTTGCAAAGCCAAACTGTTCTTTGATATATTTCATGAGGTAGTGATTCATTTCCATGTGTATACCCTGAAAATCCGTATCCCCTGCCCTTAGGATGTGATTATTCTTTTTGAAATCATCCTGTGAGGGTACAAAACGGTCAAACTCTTCATCAAAGATAATGCTGTACTTATCAAAAATGACCAGTCTATATACCACCTCCTGCTGAGCCAGGATTCCCATAGGATTGGCTTCTATACGCACCTTTACCAGAAGCTGGCCTTCATTATTGAGTGCCAAAGGAATAATCCTGATGCTGAGACTGGAAGGGCCTGTGGCAAAGGCCGTATTCATGAGCAGCATAAGTATAATGAGGTATAGCTTTTTCATATAACATCCTTTTTTACACTGAAACAGCAAATTGTTAAGCCTGATGCTTTAAACCCGCAGTTTTTTTATATCCGACTTCAGGCGCTCCAGGTCTGTGATCCAGTCTTCGATATCCTGTTCATGCTCCAGCTCCTCATTGAGGATCTGGGTGGCTATCTGGTGGGTAGAATGGTCTTTGCCATTGGTAAAATCAGCAATGGTCTTGTATCGATTAATGGCACAACGCTCCCCTCTCAGGTTCTGCTCCAGAATGATCTCAACATAAGGATCTGAGGGTTCTTCATAAGCGCACTGGGCCAGTTTGGTCCACTGGTCCGGATTTAACACAGGTGTGCCTCCCAGCTGTATGATGCGGTTGATGACCAGATTGGCATGGTTAAACTCCTGGCTGGCATGGATCAGTAATTCCGGCTCTATCTCTGAGCGCATAGGGCCCTCCATAAGCTGAGCCCCTACCCAGTACTGGTAATAGGCCAGCCATTCCTCTGCCAGTGCTTCATTCAGCATCTGGATAAGCTTCTGGGTATCTACCCCTAAAATCTCAATACCTTTTTTTCCCATGTTTCACCTCCATTAAATACATTTTATATACCTAACCCGGCTTATGCAAGCGGATGGCCTTTACGTGCTTCCAGTAATCTGTACCAGTCTTCCCGGGTGTACTCAACATCCAGGGCAGCCACTGCAGACTGTATCCGTCCGGGATGTGTGGAACCTACCAGGGGAAAGATCCCGGCAGGATGTTTGAGTATCCAGGCCAGGGCCAGCTGACTGGCATCGATATTATAATGTGCGGCCTGCCTCTCTACTTCTGCTTCGATCACTGCTTCCTGTTCCGGCTTAAGGGTGTTGCCCCAGGCGGGATAGGCTATGCCTCCCAGGGGGCACCAGGCCTGGGGGGAGATCTTTTTCTCCATGCACTGATCCAGGGTCCCGTCCTCCAGGCTGGATATATTATGGATATTGATCTCTATCTGATTGACGATGAGGTCCATGTCACAGTAATGCTGGAGCAGGGACAACTGACTGGGCCGGAAATTACTGACTCCAAAGTCACGGACCATACCCTGGTCTCTTAATCGGGAAAAGACCCGGGCTACCTCTTCAGGATAAAACAGGTAATCCGGCCGATGCAGCAGCAGAATATCCAGGGTATCTATGCCCAGCCGTTCTAGGCTCCCGGCTACACTGTCAAAAATATACTGATAGGAAAAATCATATCTCTTAGGATCTCCGGGATGAGGGTCACCGGCTCCCCGGATACCACATTTTGAGGTGATGAGAACAGTATCCCTGATAGAAGGTTCTTCCTTTAATACTTCTCCAAACAGGCGTTCACTCTCCCCTCCCGCATAAATATCAGCATGGTCAAAATGATTGTATCCGCATTCCAGAGCAGCCCTGATGGCCGCTTTACCTTTATTCCTGTCCTCAGTGCTATTATTGCCCGTAATACGCATGCAGCCGTAGATCAGGCGGGAAGATTGCAGGCTGCTTTTACCCAGCAGGTATTTTTTCATGTTATCCCCTTTGGCTTATTTTTCCGCTTTCCATCCCAGTTTCTTCTCTATAGCCGTGATCATATAGGATGCAATATCTTTTTCAGTGACTTCCTCGATACCTTCCAGGCCGGGAGAAGAATTGACTTCCAGGATAAGAGAACCCTTGGCTGAACGGATGATGTCTACCCCGGCTACAGACAGGCCCAGTACTTTAACGGCCTTGACGGCCATCTTTTTCTCTTCGGGGGTCAGTTTTACGGCAGCAGAAGATCCCCCCTGGTGCAGATTAGCCCGGAATTCTCCGGGAGCAGCGATTCTCTGCATAGCTGCTACCACCTTACCATCGATCACAAAACAGCGGATATCCTTTCCGTCTGCCTCTTTAATAAACTCCTGCACCAGGATATTGGCATTGAGGCTTTTAAAAGCATTGATGACTGACTCTGCCGCCTTCCGGGTCTCAGTCAGGACTACCCCCTTTCCCTGTGTCCCTTCCAGAAGCTTTACTATGAGGGGCGCCCCTCCCACCATATCGATGAGGTCATCCGTGTCCAGAGGAGAATTGGCAAAACCGGTGATGGGGATGTCCAGGCCGCTGGTCAGCAGAAGCTGGGAGGCCAGGAGCTTGTCCCGGGAACGGCTCACGGCATCACTGCCATTGAGGCAGTAGACATTCATGGCTTCAAACTGGCGGGTCACAGCACAACCGTAAAAGGTTATGGCCGGCTTGATGCGGGGGATCACAGCATCAAGGTCATTGATGACCCGGCCTCCCCGGTAATGGACCTGAGGAGTATTGGCATCCAGCTTTATATAGCAGTGCTTGATATTAAAAAAACTGATGGTATGTCCCCGTTCCCGGGCCGCTTCCAGGATGCGCTTATTACTGTATAGTTCAGGATTGGAGGCCAGGAGTCCCAGATTGAGACCGTTCTTTACATGTGGAATAAAATTGTACAGTGACTTGATCTCTTCGCGCTCTTTCCTACCCTGGCAGAAGCTGTCTGCGGGATCTACAATGAGGCGATCCAGCATAGCCTCCCGTCCCAGCAGCATGCGATAACCCATGGAGTCACGATTGGTCAGGGTGATCTCGATATCCCAGCTGTCATCACCCAGGATCATGGTCTCCCTGATCACAAAACGCTTTTCTTTTTCACCGGTCGAGCTCTTGACATAGCGCTTGTCTACTACCGGTGACTCACAGCGCAGGCTGACCCGCTTACTGCTTTGGAGGGGATTCACTTCAAAGCTGACCCAGAGCACTTCATCTTTATAAAATGTCTGTATATTATAGGCATGCAATGCAGATGTCTTGGCTCCTGAGTCGACCCTGGCTTTTATGGCCGGGATATTTAACTGGGGTAATGAGAGCCACTCTTCGCTGCCCACGATCTTTTTATTCATACACTTCCCTGTTTAGATTTTAGATGATTTTATATCAGAATGTCCGGTTTAGGCAAATTATAAGAGAAGTGTTTAATGAGTCATTTAAAACCAGCCCGGGTATGACAGCCTATGATGTCGGTAGTGTAAAAGTGTTCACACTCTATCCCGGCATAATAGGTCAACACAATCACTGCTATCCTGTCCTCTCTGGGATGTTTGAGATAACCCAGAATCGTTTGAGAAATGACCATGGTATTTTGTCCCTGTGAGATCTTCTTTTTCCGTCCCCCTTTGGTAGCCATGACTGTGTAATCATAGGCATGGTAGGTAGTACAGAATCCCTGTTCAGAGCTAAAAGAAGGGATGTCCAGGTATACCTCCAATGCAGACCCCCTATCATAATAGGGAAAAGCTTCCAGATCACTGTCCCCGGGAGTGATTCCTCTTTTTTTGATCTCATCATCAAATGCCTGTCGGGACTGTCTGGCCCGGACCCCGGAATCTTCTTCTTCACCGGCAAAGATCTCATAGGAATGTTCCCAGACTACCTTGTCATCTACCAGGCTGTATATCACAAAACGCTCACCATCAGAAGGCGCCCAGGGATTGTGTGTCTCCTGCCTGAAGGCCAGGAGGCCCTGGGGCCCCCATCCTACCGGAACGATCTTCATAGTCAGGGTCTCACCATCCCCTGTCTGATCCGGAAAAGAAGGCGAATACTGTCTGGCCTGTCCTGGATTATACCCGGCCAGTATGAGTAATAGGACGATAAAACAAAAACGCATGGTTATACCTCTTTTAAAAGACAAATACAATACCGTAATCCAGATACCAAGCCCCGGGATACAGGTATCGATTAGGGAGGGTGGTTCTGAAAATATTTTGAGACTCAAGGCTTTCGTCTGTAGACTCCGGATCGGGGACCATCTGATAGGCAGAAATATTCAGGTCATTCCGGTTCAGAAACAGGTGGTATCCTCCATGTACTCTCAGGGCCAGATGAGGACTGATATAGAGGCGCAGCTCAGCTTCCGGCTTCAGGGACAGTACCCCCAGACTGTTTCTGACATTTACCCTGTCTGCTCCGGCGGGGTCTGTACTCATACCCAGGCTGGATGCCAGACTGCGGGGGATCTCAAAGGAGCTGGAAAAGTTCTGATAACAGATACCGGCTCCCAGGCCCAGGGCCAGACGCCCCTTCTGAAACTTATACCCGCCGTTTAGACCCAGGGACAGGTAGTTCAGGTCAGTGCCGAAATGCAGGCTGACATCAGTCAACAGGTATAGATGTTTTATCTGGTCATATCCCATCTTCCAGGAGAAGGCCTGGATCTGTATATCCTGCAGACTGATCTGAGGATCAGGCAGTCCTGCCAGTCGGGCCAGGATATTGGTCTGATAGAGGGGATCTATACGGGCCCCTACCAGGTTCATACTGAGCTGCAGGGACATGCCCGAGACTTTGCGCTGCACCGTGACTTCATTACTGAGAGGATGGCCCCAGATGGTCTCAGCTCGGGAGTATAGCTCTCCTACTGAATCTACCTGCATCAGGGTCCGGTTCCAATTCTTCTGCTTGACAGAATAAAAATCTCCATATTGGATCTCCCAGAGCTCTCCCTGGTTGAAGTAGACCTTCTTATCTTTTTTATAAATGATCCGGGTCGCTTTATGAAAGGTGCGTGAAGCATTCAAATTGTCTTTCCATTCATCACTCAGAGCCTCCAGGGCTTTATCCTGGTTATTGACCGGAAGATAAGCTGCTTTTTCCTTTTTTTTGTTGACACGGCTCTCCATAATGATAGCATTCAGTATGTCCAGTAAGATAGTGCCGGTATATTCACTCGCTGCAATCTCATAACTCATGACTTCACGGGAAGAGATCCGGGTACTGATTGTTTCCACTTTACGGGCCTGGGCGACAGATAGTACCAGGGTAGATACCGTAAAACTGATACTGGATTCTATATCTACCATATGGTGTTCCAGTTCCTGTATCTCGCCTTTGGAATTAGTGATGACTTCTTTATTGATATATTTCCTGATACTCATATTTGTGCTGTAATTTCCACATTCGGGGATCAGGATATAATCCAAGCTCCGGATCTGAACCGGATCCAGGACCAGCCCTGCCTCATAGTCAGCAGGAGCCTCATTACTGAGCATGTATGCTCTCAGGGTGTCCAGCACATCCTCCGGACTCAGCAGGATGTCACTCTGATCAAGCATGTCAAATCTTTTTATGCTTTTGAGGGTAAAGGGAAGCTCTCTGCTCATGCGGGTAAAAAAATTGCCATCATCTATACCCACATTGCGGGCCTGGAGCAGCATGACCCTGTCGGGGCGGGATAACAGATCCTGATTCAGGAATTCAGGCACCCCGGCCCGGAGGATAACAGGAAGCAGCATAAACCCAAGCATGGCCAGTCTTTTCATACTAAAACCCCCGCTGAGATAATGTCCTATAAAATAACATAGATCTAGACTATTTGCAACGCATAGCTTTTAAAATATTATGAGCAAGGACGAGAGTAAATGAGCTGCCCGGGCCAGGCGGGTAGCTCTGATCAGAGGCTGAACTTTTCAGAGTAGACTTTTTTTATGCCCATGTCCCTCAGGGCCCGGCTCACCAGGCGCATCATGATAGGAGGGCCGCAGATATAGGCTTCTGAGTCCCGGGCCGGGGCCAGAGTCAGGTCCAGCCACTCCCTGGTCACAAATCCGGACTCACCTTTCCAGTCAGATCCCTGGTCAGACAGTATCGGGATGTAGGTGAACCAGTCCAGGTCCCGCTCCCACTCCTGAAATAATTGGTGATAGACCAGGTCTTGCTTCTCCCGGCAGGCCCAGACCAGGGTCAGGGGAGACACTGTATCCTGCTGCCTGAAATGCCCCAGAAGAGATAAGAAGGGCGTGATACCGATCCCCCCTGCGATAAAGAGCCGGGCAGGCCCATCAGGCTCGGGTGTGAAGCGCCCATAAGGCCCATCCAGCAGTACCCGGGCTCCCGCATGTAATGCCTGCAGGGAATGACTATAGTCCCCCAGGTCCTTTACGGTAAGGGAGATCTCTGCCTGCTCCGGGCTGGAGGAAAAGGTAAAAGGATGCTCTTCACTGCTGATCCCGGGAGCATAGAAGCGGAAAAAGCCGAACTGGCCCGCCTTGTAGCTGAGCTGAGACTGGTCTAATCGGGTCATGTTTATCTGAATAGTCTGCTCATTTAGCCGGGCCACAGACTGCACTTCCAGCTCCCCGGCTTTATTGATAAGGGGCCTTAAAAACTTGTGATAGATATACATGATGAGCGCCAGGCTGAAAGTGACTATCATAAACAGGAGTCTCACATTATTTTCCTGAGTAGATGATGCCAGGATCACATGCACAGAGAGCAGAATGACCGCTCCGGCAGTGAGGTTATGCAGGACTTTGAAAAAAACATAATCCAGCTTTAATCGAGTATTTACAAAGAGGCGCAATCGGTCCAGCAGCCTGATCCGGTGCAGGATATTGGGCACCATGAACAGTAAGGTCAGCCCCATCACTATCCCGAATACCAGGATAGCCCCGGAACCCAGGCGGCTCTGCAGATCAGCATCAGTGAGATATCGCTCCTTGAGCAGATGATGGATAAAGGCAAATACCAGGCCTAATATTGCCATGATAGCATGAAACAGCATGACCCTGTCATGGCCGAATAAGCGGTCCAGGAAGCGGATACGGGCTGAAAGTACCAGTACTATGAGAAAATAAGTGTAGCTCACCAGTCCCAGGACCATGGCCAGAGTCCAGTCAGAGAAGAAAGAGTACCAATTGCCCGCCAGATACAGCTGCAGAGGGATAAGGGGGAGGAGCACTCCTGTCCATAATACAAATCCTTTTTTAAAATTCATGGCCTAAAGACTCCTGCCTTATTCGCTTTATTTTGAGTGATTTATTTTTTAAGCTTTTCTTTTATGAGGGCCACATATTGCGAGGCCAGCTCATCGCTGCCTTTTACATCTGAGGCAGAAGTGACAGCATCCACTTTATCCTTCACAGTCCAGTTATAGATCTGGGTAGTGTGGAGCAGGATGTTGGCAGTGTCTGCCTGTCTTAAGATCCAGGCACTGATCCAGGGCCGTACTTTTGACATCACCCCCGATCCTGTGATAAATACTACAGTATAGTCTGTACTCTTTTCCTGGTCCATGCCCCCGTTTCTGTGATCTATGACTTTGATAGTGGTATTACCGTCATCCAGCTCTTTGATCATTTTATTTACTAATTGATTTTTAAACTTTGTGGGTTCCGTAGCGATCAATAGCCTGACCTGGCTCTCTTCAGGCCCGTATTGCCGGCTAGCTGCTCTGGCCTGTACGCTCATCATCAACAGAAACACCATTACATATAATGCATTTTTCATAAATTTCTCCTTTTTGGATGACTAAAGCAGTATAAAGAAAATATCAGCTACAGTCAAAATTTGGGATTCACTATTCCTGCTGGTGCAACAGGCCTCTTACTGAGGATTAATGATCTTACTGATCTTATCCAGATATTTCCGCGAGAGCACATCTATAGCCTGGGGGGCGGAGGCCGAAGTGACCGTATCTACGCCGGCTTTGACTTCCCAGTAGGCTTTTTGGGTAGTGTGCAGCAGGATATTGTCTTTTTTATTTTGCTGGCCTATCCATTCGGTGATCCAGGGCCTGACCATGGATTTAACGCCTGAATTGGAAATAAATACCGCGCTGTAATCCTGGGCTTTTTCTCCTGCCAATTCACCCTTCTGGTGATCCACCACCTTAATATAGGTCTTACCGTCATTAAGGGTCTCCACCATCTTTTGGATCAGTTTTTCTTTAAACTTAGTGTTTTCCCAGGCCAGGAGTATGCGGATCTTACTATCCCGGGGGCCATAAGTGATAGGTTCAGCATGCAGAGTGGTACTCATAAAGAGCAATACTGTCATGGCTATTACTTTATTCTTCATATATTATCCTTAATCCATTT
>CAZIAD010000012.1:0-8531 GCA_964537555.1 uncultured Brevinematales bacterium
CTATGAAAGATGCTCTCTTTCTGATGAGGAAGACCCTGCTTATCCTGTGGGGCTGCCTGGCCGGGTGCAGATTAGGGGACTTGCCGATCATGTCACCCTGAGTCTCTACCCTGTATTGTACTCTACTACCGAAGGGATGCTCCCCTGTCGGCGGGAGGACATGCATAGGCTGCAACCTGGTGCCATTGTCAAAGTCAATGGGAGGGTCTAGGGCTTCCCGGATGCGTCAGCAGGCGGGAGTAGCCCGGTGGTGCCGGCCTGGCGGCAGGAGCCGGTGCCTAGGCCGCCACAAAATGCCTTGGTCGGTGGGACTGTTGGGCATTCCACCGCGAAATGGTGGCTGAGAGTGCAGCGCTTCAATGTGCTGGGCGGGCTGAATATCCTGGCGGAGGGGTGCAATCTAGGGTAGGTCAGCCCTGGTGTGGTTTATTGTGGGGTGCACATTGAGGAGCAAGACAGCCCCCTTCGGCGGTGCAGTAGAGGGATTACTTGCTCGTTAGTATTATGGTTGTACAGATCCTGTAAAGGAAATAATTGGAACTAAGAAGTAATGTTTTTCCCTAAAACTTGGAAAATGGGGCAAATCAGGGTAAAATAGTGTGTAAACGGAGGAAAACTATGAAAAAATTATTGGGTATTTTGCTGTTGACGGCAGCTGTATTATCATCCTGTATCCTGATGACACCCGGACAATATATTCTGACTCCCTATGACGGCCAAAATGTCTCGGGTGTAACTACCATCCTAATCCAAAGACCAGATGATATGGCACAAATGGATACTCCAAATGGTGGAAATTTATATATAGGATCCTCTCTTCACATCACATTTGATGAGTTTGATTTTGTGAGTGGACAGTATGATTATGCTTGGGATACGCTTTCAGGTTCTTTTCCTGATGGTCCCTACCCTATCACAGTGGTCATGATCGATAGCTGGTACCCGGAATCACCCTATTCCAATACTATCACTGTCTATGTGAATAACAATCCTTAATGTCTCTTAATGGAATCCTGCCTGTTTTTAAGCCCCGTGGAATCAGCTCTTTTGATATCATTCGACGCTTAAAGCGTCTGCTCAGGGTCGATAAGATCGGCCATGGGGGTACCTTGGATGTGATGGCCCGGGGAGTGCTGCCTGTGCTGTACGGCGAGGCTACCAAGGCTTTTGACTACCTGCTGCACAGCCCCAAGCAGTACCTGGCCCGGGTGCAGTGCGGGGCTTTTACCGATACGGATGACCAGGAAGGGGAGATCATACAGACTATTACTGACTATAACTTTGACAGGGCCGCCCTGGAGGCTGTCCTGGACCGCTACCGGGGTACTATCGAGCAGGCCGCCCCCCGCTACTCGGCCCTCAAGGTAAACGGTAAGCGCAGCTCAGACCTGGCCCGGGCAAACCAGGAAGTGCCTCTCAAGATACGGAACGTGACTATTCACAGCCTCACTATTACAGACTGGGACGAGCAGACACGGCAGTTCAGCATGGAAGTCAACTGTTCCTCCGGCACCTATATACGCTCCATAGCCCGGGACCTGGGACAGGATATGGGATGGGGGGGCTATCTCGTAGACCTCCTGCGTCAGTATTCCGGGAGTATCAGCCACACTGACTGTTATGAGCTGGACAGCTTCAACGCGGACAATATTCCCACCCGGCTCCTCAGCCTGGAACGGGCTCTGGAGTTCCTGCCCGGCCTGGACCTGGCACAGTCTGAAGACTACATAGTACAGGGACGCAGGCTGGGGCCGGAATGTTTCAGGGAGGCTCCCTCGGACTTTGGTACCCACCGGGTTTTAAAGGAGGGACGGCTCCTGGCCCTCATCGAGGTACAGTCTGAAAAAATGTCCTATCTCAGGGTGTTCCGGCTCTGATGAAAAAGATGCAGCTCCTCCTTATTAATCCCCACATCGAAGACTTTTCCGCCTATGACCATTACTGCGCCCCCCTGGGCCTGTATAGCATCGCCGCCAGCCTGGCAGAGCATGCAGACATCCGTTATATCAATGCCCTCATCCCCAGGCCCGGATCGCAGCCTCACGGGGATGGTACCCGCCCTTTTGCCTCTCTGGTCATCCCACGCCCTGCCTGTTTAGGGGATATTCCCCGGAAATTCCGCCGTTACGGCATGAGCGATGAGGAATTTATGGCCCGTCTGCATAGCATAAGTCCCGGCCCGGACTATATCCTGCTCACTTCCGGGATGACCTACTGGTATAGTGGTATAGTGCACAGCCTGTCTCTCATCCGCAGAGTATTCCCGGATATTCCGGTCATACTGGGAGGCATTTATGCCAGCCTGCTGCCTCATCATGCCCGTTCCCTGACAGGAGTGGATCATGTAGTCAGTGGTCAGGACCGGGACAGAGTCATGGACCGGTTGTCGGAGATCCTGAATATCAGACTTTCCCCTGAATATCGAGACCCTCTGTATGCCCTGGAGAATAATCCGGGATATTTTCCCCTGATGAGTTCACGGGGATGTGTGTTTGACTGTCATTATTGCGCCTCTCCACTACTGTCACGCTTTGAGCAGTTTTCGCCCTCCAGGCTGGCTCCTATGGTCCTGGATCTGCATGCCCGTACCGGGATCACCCGTTTTCCCTTCTATGATGACGCCCTGCTGGTTCATGCGGATCAGCATATCGATATTTTCCTGGAGCAGATCATTCAGTCCGGTAAAGCTCTGGAGTTCTATACCCCTAACGGACTGCATGTACGCTTTTTAAACCAAAAGACCGCCCGTCTAATGTACAGGGCGGGGTTTAAGGAAGTGCGGTTTTCCCTGGAGTCGAATGACCCGGCATTTATGGAAGCACAGGGGCTCAAGACCAGTGTGGATGAGTTTAGCACTGCCCTGGATTATCTGACTGAGGCAGGATTCAGCACTGCTCAGATCAGGGCCTATACCCTGGCCAATGTCCCGGGCCAGGATGCAACATCTATTAAAAGTACTATGGAATGGATATGGTCAAAGGGGGCAGTGCCCCAGCTCGCTTTTTACTCGCCTATTCCGGGCACCCCTGACTTTTTGAAGGCAGGCAATATCACTGATGTAAAGGAGCCTTTGTTTCAGAATAACACAGTCTATCTCTACCGTAGCGGCTTTGACCTGGGGTACTACCAGGAGTTACGCAGCCTGTCCAATCATTACCGCAGACTGGCCCAGACTAGAGCAGAGACTGCACCTTAGAAAATGCGGCCTTCAGGTCCTGTTCCCGCAATGCCTCTCCGATGACCCGGATCACGGGCTCGGTATTGGAGGGGCGGATGTGGATCCAGATCCCCTGCCCTTCTACTTCCCAGTCCAGTCGCAGTCCATCCAGGGTATCAGGGCGGGCCTGGGGAAAAGCCTTTTCTATCTGTGCATACAGAGATTTGAGGTCCCCGGTCCATTCATATTTTTCCTTGAGCATGGTATAGGCGGGCAGGGCGGATGAGAGCTGAGACAGGGTCTTACCGGTACGGGCCATGTACTCCAGTATGAGGGCTATACCCGCCAGGCTGTCCCGGCCGGTATTGATGGTAGGGTAGATCACTCCCCCGTTGCCTTCACCGGCGATGAGGGCCTGATGCTCTGTGATCCCTTCCACCACATTGGCTTCCCCTACTTTGGTACGATAGCATTTCACTCCGTATTTTCGGGCGATATCTTCATTCATGCGGGATGTGGACATATTTATGACCACATCTCCCCGGTGCTGATCCAGTACATTGTCCAGGGCCAGGGCCAGGGTCTTTTCCTCAGACAGCACTGTGCCTTCGTTATCCACCAGGACCAGGCGGTCGGCATCAGGATCCTGGGCAAAGCCTGCGTCAGCCCGGAACTCGCGTATCACGGGTGTCATGTGCTGAAGATGGGCCGGTATGGGCTCGGTACCCCTGTCAAAAGAGCCGTGCATCTCACCATTGAGGACTTTCACTTCACAGCCCAGCCGGGCCAGGAGTTCCTGACTGATCTGAGATCCGGCACTGTTGACTGGGTCCAACACTACTTTATAGTGCTGTGCCCGGATCAGCTCCACATCTACATTTTCCAGTACTCTCTCTATATGAGCCAGAGCCAGGGTGTTGCCCGAGGTCTGGTGTCCTATTTTATCATAGCTCTCTTCCCTGATCTCCATATCCAGATAGGACAATATCTCTTCCAGGTCTTTTTCTCCGGTGAATACCCCCCCTTTTTTTACAAACTTGAGGGCATTCCACTGAACCGGGTTATGGCTGGCCGTGATGATGATACCTGCATCCATATCTTTTTCCCTGACCCCGAACAGGACGGTGGGAGTGGGTACTATTCCAATATCATAGGTATCGATACCCATGGCATTCAGGATAGCTGTCACGTAGTCGGATATCATCTTGCCGGTAGGACGGGCATCTCTGCCTATGACTACGCGATGTCCCTTATGGTTTTTTATATAACGCGCAAAGGCCTGGGTATAATTTTTTAATAATGACAAGGTCAGGGACTGTCCCCAAATCCCCCGTATACCGGAGACACTGACTTTTAACTCTGACATGACTTCCCCCTTAATGAATGAGCAGATATTATAATAGCGGATGAATATAATGTCTAGCATTAGAAAAGCCCTGCCGGGGAAGCAGAGCTTTTTCAACGGGGAAATAAAATAAAAGGAGTTCCATGCAGGGATGGGGTTCCCTGAATTAGCTATATCTATATTGCAATATACGTGCCAAAGATGTCTTATTCGTAATTACTTACCAGTAATTGAATTAACAGCAGATGGAAAGACCTGTGCGGTGTATATTTTATACACAGTGTTTCCAAAATACCCTGCCCTAAGTATACAAAAGAGCCCCGGAGAATCCGGGGCTCTTATATCTGAATATAGTCTGGTCTATTTTATCTTACCGATTACCTTGATGATCAGTTCCATGAGGTCATCCACTTCCTTGGCCTGTTTGGAGGCACTATCGGAGAGTGTTTCCAGTTCTATGCCGGCTGTTTCCAGATCTTTGCTGGCTTTTTTCAGATAGCGCTTATCTTTTCCTGTAAAGTCAGCCGGAGCACTTTTTTTGAGTTCTTCGATCTTCTGGGACAAGGAATTGCTCTCCAGGCCTGACTGACGGAAAAACTCAGCAGTTTCAGGTAAAGAAGCCAGGATTTTTTCAAAGTCATCCACTGCCTGTTTGACTTCATCAGTGAGTTTGTTCTGGGTCCTGAGATTTAACTTATAGCTGACTGTAGATCCCACCACCACCTTTACTTTGATAATGGCACCGCCAGCTCTCAGTTTGTCATTAAACTCATTGAGGGCCTGTTCAGCATTGGTTGAGCGGGTAGCTTCCGGATCCAGCAGGATACTGATTGTTCCCGGGAAATTAGCCACTTCTGTCGATGCTTTACTGAGTCCGTTATAGATCTTTACCACATTGCTCAGAGCCTCATCATACTGGGCAAATTTTTCAGGGAATTGAGGCTGGTAGGTCTTTTCCAGTGCCACTTCCTGGGAAGCTTCTATCTCCTGCTTGACGGCCTGGTTGTATTCTTTCTGATCATAGACAAAGGCACTGTTAGGGAGCATCAGGCTGTAGGTCAAACCGGCTGTATGCTGCATAATAGCTGAGTTTATCCCGTACTCTATGGCATAATCCAGATTGAACTTATGCTTCTGGCCCAGGATATACATAAATCCCAAGCCCCCGGTCAGATTGATGACATCAGCCTGTGTCTTTTTAGACTGATAGATGGCACCCAGGCGGAAAGTAAATATCTCTCCTTTAAAAGGCTTGGTCTTCAGGTCCTGAGCGGATAAGATCCCAAACTCATAACCCAGATTATAGGACATATCTGCAGCCCGGTTATCATTTCCTTCACGTCCATAGCTGACAATACCAAACCCCAGCTTGGCACTTTTCATAAAGAGCAGCTTCCCGATATCCCAGTTAGCCCCAAATCTCATCTCTGAGATCAGCTTATTGGTACTGCCTTCCAGTACGGCCAGATTGGGAGATATGAGGTTCTTCATGGACAGGCCCAGACGTATGGACTCGGAAAAGTCATAGGTGACACCCACGTCCAGACCAAAACCCAGTTTCTGCAGATTTGCCGAAGAAAGAAGAGGATTGACAGCTATATCAGCCCCACTGCTGTATCCTATATCAAAAATATTAAAGCGTACCCCGGCTGAGATCTTGGCTCCCCGGGAGATCACATCGTTGAGATCTTTGGCGTAGGTAAAACTATAGATACCCTCATGATATATCTCAGTAGAAGAATCCCCACTGACTAAAGAAAGGGAATTTCTGTGTATACTCAGGCCGATAGCAGCCCGGCGGGTCACATATGGTTCAGCGGATATGGAATTCCAGAAGGGCATCACGATATCTACATTTATGGCATTGATCCCGCTACCGTCATTAAAGCCGGTATAAGGGGTATCCCAGGCTCCATAGACCTGAATATCTCTTAATAATGAAATGGTGGCGGGGTTATATCCCACACTATTGACCCCGTCCATATCTCCAAACAGAGCTTCACCAAAGGCTTTGGAGCGGGCGGTACCGCCTATGGATTCGTATGCTCCATAAGCCTGTAAGCCCAGGATCAGAATTGAAAATATAATAATGAGCCGTTTCATGAATGGCCTCCTGTCTCTCATTTACTTAAAGGTCTACTTTGTGGATCCCTTTGCCTTGGTATCTACTGTTTTCGTCTCTTCGATTTCCTGGTTCACAATCTTAGAATTATCCTTCTTTTCGTATACAAAAGCACTATTGGGCAGAATAATACTATAAGTCAGGCCGGCAGTATGCTGCATAATACCGGAATTTATCCCATATTCGATGGCATAATCCAGGTTAAACTTATGCATATTTCCCAGAATGTACATAAATCCCAGGCCGCCGGTGACGTTAATAATATCATCTACCGCTTTTTTAGGCTGATAAATAGCACCCAGACGGAAAGTAAATAGTTCGCCTTTGAATGGTTTTGACTTCATGTCCTGAGCGGATAATACTCCAAACTGGTAGCCCAGATTATAAGACATGTCGGGGGCACGGTTGTCATCTGCGGCACGGCCATAGCTGACTATTCCAAATCCCAGCTTGGCACTTTTCATAAAGAGGAGTTTGCCTATATCCCAGTTGGCTCCAAATCTCATTTCTGAGACAAGGTTGTTGGTGCCATCTTCAAAAATGGACATATTAGGGGAGATCAGATTTTTCATAGCCAATCCCAGGCGGATAGTCTCAGAAAAGTCATAAGTGATCCCTACGTCCAGGCCGAATCTAAGCGTGCTTAATCCGGTTCCGGCCAGCAGAGGATTTGAGGTCACATCACTGATACTGCCGTAACCTATTTCAAAAATGTTGAATCTTACACCGGCTGAGATCTTGGCTCCCCGGGAGATCACATCATTGAGGTCTTTGGCATAGGTAAAGCTATAGATCCCTTCATGATATATTTCAGTAGAATTCACCCCGTCATTGACCACAATGGAGTTTCTGTGCACACTCAGTCCTATAGCGGCTCTGCGGGTCACATAAGGCTCTGCGGAGATCGAGTTCCAGAAGGGAAGCACTACATCCACATTTACGGCATTGATACCACTACCGTCATCAAATCCGGTATAAGGGGTATCCCAGGCTCCGTAGAACTGTATTTCTCTAATCAGAGCAATAGTAGCGGGATTGTAACCCACACTATTGACCCCATCCATATCTCCGAACATCGCTTCTCCGAAGGCTTTAGACCGGGCGGTGCCACCTATGGATTCAAATGCTCCATAGGCCTGGGCTCCCAGTATGATAATTGTTAATATGATGATCAGCCGTCTCATAGCTGGCCTCCTGTAACTCATGTTATTTAACCACAACAATAGTACCGGTATAGGAATGTCCTTCCGCGGTCACTACTCTGTAGATATACACACCACTCTTCACTGCATAGCCTTCCGAATCATTTCCGTCCCAGAAAACTTCACCCTGACTATAGGCCCCTTCGGTGCGGTCATAGTTCTTGATCATGATACCGGCCAGGGTAAATATCTTCACATTATAGCTATCTGTAACAGTGTCAAAACTGGCAGATATCTTCACGTTAGCAAAGGCATTGTCACTGCTGCCCGGAGTAAACATTCTGGGCTCTGCTGTTACCTTGATAAATCCTGTTACATCCCCCGTCACATTGGCTTCACCCAGGATAGCATAGTTCTTTCTGAGGTAGCTGCTGCGGATCACGATATTATTACTCACCGTATCCACGGTTCCACCCAGTCTGATCCACTCGCCGCTGGCTTCTTTCCAGTAGTATACTGCCAGGCTGCTTTCAGACCATCCCTGGCTGATCACATTGCTGTCATCATAATGGAGGGAAATATATACATCACCATCCAGCTCGACTTCATTCAGTTCGTTTCCGTTATAATCCTTCATCTCAAACCAGAATTTTTGCAGGGAGGCAGGTACATTGGGTGTCTTGATAAATCCTCCACTTACAGCAGAGTACTGTTGTGTATTCATGTTTGTGATCCAGATATTGAGCGAGAATCTATTGATCAATA
>CAZIAD010000012.1:8631-76687 GCA_964537555.1 uncultured Brevinematales bacterium
TGTGTATTCATGTTTGTGATCCAGATATTGAGCGAGAATCTATTGATCAATACTCCAGCCGGTACGGTGACTTTGGTAGCCAGGTCATCCAGACTCATAGAAGTCTGATTACCGGTAGCACTCAGGTTAAACAATCCTCTGATCATCTTCAAAGTACCTACAGAGGTTATAAAGTTATTTGTCACCCTTATATTTGAGATCGTACTCTGTTCATAATTATCACCTATAAAAGAGACATTATAATTTGAGCCTGTCGATCCTCCCGGAATAAAGTCCAGGGTAAAGCGGCCATTGGCGTCAGCACCGGTGATGATCAAGTTAGTAAACTGGTTGGTCACTTCTGTAGTAGTACCGGTGTAGTACAGCCTTACAGTAGGATTGGCGATACCCGGTAAAACCACTCCACTGATACGTCCAAAATTAGCCACCAGTACAGGGATGAAATTATTTTCTCCGTTTGGTTTCTTGGACGCAGTGTATTCAATGGTGTCTTCAAACATCACATCTGCTTTCATATTATTGGTCCAGCTACTGACATTTGTATAGGTAGCATAGATATGCAGGATCTCACGCCCACCGCTGCTGTCCAGCTTGTTAGGAATACCTCCCAGAGGGATATAGTTGATATATATGTAGCTGGCATCATAAGTATAACTGAGGTTCTGACCGAACAGCTCAGAATAGATATTTGTAACATTGATCTGTGTGGTGTCAAATGGTATTCTGACCCTGTCAATACCCAGATCAAACAGTCCATTATTGATATGATAAATGATCTCAGCACTATTGTCTATACTGTACAATACCTGTTTATTTTGCACATAGGCTTCGGTAGGTTCCTGAGGAGCATTAAAGTTAATGGTCACTCTTTCCTTGCGAGCTCCACCGTCAACTCCCTGTACACTTCCATTGTAGGCATAGACTTCCAGATTTACAGAAGTCTGTAATATTACCTTATTCACAAAGCGGAAGCTGATCTGGTTAGTCTGTCCATAGTTGAATTTATTGGCGTTAGTATACTCAACCGTGATCTTAGAACCACTTACACTTACTTTTGAGCCTGCAAAGCTGGCTGTAGGCAGAGCTACCAGATTAGTCAATTCTGAAGGTAAAAGGATCACATTTGAGCTAACCAGGTTCTGTCCCAGAGTTGTATTGGTGATCACGAGTTTAAAGGTATTGGTAGGTACTTCATCACCGGTCTTGATGATAAACCATTTGGTCAAAATAGTATTGCTGACTTCGGCCAGAGGTATAGACATAGACTGATCCAGGGCGCCGGTCACATAGGGCAGTACCTTACCATAGCCGGATCTGTTATCTACGTATACCTGCCAGTTGAGTCCGGTGGCCTCATACATATCTTTATTGTCCTGCAATACCAGGTTAATAGTATCTTCTCCTCCGGAGGCCAGTCCTCCAGGATAGTATACTACTATATTATTCACAGTATTGCTGACTACAGTACCGCTGGTACTGGTGATAGAGACTGCATTTGTGAATATATTAGGGACTATTACCTTAGTATAGTAGATAGATGAGGTCCCGTCACTGTCGTTATAGATCTTGAGGTCTATGTCATTGTCTACATCTGAAGACCATAGCTGCTGATCCACTATTTCTGCTGACAGAGGAGATACCACATGGTTAGTCTTGGAGTCCAGTATACCCACAGTATTGGTCTGTTTAAGGCCATTAAAGGCCAGGCTTTCAAAGTACAGGTCAGTTTTGGTCTTCTGAGTATTACTCAGATTGAGAATAATGGTATTAGTCACATTAGGAGTAAAGGCGGCATAATATAAGGTCAGCTCGTTAGATATCATGGTCACATTAGTTTGCAGGCTATCCACGACAGATGAGGGACTCAGTCCGGCACTTAACGGAACAGGTACAAACAGACGTAATTTCTGTAATGCATTACTTCCAGTACCCCGGTTGATCAGCCTCATGGTAAGCCTTACATTGTCCTGGGAAGTATAGATATCATTGTACAGAATCTCAGCCAGAATATCCGGATTTGGCATGATAAAGTCTACGGTATTGTCTTCACCAAAAACTACAGAAGCATCCACAAAAGTGGTACCCGATGTATTATACTGAGCTTTTACTGTAAACTGGGCATTTGTCTCACCAAATATAAAGTCATCAGATAAAGTCAAAACAACAACATCATTTGATGAGGGAGCAAAATCACCATCGTTATAGGTCACTTCTATGTAATTTGAGCCAACAACATACCCGGTACCAATAGTAGTACTTACTACCAGATTATTCGTAATAAAAGGTGCCGTGAAGGTAATACGGGCCGTCACCAGATTATTGTTACCCCCACCGGTATTGTTAAGGAATATAGAAATGTTATTATTCTGACTTACAGTGGACACATTATTGGGTGAAACATAATAACTGGCTCCATACGCCGGGACTACCAGGGTATACTTCAGGCTTTCACCGATATCGACCGGATCTTTGGAAGCATTGGTGATAGCGTCCCCACTCTTGGAGGCAGCATAGACTTTCCAGTCTCCACTGAAGCCGATATTTTCCTGGTTATCATAGACTCGCATAGTGATCACATCTGAACCTACTCCTCCCGGAATGTTGGTTCCGGCAGCAGTATAGTCTGCATAGAGTACGCCATTATTGGAATACCAAACTGTGGCTCCCAGAATGCTGGAGAGGTTATTGATGTTCGTAACGATCATTTTAGGTACTATCTCATTTGTAGTAGGAGGCACGATCTTTAACAGGGAGATACGGTTTCCGGCTGCTCCTACGTTTGTGATACTCAGGTGAATGTCTGTAGTAATATTGTCCTTACCTATCTGGGTCTCATCTACATAAGCATAGAAGGAAGGAGGGGGTAACTGTATTTCTTCGGTATTAGTGCCTTTAGTAGGCAGAGCCTGGTAAGCACCGTCATTCGTGTAGTAGACTTCTGCTACCCAGGATACATTAGTGGTATCCAAAAGTATGTTCTTAAGGGCTTTAATGGACAGGGTGCTCTGGGCTCCACCTATCAGTCCGCCGCCGCTGAAATTAGTGAGCCATATATAGCCGCCACTTACGCTTACATCGGCAGATACTCCGGAGATAAATACCTGGGAAGGATCTACGCTCACATAGGGAGGCTGGGGAATCTTGATCCTTACTTTATTGACTACCAGGTTTCCGGCAGAACCATTTTTAATCACATAGCTGAAATTATTGGTGATCTCCGTGGTCAGGGTATCACTCAGTATATTGACACTCAGTCTCTCTGTTCCATATACTTTCTTACTTCCCATATTTATATTGGTCAGAGGGAAGTACTTCTTGGGTGGTGAGAATCCATTGTCAATAAATCCATTGTTAGCTAAAAATTCCCAGGATCCATTAGTGGGCAGACTATTAAGATTTGAAAGTCTGACCGTCACTGTAAGGCTATCCCCTTCATTCACATATACAGGGTCCAGGGCATTAGAGTATATTACCTGTAAGTTAGAAATGTTATTTACAAAGTATCCCGGTGTGCTCAGTATATCCGTACCCAGACGGGAAGAAGCGATATTGACCACTTTTCCTTTGAGAGGAGCGGGTACATCGATCTGTACAGCATTAAAGAGGTCAGTACCAATCCCGGTATTGGTAAATACCAGGTTAAAGTTCTGGGTCACTACTGAACCTACTGGCTCATTTTTAGTGACAAAGAACACATTAGGGCTTACTACTCCGCCACCGGTAGGTTTAGGCAGGCTGAAGTCTATCTTTCCGCTCTTTCCGGAGACCACATTGGTCCAGCCGGATACGGTCTCACGATTATTTTGAATATCGGGATATAGATACACATTAGCCTTATCTTCAGCATTTACAATATCTGCCATAGTAAAGGTCAGCACAGTCTGCTGCCCACCCTCTAAAGGTGTAGGGAAATTGATCCATACACGGTTATAAGGGAAGCTGTTCTGGACTACAGCATTACCATAGGTAATATTGTCTACCCAGAAGTTCACACTGACATCAGTGGGTATATTGATATAGGCATTGGTGATACGGTTTCCGGGAAGCCCCAGGTTCGTGATAAAATACACCAGAGTATTGGTAATACTGGTAGTATCCAGGGCATTGTTATAGCGGTTAGTGATATAATAGGCCGCATCTACAAAGGGGTATTGAACACTTAACTTATTGGTTCCCGGGAATTTTTCTCCTATAGTCGAGACTGAATAGAAATTAGTATCATTGGTGATATAGGGTGTCTTGTATACAAATACCGGGAAATTGAAATTAGAGGGCATTTCACTGAAGCTGTTGAATTCAATATCATCCAGCATAGTGAGGCTTACTACATCTCCACTGCCGCTGTCATAATAGGACGCCAGGTTTCCATTGGCGTCAACACTGTAGTGCAGTAAAATACTGTTGGTGGCTGATACCAGATTGGTTATCTCGATGTTGGCGCCGTCATTGGCAATATGAGTACTGCTGGCACTGAGTGAGTTAAAGTAATTGGTAGGTATATCTATTCGGGCCAGAGCCAGTCCTACTCCGTTAGGCGAGGTATTATAAATATCCATGGTGAAGTTGTTGGTCACCGCTGTAGTATAGATAATAGCCGGAGACAGCTTGTTTTCCGCAGTGGGCAGAGGAGGGCTGATGGTCACAAACCAGTTCCGGGGAGCATCCTGGCTCTGCAGAGTATAGCCTGCAGTGTTCCAGTTGTCAGCATAGAGCTGGAAGGCTACATTGGAAGGACTGCTGTTAATATTGGTCAGGATATGCCGGCCGGTAAAACTGATGATATCCTGTTCCCCGGGGGTCAGGTCATCTATATAATCCACATATATATAACCGCCACTCACATAATTAGTGCCGCCATTGGAGCTGGAAACAGATGTGATCTGGTCGAATGCTGCTGGTATACTGATGCGGACCTGTTTGATATTGTTACTGACGTCACCATTGTTGTATATCACATATTTATAATTATTGGTGTTCCAGGCCTGGTTAGTGAAAATACCGGTCTTGGCATTGATATTAGGAGCAGACTTGGTCACAATATAAGCCAGGGCTATAGCATTAGACTTAGACACAGTCACATTCTGGCTCTTAAAAGTGGCATTGGTACCGGCGATCTGCCAGGAAGTCCCGGCGATGAGCTCTTCACTGTTAACATCTACTTTCCACTGATAATTCGTGAAAGCGTTTGTCCCCAGGGTAGTAGGAGTGTCAAATACTGTGAACTGTATGCGGTCATACCCTTCTTC
This sequence comes from uncultured Brevinematales bacterium, assembly GCA_964537555.1. GTDB lineage: Bacteria > Spirochaetota > Brevinematia > Brevinematales > CAYRWR01 > CAYRWR01. Next base: position 13,878 of record CAZIAD010000012.1, read on the forward strand.
ACCAGGGAATCCATTGATATTAGTATAGAACACATAAATGTAATTACTGGCTACAAAGATATTATTGGTGCTGACATAGGGCCCCAGTACGGAAGACTGAATAGGCCAGGTAGCATTATTGTTACTGACGGTAAATCCTGAAGGGATCTTAATACGGACTTTTGAGATATCCGGATTATCCATTACTCCTATAGTAGAGACACGCATGGTAAATTCAGCCTGGTCATTACCCATGATGAGAGGCTTGGGAGTGTATTGTACGTCCGCATAGGCAATAGGTTCATCAAATGTTTTTACAGTCAATTCACCTTCTGCACTTGGATAAGCTTTCTTTTTACCGGTAGTAGCATATTTAATAGTACCACCTAGTCTAATATCCTGTCCTGTACCTGCATGTTTTACACAGTCAGCGTATACCGCAAAATCAGCGCCACTGGAATTAGCATTCGGCCCTGTCTGAACATTAAAATTAACTATTAGTGTCCCACTAGTAATAATATGATTAGCGGCATCAGTCCCACCCATATTAAAACGGATATACAGCATACCATCCCTGATACCGGAATAAAATTCTCCGGCTGCCAAAGTTCCATAAGCCTGTGCATCTCCGATATCTCTTGTGAGGACACCCTGAGTAGGGTGTATAACGGTCACTGAGTTAGAATCAAAAGCACCATAATCAGCAGGAGCTTCAATGTACAATTCTCCGATACCACTATCATTAACGGCTATATTCCCTGCATCAATAGACAGAGTAAATGTCACATTAGTATTTACTTTTACTTTTTTGGGAGATATAGACGCAGTCAGATTAGATATAACTGATCGTACTATCATATCACCAAATTCAGCTTTAGTATAACAATACACGTTAGCGGTAGCACCATTATTTCCTTCTGGTGTTGGTGATTCCGCAGCAAAATATACACCCAGATTGTCATTCCAGGCCACATCTGCACTAGCAAATTTTACCCAGGAATCAACAAGTCCGGGACTATCATTTAAGGGATCCAGATTCAGATAGATTGTAATAGTTGATCCATCATGAACCATCTTTATTCCCAATTCATTTGTTGCCTCATAATTATTATAAGAGTACTGCTTCCGGTGAGTGCTATCCATGATGCTCGAATTCATGACATTTCCATCAATATCTATAAAACTGGGCCAGCTTCCATTATCATTCTGATCTCGCTCGTATTGATCATAATAACCCCACACATTATTGGTACGATTATTGGAGTTATCATGATTATAGGCTTTGTCATACCAAAACACATAATTGTCAAAGCCATCGCCTACATTGATTGCTCCATTATCCTCTAATAACCACACTTCTAGTAATCCTACACCGTATGCATCGTCTGGATTTCCTGTGTTATTTGGTGTCCATGGAGTGCCTTGTGAACCGTCCGGTCTAAAACCATCTCTATGAACATAACTGTAATATCGAATTATCTCAAATCCAAATGGATTTTCTTCAGTAGCAGTAACCTGACCAAGTGTAGGATTATTTAGCATTCTAAATAATGAGCCTTTACCACTAAACCACTGGTCGAATACAGATTCTGCATTAGGGTCACCATGAATCATTAATCTGCTGTTCGCTGATTCATTTGACACCCAAAATTTAGGTAAATTTCCATCTTCTGCATTTGTAGTATTATCCCATAAAAAATTTCTATTCATTGCAAAATTAAAGTCCCAGCCTTGTGCTTCCAGGTTCGCTTGCGTATCAGAAAAATCTTCATAGTAGTAATAGCTTTGTGCCCGTAAAGGGTTAGTGAGACCGGTCAGCATAAATAGTAGTACTGTAAAAGTGATCCAAAAGCTTTTCTTCATATCTTTATCTCTCATTTTAATCCCCCTTTACTTGGCAATGATAACAGTACCGGAATACTGTGCTGATACAGAAGGTACTACTACCCTGTACACATATACTCCGCTGTTGACTGCACGGCCGTCACCATCATTACCATCCCAGGATACTTCTCCCTGGGTATATCCACCTGTCTTTTCAAACATTCTGATCATATTCCCCTTCAGGTCATATATATACACTCTGTAACTCTCGTATTGCTGATCCAGCTCGAAACTGATCCTCACGCTGTCATAATAGGCTGAACCACCCCGTCCCGGAGTAAATACCTTAGGCCTCAGGCTGACATTTTGTATCTGTCCTGTATCTCCTCCGCTGGCCTTGGGCATCACCGCGTAGAATCGGTGGACATAGGATACACGGGCCACTACTGTCTTATTGACTGTGTCAACCGTACCCCCTACTCTGACCCACTGGCTCTGGCTGCCGTTATCATCCCAGTAGTAGATCGCCATATCGGCTTCAGTCCAGCTGTTGGAAGCTATAGTAGCCATATCATAGGACAGGCTGATAATAGCATCCAGCTCTATAGTCTGTCCGTCTATGACATTATCATTGATATCCCTGATAGTGAAACTATAGCCATACAGCACGTTTTTATTAGGAGTATTGGCTATCAGGGTGCTCTGCTCTTCTACAGAGTCTTTCTGTCTCTGGCTGAATCCGCCCCGGGCAATATCCACAGAGAATTCATCTCCGATAGCTCCGGTGGGGAACTGTATAAAGGTATTGGTGTCGTCATAATTTATGACTAACTGTATCCCTACGTTAGGGTCACTGGTCAACAGGCCGTTCCGCATGGTGACAGTGCCTATATTGGTAATAAGATTTGCCGGTATGATCACACCCTGGATAAACTTACGGTAACCGGTACCGGAGAATTCCACATCATAATTACCGGCAGGCAGGCGGGTCAGGATAAAGTCAGGATTACCCGCACTGGTAGAAGTCGCTACGTATTCTCCGTTTATATTAGTGGCTGTAGTGGTGGTGTCAGGGTAGTACACTTTGATATTTACACCCCGGATATCAGGATAAACATCCCCGTAAGCGATACCCCAGGTGGAATTTGTAAGACGCAGATTACTCTTGAATCCCAGTACATTATCCACATTTATGTTATTGGTACCACCCACCAGGTTATCATTGGTCAATTGCGCCTTTCCGGTGATCTGCAGGTTAAACAGGTTAGTGATATTATAGTTAAAGGTCAGGCGTATATCATCATACAAAGTATATTTCAGGGCATCAGCATTGTTCGGATCATAAGTAAGAGTAAATGTGTTGCTATTAGAAGTGATCGTAGTGCCCGGTATGGTACTGGTCACTTTGATCCTGTTAAACACTGTATAAAGGTCATTGGTGCTGAAAGTCAGTACCGCTTTGGTCAATGTCTTTCCATAAGACCGGTTGAGCAGTCTATAGGTCAGGCTGGCATTGGTCTCAATGGTATAGAGCTTGTTATCTCCCGGGAAATATCCCTCAACCGCTACGGGAGGATAGCTGATACTGGCCACCATGTATTTACCCAGAGGCCCGTCAGCCAGGTTGTAGACCAGGTTATTGGTCAGATTGGCTACCTTGACCAGGATATTCACATTGGTAGAGGATCCGTAATAGTTGACGATACTAAAGCTGATATCATCCTTCTGATTTACTGTGAGCAGTCCCCCGGTATAATCCAGGGTGATCATGTTACTGCTGGGATTATAGGCTGCTACTCCACCCCAGGAACTGGTGGGCAGTATTGCATTACTCAGTCCTTTAGGCAGAATGATCTGGGCATGTGTGATGCCGCTGGTACCGGTTCCCTTGTTGGACAGGCTGATAGTGAGGCTGTTAGTCAGGGTTCCCAAATATACATACTGGGGATTGAGCCGGACATTGGCCTTGGCAGTGGGCATGGTAAATCCTACAGCTACTGACTTACCGCTCTTGAGATTCAGAGGTACATAGCCCATTCCGTCATCGACATAACCGGTAATGGCATTGGTCAGGTTTCCTATTGCAATACCATCCTGTAGATTGACGGTGATCACATCTTTATTGGTCAATTGTCCTATATAATTGCCCGGTGAATAGTACAGGGTCACTGAACTGGCTGTGCTTATAATATTAGTGGCCCCACCACTAAAGAATGAACTCTGGATAGTGTTTATACCCGTAAACGGTGTGGGGAAATTAAGGACAACTCTTTGTATGGGCCGGGTCCCTGTGCTGTCCTGGTTGACAAATACCTGGAAGCTATTGGCAGTGGTGGTAGTATCCACACTATTGGGGGTCATATAATAGCTGGGAGCAGTAGCCATGAACAGTACCTGGTTTCCGCTGGCTGTATTGGTATTGACTGTATTGCGCACTTTGGCTGTGACAGATATATTTCCGGAAACAGTAGTAGTATTGCTCACCTTCAGCCATAGGTTATCGGTCTGGCCGGTTCCGAAGTTGGTGTAACTCAGAGTCAATACCCCTGTGCCTGGAACGTAATTGGTAGCTATAGCAATAGTGTTACTGACTTTAGTGCTGTTAAATCCGGCCCTGAGTTCTGTAGGCAGAGTAATATATACCCGGTCGATCTTATTGTCTCCGGTACCGGTGTTGACTACCCCATATTTGAGCTTGAACTCTTTACGCTTGAGGTAGACCTGAGTAGGATCCATACTGATAGAGGCCAGAGGATCAGGCATCACATAGTTGATAGCCAGGGATCCACCGCTGTACAGTGAAGCGGCTTTAAAGGTATTATAGGTAGTGTCAAAGGCGGCATCTCCACTCCAGTTTACAGTGAGGTTGGTATAGTTGATGTTATCAGCTATTGATATCAGGATCTCATCCTTAAATCCGGCTCCAATACGGTTGGTGGCCTTATACTGAATCAGGATATACTGGTTGGAAATACTCCAGGTGGCATCAGTCTTAATGAGGCTTTTTACTTTTATGCCATTAGTGTTGAGGACAGTACCTATGGCTGGTATCTTGATGCGGGCATAGGTAATAAAGTCTCCACCTCCACTGAAGTTATACACATCAAACTTGAGATGGTTGGTGAGGGCTGTAGAATATATAGTATTCTTAAAAGATGTAGAAATGTAATTGGTAGCCTGTATCTTGATACGGGCATCGACAGGGGGAGTGATAATGCTTAGTCCCAGGCTCTGGCCGGCAGGAACTATGGCATTGGCTTCTCCACTTTCTTCATAGGCATTGTTTACCTTTACTGTCCAGGTTCCGTTAGTCTCCACGTTTACTGCATCATAAGCCAGAAGGGTGATACTGTCTGTATTACCGCTTATAATACTGTTAGTGTAGAACAGGATGGCTACGTTATAATAACCCTGGGCATTTGTAGTGATGATATTACTGGCCGTCAGAGGAGAGAACAGGCCTGTGATATTGGTAATAAAATCAGGCGCACTGATCTTGGCCCTTAACAGGTCTGAACCCACTATCCCATTGTTTTTCAGATAGAATCTATAAGACTGGGAAGGATAGGCTTTAGGAACATTTACAGGAGTGACATAGGACAAAGCACTGACACTGGGCCTCTGGAACTGTACCGCATTAGTCTGTCCGGCTGATACACCGGTATGACCCCTGAATCCGCCTCCATCACCATAATCTGCTTCAAAAGGCATACTGACCCATATTTCCTGAGTAGCATTGGTATCAAAAGCGGTAAAGCTTATGTTGTCAGATGATTTGGGTCCGAGGCCGGCCCCATTGTACCATACTTCTACCCAGGTAGAACCGTTGGCAAAATAATTGGTGCTGAAATATCCGGCAGCAGAACTGATATTGTTCACTGAGCTGAACACATTATTGGAAAGTGCTATACGGATCTTCTTGATCCCGGCACCTATGGTCTCATCTCCGTTCTTTATATAGTAGGTAATGGTATTAAAAGTAGTAGGTGTGGACAATACCGGAGGATTAGGTACAGACACATGTCCATAAGCCTTATCGACCAGGAGCAGCTGATTAGTGCCGCCGCTTAACATGGTAGCATAGTTGGTAAAGTTATGACTGCCGTCGGCATTGGTAGAATTATTGGCCGCCGATACCAGCCACTGTACATTATTGGGAGCTGAGCTGTCTGATATAAAAGTGATATAGGTCTGATCTGCGGTACCTGGGGTAAGCCTGCTGCCCGCATCGTCGTACTCTATACGTATGGTGGATCCGCCATTGGAGAGGCTGACCTGGCCGCCCACGGTATTGGTGAGACCGGTGCTGACATTGCTCACAGCGATGACCTTACCTACCAGGGGTGCCGGTACAGTGATCTTTACCTTATCCAGTTCATTGGATCCCCATCCCCGGTTGGACACTGATAATACCAGAGTATTGGTATTTACTTCAGAATTAGCATTGTAGAACACCCTGGGAGATGTATTGTAGGCAAATAAGGTAGGAGGAGGGGTAATATGTATAGTCTGACTCTTACCGGAAGGAATACCGATACCATTGGTATACCAGCGGTCATTGGAGACAGCAGATGTCATATTAAGATAATATTCACCGGCACCAATATTATCGTATACGATAAAAGTGATGGTGTCACTGGCTCCTCCGGGAAGCCCGCCCACTCCGGTATAATCGATCAATATATCAGTACCGCTGTCATCGGCGGCTGCACCCATAGTATCACTGACAAAATCACTGTTGGTAAACTGGGCCGGCATGATGATATGAGCCATATTGATCTTGTTACCGGGACGGCCGGTATTGGTTATAGTATAACTGATAGTAAAGGCATTGGTAGCCGCATCGATAAATCCACCCGGAACGGTGACATAGCCTTTGGCCTTGGCCTTGGGATAGATATAGTGCAGAGTCATATTATCGGGGGTATAATTAGCACCCAGGGCTTTATTGGTGGTATTTTTAGCAAAAATCCTGAATGACACATTTTTAGGGGCAGTGATGCTATCCTGGAAGAACAGGGTGATCGTATCTTCTTCTCCGGCTGAGGTAGTAGTGCCCGCAGTGAGGAGGCCGCTGTTGGTGTAACTGACCACGACCGCATTGGTAGCCCCAAAGTTAGTGATACGGCCAATACCGTTCAGAGTATTTACCCCAGAGATGCTGATTATATCCAGAGGGGCATGTATCTCTACTTCATATATATTATTAAAGTATTGACCCCAGTTTTTGACAGTAAAAGTAGCATTGGTGGTGGCGGTCTGATCAGTGTAATAATTATGGATGTAGGATCCAAGGATATCTCCGCCTTCCTCGGTAGGGCTACTGATGGAACCCCGTACTACAGCCGGTGGTGTATAATAGGAGACACTCCACTTGTTCTGGTTTTCCAGAAGGGCCAGATAACCTTCACCATTTCCATTGTCAGCATAGGCTTTGATGTTCCCACTGATCACGGTGTTGGTATTAGGCCTTACTTTTTGCTTGACCATAAAGGTCAGGGTATTTAAAAAGCCATTGGTGATAGCCGCGTTCTGGGCTTTGTGGTTGATTTCCACAAATACCTGCCCGTTTGAGCTATATTGAGATATAGTACCCGGTAAAGTAGAACTGATCTGGGTGACATTAGTGAACAGGGCATCAAAGGCCAGTCTTACCTTCTCTATATAGTTCCCGGTCTGTCCGTTGTTCTTGATAATATAGCTGATACTATTGCTCAGATCAATATTTTTATACGCTCCTACCAGGGTATAGGCATCACCACTGGGCGGCTTTTTACGTATATTGACTACCTGGGACGGATAGATCAGGCTGGTCACATTGGTAAAGGTTCCAGTCCCGCTTACAGACGAGCTGGACACTGATTTCCAGGTAGAGGCTGCCAGGTTGGTACCGCTCAGTACCGGAGTACTAAGGGTCTTAAAACTGATAGTATCGATCCCGCTTCCCGCTACGAGCCGGGTATTGGCAGCGGCATAATCCACCACTATCACGCTCTTACCGGTGATGTTGGTCAGATACATCTGGTTCGATGATATTCTGTCTGAAGTAAAGCTGGTATCATCTATAGTAAATCCAGTTGGTACGATCACGTTCATTCTGGTCACAGAAGCATTGTTATTGGTTCCGTTAGCAATAGAAAAGTCATAATAGAAGGTAGCAGAATCTCCTTCATATACTTCCCGGGGCCGGATAGATCCGATGCCTACCGGGTTATTGACTGTCCTTAAGGTCAGGGTGTTTTCATCTACCAGAGAAAATAATGCTAAATCATAAGCGTCACCGGCAGAAGCTTTCATCTTACCTGTAGTAGCATATTTACTCCAATCAGTGTCATGATATTTTTCATTTCCTGCATAAATAGTAAAAGCCTTTCCAGTAGAATCAGCCCCCGGATGAGTAATAAAATTTGATATAACAAACATGATAGCGGGATCAGTAGTTCCGCCCAGATTATTTGGGTGGAAGATATCACCATCGCTGGTCTTTCCACTGAAACGAACTTTAAGTGTCTGACCTGAGTTTTTTAAACTGATAGCGACATTACCGTTGCCCGGATTTTTATCTCCTTTTTCAATGCCGAAACTCGCATTGGTAACCACTCCATCTATCCAGAAGAATTGAATACCATTCGTATAATTCGCCCAGTTTGTGTAATTGATCGGTAAGTCAATATATATTTCACCTATTCCTGCGTAATTTACCCCATGAGTACTAAAATCTGCACTAATTACTCCCACAATACTATTTGAGCCCCCTGCCTTAATAGTACCTGGGCTGATTTCAGCAGTTATAGAATCAGCAACAGATCTAATCACAAAATTAGTCAATTCGCCTATATTTTGCTGAATTCCCCAACCATAACCACTGAATGTCCTGTTGTCGTTTTTGTGAGCAAACCCAAAGAGCAATGATAAATCATTATCAAATGATGCTGGGACATGACGTTTATCGACCAGGAAAAAAGTATTGCTATATAATGCATTTAAACCATAAGGATTAGGGTTTACATAAAAATATACATATTCACCATCATGTTCGAAACGAAATCTAATAGCATTATTGTTAATATTATTTTGATTCCACTCCATTAAACTCTGTATACTTTGAAAAACTCCCGATTTATTTGTTACAGAATACATTGGTATCTTTGTGTTGGTAAGGCTGGCCTGTCTCCAGTTCCACCAGCTAACTGAATTTTTATGTTGCCAATCCAACTCAGTCACTAAAGTGCTATAATTAAACAGAGATAAATCTACATTATTCAAAACATCTGGATTTCTTTGTACTAAACCAATGTCAAACACTCCTGCAAGGAATCCCCCACTGGGATCATTCAGAAAACCATTGTCATTCCGCATCCTCCAACGAGTAATTTCTATACCAAATGGGTTTTCTTTACTTGCTGAAAAAAACTGATTGGTGAAAATAGCATAAATTCCATAAAATGGCTCTGTGAATTCTTCCTTATTTTGCACCCAGGCGTTCATAGTTACTTTCCCACCTGAAATAGACCAGGAGTTAGCCCGTCCAGTTGTAGCATTTGGAATTAACCAAACTCCTTTGCTAACACTGTATTTTTGATTAAGTTTCCAGTTATTCCCATTCGCGAAATTATCCTGAACATAGTACTGAGAATAGCCTTTCGGTAAAATAAATATTATAAAAAATGCGAAGATCAGAATAATTTTATGGAATCTTGATTGTACAGACATGGTACCCTCCTCTATGCTATCACCACTATCTTTTTTTCTTTACCGGGAACATTATTTCCCCATTACTCTATGCAATATCTATGCCTAAATAACAAAAATCGTATTTTCATTACCTGTATATAATTACACTAAGGGGGACAAAGTCCTGTCCCAGCCCACATTGTATAATATTTATACACTTGTATATATTGTTCACACAGCTTTCATTTTATTTAGTTTAATCATTACTGTATCGGCACTTACAGGGTTGCAAGTCAAGTATATTTTGTCATTTTTTCTGAGATTTTCATTGAAGAGATTTTAGAACAGTAAAAAAACATTTTTTCACTATATATAATACCCTGGGACCATATCAAAAGGTGAAATAAAAGACCATTATTTTATCATAGTATTTAGCTCGGATATAAGCTGGGGCAGAATATCCTGTTTATCTATCTTGCGGATGATCTCCCCCTTTTTTATGAGAAGGGCATGCTCTCTTCCTACCGCGACCCCCAGGTCGGCTTCGGATGCCTCTCCCGGCCCATTGACGATGCATCCCATAATGGCTACCTTGATGTGCTGCCTGATAGGGCGGGTCTCCTCCAGAAATGCCCGGGTAGCGGCCTCTACATCAAACTCCTTGCGGGCACAGGTGGGGCAGGACACTATCTCTATTCCCTCCATACGCAGGCCCAGGGAACGCAGTATGAGACGCCCTGCCTCTACTTCCTGGACCACATCCCCGGTGATAGATACCCGGAGAGTATCCCCTATCCCTTCATGGAGGAGGACCCCCATGCCTATTGAGCTTTTGACCAGGGCCTGGGCATAGTCTCCTGCTTCAGTCACCCCCAGATGGAGGGGGTAATCTTTTTGCTCTGAAAACAGCTGATAGGCTTCTATCATGGTATTGACATCCGAACTCTTGAGGGATACCTTGATCTGGTCAAAGCTCATATCCTCCAGTATCTGTATGTGCTGCAGGGCCGAATCCACCAGGGCTTCCGCAGTGGGGTGAGGGTACTTCTTTTTATCGATAGACCCGCCATTTACCCCGATGCGTATGGGTACTTTACGGGCCTCACAGGCCCGCACCACTTCCTGCACATACTCCTTTTTCTTTATGTTACCCGGATTCAGTCTCAGTCCGTCTACCCCGGCATCCAGGCAGATCAGGGCCAGCCGGTGGTCAAAATGTATATCTGCCACCAGAGGCAGAGGGCTGTTTTTGTGAATAATCTCAAAAGCCCGGGCTGAAGCCTCATCGGGTACCCCCAGGCGCACGATATCGCAGCCCGCTTCCTGAAGACGGGCTATCTCGCTGATACACAGGGCTGTGTCAGTAGTAGGTACTGACAGCATAGACTGTATGGACAGGGGAGCATCCCCTCCGATCCTGACCTGGCCGATACTGATCTGCCGGGTCTTTTTACGCATGATCATAGAATCCTCTTTTTGATTGACTAAATTTTCATTAGATTATAGTCTAAGTCTGTGGATTTGACTATAATTTCAGGAGTCTCCCATGAAAAAATACAGCATACTATTAATCAGTCTGCTATTACCCATCAGTATGGTGGCACAGGACCGGCAGATCCCCCTGGGTAAGACCAGCGGATTTCTGGAGACTACCCAGTGTATCATAAAGTATCTCCCCGATGGCCAGTCTATCCTGGCCGCTTTTGACTATAATATCAAGCATATCTCCCTGCAGACCGGAAAGACCCTGCGTACCTGGTGGACCGATTATCCCATCTGGGATATGGCCCTCAGCCCCGACGGCAGGAGATTTGCAGTGGCCTGTTCCAGCCACTCCGGAAATGCTACCGGACGTATTTCCATCTGGAATCTGTCCAGTACCAAAGTTGTGATGCAGCTGCGCTCCCTAAAAAATATGGGCTTTATCGGACGGATAGCCTTCAGCCCGGACGGCCAATACCTGGCGGGAGCCGGGGACCCTGAAGACCTCATAGTGTGGAAACTCTCGACAGGAGAGACTATAGCTGTTCCAGGCCAAAAATGGGGAAACATGACCAGTCTCATCTTTCACCCCACTGAAAATATCCTGGTGGTGGGCAATCTCTACCGGGTCCTGCCGGTACAGACCCAGCTCTTCCCTGATGCACGGGCTTTTTTCTATGACCTGGAGACTATGAAGATGACAAGGGACTTCCCCCTCTGGGCCCTCCCCCCTCAGGCGGGCAGCGGGGGTATTAATACCGATGATGTACCTGAAAAGTCCCCGGGTTACTTCGAATGGGAAAAATACACCCTGATAGATTATTACTCCGGGAATTACTCGCCCCACTCAGTGTCCTTTTCCCCTAAAGCCCGCTTTCTCCTGGCGGCTGGCCGGGAAGTGTCCGTCTACAATGCTGACACCGGCGAAAAACTCCTGACTTATACCCAAGGGGGCTCCACTCATTACTATGGGGCATTCCACCCTTTTCTTAAAAATGTGATGGTTTCCAGTCAGCACGGATTCGAGTGGTATGACGGGGTCAAGGGAACCCTGTTGGCCAGCTATCCCGTGAGTAAAAGCCCCGGCTTTTATCCCCTCCTGTTTGACTTTTCCCCGGATGGTAAGAGTTTTATCCATGCTGAGTATGACAGAGGGCCGGAGGAGACCCTGATAATCGCTGTGATCCGGGATCTGAAAGCAGGCCCGGAAGCTAAAACACCCTCCCCTCTCCCCCAGAAAGAGGAAAGAGATGCAGGCCGCTAATAAAAAAGCCCCGGCTTCCCGGGGCTTATCTTATACAATCAACAAGTAGCTGCCTACTTTTTCTGATACTTCAGGGCTTCCTTGAGGGTAAATTTTCCTTCATAGAGGGCTTTTCCGATGATGACCCCTTTCATACCCATGGATTCATACTGTTTGAGGCGTTCCAGGTCTTCCAGGCGGGATATCCCCCCCGACACTATTATGGGAATATCTGTGACGGTGAGCATGGTCTCTATAGAGTCATAATTAGGACCTTCCAGAGTACCGTCCCGGGCGATATCAGTATAAATCACCTCTTCCACACCATACTCTTCCAGTTCCTTGATGAGGTCTACCGCCCGCTTGGAGGTAGTCTCCTGCCAGCCCTTGGTCACCACAAATCCATCCGCAGCATCGATGGCGATGATGATGGAACCGGGATCGTTTTTACAGAGGTTTTTGATAAATTTCTTGTTTTCAACCGCCGCAGTGCCAATGATGATCTTGTGCACACCCCGGTTTTTCAAAGCGCGTATGATACGGTTATCCCTGATACCACCACCCACTTCTATCTCGACATCTACTTCTTCTACTATACGCTGAATGATATCCAGGTTCTTGGTCTTGCCTTCAAAGGCGCCATCCAGATCGACGATATGGATACGGGTCGCCCCTTCTCTTTCCCAATAGGTAGCTTGAAATACAGGCTCTTTGGAATAGACAGTCTCAAACTGAGGATTTCCCTGTACCAGTCTGACACATTTCCTGTCTTTAATATCAATTGCCGGTATGATCTGCACACATTTCTCCTATTAACCTTAATTATTTATTATAGTCCTGCAAATTTCTCAATAATGGCCAATCCCTGGTCATGACTTTTTTCCGGGTGAAACTGGGTGGCATAAATATTATCCCGGGAGGCTGCAGAACAAAATATCACATCACCATATTCCGTATCAGCGGCTACTATACCCGGCTCTCCCGGTTCGACATAATAGGCGTGATCAAAGTAGAAGTATACTTCCTGACCCTGTATATGCCTGAAGACTGAGTCACTGGCCTTAAAGCTAGCCTGATTCCATCCCATGTGGGGTACCGGCTCCTCGATCTCAAAGCGCCGTACTATTCCGGGGAGCAGGCCCAGGCCCTGCCATTCTCCATTTTCATAGCTTTTTTCAAATATCAGCTGAAATCCCAGGCACACCCCTAATAACGGTTTTCCCTGTTTAACTGCAGCCTTGATCACATCGGCCTGTCCGGACTGATTGAGGTTTTTCATGGCATCCTCAAATGCACCTACACCGGGCAATACCAGCTTATCTGCAGCTTCCAGTTCTTTGGGGTCGGCCGTGATCTTTACCTCATTGCAGCCGGTCTTTTTAAAGGCATTGTAGACCGATGCCAGATTTCCCATTCCATAATCTATTATGGCAATCACTTTATCCCTCTATAAAATCTTTAGTGGATGGAATAGCATCTGGGATGCGGGTATCTATCTCCAGCGCCATACGCAGTGCCCGGGCAAATGCCTTGGCAGCAGCTTCCAGAATATGATGCAGGTTTTTTCCACTTTTAACATTTACATGTAAGGTATATCCCTGGGAGGCAAATCCTGAGTAAAATACCTCACCCAGTTCAAAATTAAACTCATGTATCATTCCCTGGTAATCAAAGAGATTAGTGGAAAGGTGAGGCCGTCCGCTCACATCTATGACGGCTTCTACCAGGGCCTCATCCAGAGGTACCGTGGCATATCCGAAACGCCGGAATCCCTTTTTATCACCCAGAGCCTTATGTATAGCCTGCCCCAGGGTGATCCCTGTATCCTCCACCAGATGATGGAAATCCACATGTATATCTCCGCTGCCATTGATACTGAGGTCTATCAGGCTGTGTTTGGAAATAGCTTCCAGGAGATGATTAAAGAAGCCTATTCCGGTATTGATATCATATTTACCCTTTCCATCCAGATCCAGCTTCACTTCTACTTTTGTCTCACGGGTCTTTCTAATGCTGCTTGCTTCTCTCACTCTTATCTCCCCATATCAGTGGTAGGCACAGAGCCTCCTGTCACTAAAACGGTAAATCTTTGCCGTAACTTAATAATTTTATCTTATTATTGCAATTAGTCAATAGCTTTCTGCTCATTTTTAAGGAAAGGAAGCAAAAACAGGAGCAAAATGACATCAGAAACACTAAAAATGACTAAACCGACCCATAAAAAATGGGCAATATCATGCTTCTGCAGCACCAGGCTAAGGATTATGGTCACTGCAGCCAGAATGACCCAGGAAGTGATCTTAATGGATTTAATATTGCGGGCTATAGAATAATTAAATATATGCAGCATGACTCCCAGAGGCAGCATCATTATGATATACATGGGCAGATAGGATGCCGCGGGCAGAAAGTCTTCTCCCAGTAGCAGATGGATGACCCATTCCCCCAGGGGAAACATAAAGACTGCTGCCAGGGCTATGGTTATGGAAGTGATGACAATACCCCAGAACAGATAGGATGAGTCCTTCTTCAGTGAGTAGGAAAATACTACATTGGCAAATACCATGGACATAATGATAAGATTCTTACCAAATAATGCACAGGCATTGACATAGCCGGCCTCATCTCCTCCGATGATATGCTGCACCAGGGTGGTATCCAGCACCAGTATCAGGCCGAAGGGCAGCAGGACAGCCAGGGCTTTTAAAAACTCCCCTGTGATATCTTTATCGATCTTAAGCTGGAAGAAATCCCGGAAAAAGGTCTTACGTTCACTAAAAACCAGATAGATGACAGCAAAAAAACCACTGGCCAGAGAAGCTCCCAGAGCTCCCCCTATTCCCATTCCCAGAAAAATAAACAGTACTCCAAATCCCATTCTCAGCAGTCCTTCCAGGCCCAGGCTGAGCCCATAGGACTTAAAATCCATATTACCCTGATACACTCCCCGTACCCCGGCCAGCACTATCCAGAAAGCCAGAATAAATCCTCCGATCACAGGATATACCAGGTGTGGGAGATTAAGAATATTTTTCAAAAAAGGCATGAGTAGCAGGAAGATTATTGCTATAATAGCTGCATACACAAACAGGGTAGAAGCCAGCTTATGAAACATTTTCTTGCGGGACAAGGCTTTGCTCTCGTCATACTTGGTGACGGCCAATTGCAGGGAATTGATGGGAAAGGTAAAGGCATAGAGCAGGAAAAACAGGGAATTGAAGATACCCCAGTTATTGACCCCCAGCTTTCTGCCTGCGAAAGCATTAAAGGCAAAGCTGGAAGCTACCAATACCCCGAAGCCGATTATACTGATCAGAGAGTTTTTAGCAAAGCTGTCTTTTTTACTCATACATACCTTTCTTTGATGTTTACTGGTATTATTTAATTATTTGGAATCGTTTTTTCACTTCCTGGATAGAATAGGCGTTAAAATGCCACCATTCATTGCGTATCATCTCAAAGCCGGCCGCGGTCATGGTGTTTCGGAGCAGCATTCTGTTTGCCAGCTGCTTCTGCGTCAGCTTGCCCTCCGCCAGATATTTTTCTTCATAGCGGGGCTGAGCCAGGTCACCAAAATAGTCGAATGGAGTGCCCATATCCAGAGGCTGGCCCTGTTCATCTACTATACTGAGGTCGACCGCGCATCCGAAATTATGTATAGACCCCCGTTCCGGATTGGCCACATATCCCTGGGAAGGAGTACCGGCTACCAGCTCCCACATTTTCCATTGTACCGAATTTGGGCGGGCTCCGTCATAGACGATGAGATGATAATCAGGATGACTCTTCTCCAGTATAGCCTGGGCTTTACTGAGCATGAGGGCAGCATTAGTCTGCAGGTAGGCCTTGTTCAGGTCCCCGTATACATCCAGTCCCAGAAAGTTATTAGTAGTAGAATAGGCCAGATGGACGAATATGCGGGGATTGACATCCTGAACATTCAGGAGGCCCTGACGGATCATACTCTGTTCCATGGGGCTGATGATAGCCTGTGGCGGCTTTTGGGCACAAAAGCTCAGCTGCATAGAGCTTAAAAGGAGCGTAATAATAATGACAGGATTTTTTATTTTCATGTTATTCACCTTTATTTATTAATGATAAGTTTAACTTAATTTCTCCGGGCTTTCAAGTCCTATTTTTGATTAATGGCTTAAGCTCCTGTATAATATGCCAAATCCAGAGGATAAGTCAAGATGGAGTATATAAGTAATAGCCTGGACCGGACGGAAGAAATCGCCCGCCGACTGGCATCTGAATTAAGCCCGGGGAGAGTCTTACTGCTCCAGGGTGACCTGGGCGCGGGAAAGACGGCCTTTACCCGGGGATTCCTGTCTCACTGGTCTCTGGAGGACTGGGTATCCAGCCCTACGTTTACTATTATGAATGAATATAAGAATGATGACATACTCATCTATCATTTTGACCTGTACCGTATGGGGGATGAGACAGAACTCTATGAGCTGGGCCTGGATGACTACCTGGAGAGCGGAGACTATGTCCTTATCGAGTGGCCCGGACTGGCCCGGGAATGGCTGCCCCCGGACTGTATCACTGTGGAACTGAACCTGGGAAGCAGTGAAACCGAAAGAATCATTAACATAACAGGAGTATAAGATGTCTGAGATCAAGATAGCCGTGATAGGTGGCTCCGGGGTATACAATCTGGACCAGGTCACTGTACTGGAAGAAATCAAGGTGTCTACCCCCTGGGGCGAGCCGTCTGATATGATCACTATTGCCCAGGTAGGAGACCGTCAGGCTGCTTTTCTCCCCCGTCATGGAAAGGGGCACAGCATACTTCCCGGCGAGCTCAACAACCAGGCCAATATCTATGCCCTGAAAAGCCTGGGAGTACAAAAGATCATCTCGGTCTCAGCAGTGGGCAGCCTCAAGGAAGAAATACGTCCTACGGACATCGTCCTTCCCTCTCAGATCATCGACCGGACCAAAGCCAGGCCCTCCAGCTTTTTCGGGAATGGCGCCGCCGGCCATGTCCCTTTTGCGGACCCCTTCTGCGAAGAGATGCGTGATGAAGCAAAAGGGATAATAGAAAAATGGATAAAAGACACTGATTCCAAAAAACGCCTGTTTACTGAGGAGATATATGTCTGCATGGAGGGCCCACAGTTCTCGACCCGCGCGGAGAGTAATCTGCACCGGAGCTGGGGTGCCGGAGTGATCGGCATGACAGCTATCCCCGAAGCCAAACTGGCCCGGGAAGCCGAGATGTGCTATATAACCCTGGCTATGCCAACCGATTATGACTGCTGGAAAGAAGATGAGGCCGGGGTGGATGTATCTATGGTCTTAGGCTACATGAAGGAAAACAACAAGACCGCGAATGAGCTGATCCCTCTTCTGATCAAAAACCTCTCTCAGGAAGGAGGCTGTACCTGTGAATCAGCAGCCCGCTGGGCACTAATGACTCCTAAGGATTTGATCCCGGCCCAGACCAGGCAGAAGCTGGAACTGCTCTATAAGAAATACTGGTAAATAGAACTGGGCCTCTCTGGATAAGAGAGGCCCGTTAGATATAATCATAAACATTAAACAATAGATTTATAGTACCTAAACAAATTATTTATTGTCATAGAGAGATCTTACTTCTGATGGGTCCAATGCTTTATTTACTATCATAAAATCATCAAGGGCTCCATGTAAACGGTGGGTTGCATTGTCAGGTGAAAATTCCAGTGATGCTCCCACTCCAAAATAAGGGATTTTTTTCCAATCATCTATAGACCCGCTGGTGCCGCTAATGATTTTCTCTCCATTGATGTAGGCAGTCCATTTTGAATCCTGATCTACAGTAAGTGCCATATGGTACCATATATTGGACTGAAACTGAAAGGGCTGATAAACATCCCTGTGCCAGCCTCCATTGATAAATAACTGGCCCTGGCCGCTTATCCCCAATCTAAATGCATACCCACCCTGACTGAGTATAAATCCGCTTATCTGATATCCAGGAAAAGCATCAAATCGTACCCAGTAGGAAATAGTTATACCGGGTTCTGTAATTTGCAGATTCTCCAATCTTATATGTGCATTCCCGGCAAAATATACTGCAGACTGGGGTCTGCCAAAACGGTCACTGGTAAAGGAAGTATTTATAGGCACGGAAATAATTTTGTTGTTCACGCTATTCTCATAATTGCCATTATATTTCCAATATCCCAATACGTTTTTTGGGGAATGAACCTCAGTTCCTGCATGTAAAAAAGAAACCAGGCTCACAAGAGTAAATACTACTAATAATCTCATTTTCATTAAGACCTCCATCTTTTTTGGTTTTTATTTAATGGTGTATGCTCCACCAGGAATTATATTCAGTATATTTACCCTCAAAACGGGCTCCACTTCGTTCCAGCCATTCAATGATATTTTTATCAATAAAGTCTTCTACCATAATATATATTTCTTTCCCGCTTTTCAGTAAAGAACGTGCTCCTTCCAATACAGCCTGTTCCATGCCCTCCACATCTATTTTCATGATCACGGCATCAAAACCGTCCAGGAGAGGCAGAATATTCTTATCCAGGGTCCTTATCTTGAATTTCTCTATCTGAAAGGCCCGCTCATCTAGTGACATCTTTTCATCAATCGTTGCCGTGGAAGACCCGGGAGCAGCCACATTGAGAGCGATTTCTACTTCCTTACCCTCAATATTACCCAGGGCATAGGGCATAAGCTGTACCCGCTCAGACAGGCCGTTCAGCTCCAGATTCTCTTTTATGAGTTTGATGGACTGGGAAATGGGTTCAAAGCAGGTGATATTCAGTCCCGGAAATCTATTCCCCATGAGTATGCTATAAGTTCCAATATCTCCTCCCACATCCAGAAAAGTGGTCTTTTTAGCCTGAGCCTGGAGGCTGCGGGTGAGCCTGATGAGATGATTGATATCCCTTCTTTCAAATGCGGGTGACACATTGGCCGCATCAGAAGTACGGGGACGTATCTTAAACTTTCCAAAGCGGGTCTGAATCATCCTGTCCTTATAGGGATAGGGGTAACTGGAATCATAGCGTATGAATTTATTCAGCGTATAGACCAATTCATAGATCATCATCCGGCCGCGGGGATGCCTCACTTCAAAGGGCAGGATCAGCTTATAGAAAAAATAGCTCAGGTAAAAAACCAGCTTATCAAAAATAGTATAGCGGTAGCTCACTCATCCGCTCCCTTTTTGTTTTTAATGAAGGACACTATTCCCAGTCCGGATAATAACAGTACACTAAAAGAGGCCAGCCACACCATGTATTTGGAAAGATGGGCCCATTTCTGGTCCGGTTCAAAGCGGAACTCCACAGTATGCTTACCCGCGGGCACTTTAACTGCCTGCATCAGGTAATTAGCTTTTTCCAATGGCGCAGCAATTCCGTCTATGTAAGGCTGCCATGCGGTTGAATAGCGGATATTGTGCAGAACATAGGATTCCTGAAGAGTATCTACTTCAGTCCTGATACTCCAGGGTTTCATTTCCAGTATGGGTACTTCCTTAAATTTGTTTAATGTAGCATTGGTCTTTTTTTCAGTACCCTGGACTATCAGATAATGCTGATAATCAAATCCGGGGTCTGCCAGACTGTAAAGATCCTGCTCATTTTGATCACTTATGATATATCCTTCATATAGTGCTAATCGGGGAATCACATCCTTGACTTCAAAAATAAAATGATCACGACCCTGTTGAGACTTGGCATTGGTGAGATACAGATAGGAATCATTAGAGACCATGTTATACAGAATAACCATAGGCTGCTGTCCGGCATAAAGATAGCCATCCGTAATAATGTAACGCGTGCCAGTCATCTGAAACAGATGCGCATCCATATTCAAAATATCATCGAGAGTCTGAATACCGTTTAACCCTATTGATCTGATCAGATACTGCATATACATATTTGAGACTAGATCATCTCCTCTGGAGCTTCCTGAGATATCCATAACATCCAGATTATTCATAATGAAATCATACATCTTATACTTCTGATATTGTGTGGTGAGAGGGATTGATGCTATTCTTCCTTGATTAGGTATCAGTAAAGTCAGTGCATGCCGGGATCCTGGGGTACCGGCCTTAAGAATATCTACCACTCTTTCCCCTGCATAAAACTCATCAGCATTAAAGTAGGATTTGTTCAGGTAAAACTTATCCACAGTCCACATTTCTATGAGCATTACCGGGATAATAAGCCATAGAATCCCGGGTTTTAAGGACTTGAATCTGGATCGGAACACAAAGACTGTCATTAACAACGCAAATAGAGAGGACCACAAAATCATCCTGCCACTGGATGTCACCAGATTGTCGGCAGCAGTTGATGAATAATTCCCCAGTTTGGGTCTGAATGAATCCATGATACCAGATCTGCCCATGAGCACACTTAATAAGATAATTATTCCTAGGCCTAACAGGATCAGGCTCCCTTTCCACACCTTTTTCACAATTTTTTCAGATTCCTGGTTTGCCAGCAGATCTTTTAAGGCCTGCATTCCGTATGCAGCCACGACTACCCATGAAAAGGCAGTAACAGCCAGGAACTTGACCGGAATACGAAATTTATCCATGAATGGGATTTTAAAGTACAGCCAAAACAAGGGACGGCCGGGTAAGTACCTTCCCATAGAGAGCAATAGTGCTATCAATCCAATCCAGAAAAATATTCTGACTGTCGCATTATCTATATGGGGCAGGGTAAATTCCTGGCCCAGAATCTTATGCTTTTTCTTATGGCTATGCAGAGCAATAGCCAGCAGCATGAAGATCAATACAAAAAAGCCCAGGACTTCACTGGAAGCATAGTATTCAAAATGCCCCCAATAAGGCGTTTCCGGATTTCCACTTTCTTTCCCAAAAAAGCCCCAAGCCAGGTTTTCAAAGATCTCCGCGGGATGATAGGACCACATGGTGGACCATTCCCATTTTTCCTGAGGGCTTTTTTCCTGGACCTGAGCTATTCCTTCAGCCTTATCCACTTTTGCAAAAGATAACCAGCCTCTTAGAGAATGAAAGCTTGTTAAAAATAATAATACTGCTATGAGCACAAGTTTGACAGCTTCCAGGTAGACTCTTTTATCCTTAAATGCTTTTTTCCACTCTTTAAAAGATAAGTCCAATCTGGTTTTAATTAAAAATAACAGATAAATGGCCAGCGCCACAGAAATGTAAAATCCTCTCTGCACTTCCTGACTGAGCAATATACCCCAGACTACCCCGCTGGGAATGACTGCGATCCATTTTACCCAACTTTTTGCTTCTTTGAAAAATACCAGGTTTGTAAAATATAGTAATAGTGCAATGATAGCTGGCATCTCCACAATAGTCATATGCCCCCCATAAATCAGGCTTATGAAATGGGGAGAAAAGGCAAAAGCAATAGCCCCAAAAGCAGAGGCCAATAATTCCAGTTTTTGATCTCGTAGAAATAAAAACATAAATATAAACGTCAAAATCATGGAAATGAGATAGCTCACACTGAGTGCCACTTTTAAAGGCAGGGCCTTCATGACCGGTATATATACAGAAAGCAGGTTATTTCCACTATCTCCAATACCCAGATTTCCATCCCAGCGGGTCACAGAGCCATGTTTGATCCAGGTCTGTAAAATATTCTGTACGGAATAATTACTATCCGAACCTTTTATCGACATTCCTCCCACTATTCCATTCGAAAAGAAAATAAAGGCGACAATGGAAAAAGTAAGAATGATCAATAAAGGGTAAAACTTCCTAAGGTCTTTCATATTAACTCCTTACCAGGCTTTTTTACCTGATATCTTTATTTTTAACCAGTTCCATGCATAGATCCATGTGGTCAGAAATGCCATGGGAGCATGAACCAGCCACAAGGCATCTCCGGTAGTCAAAGCTTTATATAAGGAATAGAGAAAAGGGTACACAAAAGTCAGGTGCAGTAATGCAAATATATATAGTCTTTTACCAGTGTAATGTACCCAGGTCTTTCTTTCCTGAATTCGTGTCTGGTGTTTCAAAGCGATCTTAGCTCTTTTTTGGAGGTATCCTTTAAAAGTCGGTGTAAAGAAATGATATATACCATGGCCCTCGATCTGGGCAAAAGTGGCATCTCCCTGCATCCCAAAATCCAGGGCTACCTGCCCTTCTTCAAAGGTATCTGACCCGACATATTTCCTGATTGCTTCCATCTTAAACATGAAACCATTGGCTCCGGTAGGATAGCCGGGGCGTATGCGGTATCTATAAAATCTCAGCCCCTCCAGGTTTTGCTTATGAATTAGGACTGGAGGTACTGCTGCATCCCGTGCCAGAGGGTCTGATATATGGAGGGTATGAGTCAGATAATTGTTAAACCAGCTGCCCCCCGGGATCTTTAAATAACGGGCTTCAACCCCAAATATTTCTGGATAGACCTTAAAAGCCTTCAGGGCAGTCTGTATCCAGTGAGTACCCACCAGATGGTTATCTGCTGCAAAGAGCACAAAGTATTTTCCTCTGGCCTTTTTTAAAGCCAGGGCTGTTCCAAACTCGGTTATCCGTCTGGGATTATCTACGATTTCCAACTTGAAGTCGTGCTTATCCTGCCATTCCTTGATCACAGTCCTGGTCTTATCTTCAGACATACCATCAGGAATAAATATTTCAATAAGTGAATGGTCATAATCCTGAGCTGCAATGCTATCCAGGCATGCCAATATCCTTTTTTCCTCGTTATAGACCGGGATGATGAAAGTGATTACTTCTTGGCCTTGCACTTTAACTTACCGCCTTAATCAATGTCTCGCAGACATAATCGATTTCCGGATCCGTCATTTCAGGAAACATAGGCAGACTCAGGAATCTGGAACAGGCTTTTTCCGCGATAGGAAAATCACCTCTTTTATAGGCAAATTCAGACATTGCCGGCTGAAGATGCATTGGCACCGGATAATGAATCCCTGATTGTATGCCGGCCTCATTCATTTGATTCAACACAATATCCCGGTTATCCACCTGGATCACAAACAGGTGATACACATGCTTACCCTGTTCCTGTTCTACCGGAAGCTGTATATTACTATGACCCGACAATCGTTCCCGGTATTTTAGAGCCACATCTCTTCTCTGCTCTGTCCATTGTTTAAGATAAGGGATCTTTACAGATAAGACTGCACCCTGGATTCCGTCCATTCTGTGATTATACGCCATTTCATCGTGTAAATATTTATCACTCCGCCCGTGATTTATCATCTTACGGATGGAATCTGCCACTTTCTTATCTTTAGTGATCACTGCTCCGGCATCCCCATAGGCACCCAGGTTTTTCCCCGGATAAAAACTGAAGCAGGCCGTATTCCCGAAAGTCCCGATATATTTATTATTATATTGGGCAAGATGAGCCTGTGCACAATCTTCCACTACCAGAAGATCATGTTTTCTCGCCATTTCCATGATTCGCCTCATGTTTACAGGATTACCGTAAATATGAACCGGAATAATAGCCCTGGTTCTGGGATTTATAGCAGCTTCTACGGCATCCAGATCAAGATTATATGACACGGCATCAATATCCACCAGTACAGGTGTGGCTCCGGCTTCCACAATCGCCTCAACTGTTGCGATAAATGTGTGCGTAGTAGTAATGACTTCATCACCGGGTTTGATTCCCAGAGCCCGGAGTGATAAAAAAATGGCTGAAGTCCCGCTGGAGCAGCCTACTGTCTCCGGTGTAGATATTAGTTTACTATAGGCTGATTCAAATTCTGTCACATATTTTCCCTGAATGAAAGCCGTATCCTGAATGACCTTCTTTATTGCATTATCAATCTCGGATTGTATATTATTGTATTGCCTTTTGAGATCTACTAAAGGTATGTTCAAATCTATCCTCCACAAACTTATAAATAGTTTATTTATACTCACTATTTATATCAATGATTCTACTATTTCCAGTATTTTTTTTTCTCTCTTTTCAAAAGAAAACTCATTAAGAATCCTTTGTCGTGCTTTTCGGCCTATTGAACGATCCTTTAAAGCAAGTCTTATCCCATCTGACAGGCTTTGAGGATCATCATATTTCACGTAATATCCTGTCTTCTCTACTACTTCCGGAATAGCCGCTTTATCAGTAACCACTGGAACACACTGATGCAACATAGCCTCGGCTATAGAAAGGCCAAATGATTCATGCCTGGAGGCCTGAACATATACCTGGGCTTGTCCATACAGCAGTTCCAGTTCTTCTTTGCCTGGAAATTCTTTAAACACCACATTTTTAGGAGCCCCACTTTTAATGAACTCTATATCTTTACTAAATCTACCAGCAATGACAAAAGAGGTGTCCGGCATTAGGGTAGCCGCTTTGATAAAAGCATCCTGCCCTTTTCTTTTTCCATTGCCCTTGCTGATCTCACCTACTGTAAGCACTATTTCCTTTTTTTTAATTGCTAAGATTTCTGGTTTGACATCATCTTGTACTCCCAGAGAAATCACAGGACATTTAGCTGGGTCTATATTTAATTTCAGAAGGTCATTAAGATTATCACGTGAAATGGGCAAAAGAAGATCAGCTTTTTCTAAAATAAATAGCACGAATCTTTTAAAAAATTTACTTTTTAGTAAGCCATAGTCTATCTCAGGGATGTGCACCACAGAATAGCCTGCAGGGACTACTACAGATTTCTTTTTAAAGATCCTGGAAAACAGTACTGCAAAATAGGCCGGGTGACTGGCAAAGAACGTATAAGTGCAATCATAGGCAGGGATATACCACAGGAGCTTTATGATATTAATAATGTTCTTAAAAACTATTGAAAAAATATTTCCTCTGGAGCTAAAATTGATGATCCTGACCTGAAATTTTTTTTTCAGGATCCTGAGATCATCAAGTACAAATGTGGAATTGGAAGGTGCTACAAAAAGTACTTTTTTCATTCACGATTCCTTAATCTTCTTTCTCATTCGGGTTTAAGTTTAAGAATGGCTTACCAGGCCCAGACATATAGCATTTGCTTTAGCAAATACTTGATCATAGGGAGTGGCCAGAGCTTCTTCTTTGGATACTTCCTTCCACATTGCTCCTGTGCCGATCCTTTTTAGAAAGACCTTATTACTGAAACCCATTTTATCCTCTTGAATCGCTTTATCCAGATATGAATTATGCCCATGAGGTACAGTGACCACCATGGTGCCGTTTTTTTTCAATAATGCCTTCATTTTTTTAACAGCTTCCAATACTTTTTCAGGTTCTTTTGGCTCTTCATCCCATCCTACATGTTCCAGTGTAGACAATGAGATGATCAGGTCATATTCCTTTTTGGGCTTATATTCGACAATATCTTCGTTAATCACACCTTCAGCTACTTCATATTTATCTACTATATCATGCTCAAATCTATGATATTGTTGCATTGTGTTACCTACTTCCAGGATATTGGCATGAGCCCCCTGTTTATGGAGGAAATGCAGAGCTATAGATAGCTCTACTGCCCTTTCACTCATAAAAGTTTCATTATAGAAGGAATAGTAATAATCTGTGGCTTCCCCGGCCCAGTGAAACTTTTTATTATTTAATAAATGGTATCGAATAATCACATACCAGAGATATTGTATACTTCGTCTGAGTATATAATAAAACCCTTTCAAACCATGATGTTTAAACACTGATCCTATTGCTTTAAAAATATAGTTTATCTTTACACCAAAGGGACTCTTCCCCTTATTCCGCTTGGGTGAATCATCTTTTGTATAAATCATAGATCCTTCTCCTGGCATCATTTATTTAAATAAAATACAAAACACTAATCTTCAAGTAACATTTTTCTTTCTTCTGAAAACAATTTAGGCCAATCATATTCTTCCATCTTTTCAAGCCCTTTTTTGACATAGTGCTGGTAGTCTTTTTGATTATTTAATAATTCTATGACACTGACAGAAAACGCCTCCATATCAAAACTCTCCACATATTTCACGGCATCTCCAAAAGCAGATTTATATGCAGGCAGGTCATATCCAACCACTGGTGTGCCACTGGCCAGTGCTTCCCCTACTGCCAAACCCCAGCCTTCTTCATGAGAAGCAGCCAGAAATAAGCGAGCAGCCTTCAATAGGGATATTTTTTCTGACTCACTCAGCATACCCAGAAATTCCACGTTTTCCAGGATTCCAGCCTCCTGGAACCGTGCTTTGAGAGACTGATCTAATTGCATGGAACTTTTACCTATCAGTCCTAACTTCATTTCGGGATATTGCTGTATGACAGCTTGCAGGATTACAGGGAGATCAAATACCCCTTTATTAGGTCGCATGCCAATATGGATAAAATCAAAACGCTGAGTAGACGCGGGTATTGATTTGATAAAATCCAGATGGATACCCAGATCTACATAGAGGAGCTTCCCCTGATACAACAGTTTATCCTTGAAATAAGAGCCGATTTTATATCCCTCTTCTGTGTTACTTATTATCAAACCATCTGCGCAGACACTGAGCTCCTTAAAGATCTCCTGCTGCTGTGCATAAATCAGCCAGTTCATGACAAACAGGCCTTTACGCGATTTAGGATTTGGAATTCTATGATAAATGGCAGAATACAGCTTTTTTATCTTTCCTTTTTGCTTCATTTTTTTCAAAGGAATAACATGATAAAAAAAGTTAGAAGGGCTATATCCAATATCATAATGACCTAATTTTTTTAGAAGAAACAATACATGAATATATGAAACAATATAAGACCACACTCTGTAGATTGGAAAAGGTTCTTTTTTAAGAAACAGGGATGCTTTGACATTTATAAATTTGAGCTGACTGAGGAGTTTTTTATCATCCTCAAAATAATTTTCAATCATTTTTCTGCCACCAGAAGTAGCCAGAATGTCTATCATGAATTCTTCCGATGTCACTATATCTCTCAGCCATTCACAAAATCTGACTGCGCCCCCGCTTATTCCGGAATACAGTCCACCTCCCAGGCCAATAGTAAGCAATCTTTTTTTTACTACTTTCATATACCTATATGCACCTATTAATTATTTATACTAATAATATACAATCCATTAGCCCAGCCATAGGGTGATCCGTATTTCAGATCCACTACCTCTTCTTTGTCCACGCATTTCCAGGTATTGATCCCTGTCATACGTCTCATATAAATAATCTCATCACAGGGTATTTCATTGTTAAAGACCATCTGGTCCAGTCCGGGATTATAATTTACAGGTATTGTAATGAGTAGCTTACCATTTTTCGTGAGCAGGGTCTTGAGATGAGCGATAGCCCGCTTCACTTTTTCCGGATCTTTGGGACTTTCATCAAATCCGACATGCTCTAATGTAGAAATAGTGATAATCAAGTCATATTTTCGGTTAGGCTTATAATCTACTATATCCTGATTTATTATCCCTTTTGCCTGTTCATATTTATCTACTATGGTATGATTGACATGAAAATGATGAGACAACACATTCCCTACTTCCAAAGTCTGCTCAGGAGAGGCCTTCTTTAATTCCTCTTTAATAACAGCTACTTCAACAATGCGTTCATTATCCCAGGCCCGATTATAAAGATGAAGAAAATAGGGGTAACGCTGGCCCCGATATTCAAATCTTTTATTTATAAAGATTATTTTTCTAAACAGGAACATAAACAATTTAAGCATATCCGTGAAGATATATCTCAGGGTTAAGAGTACTTTGTTTCCTTTTCCATGGGCCTTTATGCTATTTTCCGCTAAGGAATGGTAGTAATCCATCATCCATTTAACATTATTTTGTTTCATGTCTCATATCCTGTATGCATTATTTCATCATTTCCTCGAGCATCATACTAAAACCAATATCCGGAGACCAGCCTAGATTGTGGTATATTTTTTTAATATTTCCACATATCCCTACATCCGATCCCGGACGGTAAAACTCCGGATTGACCCGTACCAGTACTTTTCCAGAGATACGGTCACTACCTGTCTCATCCACTCCACTGCCCTGCCACTTCAGGTCATATCCCAGCTTTTGCGCAGCCTGTTCCACCCATTCCCTGAGGCTGTGGAGCTGCCCGCTGGCTACTATATAGTCATCGCCCCTGTCGGCCTGCAGCATCATCCATATGGCTCGTACATAATCGGGGGCATAGCCCCAGTCCCGTTCCGCGTTCAGATTTCCCAGTTCCAGTATATCCTGAGTTCCCGCCTTGATTGCTTTGAGAGCCAGGCACACTTTCTGCGTCACAAAATGGGGGCCTCGCCGGGGTGATTCGTGATTAAACAGGATCCCCGCACTTATATTCAGTTGATAGGCATCCCTGAAATACTTACATATATTCAAGCCCAAGGCTTTGGATATACCGTAGGGGTTTTGGGGTCGGACCGGAGTATTTTCATCACACTCTACCCCCTCTTCTTTTTTAAATATCTCTGAAGAGGCCGCAAAAAATAATTTTGTGTGAGGAGAATGCTGTTTCATGGCACTCAGAATGTAATAAAGAGGCTGTACATTGGTATCCAGGGTACTTATCTCTCCATCAAAGGACTGCCCTACATGGGATTGCCCTGCAAAATGATAGAATTCCTGGATAGATAGCTGCTGAAACAGGTCTAGCCAGGCCTGATAATCATTTAATCCATGCTCATAGAGAGTCAGCCCGGACCTGCAATGGGAAATATTGTAACCGGGATCACCTGGCATGACCAGGCCGCAGACCTGGTATCCTTTGGACAGGAGCAGATCAGCCAGGTAGCTGCCATCCTGGCCTGTAATGCCTGTAATAAAAGCTGTCTTTTTCATGAGACTAGTAGACTAGATTGCCGCTAGTCACCTGTTCATAGTCATACTTGGCCATTCTGCCCGCCAGATCGGAGAACAGGGTCTTAGCCTTCCAGCCCAGGACCTTTTCGGCCTTGGAAGGGTCTCCGATCAGGAGGTCCACTTCGGTCGGACGGAAATAACGGGGATTGACACAGACTATCTCTTTACCTGTAGACTTATCTATCCCTACTTCATTGGCCCCTTCGCCCTTCCACTCTATCTTGATATCCAGAGCTCCGGCACAGGCATCCACAAATTCTCTGACGGTGTGGGTCTCTCCGGTAGCCAGGACATAGTCATCCGGGCTGTCCTGCTGCAGGATACGCCACATTCCTTCTACATACTCCGGAGCATAGCCCCAGTCTCTTTTGGAAGAGAGATTACCCAGCTCCAGCTTATCCTGCTGCCCTACCTTGATACGGGCCATAGCCAGGCTGATCTTGCGGGTCACAAAAGTGATACCCCGACGCTCAGACTCATGATTAAACAGGATGCCGTTGCTGGCATATATGTTATAGGCTTCCCGGTAATTCTTGATGATCCAGAAACCGTACTGCTTGGCCACACCATAGGGGCTGCGGGGGTAGAAAGGGGTAGTCTCTTTCTGGGGTACTTCCTGCACCTTACCATAGAGCTCAGAAGTGGAAGCCTGATAGAACTTCACCTTCTTTTCCAGGCCCAGCACGCGTATAGCTTCCAGGACTTTGAGAGTACCGATGGCATCGATCTCTGCGGTTACTATAGGGATCTCAAAAGACACTTTTACATGACTCTGAGCCGCCAGATTGTAGAACTCATCCGGCTCTACTTTTTTCATAATATCAGCAATAGAAGTGAAATCCGTCATATCTCCATAATGGAGGAAAAACTTTTTATTATAGACTGCTTTATCGTTATAGAGATGATCTATGCGCCAGGTATTAATGGAGCTGGCTCTTCTTATTATTCCGTGTACTTCATAGCCCTTACTTATCAGGAGTTCTGCCAAATACGAACCGTCCTGGCCGGTAATTCCGGTTATTAATGCTTTTTTCAATGCCATCTCCTTAGAAAATCTATGACAATATTGTAACAGGGATTACGGAAATCTTCAAGTCATTCCTGACTATGCATGGTGGCTAGGCATAGACCTGCTTAATGATCTTTTCAAACTCATCGGTAGACTTCCGGATAGTCAGGGAACGGGCATATTCCCAGGCCTGCCCCTGGATGCGATGGTAAAGCGCCTGATCCCGGTACAAGGTCAGTACACCCTGGGCCAGGTCCTGGGGTGTATTGCGGGATGTGATCCACCCTGTCTCATTATGCCGGGTGGAATCTCTGAGCCCATGGACATTGTAGACGACGGCTGGTGTACCCTGGGCATTGGCTTCATTCACGATAAGCCCCCAGCCTTCTCGCACAGATGCCACCAGGATGAAGTGAGCTGACTGCAGATATTTAACCTTTTCCTGCTCGGACACAAAGCCCGTAAAAAATACATTTTGGCTGAGCCCCGATTTCCTGATAAGCCTTTCCAGTGATTTCTTATAGGATCTATCCCCGCTTCCTATGATATTAAGACGGACATCAGGGTAATCTTTTTTTAATTCTGTAACACATTGTATTACATGATGGACCCGTTTAGAATTTTTGAGACGCCCCAGATAAACCAGGCTCAGGTGATCTGTTTTTTTGACCTGATCCAGTGAGCTCACTACCGCATAGTCACAGGGAGGGCTGATGGCATGGATAGTCTCAGGGACAAATCCCAGGCCTATCAGATCCTGCTTAGTGGAATCAGAATCGGTGATCACGCATTTCGTATGCCTGTAGGGGCGGATCAGCCAGGGTTCTATGAGGTAGCCCACTAGTGCTACCGGCAGGGGGGTCTCGTGGAACCATACATTCTTAGCCAGCTGATAAATGAGGACCATACGTTTGTCTTCGATTTGTGGAAATTTATAAGTCCTGAAAGGAATAGTGTTTATCTCATCTATGACCAGGTCAAACTCATGGGCATGCTGATCGAGATACTTCAGGGCTTCCCGGTACAGGCTGATAGTCCCGCCCCTGCGCAGTACCCTTATACCATTGATCACTTCTTCAGATACAGCCCCTTCAAATGCAGCTGTAAATAAAGTGACTTCATAACCCCGGCGGACTAATTCAGCCAGTATATTTTCCCCGTATCTTTCGGCTCCCCCAGCTTTGGGATTGGCCATATCACGCCAGTTCAGGCAAAGAATCTTGTTTAACACACTAAACTCCTAACGCACACCTACACCGGTATATTTGAATAATTTTCTGATCTGCTGATCCCGGGAATAGACATTACGCAGGTCGAAAAAGAAAGAATCCTTCATACGTTCCTTTATAATATTGAGATCCATACCCCTGAACTGATTCCACTCGGTCACTATAGTGATAGCATCCACACCCCGGGCTGTCTCATACTCATCTTTACAGTAGACAATGGAATCAGACAGATCCTGGAGCCGCCATTTGGCCTCTTCCATCCCTTTGGGACAAAAGGTACGGATAAGCGCCCCCTTCTTTATGAGTCCCCTGATGATCTCCAGGGCTGGAGCCTCTCTCACGTCATCAGTCTCCGGTTTAAAGGACAGTCCCAGTATACCTATAGTCTTTCCCTTCACGGTCTTCATTTCAGTCTCGATGAGCTCTATCATTTTCTTTTTTTGATTATTATTAGCCTCAATGGCAGCATCTACGACCTTAAAATCGAGGCCCTGGGAACGGGCATAATGAGAGATGGCCAGGGTATCTTTAGGGAAACAGCTTCCTCCGTATCCGGGGCCGGCATGGAGAAACTTGGGGCTGATTCTTCCATCCATACCCATAGTCCGGGCAATATCCTGCACATTTGCGCCCGCCTTGTCTGCAATAAGGGCCAGCTCATTGATAAAACTGATCTTCACTGCTAAAAAGGCATTTGAAGCGTATTTTATCATCTCCGCTGTCTCCAGATTAGTAAAAATGAAGGGAGTCTGGTTGACATGGAGCACCCGATAAGTCTCTATCATCATCTCTTTAGCTTTTTCTGTCTCATGCCCGATCACGATACGGTCCGGATGGTTAAAATCATAGACTGCCTTTCCTTCCCGTAAAAACTCAGGGTTGGAAACTACATCAAAGTCAATGCTGGCCCCACGGGCTGCAATCTCTTTTTTTATTATCTCTTTTACTTTCCTGCCAGTACCTACGGGCACGGTGGATTTATCTATGATCACTTTATATCCATTGATATGTCTGCCTATGTCTGCCGCTACAGACAGTACATGTTGCAGATCAGCCGAGCCATCTTCCATAGGAGGAGTACCCACGGCAATGAAGATGACATCACTCTGCTCTACCAGCACCTTGATATCAGCCGTAAAAAACAGCCTTTGATAATACATATTTCTCTCGACTATCTCCTGTATGCCAGGCTCATAGATAGGCACTTTACCCTCTTGTAAGAGAGAGATCTTATCCTGGTCATTATCCATACAGGTGACCTGATGTCCGAAATCTGCCAGACATACACCTGTGACCAGACCTACATAACCAGTACCTACAATTCCTACTTTCATAATCAACTCCGGCTAATTTAACAGATTGGAACTCTACTCTGCGTTTTTGGATAGATATCAGACAAGTCTAAGTATACTATTACTAAGCAAAAAAATCACTTTTTTCTAAAAAAGATGCTAAGTCAGCTCTCTGGAAGACTCATTTTTTTCCAGACTGGCCATCAGATGATCCATTAGCTGGTCCACCGAGCCCCCTTCTTCAGGATAAGCCAGGGCCTGAGAGGTAAAATACAGATTACTCTGCTGGAAAAACTCAATGAGGATCTTATTTAAGAGCTTTCTCATAAAACTCTTGTCCAGCATAGGTGCCAGCAGAAGGATCTGATAATAACTGTATCGGCCTACCTGTACCGGGTAATGGGCATGTTTCTTGACTATCTCAATCAGGGTATTGAGTGCCTGCTTTCTGTCATCACTGGGGTGTTCCCCCAGGTAGTCATATAAGGAGATCACTCCTACTGTAAAGGAGCTTTCTTCTTTGATATAGTGCTGCATCTGTTCATACAGGAAAGTATAAAGATACAGTCCATCCATAAGATTTGTGTTAAAGATACGCTTTCTGAAATCATTCAGGAGTTCAGGTATGTGGTATTCTGTAGAAACAGTCTGATCGACTACTTCCAGACAGCCCAGGGCGATCTCTATGACATCTCCATCCCACTGTATTCCAGCTCCGGCTCTCATGATATCAAATACCTGATCAAGAGGCATGGCTTTACGGTAAGGGCGGGTGGAAGTCATGGCATCAAAAGCGTCGGCTACTGCAATGATACGGGCTCCCATCGGGATCTCATTTCCCTTTAAGCCATAGGGGTAACCGGAACCGTCCAGGCTTTCATGGTGATAGCGCACCCAGGGGACCAGTTCTCCAAAGTTTTCTATTCCGGATACGATAGCGGCACTGATCTCGGGATGCAGTTTCATTATCTCAAATTCATTTTTATTCAGGGCATTAGGCTTTAACAGGACTCCATCCGGAATACCTACCTTCCCCACATCGTGCAGGGTGCCGGCGGTACGGAGCCTGTCCAGTTCATAATCATCCCAGCCCATATTCCGGGCGATCTCCACCGCATAGGTGGCCACTCTTTCTGAATGCCCCTTGGTGTATGGGTCCCGGGTCTCAATGGCGCTGGACAGAGAACTTACAATGGTGATATTGAGAGACTTCAGCTTTTCAGTGGTGTTTAAGAGCTCCAGGAAGTTATTGCCTCTTTCCAGGATAAAGTTAAATTCATTGACCACATTTTGCAGTATATCCAGGCTTTCCCTCATGAGCTGATTATGATGGTCAAAGTTAAGGGCAAAAATACCGCTTACTTCATTCCCTGTCATGATCGGTTGTACCACTACCAGCTTACTGTGATGGTGCTGAATAAAATCTTTATATATCTTGCCAAAACCTTTTTCCAGGTCATCACAGATCACTGTGTTTTTTTCTTCCATGGCCTGCTGAAAGACAGGGACATCTCTGATCTCCAGTTCCAGGTGTTTGGAAAGATATTCACCGGGTACGCCGTCTGAGACATACTTTTCCAGGATGCGCCCATGTTTGAGCAGCCTGATGATCACACTTTGTGAATTAAACAGCTTGCGGACCATCTCAATACTCTTGCGGGCTGCCACCTTGGAAGAAGGTTCATTGATGAGCATCAGGGACATATCCTTTAAGACATGTATAGACCGGGCAAATAACTCATCCTTGGAACGGAGAAGAGAATAATACTTTTCAATGGCATCGATAGGTTTTACAAAAAGAATAAAAAATGAGTCTTCTTCCATAGTCACATATCGTCCATGTAAGGTGATCTCATCTTCAATATCCAGATCTGAGAACTCCTGTCTGATCCACTCGATAGGAAACTTGTGCTTTACCACCTGGTCAGGATTAGCCTCCATCTCATCAACAATCGAAATAAGTGCATTAAGGCTCTTTTCGCCTTCCAGCAGTCGGTTAAACGCCACTCCTACCACCCTTTTTTGTCCGAAATATCGGCGCAGTAAAGGATGGGCCTGCAGGACGCTTCTTTTTTTATCCAGTGTAAGTATAATACCCTTCATATATGTTTCTTATCCCCTGAGTGATGCACAAACTGTGTAATTTACACTGTAAGCGCTTACATTATTTGCATACTTGCCTTGTGCATTTACAACACTACCGTCTATTGCAAATACTATGCCAATCTTTATATGTTTTATCTTAATTCTATACCCTGTATACATAAACAAATCCTTGGATTAAAATTCATTATCTGTATTGCTGACTAATGCACTGCTTTATAGCAATACAGTGTGCAATTATAGCATGAGTGGATATTTAGTCAAGAAGAAAAATGAATGTAAGAAATAAAAAAAGGGCTTGTGTAAACACAAGCCCTGATGTGATTGGAGCTGATGGGGATCGAACCCACGGCCTTTTGAATGCCATTCAAACGCGCTCCCAACTGCGCCACAGCCCCATATCGAGTGTATATTTTAATGCCTTTTGCGTTTTTTTGCAATAAAAAACACAAAAGGGCTTCGGCTACTCTCCTCAGCCCTTTTGCTGTGTCTGTTCGCTTATTTCCAGAGGCCCAGGTAGAGATTACCACCCAGCATAAGCTGTCGGTTACCATCCATCAGATCCAGGCCGGACAGATCCAGGGAGAAGTTGTCGGTTAAAATCAATCTCAGGCCCAGATTGACGATACCCCGGCTGTCACTACGGTGACTGCCACTTCCCTGTATACGGTAGGGGAAGTTGGATATATCACCTATGAGATACAGTTTAGGTATAAAAATATTTCTCTGGAATCCCAGGTAAAAGTTGATATTCGAACCCTGGTCAAAGGTATAGCCAAAAGCAAAGGTAGCAGTAGAGTCCACCACGCCACCTGCCTTGAGCTGTTCTACCCAGGCCAGATACAGCGAGAAATAATTTCTCTGCCAGCTTTCCAGGCCTAATTCTGCCTTAAATCCAAAAGCTGCCTGTTTCACAAACTGAAACTTGGCAGATAGCAACAGAGGATTTTTATATGCCACATCAAAATCAATATCCCAGCCTACACCCAGTTCAAAATTCTTAAATGGTACCAGATTGACTGCCGGACTGAGGATACCATGGGTCGTATATTTTAATGCAATGCCCAGCCTGCCTGTATCAGGCACATTTACTGTAGGCATAGTGATATAGCCCTCAGCACCATCATACACGGGAGCCCCATAAGAGACTGCTTTCACCATCAGGAACACACTTAGCAGCAATATCGCTCTTTTCATCCATTTTCCTCCTTTTTTAATCATAAATATTATAAATCTGAGTCCAAAATATGGCAATGAATGCGCTATAGTCCGGTGACGGTAGTGACTTTGTGAACCTGATATATTGAGATTTTAAGCTTTAAGCATTATAATAAAGCCAAACAAAAGGACAGGTCTATGAATATAAAAAATACTGTATTTATTCTCTTTTTAAGCCTTATTTTTTCCTGTACTCCCAAAGCGGTAAAAGGAGAAATGCCTCCTCAGTTAAAGATGAAACAGGAGAACACAGAAAAACAGGCTGAACTGATACAGAAGATAAAAGATCCCGACCCCTACCGCCTTAATTTTGAAATATTCCGCTATAATCAGCTTAGCCTGATAGATAAAGCCTACGAAAATGCAGACCCTGATTTTCTTTCTGCTTTATCCAATGAATTCATGGTATACACCATGGATAAAAAAGACTATCTTATGATCGCCCTCAATAAATATGCTGACATCCTTCAGAAGACCCCCCAGAATACTAATTCATTCATCCTGCAAAGAGTAGGTGTAGTCTATTATAAGCTTAATCAAAAGGACAAAGCCAACAAATTCCTGTCACGGGCCCTGCTGGATCAACAGGAAAATGATGAACTCTTCTACTACCGGGCCTTACTGGCTGCATATTATTCCCGTAACTTCCAGACTGCAGCCTGGTATCTTAAGCGCATCAACTTAAAGGAGTCTCTCTTTCCCGCTCAGGATATACTGTACTTCATAGGAAAAATGGAGGAAGAGCAGAAAAACTATGGCGGCGCTGAACGTTACTACATGGATGCTTTAAATGTCTCCCCCTCACGCTTTTATATACTGTATGACCTCGTACCTTTTTATCAAAAATGGGACAGAGTAGAAAGTGCTGTAGGATACACTGAAGCAGCATTCTCTTACCTGACTTCCCTGAGCAATGCGCAATTGTCCATGAAAGCCTACCGTCAGAAGCTGGAATTGAACCGGGCTCTTCTTAAAGACACTTATTACCACTCCTTTAACATCCCTGCTCCCTATACCTACTACCCCCACCTGTATTATTTCATGACCAGCCCTTATTTTGCCTCTAAAAGCTATGCCTCCGGACTGGTACTGCCCATCAATGAGCAGAAAAATTCCCGCTCAGATATCCTTATGTACCTTACCTATGAAGAGCTGGAAGACACCCTGAAGAATACAGGCATAGTCATCATCGGTGGAGGATTGAGTATTACCAACTTCAGGTATGAGAATAAAAAGCTCTATACCCCTGTGGACAAGCATTTCTTCTATACCAATGTGATATCCTTTATATCACCCACCAATCAGATATTCACGATCACCAATTTTGCACGGCCCACCAATCATCCCCAGTACATCACTACCAATATCGAGAACTCATTATACAAATCCACCCTGGATTTCGACTATTTTCTGAGTGCGGATAAATTCGATATGAACCGGGACAAGCAATGGGAGACCCTGGCTTTCGGTATCAAAAGCACCAACAGTATCGGCATGTCTATTTTTTATCCGGCCTTGAAAAAGACTGAGAGCTTTACCTTACCTATCAGGCGGCATGACGCTGAACTCTATATCCAGGACCTGGACAATGATGGCAAAAATGAGATCTATCTCCTGGACAAAGGGGTAAAGATCATTAAGCAGAATTCAGTGGTCAAATAATTCAATCACTGCATCTTCACTGACTGAAAAATTCCGGGCTTTCAGGGTGGCAAAGCTATTCTCCCTTAAGCCGGGAGTACTGGAATTCATTTTTATATAATTGGAAGTATAACCTGACCAGCCTTTTTCCTGCCAGGTCTCTACCAGGATCAGGTGTTCCTTATCCATTAATTGTTCCCTGGCAAACCGGGTGGCACTATCCAGGGCCACATTCAATAACACTCTTTCCCGGGATTTTTTGATCTCCATCGCCATATCGGGCATGGCAGCGGCCCGTGTCCCTTCACGGGGAGAATAGGGAAAGACATGCAGCCGCGAAAAGCCTATCTTCTGACAAAAATCTACTGTTTCCTGGAATTCCTGCTCTGTTTCCCCCGGAAAACCCAGGATGATATCCGTAGTGACACCGCAGTCGGGAGCCTGAGCCCTGATACGCTCTACCAGGGATTCAAAGTCTGCAGGCACATAATGCCGGTTCATCCTTTTTAACACCGAGGCACTGCCGCTCTGCAGGGACAGATGAAAATGCCGGGTAAAGCGGGGATGGTCCAAAAACTGGAGCAGCCTGTCTTCAAACTGGTCAGGCTGAATGGAAGATAATCTTAAGCGGTATTCCCCCTCAATATCCAGGATGTCCGCTATTAGGCCGGAAAGGGTGATGTCCCCTGCGTGATAGTCGCTGATGTTTACCCCGGTCAGGACTATCTCTTTATAACCATTGTCAATCAGCCTCTGTACCTGGGCCAGTATACTCTCCAGGGAGAAACTGCGGCTCCGTCCCCGGGCAGCGGGGATCTTACAATAACTGCAAAATCGGTCACAGCCATCCTGTATTTTAACAAATGCCCGGGTCCTTTCAAAACTGGAGACCAGGGGAAACTCTGTCCCCTGTTGAACGGGGTCCGGGATAAACTGAGCATCTTCCAGAAACCGGGATATCTGAAATTTATTATCATTCTGCACTACCAGATCGATATAATCAAACTCGCGGAGTAATTCAAAGTCGGTGGTAGCATAACAGCCGGTAGCCACCACATACTTACCGGCCTTCTTGGCCTTACGCATCACCTGGCGGGACCTGGCATCTGCTTTGGAGGTCACGGTGCAGGAGTTCACTACCACTGCTTCACATTCTGCCATGGACTCTACTACTGTATGCCCATCCTGGGCCAGCTGTTCCGACATAGCCTGAGTCTCAAACTGGTTCAGCTTACAGCCTATGGTATTGATATAAATTTTCAATCTCTTACCCCGATAAAAAAATGCAGGTGCTATTCACCTGCATTTATTGTAAATTATTATGGATGGGGCGTAAAGATATTAGGCCATTCCTCTTCCTACCTGGTTGACTGCTTTACCCAGAGTCTCATCCTGAGTCTGTATGCTTTTCTGATTGGCCTCATACAGCCTTTGTATTTCTATCATACGGGTCATCTCTATGACCGGGTTGACATTGGATTTTTCCAGATGGCCCTGCAGTACTTTAGGCCTGTCTGCATCTGACAGGATCTGGGCTTTACCAGAAAAATCCCCTTCAGTAAAGTTATTATACCCCTCTTTGGTGGCATGCCGTTTTTCGGGAAAATCGACCAGCTTGAGCCTGTCCAGCCTGATCATTCCTTTCCATTCATTTCCGGCTTTGGAGGTAAATTCATCTGGAGTAATAT
The DNA here is from genome assembly GCA_964537555.1 of uncultured Brevinematales bacterium. GTDB lineage: Bacteria > Spirochaetota > Brevinematia > Brevinematales > CAYRWR01 > CAYRWR01. Next base: position 53,018 of record CAZIAD010000012.1, read on the forward strand.
CTGAATTAACATAGATATTTCCCTCATCATCCACCTGGAAGTTATTCCTGCCGATCTGGATAGCACCCTTTTCACCCAGGACTTTATTACCATGCTTGTCGACCAGGAATCCCTGAGAGGATATATTAAAATTACCATTGCGGGTATATTTTTCACCTTCATCAGTCATGACAGTAAAAAAGCCTTCTCCTTCCATAGCAAAATCAAATTCATTTTCAGTGACTTCCAGGCTCCCCTGTTCAAATCGGATAAAGCTTTCATTATACTCCACTCCGGTGCCCAGCTTACCCACTATGGGGGCCAGGTCATAGGATCCCAGGGGGAAAGTGACTACACCGTCATTATTGATACTGCGGATGAGCATCTCGGGGAATGCCTTGGTCACACTGGTCTCTCTTTTATAGGCATCGGTATTGACATTGGCCAGGTTATTGGCCACACTGTTGAGTTCTTTCATGCTCACCATCATGCCGCTGGCGCCGGTATATAATCCTCGAACCATAGAGTCCTCCTCTTTTCACTATATACTATCGGCTTATTTAGCAGATGGTTTATTCTTTTGTAATGATTTTGATCTCTACTCGTCGGTTTAAGGCCCTGCCCTCAGCAGTGAGATTGGATGCTACCGGCTTATCTGCCCCAAAACCGATATAGGATATGCGATTGGGAGACAGTCCCTTTTGTATGAAATAATCAGCCACGGCTTTTGCCCGGTTTTCGGACAGGATCTGGTTATAAGGATTTTGCCCCGTATTATCGGTATGGCCCGATACTTCTATATCCAGATGAGGATACTTACGTAAAAAGTCCACTACTTTATCCAGAGTCTTGAATGAATCTGTTTTGAGATTGGCTTTATTGACATCAAACAGTATGTGGCCCAGGTTGACGATGATTCCGTCATCGATTGACTTAACACTGGTACCTTCATCACTGCTGATATTATTGGAGATCTGACTGATCATGTCCTGTTTGCTGACCGCATTTATATCGCTCACTTCCTCCACTATTGCCTGGGATTCTCCTTTATAGGCCACAGTCTCTCCATTTAACAGGGTCACCATAAAGGAAAAAGTGTCCTTGTAGGAATGCGGGCCTCCGGTAGCCACATCCCAATAGTAGTCATTATAGGAAAAGCCGGTAATAGAGCGTAGTTCATTGTTGATCTTGGGATAATGCATGACATGATAATCGATGAGGATATGTCCCAGGACTTTTCCATCGTTTGTGACGATCCCCAGAAATTTATAATTTACATCTATATTAAATTTAAACTTATTTCTTTCATCGATGATCCCTTCGTGGATCTCCTCCCCTATTCCTTTCCAGATATCACCGGGTTGTACATCATTGGTAGGAAAGACTGGAATATTCCGGGTGGTGGGCATCATATAGGCATCACTGATCTTCATATTACCATAGATGTCCCGCATAAATTCGGTGTTATAGATATTGTGCAGTTTAAAGGATTCATGATAATTGAGGTTTTTGGTGTAATAGTAATATTTTCCGCTGTATTTTGCCCAGTTCCCCACATTGGTGATGACTTCCAGGGTAGCTTTATTCATTGCTTCCCGGCTGGAATGGAACTGGCCATTGAGATATATATCCTGGCGTATGATATTTTTAATACGGTACTTTCGGCCCTGGTTATTTTGAAAATGAATTTTCAGGGCATGAGACTGTATAGGCAGGGCACATAACAATATGATAAATATATAGTGAATTCTTTTCATGATTCCTCCGTGATTCAGGTATCTTTCCTGTTTCTAATCATCGGAAGATTTTCAGATCTTTAAAGAGGTACCATCAATTATAGTTTTTCATTTCCCGGTCCATATCTCTGCGGATATCTTTTTCTTTAAGGGCGTCCCTTTTATCATGGGCTTTTTTTCCTTTTACCAGGGCTATCTGAAGTTTAGCATATTTACCCTTTATATAAAGAGCTAAGGGTACCAGGGCAAAGCCTTTTTCTTTCAGTTTGGCATCGATCTTCAGGATCTCTTTTTTATGCAGTAAAAGCCGTCTGATGCGGGTAGGTTCATGGTTATAGATGTTTCCATGCCCGTAAGGGCTGATGTGGATATTATGGGCAGTCACTATGGTGCCTCTGATCTGGCAAAAGCTGTCTTTGAGATTGATCAAATGAGCCCGGATGGATTTGATCTCCGTACCTCGCAGTTCAATACCCGCTTCATATTTTTCAATAACCTCATATTCATGGAAAGCTTTTTTGTTCTGGGCGATAGCTTGGAATTCTTTTTCTTTCATATCAGTCTCTTACTGGACGATCTCCGCATTGTGCATGGGATTCTGATGATCCTGTACCGGGATCTCTCCGAATTTCTGCTCAAAGTTGGCAATATTGGTCTGCAAAGCTCCCAAAAACATCTTGGCATTCATAGGAGTCATCACTATGCGGGACACTACCCGGGCTCCATCTCTACCCGGCAGTATACGGGCAAAATCCATGACCAGTTCCTGGGGTGAATGTGACACTATTACAAAATTGGAATAATTGGTAAAATTTTCGTCATTAGGTAATTCTACTTTTACAGAATTGGGATTATTTTTATCACTCATACATCCTCCGGTAGTCTGTTACTTAACATCAGCATAATATTTTATAGAGAGGGCACAAATAAAGCAACAATGAGGAAACCATGATCAGATTAAAACTTGAAGCGGACCCCAAAGTCGAGCTGGGTGGTATTATATCCGGTCTTGTAAGAGTGCAGATTCAGATAGAGGCCAAACTCCTCTCTGAAAAAGATGTCAAGATTGGGCCCCAGGACCCCGAAGGACAGGCTGGGATGGGTAGGTAAAAGTACCCCTGCCCGGGCATAAACTCCCAGATTAATATCTATACGGTGTAGCCTCAGTGTGTCTCCCAGAGGGATATTTCCTATCCTCACTCCGATAATGACAGGCATCCCCAATCCCAGGTGCACATAGCCCCAGCCGCTGTTTATCTTGGACAGCTCCTGGTTTTCATAGGAACTGATATTGAACAAATTGAATACCGGGTCCTTAAAAGAAAGAAAAGAACCATAGAAGAAAATCCCGGATTTGATATATACCGGATTATCACCCTCCCGGTCTCCCCACATCCACACTCCGGATGTGGCCTCTATATACAAGGCATTGGTATTTCCCCAGTAGGGTGAAAAATGGATGTCCAGATAGGCCTTGCCCAGCCTGAAGCCTATCTTTGGGCCCCACATATTGTCTGCCACTCTCAGATCCTGTAAGGATTGAGCGGCATCCGTATTTGTGGGATTATCAAAAAAGATATTAGCAAAGCTGGAACGGGAAAACCCGAGATCTATTTCCAGGCCCTGGGGGTGTTTCATAAATCTCCATATCTGGCCCCTGACCCCTGCATTTTCCTGCCAGCCTAAAAAAGAACCGTTAAATTTAGGCCGGAATAATCGTTTAGGCTTATCTGTCTGTTCATACTTATCAGTGTTGTCGGTGTCATCACTGGCTGTCACTTCCACATCATCATATCGGGGCCACACCGGGCTAGATGCGGTAAACAGGAACAGTAAGGTGAATATAAAAGATAGTCCTTTCATTACCACTCCTCCCCAAAGACATTTCTCAGTAATGAGCCAAAATCATTGTTCATCCCGATTTCCAGATGCAAATACAGCATCCAGGCATCTTCAGTAAAGGGTAAAAGAGGCATAGTCTCATCCAGGTTATAGCTGGTGCCCAGTACAATACGTCCGGAAAGGGGCGTCACCAGGCCCATTTCTGCCTTAAAGCCCAGCTCCTGCACCCCATTTCTTTTATAGGTGACGGCTGCTCCATTGAGATTGAAAGTAAAATCCTGGCCATCTGATTCTGCGATCTTAAAATTAATATCCAGGCCCAGCTTCAGGTACTCCAGGGCGTCAAAAGGAGCCAGGCTCATCTGGTAATCATATATCAGAGCCGTTTTTTTAGTCAGGGCCAGAGCTCCATTAAAGTCAAAAGTATACTTATCGAGGTTTCTGAGGTAATTAAAATAGGTGCTGAGATCCAGGTTTTCCCAGAAGTCCAGTATGAAGCCCAGGCCCAGCAGATCCAGGGCATATTCTGTATCGAAGTTGATTAAGGTCCTGATCTGGAAAAAATCAAGGAAATTATTATATAAAAACATCTGCACCCGGGTATAATACAGCAGATTATCCACACTGGTGGAAGGGCTGTCACTCTGGCTGGTCACAAAATAGCGGGGAATAAGATTGGCATTGGAGTATTCCGGATCTGATGCCAGAAAAGATGTCAGGCCCTCTACCGGAGGCAGATGTACAAACTGGAAGCCGGCAAAAAAGTAATTGGATTCCAGGAGCCGAAAAGACATCCCTGCATAAGATCTGCCTATCAGTGATTTTCCTTTTTTAAAGTAATATCCGCCACTGATCTCTTCAAACTCAAACATCAATACATCTGAGGTAAACAGGACATTGATACGGAACAGAGAAGAAAATGAGACTTCTTCCTGGCTCATCTGGCCGGCAGCTTCCCAGCTGTATTTTAAGGCCTGCACCGGCAGCTTGGTGAGGCCCAGCCATGTTCCGGATAGCAAAGCCATGACCAGGTCTGCGGTAAACATGGGTACTTCCCACATGGCAGTGGTAAAGAGTGGCCCCCAGAACATCCCCTGAAAAGTGATATGTTCTACTGATGTTGAGGACAGTCTCCCACCCGGGCTAATGGGGTCTTCCATTCTCATATAGGTAGGGGTCAGACGGGTGGTATAATCAAAACGAAAAGCCAAAAGATCGGTCTGTAAAGTCTCTTCAAAAAGATCCAGAGATTTTCGGGGGTCTTTGAGCCATTGTTCCAGATGGGAAAACAAAATAGGGTTCTTGGGACTGGATCCCAATACCGGAGCGGAGAAAACCTGGCCTGTAAGCATAAACAGGCACAGAAATAAATAAAAAGTGATCTTACCAGTCGACATCTAAAATCACTCCTCCGAACAATGTGTCTTCCGTAATACGAATATAAAGCTGATTATTCCAGTCATAAGTGAAGGGACTGAAGTTGCTTAACACAGTGTAATCAATACCGTTATTGGAAAATGAGGTCTCCAGGATGATTGACTCTCTATCCGGATAGGCTACCCGCACTGATACGGCCCCTTCCTGTCGGAACAATAAATAAAACTGGGAAATAGTCCTGCCTTCCAGGGACTGAGCGGTTACAGTATTGGTAGCAAGATAATAAACATATTCATACATAAGATACTGGGTAGCGGAACCATCCCACACTCCAATATTTCTTATATAATTATTGTCGTCATCGCTATCAAAAGCACCCGTTTGATTACCATTCCATGTACACGAAAAAGCCACACATACGCAGAGAAAAAAAACAGACCACACCCCAAAACTTCTCTTCATGACCAATTTTAGCTTTGAGATTATGATTTGTCAATTGTAATGACAGTAATTTGACACCCCGTTGGATTAGGATAAAATATCCCTGAGGAGTAATTATGATTTATCTGGACAATGCATCCACCAGTTTTCCCAAGGCTCCCGCTTTGCAGGACGCTTTTTCACTGTATTTAGACAGACATGCCGGAAACCCGGGCCGGGGGGGGCATAGATTGGCCAGCTCGACAGACGCTGCCCTGGAAGCGGTCCGGGAGCAGCTCAAAGAGTTTTTCGGGGCAGTCTCTGCCAGGCACTGTATTTTTACCGCAAATGCCACTGATTCCATACATATCGCTCTTCATGGCATCCTTTCACAGGGAGACCGGGTGGCATTTTCTCCTCTGATCCACAATGCCTTATTCAGGCCTCTACACCTGCTGTCACAGCAAGAGACCATCAGCCTCATTACTCTGGAGATCCAGGATTTTAAAGTAAAAGCATCATATTTAAAGCAGATACTGGAAAAAGGGGTGGACCTGATTGCAGTGAATCATATGTCCAATGTGACGGGGCATATTGAGGCTCTGGGCGCTATAGGTGAGATCATCAGAGCCTATCCCCGGACCCTGTTCCTGGTAGATGCTGCCCAGAGCGCGGGCCACACCGAGATCGACATGCAGGCTATGCACATAGATATGCTGGCTCTGAGCGGCCATAAAGGACTGCTGGGTCCAGCTGGTTCAGGTGCTCTGATCCTTTCACCCAAAGCCGCAGCCAGGATCAGGGCTCATCGGGTAGGCGGGAGCGGCATAGACTCGCAAAACCCTTTGCAACCAGAGGAACTACCCTGGAGACTGGAAGCAGGCACTCCCAATATACCCTCCATTCTGGGCCTGGGCCATGCCCTGAAGTTTGTCAGTGAAACCGGTATCGGTTTGATCCATGAAAAAGAAGGGGAATTAGCGGCTTTGCTTTACGATCTACTGCAGGATATTCCTGATATACGTCTCTATACAGATAGCGAAAATCCCTTTATCATCTCTTTTGACCATCCTGCCTATACACCCAGTCAATGGAGTGCCCTCCTGGATCAGGAATTTGAAATAGCCTGCCGAAGCGGACTGCATTGCTCACCCCTGATTCACAGGCATCTGGATACTTACCCCACGGGCCTGGTGCGATTAAGCCCGGGTTACTTCAATACCCGGCAGGATATGATTAACACCGCAGGAGCCATACGTAAGCTTGTGGCTATGTGATAATAATCTCTATTAATACCATTGTTTTACAGAATCTATAAGTACCCTATCCGCTGCGGGATCCCCACCCAGTTTGAAAAACTCTTCCAGAGCTTTTTCATAGTCCCACTTTAAGTAAGTCATGCGGTAAGCCATAGCCATGACTCCGGCCCGATGCTCTCCCCCGTGGCAATGAATATATAAAGGGAAATATTCCGCTTGCAGATTTTCAGTAAACAAAGCGGCATTGTTTTTATCCAGCCCGCTGTCCTTATCCAGGTCCAGTTCTACCAGCCTGATGCCCATACTTTCTGCCGCCCGTTTTTCCTCTTCAGTGACTGAAATGGAGACTATGGTCCTTATACCCCATTGTCTCAGGGCATTGGTCACCTCCAGGGAGTCTATGAAACCACCCCGGTAGACATTATCATCATATTTCACGACATAGTTATGAATACCTGGAATGGCCCCCAGGACCCTGAACTCCCCTCTGGCCCGGGGTATTTTGATATGGTACTTGTCTGCCTTAACAGAAGCCTCAGTGACAGCATCATTTTCTTTACAATTAGTACTTAACATCAGGAGCAGTATACTGATAATGGACAGGGTTGGTTTCACCGTATCATCCTTTTTTTTCCTATTATAACTGCTCTTATACCGATTGTCATGTACATGTATTACATCATTTATAGAGACTGATGTCTGCCACTTCGATTTCTGCCAGAAAATTTTTCTTATAGGCCACTACAGCCAGGCTCTTCAGTTTTTTAGTATTTAAGCCCGGCATCATGCCGAAATCTCCTTTGGAGAATTCTGACCAGGGAATACGGATCTGCTGCCACTCTTCACTCAAAGGGATAGGAGCCATATAAAACTTCCAGGGAAATCGGGTCTGACTGGTCCTGAGAAAAAGATAATAGGAATCCCCCTTCCCCCTCACTGTCAATTGTATTCCCTGGTATTCACTGACATCCCAGGGACTACTATTGGGATTTAACCGAAGACGGGCCTGTATGAAGCCCCCATTATTATCCAGAGAGACCTTACCGGTCATTTTTAAAAATGAGACACCTGCCTCGCGACGCACGGAGATCTCCATATCGGATCTGCCTCCCATCACCCTGTCGGTAAAACCCTCCCAGGAGGTAGCTCTGCGGGAGATATCACTGCTAAAGTCATCTAAAAGAAAAATGTTTTCCATTTTAGCTCCTGTATCCGGAGTACTCTGAGAGAATGCTGTGGTAAGAGAAAGGGATAAAATGACAATCATTAATCTCAGCATATTTTTCCTCCTCAAGTGTATAAATGAAATATACTCTCCCTGAGGCCAGTAGTCAATGAATATTTATTCCGGATGAATAGCGGTGATGGTAGCAGCATGAAATTTAGCTTCATTCGCCAGAAACAGGATTCCCTCGGGCGAGAAACAGATCCCTTCAGCCTGAGGGAATCTGAGTGGGTCGAGTTCATACACCCGGACTAATTTTCCTTTTGGGGATATCACCAGTATTTTGAAATGACCGGCCGATACCAGGTATATCTCTCTGGTCTTAGGGTGTACCGCCATTCCGGATATTTTAAAGTCCCCTTTCTCAATCCCGGGAATCATAGGGGCATATTCTGATTTCTTCAGGGTAAAGAGATGACTGATCTGCATCTTCTTTTTTTTGATCTGAAGTTCATACAGGACAATGCTCTTATCTTTTTTATTTTTCACCTTTCCTTTGGGGCAGAGCAGCATATTTCCCGAGACCGGGTCTGCACATAGTGCTTCAAATTCCCGGGCTTTGATACGGCCTTTTATTTTATCGACATCCCATTTTTTTTGTTTCTGTTTTACCCGATACAACGTGCCATTGCTTTTCAGGATATAATAAACGTCCTCCAGGCGGGCCAGGTCTTCATAATCCCCTCTCTTCCCGAAATCAATGGCTGTAACGATTTTTGAAGTGTCAAGATCATAGTGAAATATTATCCCGTTTTCATCCTGAATGCAGGCCAGCTGACGGTTGGACAGATAGATAATGCCCGAGACTTCAGCCAGTATATCAGGAAGATACCAGACTTTTCCGGCTTTACTAAAGTCATAGTGCTGGGCAAAAGCTGCCTGGAAACCGCCCTGTAATACCATGATCATAAGTAAAATCTTAAAATAACTCTTGTTCATAATCCTGCCTTTTGCTTTTACTTATTATAACATGATATAATATATTTTAAAGGCTTGATTTTCTTGACACAAGAAATACTTGTATTAAAGTTTAGATGGGGATATACAGGAGGAAAAAATGCTGGATGTGAGAAAAGAAGCAGTGGCTAATCTGTTTTACCCAGGGGATAAGATAAATCTGAAGCGTATGATCAACACCTACTTGTCCGGAGTACCTTCAGATATCAGTGATTTCACTAAAAAGAATAATATCGATAAGATCTACGGGATCATTTCCCCCCACGCCGGATATGCCTATTCCGGTCAGGTGGCTGCCTTTTCCTATTCCTTGCTCAGAAATAAATCTATTGACACCATTCTGATCATAGGGCCCAGCCATTATACCTATTTTCAGGGTTTTGCTCTGAGCCAGGCCAAGGCATTCAGTACCCCCCTGGGAAAGATACCCATAGATAAGGATCTGGCCGAGGCACTGATTAAAAACGGTAATGGTAGTGTAGACTATCTGGACACCGCTCATATAAAAGAGCACTGCATAGAAGTACAGCTCCCCTTCCTGCAGGAGACACTAATCAATAATTTTAAGATCCTGCCCTTATTGATGGGAGAACAGACCACAGAAAACATCAAAGCCGGCATAGACGTATTGAAAAAAACCCTGGAGGAATATGAGCGCAGTGTACTCATAGTGATCTCTACTGACCTGTCCCACTACCATCCTGATGAGCAGGCACGCAGTATGGACACTGAGATCATGCATCTGCTGGAGTCCAGCAAATGGGAGAAGCTGATGAGCGTCGTTGAAAAAGGAGAAGTGGAAGCCTGTGGTGCAGGGCCGATTTCTGTCCTAATGGGACTGGCCAAAAAAATGGGTTGGGATAATATCAAACACCTGATCTATCGAAATTCCGGTGACACCAGTGGTGAAAGAGATAAAGTAGTAGGCTATCTCAGCTCAATAATCTGGTAAACCCGGCCTGTGTCAAACATTACTCTCAGCCGGATGCGTCTTAGCCGGGAAGGTACCGAGACCAGAGGGCCTGTCCTGTACTGGATGAGCCGCTCCCAGAGAGCTGACCATAACTGGTCTCTCCTATATGCTCAGCATGATGCTATACAAAAACGCTCCCCTTTGATTGTAGTCTTCTGCCTGCAAAAGCAGTTTTTAGGAGCTACCCTTCGTCAATATGATTTTATGCTCAAGGGCCTGGAACAAACAGCTCATACCCTGGAATCGCTCAATATCCCCTTCATCATCCTGTATGGATCTCCTGATCAGAATCTTCCCGCCTTCATCCGGAAACACCACATCAGCGCCCTGTATTATGATCAGGACCCTCTGCGTATCAAAGAAGTATGGATCAAAGCTCTCCTGCCTCAGCTCAACATCCCCGCCTATGAAGTGGACAGTTCCAATTGCGTCCCGGTATGGCTGGCCAGCCCCAAACAGGAATATGGGGCCTATACCTTCCGCCCCCGCATTAAACGTCTGCTGGACGACTATCTTTGCCCCTACCCGGATGTACAGACCCATCCCTATAGCCTGGATACCAGGATGGCCCGGCCTCCATGGACCAGCCTGGATGCTGAACTGCATATAGACCGTACGGTCCAGGCCCAGAGTAAGATCCTGCCCGGGGCTGATCAGGCTCACGAGGCCCTGAAGCGTTTTCTGGAAGAGAAACTAACCCTGTATTCACAATACAGCAATGACCCTAACCGGGATGCAGTGAGCCGTTTATCTGCTTACCTGCATTTCGGCCAGATATCCGCACAGGAGATCGCCCTGGAGATCAGGCAGTCAGGGCTTTCCTCTGCGGATTCTGAAGCATTTCTGGAGCAGCTTATCGTCCGGCGTGAGCTCAGTGACAACTACTGTTTCTATAATCGTGACTACGACAGCCTGGACAGGCTCCCCGCCTGGGCCCGGCAGACCCTGGAGGAACACAGGCCCGATCCCCGGGCTTACCTCTATACACCCGAACAATGGGAACAGGCCCGGACCCATGACCCCCTGTGGAATGCGGCACAGCAACAACTGTTAAAAAGCGGCTACATGCATGGGTACATGCGGATGTACTGGGCTAAAAAAATCCTGGAATGGTCAGCCAGTCCTGAGGAAGCCATGGAGACTGCTATCCGGCTCAACGATAAATATCAACTGGATGGAAGAGACCCCAATGGCTACACCGGGATCGCCTGGAGCATCGGGGGCATTCATGACCGGGCCTGGCCCAGCCATCCGGTATATGGAAAGATACGTTATATGAACAGTAATGGCTGCAAAAGAAAATTTGATGTAGAAAAATATATCAAGACCTGGCTCTAGCCCATATACTCTCCCTTATTACGGTATGAGAAGCTGCACTTTTTTGAGTATGTTTTTGGCTGTAGTCAGGGAATGCAGGTCTTTTTTCAAGACTCCCTCAGGGCTGCTCCAGAATTGTAATCTTAATTCCAGATTAGCTCCTTTTTTACCATCCCATTCAGCTGTATAAACTACCCCCGGTTGACCATCCATTATACTGCCATTAGGAAAGCTTTTATTTTCATCAAAGGCATTATTGACTTCCAGGTAGATCACCAGAGGCTGGCCAGCCGGTATGCTGAGGCTTACAGAATGATCTCCCTGTGGAGAGGCTCCAGTGACAGAATCAGGCAGAGGACGGTTGCGGCTGGGCCACTCACCCGGAAACTGCCTTAACCATCTGGTAAAGGTACTCTCCCTGAATACTTTATCTGCATCATATCTCTGGCCGGCCCATTCCTGAGCGGCAAATTTTCGGGTCATCCAGATCGTCTTTTTATAAGATCCGTCTTTGCTTTCTACCCATAAAACCATCTGGGGGGTGGTAGTGATTTTAAGGGGCCCGATCTTGCCGGACTGCTTAAAATGTGGGCCTGCCTCGATCTTGAGGACTGCACTCACTGTTTGGGCTCCAAATGCCTGATTAAACAGTGAGAGCAGGCTGAATACTGCAATCAAAACCATCTTATTCATAATATCTCCATTTACAGGACTGTCCTGTCTATTTCTTTGTGCCGAGGTACTGCATGGCATCATATACCGAATCGCTAAAGTGATACAGCCTGTCATCGTTTTGCGCCGCAAACTGCTGTTCTATCAGATTAGCCAGAAAAGGGCGTAGAAGGTCATAAAATCCGCAGACATTGACTATCACGATCTCCTTTTCCATAAAACCCAGCTGTTTCAGAGTAATAGTAGCAAATAACTCATCCAGGGTACCAAATCCCCCGGGCAGAGTGATAAAGGCATCTGAAAGTTTGTCCATGGTGTGCTTTCTCTCAGACATCTTATTGGTAATGATCAGTTCATCTCCATCATGAAAGCCCAGCTCCCGGTCCTTGAGATCCTGGGGTATCACCCCTATCACTGTGCCATTATTTTCCTTTACACTGAGGGCCAGGGCTCCCATCATGCCCACACTGCCCCCTCCATAGACCAGGGTATGCCCCTGTTCTGCCAGTAGACGGCCCAGTTCACGGGCTGATTCATAATAGACGGTATCGATATGATCACTGGCTGAACAATATACACAGATATTCACATTTGTTCCTTATTCAGATATTGCAGGTATAGGATAGCTATTCCCCGCCTAAAAGTCAATCTGCACCCTCTATTCCTTAGCCTCTATTATTTTGATGATAAAGATTGTGTTTTTAATTTATCCTGAATGTAATGGTCTAATAAATATTTAGGGAGGTTCTTATGGAACTTACGATCAAATCCATCATACTGGATGGTATTCAAAGAGGCCTGAAGAATATCGTGGCCATTATCGTCAATTTTATCCTATGGCTACTAACTATCTGGATTCCATATCTGAATGCTGGGACTACTATCGGCCTGAGGATGGGCATAGTCCTTAAAATGAAGAAAGGGGAGACTATTTCCATGACAGAGATCTTTGATCCCATTTACAGAAAAAGAATGGGTGAGATCTTCCTGGCAATGGGTTTTTATGCTTCTGGTACCTTAATGGGAAGTTTCTTTCTTGTTATACCGGGTATCGTAATAAGCCTTGCCTGGAGCCAGTCATTGTACCTGGTTCTGGAAAAAGAAGAAAACCCTATTGAAGCTATTACAAAATCCAATACTCTGACTTATGGTAAAAAATGGACCATGTTTGGTGCCTTCGCTATTTATGTAGTCGCACTGGGCATTCTAGGATATGTACTATCGCTTCTGGGAACATTTGGATTTATTATCGCTGGAATTTTTGGAATACTATCAATTCCTATATGGAAAGGTATGCAGTCTGTAATATACGGAACTCTGGTAAAAGACTAAACCGGGTATATACTGAGAGAGGCTGCTCCAGATGGGGCAGCCTCTTTTTATTGTCTTTACTCTATCACTTTATAATAGTCTTTTAATTTTCGAATAGTAGGCCATTCTCTGCGGCAGTCCATGCGATTGTAGATGATATAGCTGTAAGCCAGTCCGTGTCCGGTGTAGAGCACCATTCTTTCGCCGTTCCATTCATCTTCATAGTTCAGCACTGCATCCGGATTGGTCAGAGAAATACGGAATGCCAGACGCTTTTCCTCAGGTGTCATGGGTGGTTTAGGGACATGGGCAGTCTGTATAAGTGCCGGTGTAGTATCGAGCTGTATATCCAGGGGCTCAGTCCATACCATATTACTGCCATTATTATCCAGGCCCAGTGCGTTTACCCATTCCAGAGCCTTGTTACGGGTCATGACCTGGGGTACATATCCCACATACATGCGAAATGATGAATTGGTGATCTCAACTTTGAGGACCTGATTCTCCCCATTCGTGATCCAGGTATGCTGCCAGTTAAAGGGTACTGCTACCTGCAGATGTGCTTCTTTATAGTCCAGAACTTTTTTATAGAGCTGCACAGTCTGGGAAAAGTTTAAAAGATCAGCCATAAAGCCGGCGTCGATATTGACCGTGCTGTAAGCATAGATATAGGAATAACCTTGTAATGTCTGTATGACCGCTATCGCTCCTCTTTTTTCCTTACCTTTGGCATCTTTAAAGTTGAACTCCCGGGCAATGAGGTAGAGGTCATTGAGATTAAGGCCATAGGTCTTCTGCAATTCTACACTTTCCCCATGATTGGTCAGCAGTACAGCCTTTAGGTATTCCTCAACCCCTTTCCAGTTATACTGCACCGGTGAGTACTTCAGCTCCATGATCATGGTCTTATCTTTGTTCATAGCGGTCAATCCATTGGACAGGTGAGAGACCTGCCAGTCATCGGGTAGGGTAAAAGAGATTCCGGTAAGCTCACTGTCTATATGCACCGCATAAGATCTGCTGGTAAAAAACCCCATAAAGATAACAGCAATTATAATTAGGACAGTCTGTTTCATATTTCACTCCTTCCTTATCCATTCATACAGAATAAGGGCTTAAACATTACTCTGGATGCAAAAACCAGGATTATTTAAGCATCATTATTTTAGCATTGAAAGAGTGATTTTCCAAGTTAAGACGTGTTGAGATCAGCTGATCTCCGGGCCAGGCTTACCCAGGAAAAATCCCTGAGAATAATCCACACCCATGGACTTGACTATATCCAGGATCTCCTGGTTTTCCACATATTCTGCTATGGTCTTAAGATTCAGTTCTTTGCAAAACTTCACTATATTTTCCACTATGATACGGTTATTGGCATTTTTATGTATGTTTTTTATCAGTGAACCATCGATCTTGAGAAAATCCACATCCAGTTCCAGTAAATAGGAGAAATTGGAATACCCTGAGCCGAAATCATCTATGGAGATCTGACAACCCAGTTTTTTAATGTTATGAATAAATTCCTTGACCTCGTCCAGATTCTGGATCTGTTCCGTCTCTGTGATCTCAAAGATCAATCGGCCGGCATCAGGAAAATCTTTGATCTTTTTTTCCAGGATACCATAGAAATATTTATTCTGTAGGTCGAGCATAGAGAGATTAATGGAAAACAGATAAGGCAGATGGTGAAAGTAGAGAAGGGCTTTTTGTAGCATTAACTCGGTGATCCGGAAATAGCTGCGGGTCTTTTTGGCTATATCCAGAAAATAATAGGGAGTGATGATCTTCTGGTCATTATCGATGAGCCTGACCAGGCATTCAAATTTTTCGATTTTGCCATTATGATTGTTCATGATAGCCTGGAAAAAGGGGACGATCCTGTCCGACTCCAGAGCCTCTTCTACTTTTCGGGACCAGTGCAGATTGTTTTCATAATTTTTAACCAGATGTAATTCTTCCTTATAAATGGAAAAAACTTCCTGGATCTGACGGGCATTTCTGAGGGCCATATCCGCCTTTTCCAGGCAGTTCTTTTTTTCGAGAGATACACCATACGTCACCTTGATAGAGATCTCCTGATCTTCTATGACATAAGGGGACTCAAGTATCAGGTTAAGGGTCCGCAGGTACTGTTCCACTTCTTCCTGGCTCCAGGTCTTGAGAGAAAGGACAGCGAATTCATCAGCGTGGAGCTTGTATTTTAACAGATGTCCGTCCTGTCTCTGAAAAGAGACCAGCCTGTCTGCTACTTCTTTGAGGATGGCGTCTCCGATAATGGAACCATAGAATCCGGTAAGCTCCTTAAAACGGTCAATATCAATGATGCATAAGGCATGAAATTTCTTGGTCTGAATGTCCTGGATAAGACGGTTACGATTGTACATCCCGGTCAGGGGGTCAATAAAGGCCAGCTCCTGGGTCTGTTCTTCTCCTTTTATGCGTACCCGGTCATAAAAATAGGCTATCATAGAAACCAGAAAGTACACCACTGCTGCGATTATCAGAAAAGGTACCTCATAAGCAGTCTGTATCACATGCAGCTGCTCTAAGACAATAACAACATTCAGCGTCAGAAATAAACCCAGGATCCAGTATTTTCCTTTTTGTGAGCCTTTGAGAAAAATAGTGAAGATGGGATAGATAAACAAAATCATCACACCGGTATTGAAAGGCCCTCCTGTGAAAATCAGGTATATGATGATAAATGATATCAGATATATATATGCCTCTATCACCCATCTATAAAGTGTAGTCTGTGCAACCAGGTATATCGCTACCCCGAAAAATACTATAAAAAATGATAATAGGCCAATATATGTTGTATCATTATTGATAAGGCGATAGGTAAATAAAGTGAGGGTCAGGAATAGATTAATAGAAGAAAAAAATAGGAGAAAGTTCTTTTTAATGGACATAAAGAAGGGATTATCTATCTGAAATACGATCTGCTTTCTTTTTTTGTTCATAGTGAAATGATAAAGGTAATCCTGTAAATATCAAGACTTATTTCTTTAACTGAGCAGTGCAGCCTATAGGCCTACAGCCCGGCTCAATCCATCCGGATCCTTTATGATAAAGTGCTTGTGATCGCTGTCTATCAATCCCTGTTCCCTTAATTTGCCTATTTCCAGGCTCACTGATTCCCGGGTGGCGCCTATCATAGTGGCAATATCATAGTGAGTCAGCTTCATATCAATGACAGGCTTGCCTTGCTTTATGAGCCCGAACTTTTTGTATAGTCTGAGTAAAATAAAACCAATACGCTGGTATACCGACTTAAACACTAGTTCTTCTATCAATAGTTCCAGCTCATATTTACGTAATCCCAGAAGCTTATTTATCTTCAGGATAAGATTGGGTATCCTCTCCTGAAACATGATAAACTCCTGACGGGGCATCCTGCAGATCAATACCTCTCCCACGGCTTTAGCATATTCATTGCTGGGAGCGTTTTCCTGAGTAGTCAGTTCCCCAAATACTTCGAATTCCTTGAGTATAGCTGTCACGAGCTCCCGGCCCGTGTTATCGATCCTATACAGCTTTACCTTTCCCTGTTTAAGAAAATACACAAACTTTTCTGATTCCAGGGGATGATAAATGATGGCATCATGATCATATTTTTTATGCCGGGACTGGTCGTCCAGCATGAGCAATTCGGCGGGTTTCAGCCCCTGGAAAATGTTAATGTTTTGCAGATACCATAATTTGTTCATTTTATTCCTGTTTATAGTGTTATTAAGCTCTTATCATTCCATCTGGGTATATCACCAGCATGCACTGAGTGTTTATAACAGGAGCTTTATATTTTTTTCTCACAGTATCGTTGATATTCCATTAACTTTGGGTCATTGGGTACATCAATTAATCCCTGATTAATGATCTGCAGAGCTGTCTTATATTTAGCCTGTTCGATATAGGAATAAGCCCATTCTCTGTAGGCTATTTTAAGATTATTCTGCATCCCTTCATCATAGGGCATATATTTTAATGCCAGTTTAAAATAGTAGATTCCGTAATTATAGTCCTTTTTCTTCATATATTCTATAGCTTCTTTACCGGTCAGAGAGGAGCCATTATTTCTGAGTATTTCCGATGCAGGCAGATAGCTAATGCCTTTATCGATCAATTCCAGGCTTTTCTTCAGATCTCCCTGTTCATAGTATTTTAATGAGAGCCTGCTGTAGTAGCTTTCCAGTATAGAACGGAAATCCCGGTTGTTTTTCAAAAGATCATACCATTTCAGAAACAGTTCTTCTCCCTCGGGATATTTTTCCCACTTAATCAGGAGCTGCTTATACAGTTCATTTAAGCCATTCAGCATCAGATCCTGGATGTTTTTAGAAAAAGACATTTTACTATAGGCTATCTCTGTGTATTTGTATGCAGCCTCAAAGTCCTTGTCCTGATTGACCAGGCGGTAGATCAGCCTTCTGAACAGGTTTTCCTGGACATCGGCTAAAGAGCTGCCCAGTATGTCCTGAGCATGTTTAAAAGCAGCAAAAGCTTCATCGTATTTACCTTTTTCAACAAGATCATTCAGGTAAGTGTCCACGGCCAGCTTATAGTTTTCTGCAATATCGTCTCTGATTTTCAGTTCCGAGACCGCCTCTTCCAGCACATCCATAGCTTTCTTATAATTCTTTTCTGTATTGACCAGGTAGTAGGCATATCCGCTATATCCATCTATCACATTGGAATAGATGTTTTTACCCTCAGGGTAAATGGCATAGGCTTTTAATGCATTTTGAAAAGCCAGGTAGGGAAGTTTGGCTTTGGAAGCAAAAAATGCCCGGTTGGCATAGACATAGGCCAGCAGGCCTTTTTTACCTACCCTTTCCCCTGATTGCATGGCATCTGTATAGGTCATACCTGTAAGTTTTTTAATACTTTTCTGGGCTTCAGGATTATTGGCCACATCAAAGCCTAAAGGAGTAGTGTTTTCTACAGCAATGACATTGGTGGAAATAAAGAGCAGGCTGAAGGTATGCTCGGGCATGACCTGGGTCTCTGCCTTAATACCCCCGGCCTCCACCAGGATATTGTAAAGTAAGGTGGACGACAGGCAGTTATATTCTCCGATTTTCAGAGCTACATCCAGAGTGGTAGCAGACTTTTTGTAGGACTTTAACACCTTCTTATGCATGTAGTCAAAAATGGCAGAACTACGCTTAAAGGGATCAGTAGGTGATATAGTCTTTTTGATCTCCGAGACCAGGCTGTCCATCTGTAATAAATAAGGCTGCATATTGTCCCCACTCACCCCGGAAGCGATTAACCCTCCTTCCCTCAGAGAAAAACTATCCGGAGAAAGGAGCAACTGATATTCCTGAGAATCTTTGGGAACATCCAGGAAGCGGGAAAAATAGGCATAATGGGTGGAAGAACATCCCAGTATCAGAATCGCCAGAATCACTGATCTTTTTATGTAATTCATTTTAGTCTCCTATTATTTATATATCATTATAATATAACAATTTCAATCACTTAAGGAAATACCGGCAGATTTTGAAATATTCTGATTCTGTAAGACCAGACTGACCAGTATGATCAATTTTGCCAGTATCAGGGAAATATCCGCCAGCTCCATCCAGGGGCCTTTCATAACCTGACTCAGAATCAGGGATATCAGGATCAGAGGGGAGAGAAGCAGGTATAATAACAGGGGGATACGTGTTTTCTGCTCTCCCTTTTTAAACAGCAGAATGATGACAATGCCTAAATAGACCATATACTGACCCAGGTCATAGAGTACACTGATCCCGCTGAGACTGAAGAGCAGCAGCAGCCCGATCATAATCTGAATAAACAGGACATCCTGCTTCTTTTCCATAAAGAGAAAGCTGAAGAATACCAGGCCATACCCCAGTATAGAATAGTCTATGTGTATACTCCCTAAGCTCAGGCTATACCCTGAAAGACTCAAAATGACTCCGGCGAAAAGCAGGGCCCCTGCCAGCTCTATTTCCATTCTCATAAAAGAAATAATGAATACAGTCACCAGGATTATAAGTTGGATCAGGGGTAAAAAATGAAAAAGATTAAAAACTGCCAGTAAAGCACAGACTGATAACAGTACTGCGCCAGCAGCGTCATTCCAGGAGGGATGCTGCCACAGTGAGGAAATCAGCACTAATAGATATAATGCGCCCAGTATATAGATTTTGAGCGGGAATTGAATCAGATCCGCGGTCTGTATGGCCATCAAAAGAGCACTATAGAGAAAAGTCCTCAGTATCACAATTCGACCTTGTCCCATTCAAATACAGGGCCATCTATGCAACAGAGCTGCATCTGTTCTGTTCCGGGCAAGGGCACAGAGCAGCCCTTACAGGCCCCGAAACCGCAACCCATGTAGGTCTCCAGAGAATAATAGGCCTGAACATCCCCCAGGGTAGTAAAATAGGCACTGAGGGCTCTGAACATAGGGGTAGGGCCACAGGCATAGATAGTATATTGATCCAGATCCATCTTTTTCAGCAGGTCTATCACATTGCCCTTTAAACCCTGACTGCCGTCATCAGTAGCCAGCTCATAGGAACAATACTGCTCCCAGGGCCGCATATCAGGGATCATGGTATGATTACGGGCACCATAGGCCAGGGTGGCCCCAGGAATGCGGTGCGCAAATAAAAGAAAAGGGGCAATGCCGATACCTCCTGCCACAAAAAGGGCCTTCTTTCCCGTTGTGGGCTCTGGAAATTCATTGCCCAGAGGGCCTATGATATTCAGCTCTTCCCCTATGTTTTTACGGCATAATAACTCTGTCCCTTTTCCTATAGCATGCAGCATGATCCACAGGATAGACCCATCCACATCGGCAATAGAAAAAGGCCTGCGCAGCAGAGGGTCATAGCCTTCTCCGGCCCGGATATTTACGAACTGACCAGGCCGGGCAGCCAGGGCCATATCACGCGTCTCCACTGCCAGCCAGGTATAAGGGCCATCCTGCCTTTTATCCACTATCCGTGTGATCTCTTTATATTTCATATATACTCCAATTGTGAGAATAGTTTAATTCAAACCCGGATGGATGTCAAAGCATCGTTGAGTCAGCTAAAGTATTTGTGTGTGCCATAATTTGATTGACCATTTATACTATACTCAATATAATATATAAAAACAGGATAAGCTTTTGGAACTATACCAGTCTCACTCTTTACCTCTCTCTAAGAGAATGATGCCTCAGAATCTGTCCCAGTTTATGGGCCAGAAACACCTCACTGCACCGGGACGGCCTATATATACCATGCTGGAAAATAAAATGGTCCACTCCATGATATTTTACGGCCCCCCCGCTACCGGTAAGACCAGCCTGGCTGAGATCATCGCCCGGGAATCCCAATGTCATTTCATTATGAGCAGTGCCCTCACCCTGGATAGTGAAGAGATCCGCAATCATCTTAAGACAGCCCAGCAGAAAAAAACAGAAGGCTATGACACCATCCTGTTTATAGATGAGATCCACCGCCTCTATAAACCCAAGCAGGATGCATTTTTGTCGGCTATAGAGAACGGGCTGGTACATATTATCGGAGCGACTACCGAAAACCCCTATTTTATTATGCAGCCAGCCTTGCGGTCCCGGGTCTTTATCTATGAGTTTAAAAACCTGTCGGATCTGGATAAGCGTTCAATCCTGACCCATGCCCTTCAGGAAGATGAGTTCCTCAATAAACTGGATATCAGCCTGGAGGAAGGAGCTACTGAGACTCTGCTGGAACTGGCCGCTGACCCCCGTATGCTCCTTAATACCCTGGAGATGACTATCCTATCCAAAGGCCCCGGTGAAAAGTGGACTCTCAACTCCGATGATTTCCGTACTATTTTAAATCGTTCCGATACCCGCTATTCCAGTGATGAAGGGCATTATGATACCATCTCTGCTTTTATAAAGTCCGTGCGAGGCTCCGACCCTGATGCGGCTGTCTATTACTTAATGGTCATGCTGGAGAGCGGAGAAGACCCCCTGTTTATTGCCCGCAGGCTCATTATCCTGGCGGGTGAAGATATTGGCCTGGCCTATCCGGAAGGGCTATCTATTGCCGTTTCCGCCTATACTGCTCTGGAAAAAATAGGTATGCCCGAAGGGGTCTATCCCCTCATCCATGTCACTACCTTATTAGCCGGAGTCCCCAAGAGTAATTCCACTACCCTGGCCATGGGCCGGGCCCGGAGAGATATTGAATCCGGTAAAAGACTGGACATCCCATCCTATCTCCGGGAAGCTTCATTCAAAGGGGCTAAAGATCTGGGCAGGGGTATAGGCTATAAATATCCCCATGACTACCCTAATCACTGGGTAGACCAGAAATACCTGAGTGAAGACCTTCGTTATTATGAGCCCGGAGAACTGGGATTTGAGAAAAAGATCAAGGACTGGCTGTCTCATCTGAAAAAAGATTGATTTTTAACAGCTTGATTATTTGTTTCTTTTCAATACTATTTGTACAATGAGTAAAAATACGCAAGCGGAGATTATTATTAAGCATTTAAAATATCTCTCAGTTTTCTTATTGATCCTTATCTTCAAAACCAGTGTCAGCTATGCAGATACAAAGGTGTTAAATGTCGGTGTATTTAATCATTTCCCGGTTATATTTTATGATTCAAACTCTCATGCCAGGGGGATTTTCGTAGATCTTCTCAATAAAATCGCTGAAGAAGAAGAGTGGACTATTAACTATGTAAACGGAACCTGGTCGGAAGGTATGAGCCGGGTCTATTCCGGAGAGCTGGATCTGATCTGTAGTGTGATGCACTCGCCCGAAAGAGAGAAAACTATGGACTTCTCCCGGGAAAATATCATCACGATCTGGGGTCAGTTATATATTCAAAAAAACTCTACTATAGAAAATATTCTGGATCTGGAAGGCATGAGAATAGGTATCATGGAGAAAGACAGAAATGGCATGAATTTCCAGGAACTATGCCAGAAATTTGATGTAAAACCGGAAATTATCCAATATCAGGATTTTGAGTCAATTTTTAGAGCGATAGAATCCGGCAGGATAGATGGAGGTGTAGTCACCTCCACCTTTGGATTGACTCACCATATGCAGCATGGAATAAGGCAAAGTCCAATCATGTTTTCACCCAATGAACTGTTTTTTGCCTCCCAAAAAGGACTGCAAAGAGATGCCTTAAATACTATTGACCAATACATCCGTACCTGGAAAGAAACTCCTGATTCATATTATTATGCAATAATAAATCATCTCATGAGAGATAAACAATTTACTGTGGAAAAAGTACCTGAGTGGATGTATTATCTGCTTTTTTCAACTCTTAGCGTACTATTAATTGGTATTATGATTAGCCTGGTAGCAAGAATACATAGTCAAAAAGAAAAACTAAATTTGCAGAATCAGCTATTCCACAGTCAAAAAATGGAAACTGTAGGAAACCTGGCTGGAGGAATAGCTCATGATTTTAATAATCTCCTTACTATAATCAGAGGGAACGCAGAGCTCATACAGTTTAATGAAGATCTCTCCGATCATGATAAAGAAAGCCTGCATCAGATCCTGAATGCCTGTGATAACGCCACCTTTCTCACAATGCAACTCCTTACCTTTTCACGAAAGGAAATCGTCTAGTCCAGGACAATTGAAGTAAATCAATTGATCCGCAATAGTATTAAAATGTTTAACAGGATCATTGGAGAACATATAAGACTTACGCTTGAACTAAGCAGTCAGGATATTTTCATTGATATGGATCAGAATCAGTTAATACAGATCACCCTCAATCTCATTATTAATGCCCGAGACGCTATGCCGGAAGGAGGTGCAGTCACTATCCGCACTGATTCTGTTTCGGGTAAAAATGATAGATATGCTCTGATCGCTATCAAAGATGATGGTATCGGTATGTCAAAAGATATACAGTCCAAGATCTTTGATCCCTTTTTTACCACAAAAGCAATAGGCAAAGGGACTGGACTGGGAATGTCCGTAGTTTATGGCATCATACAATCACTTAAAGGAAAAGTGGAAATCGAGAGTGCACCTATGAAAGGATCTGAAATATCTCTCTTCATTCCGGAAAGCAAAGCCTCAAGTGTACCTCAGCAAGATGACATCAAGGCCTGGGACCAAAGAAGTTTTGCCGGAAAAGGTAAACTGGTACTACTTATAGAAGATGATACCAGTGTTTTGAAATACACTAAAAAGATCCTGGAAAAATTTCACATGAAGGTCTTATCCGCCTCCAATACTAAAGATGCGTCCCAGCAAATAGAAAATAACCTATCCAAACTTAGCCTCATCGTGTGTGATGTCATCCTGGAAGATGGAAATGGGATTGATCTGCTCAGCAGACAGCTGGATCAGAAATCCAGGATAAAAGTATTATTTTACAGCGGGTATTCTGATCAAAAATCTCAAAAAGATATCATCCAATCCAGGGGTTATCATTTCATACAGAAGCCATTTCAGACTAACGATTTCATAATTAAAATCCATGAAATACTCAGCTAGGATCAATCAACTAAATATGTTTGGAAGCAGATCAAATAAAAAAGCCCCTCTTCATAAGAAGAGGGGCGGATAAAGACAATCTGGTGACACCTACTTTCCCGCAAGGCAGTATCATCGGCGA
>CAZIAD010000013.1:0-36980 GCA_964537555.1 uncultured Brevinematales bacterium
CGCATATACCACTGCCACCAGTAATGCGACCAGAATAGTACTGAATAAGTATTTCCATGATTTATGCATTTTAAACTCCTTTACTTTCTTAGTATTAGTTTACACCCTTTTACAACAAATTCAAGTATTAAAATGCCATTTCCAGTATTTTTTTTACGTCTTCTTTTCCCAGACTTTGAAATCTGCCCACGGTACCATTTTTTACTATATTCAAAGCCATAAGATCGAGGTCATCTTTCTGGGCTCCCAGGTCTCTCAGGCGGAATGGAAGATCCATATCTTTATAGAACTGTGATAAGGCCCTGATACCGGCTCTGGCCTGTTTCAGAGCATCCCCCCGCTCCGGTACATTCCAGACATTGTGCGCAAACTGCTGAAATTTTGCCGCGTTTTTTTCATTAAGCACATATTCCATCCAAACCGGCTGGATCACAGCCAGGCCTACTCCATGCGTAATATCATACTGTGCAGACAGTTCATGTTCTATAGCATGGACTGCCCAGTCCCCGGTCTTACCTACAGACAGTATTTCATTGAGCGCCATACTACCTGCCCACAGTAGATTGGCCCGGGCCGGATAATTGGAACCTTTTCTATAGGCTATGGGCCCATAATGCACCACTGACTTGATCACCGCCTCTGTAAGGTAATCTACCAGGAGCGTGTCCTCTTCTACACTAAAGTACTGCTCCAGGCAGTGACTGATAATATCGGCAATACCGGCGGCAGTGTGATAGGGGGCTACAGTATAAGTAAACGAGGGATCCAAAATAGAAAAGCGGGGTTTCCATAAGCTGGAATTTGCCGCATTCTTGGCATTGATACTGAGATTGGATACGACTGCATTTCCATTCATCTCCGAACCGGTAGCAGCCAGAGTGAGGATACAGGCTATAGGCAGAGCCTTGGTGATAGGGGCCAGCCCGGTAAAAAAATCCCAGGGGTCACCCTCATAAAAGACTGCACTGGAAATAGCCTTGGCCGTATCGATCACACTCCCCCCCCCAATGGCCAGGATAAAATCGATTTTGTCTTTTTTACATTTTTCCCTGCCTTCGCGTACACTGTCGATCCTGGGATTGGGCTTAATATCAGATAAGGTAAACCAGTCAATACCTTCTCTTTCCAGGAGAAGGGTGACGGTATCCAGGAGGCCGTTTGTCTTGATACGGTCACTGCCATAACAGATCAGGACCCGGCGTCCCTGCCATTTCTTTATTTCAGTCCCGATTTTTTTGACCTGGCCTCTGCCGAAATGTATGGTTGTACTGTTGCAAAAAGTGAAATTATTCATAGAACCCCCGCATCCTGTGAAACCATTTTAGCCAATGATAGCGAACATGTCAAAGAAATGAAAGGGTATTTAAAGGGTTTAGCCAGAGAGGAACAGTGACTGTTTATAGTGAAAACAGTCAGATCTCCTGCAAAGTGTCAAAGCCCGCATAGAGGGATTAAAAATGGCTGTCAGCTCAGCTTTATCCTTTTCAGTCTCAGTGAATTGCTTACTACATTGATAGAAGAAAATGCCATGGCTATCTCTGCTATCACGGGATGAAGAAAGCCGGCTGCGGCCAGGGGAATGGCCAGGACATTATAGATAAAAGCCCAGAACAGATTCTGCCTGATCTTGTCAAAAGTAGCCCGGGACAATCTGATAGCTTCTACCACCTTACTGAGCCTGCCCTGGACCAGGGTGATGTCTCCAGACTCTATAGCGATATCCGTCCCCGTCCCCAGAGCGATTCCGACATGTGCCCCTTTTAATGCGGCTGCATCATTGATACCATCTCCTACCATGGCTACGATATGCCCCTGGGACTGTAGTTCCTGTACCAGGGCTATCTTGTCCCGGGGCAGGACCTGAGCATATACCTGTGTGATACCGGCTTCTCTGGCAATAGCCTTAGCAGTCCGGACATTATCTCCTGTGACCATGGCAGTAGTAATGCCCATAGCACTGAGCTCCTCTACAGCTGAGCTACTATCCTCTTTTAATTTATCTGCCACTGCCAGTACACCCAGAATACGCCTGGAATCTGATAACAGTATTACTGTCTTGGCCTGGCTTTCCCATGCGTTTACTAACTCTGCTACTTCCGTCCAATCGAGTTTAAGTTCATCCATATACGCCGGGGAACCCATGTGATAATGCTGCTCATTGATACGGGCCTGTACTCCTCGGCCGCTGACTGCTGAGAAATCCTGTACCTCAAGTGTTATGGCATTTCTGCTATGAGCATATTCCACTATAGCCCGGGCCAGAGGGTGTTCGGAATGACTCTCCAGAGACAATACCGTATCCAAAAATTCCGCCTCATGAGCGGAGTGTACATCGGTAACAAAAGGATGCCCTTCTGTAAGGGTGCCGGTCTTGTCAAACAGGATAATGTCCACATCCTTCATAGTCTGTATGGCCGCACCATTGCGAATCAGTATCCCGTTCTGGGCTCCCAATCCACTGCCCACCATCAGTGCGGTAGGGGTAGCCAGGCCCAGGGCACAGGGGCAGGCGATGACCAGAGTAGCAATGGCTGCATAGAGGGCCCGGGACAGGGGGTTCAGGGAGCTATCTATCCAGGGGATAAACGTCTGGCCCCACTGCATCAGTCTCAGAGACTGTTCCGGAAATAACATCCAGAGTGTGAATACCATTACGGTAATGGCCAGAATAATAGGGACAAACACTGCTATGACCTTATCGGCAAAAGCCTGAATAGGGATCTTTGTACCCTGTGCTTCCTCCACCAGGGTAACCATCTGTGACAGAAAAGTATCTTTGCCCACTTTGCTGACTTTTACTTTTAATGACCCATATTGATTAAGAGTAGCTCCTATTACTTCATCACCAGGATTTTTATTAACAGGAAGTGATTCTCCTGTAGCCAGGGACTCATCTACGGAACTATTACCTTCCACGACTTCCCCGTCCGTAGGAATCTTTTCTCCCGGACGTATGATCATGATATCACCGATTTTAAGCTCATCCAGTGCTACTTCCTGTTCCAATCCTTTTTCATCCAGGACACGGGCAGTCTTAGCTCCCAGCTCGAGGAGCTTTCTAATAGCCTGGCTGGCCTTCCCTTTGGCAGCTGCTTCCAGGTATTTACCGATCAGGTGAAAGCCCATGATCATAGCCCCCACCAGGGCATAGTTGGCAATATTTATTCCCAGGAGGCCTAGAATCCCGGTAGAAAAGGATGCCAGAGTACCCAGGGCTATCAGCACATCCATACCCAGAGACCACTGTATAAAAGACAAAAATGCTGCCCTCTGTACCTGCCAGCCCACAATGAAGATGACCGGAAAAGCCAGGGCCAGCTCAATGATATGCCAGTAGGGCAGATGCAGAAGTCCCGACATATGCAGTATCATGAGAATGGCTCCCGGGCCGGCAAAGACCCAGGCCCAAAACAGCTGCCTGCGGGCATGACGGGCTTTTTGTTCGGGGCTGAGCTCCTGTTCCTGAGGCAGGACCAGGTGATAGCCCAGCTGTTCCACCTTATGGGCCAGGCTATTGAGATCGGTCTGCGCAGTATCATACTGGATCATGGCTTTTTCTGTAGACAGATTGACCCGGGCAATGCTGATACCCGGTGTTTTAGCCAGGCCTTTTTCCACCCGGCTGGAACAGGCCGCACAGGTCATCCCTTCTACACTAAGACTTATTTTCTTAATAGCCATGATCTCTCCTGTTTTAAAATGATTAGGATATTACATCATAACCAGCATCTATTATAGACGCTTTTATTTCTTCCAGTTTTGAAGCATCCTCCAGATTAAAGCTGGCGGAGCCGATCTTCACTTCCAGGTCAGATACTCCATGATGGTCTGATATAGCCTGTTTTACATGCATGACACAGTGATTGCAGCTCATTCCTGAGATCTTGATTTCCATTTTTCCTCCTACCCCACCCCCTGTGGGGGATGGTTGACATATTTACTATAATATATTATATTCTGGTAAATGTGTCAAGAGCAGGCCAGTAAATAAGTAGGAATAAAGAGGTCCCCATGGAACACCATCACAAACACGAGACAGCCCGTAAGCTGCTCCTCAATGCCCGGGGTCAGATTGAAAGTGCCATCAAGATGATAGAGGAAGGCAGATACTGTGTGGATATTTCCAAGCAGATCATGTCCACCATGGGCTTCCTTAAAAAAGCCAATCTGGATGTACTGACACATCACATCGAGACCTGTGTGGCTGAAGCCGTAAAAAGTGGTGATGCCAGCCAAAAACTGGAAGAGATCAAGGGAATCATGGCCTATTTAAAGTAAAAGTGTGTTATACACCATCCTGATACTGTAGCTTATAGAGATTATAGTACAGTCCCTGCTGCTGCATCAGGGACTGATGGGTCCCCTGCTCGGCCAGGCGGCCCTCAGACAATACCAGGATGCGGTCTGCATGCTGTACGGTGGAGAGACGGTGGGCGATGACCAGAGAGGTGCGTTTTTCCAGCATCCTGGCCATTGCCTTCTCTATGAGCTTCTCTGTCTCGGTATCGATATTACCGGTGGCCTCATCCAGTACGATTATAGCAGGGTCATGAGCAATCACCCGGGCGAATGACAGGAGCTGCCGCTGGCCCATGGAGAGATTGGAACCCCGTTCATTGAGTACAGTGGCATAGGACTCATGCAGATCTTCTACAAATTCTTCAGCCTGTACCATTTGAGCGGCCTGACGCATATATTCATCGGGAATATCGGTACCCAGGATAATATTGTCCTTTACAGTACCGGAGAACAGGAATACATCCTGCAACACAGGGATGACGGTGCGCCGCAGCTCATCCAGAGAAACATCATGAATATCGATTCCGTCTATGAGGATCTGTCCGGACTGAATATCCCACATACGGGTGAGAAGATTGATGATAGTGGTCTTTCCAGCCCCGGTATAGCCCACTATCGCCACCATTTCTCCCGCTTTGACCTGGAAAGACAGATCCTTCAGGACCGGCTCCCCCGGCTTATATTCAAAACAGACATTCCTAAACTCGATATCGCCCCGGAAAGGCTGGGGGAAAGTACGGGTGCCCTTATCCTCAATAGGATGGTCCGCATCCATAAACTCAAAGATACGTTCACTGCCCGCCATAGCAGACTGTAGTATAGTAAACTTCTCGGAGATATCCATTACAGGTTGATAAAACTTCTGAATGAAATTGATGGCTGCTATCAGAACACCCAGGGTGACGAGCTGCATATTGAAATAAATAGCACCGGCAAATATGGCTACAGCCACTGTGACCGATGACAGCAGGTCGATTATGGGACGGAACACCGCGAAGATCCTGACTTCCTTCATATTCATATCAAATAAGCTTTGGTTATTATCTTTAAACTCCCGGGCACTGTGCTTCTGGCGGTTAAATATCTGAACGATGTGCATACCGGATATATGCTCGGACAGAAAAGCATTGATACGCGAGACCCACTTCCTGATACCATGATAAGTATGGCGGGCCTTGCTCCTGAAATAGAGGGTGAGCAGTACTATAGGAGGCAGTGTAGCTACAATGATCCAGGCCAAACGGGCATTGAGTACAAACAGAAATCCGATCACTCCTGCCATGATCATAAAGTCCTTGACCAGGGCAGTGATCACATTGGTAAAGAGCTCATTGATGGTCTCTACGTCATTGGTGACCCGGGTGACCAGCTTTCCGGTAGGGTATTCATCCAGGCTGGCTATACTCTGCCCCATCAGATGGCTGAACAGACGGAGGCGCAGGTCTTTCATGACATTCTGCCCGGTAAGGGCCATCAGGAATATTTGAAAAAAAGTAAACAGGAGACTGGCTACCAATAATCCTCCAAAGATCCATGTGTTCCGCCGGATCAGGGAAAGATGTTCTGCCCTGAGGATACGCCGGGTGCCTTTATCCAGAGTATTGAATTCCTGAGCCGATATAATAATATGATTGGAATCCATTGATTCTATAGAATGCAGCTGATTCTCTATGACCAGTTTCTGTTTTTCAGGGCTGAGCGAAACCACAAAATAGTTATTATTGGAAGACTGGATCTGGGACTCCAGGATACGGGTGGTAGACCGGGGCAGGTCCGACAGTGTATCTCTCTGGTAATAAGTATATTCAGGGGTATATACGCCCTCTATATTCTCAAGATACTGCCCGGCAGTGCTATTATCCACCCGGGTAAAATAAGGAATGACAGCATGGTCCACGGTACGCTGCACGATAACCGGCATCATAAGCTCAGTACCGGTAGCCAGGATCAGGGCCAGCAGTGAAAACAGCAGGATAAGGCGGTATGGACGAATATACTGCCACAGCCGGGCAAAAACCCGGGCGGATACTTTTTTATGGTCTGTCATCTTACTTATCTCCATGGGCATGCTGAATAGCAGCGATCTCTGCGTAAAATCCATCCTGCTGCATCAGTTCTTCATGACTGCCCTTTTGCGTGATACGCCCCTCTTCCAGTACAATGATCTCATCTGCATGGCGCAGGGTAGATATACGGTGAGACACGATAATATTAGTCCTGCCCCGGCGTAGTTCCAGAGTGCGGGACAGTATCTGCTCCTCGGTCTGGGTATCTACCGAGGACAAGGCATCATCAAATACCAGTATAGGTGCATCCGCAGCCAGGGCCCGGGAGATGGCAATACGCTGCTTCTGCCCCCCGGACAGGGTAATCCCTCTCTCCCCTATCTCTGTCTCCAGGCCCTGGGGGAAGGTAGCCAGATCCCGGCTGATAGTGGAAAGCTCAGCCATATCATGGATAAGCTGGTCCCGGTCTTTCAAATCGGGCCGGGCGAAGATTATGTTATTGGCAATGGTATCAGAGAATAAGAAGGTATCCTGGGGTACATAGGCAAACAGGGACCGTAAATAATCCAGATCAAGATCATGAATATCTGCTCCTCCGATAAACACAGTAGCAGGAGGGGTCTGCTCGATACGGGGCAGGAGATTGAGCAGGCTGCTCTTTCCGGAACCGGTACGTCCGATGATACCCAGGGTCTTACCCTGCTCCACAGTATACTCGATGTGCTGAAGCTGTGCTTTGTCCGTACCCTCGTACTGGAAATCCTTGAGGTCAATCTTTATGGAAAAGTCTTTTATCTCACTGATGGGGTTATCCCGATTCCGTATAGAAGGCTCAGCATGCAGCACTTCATTGATACGTTCCATGGAGGCAGCTCCTCTCTGTAGCAGGTTAATAGTAAATCCTGCACCCAGCATGGGCCAGATGAGCATACCCAGGTACTGCAGGAATGCCGTAAAGTCGCCGATCAGGAAGGGCCCCTCTATCACAGCTGCAGCACCGTATCGCAGCAAGATGAGCTGAGTCAGTCCGCTGATAAACATCACTACCGGAAAAAACAGGCCGAATAATTTGACCAGGCGCAGATTTTTCACTTTATAGTTCTCATTGTCCTTTTCAAACTGGCTCATCACATGTTTTTCCTGCACAAATGACTTGATGACCCGGATGCCGGAGATACTCTCCTGGGCTCTTTCCGATAATGCCGAAAAGCCCTCCTGGACTCCTTTGAAAAGCTTCATGATCACCGGCCCCATCATAATGACCAGTACTGTGATGACAGGCAGGGGAAGAATGGTATATAAAGTCAGGCGGGGATACTGGGTAAACAGGACGATCAGGATAGTGACGGTAAAGAAAAGGCCATCCAGAAAGGCTATAAAGGCCATACCGGTGGCCATACGGATCGCTTCCATGTCATTTGTGGCCCGGGCCATAAAGTCCCCGGTCTTGTGCTTTTTAAAATAGGCTGAATCCATAAGCAGGAGCTGATCAAAAAAGCGATTACGAAGGGCCAGCTCTATCCTGCGGGACGCTCCCTGGATGAATATCCTCCATCCAAAACGGCCTATGGCAATAAATACCGCAATGAGGATAATGATCAGTCCGATACGGGCGATATCATTATTGCTATAAGTCCCACTGGATATTTTATTGACGGCTTCTTTTATATACTGGGGAATGAGGAGCTGCCCGGCATCAGCCAGGATCAGAAACAGAAAACCGAAAAAATATCTGTGCGCATTTTTTTTGATATAGGGAACAAGGGTCTTAAACTGTTTAAACATTTTTCGCCTTATGCTGTGTTGCCAAAATATAATAAATTATCTGATAATGGGAAAGTATTTCCGGAATATATCTGCAGACAAAACACTCACTATACAGACGATTCTTCCTGGCCGGACAAATGCCTGCTGATATCATTCCAGGCATAGTGATATTTTGCATCCATTTTAGGATCGTGAGGAATCTTTATTGCATTCTGAATGTATTCTCCTGACTTTTTCCAATCCCCCTTTCTGCCAGCGATCTGAGCTAAGGCAAAGTAGGACAGACTGACATTGTGGGGCCCGGGTTTACCCTCATCTATTCCTCTTAAATAAAAGTACGAGGCTGTATCCAGATCGTTCTTTGCCTGAGCCACAATACCCTGATACATAAGATAGTACGATAAGTATTCCGGATTCAGGCCCTCCACTGATCTGACTAGTTTTAAATAAAATCCTGCCCTGGCCATAAGATGGAGACGTATGAAAACATAGGCCAGCCAGATATAAAGATTGTCCGTCATCTTAGGCAGGAGCCATCTCCATACCAGGAAGGCGGCTGCACAAAGTGAGAATATCCCTATGAGCAGGTCGATCTGAACAGTACTCATTGGTTTAATATTTCTCGTATTTGGATTCAATGTTAAAGATCACGTTTTTTTGCTTATCTCCGTTTTTCAGAATGACCACGTCAAATTTCTTATCCAGGTCCAGGAAATGATTCTCGATAAAAGCACCTACCGTGAGAATGAGATTATCTTTTACCTCATAGGGATAGTCCGTCTCTATCTTATTATACATCTCTTTTATGATCTCTTTAGCTTCAGGAAGCCGCAGAAAATCTCCCATTTTATATACTTCACGGTTGTAGTTTACATAGACTATATCCAGTCCCTTTTGCTTCCAGAATTCAATGGTCTCTGCCATGGGATACCCCTTATAAACCTAATAATAGCAATATCGGAAAAAAAACTCAAAAAATGGACGGACTACCCCGGTATTGCATCAGGAGTTTTTTTATGGGAAGTGAAGTATCGAAATACTTCATCTCAGAATTGAGGGTATGAGGCTGGCCGTTAGACAGACTGGGGCCTACCCGGCCCGCAAACAGGGGAAAGATGTCCCCCCGGCTCATGTGGTCATCTATCTCAATGAAAAGCTGAACCAAAGTGTTTACCGCCCGTTTCTCCAAAGCATCATAGCTGTCCTCATGCCACTCGCCACTGCGGGGATGGCGGTAACGCACTGGCATCTCAAAGAAAGGTATCTCTCTCCGGATGACCGGGTAAAATAGATTCCTGCTCAGGCCGGCACCAGGGAGCAGGCATAGGAGAATGCGGAAAAAAGCCCGCTTAAACCATGACTGTATCCTGATGTGAGATCGGAGCATTTTTTGAGCCAGTTTGTACTGGGTGGCATCATCCAGGATAAAGCCGGCTATGAGACGGGATATCTCCTTAAGGGAGCGAGGGCTGCGTGCTACTATACGCCTGAGGCTGTGCCGGTAAGCCCGGTCCAGCCCTTTCCAGTTATGAATATCCAACAGGGTCTCAAAATAATAATGACGTTTCTGACTGCTATGTACAGACCCTGTATCCGCAGGATGTCCCAGGCCGCAAAAATAATAGACTAAAGGGTGAATATGGGCATCAGCCTGTATATGTGTTAAAAACCCGCAGGCCAGGGCCATCTCATCGGGGCTGATAGCCTGCCCTTTTTGTAAAAAGAGCTTTTTAAACAGCAAATAGGTGTCTTCTCCATTCTCCCCATGAAGCTGAGAGGACAGTTTTTGCAGTCGGTCCTTATAAGCCTTATTCTGCAGATAATAGGGGCTGTCCGGCAGCACCGCACCCAGCAGATAGAGAGATTTATGCTGGATCAGACTCTGTTTCAGGGGGATGT
Source organism: uncultured Brevinematales bacterium (assembly GCA_964537555.1). GTDB lineage: Bacteria > Spirochaetota > Brevinematia > Brevinematales > CAYRWR01 > CAYRWR01. Next base: position 9,972 of record CAZIAD010000013.1, read on the forward strand.
CAGGCATGTGGTCCAGGACCCGGGATGCAATGGCCCAGTGTGTGATCTCTTTAGGCATCTATGCCTCCTCTTCTACCCTGATCCGGGATAGAAATACCGCTCCTATGATGAAGAACACCAGAAGGCTCAATACCGCCCAACGGGTACGCTCGGGGCTGGTAGCAATGATTCCAATAAGTAATGGCCCCATCACGGCGGAGAGTCGTCCGAAAATGTTGAAGAACCCGAAGAATTCCCCGGAGCGGTCCTGGGGTATGAGCTTACCGAAGATGGAGCGACTCAGGGCCTGGACTCCTCCCTGACTGGTCCCTACCAGTATGCCCAATGTCCAGAATAATATATTCCGGGTAGACAGACTGGGCACCGATGGTATAAAAAAGGCAATAAACACAATCACTATATACACAATAATACCGGTGAAAAGCATGGTACGGGCTCCCCACTGCTTTGCCAGCCTGCCATAGAGAAAGGCAAAAGGAAACGCCACAGCCTGTATAGCCAGGACCATATAGAGCAGCTGATCGGTATCTATGCCCCACTCCATGCCGAAGGCTGTGGCCATATAGATGATGGTATGGACCCCATCGATATAAAAGAAATAGGCGATCAGAAACAGAAAAGCCAGTCTGTACTTTTTGATCTCCCGGAAAGTGGAAAAAAGGCGTACAAAGCTGTCTCTGACCGGATGCTCACTGGCCTGAATATAATGCTTTTGTTTTACATTCTTCATCATGGGGATGGAGAATCCCACCCACCACAGGGCGGTCAGGGCAAACACGATTCTCATAGCCTGCAGATAGCCCGCCGGGTCTGTACCCAGGCCTATCCATTGGGGGTTCATCATCAGTAGTATACTGATCACCGCCGGTATGGTAGATCCAATATATCCCCAGGCATAGCCTGCTGCCGAGACCCGGTCCATACGCTCATGGCTGGTAATGTCAGTGATAAAAGCATCATAAAATATATTGGCAGAGCTGTATCCAACCCCTGCCACGGCATATACCGCTATAGCCAGCTGCCATTGGCCCGGCTGTACTCCCATGAACGCCAAAGTAGCCAGAGAACCCAGGCCCAGTGCGATCACCCATAATACCTTTTTTCTGCCCTGGTAATCCGCAATAGTCCCGAACACGGGGGCCAGCACAGCCAGGACAGCCGCCACCAGGGCATTGGCATATCCGATATAGGAAGTGGCCCGCTCTGCGATATCAGGGGGGGCTATTTGTTTTTTAAAGAATATACTGAAAAAGATAGTCCCTATGATGAGGACATAGGCTGAATTGGCCCAGTCATACAGGACCCAGCTCCTTTCAGTCTTGTCCATCTTAAATCTTCCGGAATGGGGCATAGTGATTCCTGTATTTTTATTCCATAATAGAAAAAACACACTCTATTATTTCAGCCATTATAGTGTTTTTTAAATGAAAAGTAAAGTCCCACCGCAGGCTAAAATCTAAAGAATAGCAAAATGCAAAAGCTAAGGGAAGGGCACCACCATTTACTAAGCCTTAGTGCTGAGTCCGGAGAGACGGGATGATTCATTGAGCTTTTTAAAATACATTATAAATTCCGCTCGGGAACTTATCCTGGTCTTGGTATAGATGCTGGATATATGGTTTCTGAGAGTACCATCCGCAATAAACAGGTGTTCCCGGATACTCTTATTATCCAGACCCTGCAGGATGAGCAGGGCGATCTCCAGCTCTCTGCGCGAATAATCCAGCTGAATAGCTATCTCGGTAGGAATGATTAGTTCCCGGGGATGAGATGCCTGAAAATAATATTTGGCTATGATAATAATACTGATCAGATGAAAGAAGAAATGATAGACCAGGGGGAAATTTTTTCGGATCTCAATACTGATATTGTTATTACTGATCCAGCCCTGGATAAATGACAAAAGGGAGGTATCCCATCCTAAATGTATAAAAAATGAAGTCAGGATGATATACTGGACAGGAATATAGATTCCTGCCACAATAAAAATAGCAAGCATGGCTTTACGGGCTGCATAAGAAGGAATATCGGAATACTTACGGATAAAGCGGATGAGCATATCTGTGTAATTCACCAGATGTAATAGCCCGGTACCGAGGAGCATGAGCCAAAGGATCTTAAACAGAAGATTGATCTCTCTCACAAAGATGCCCAGAAGCAGCATCACCATTACGGAAGTCAGGAATACCGGAGATAGAGCTGATGAACTGCGTCCTGACTGCCCCACCCCTAAAAAGAACAGATTGCGCAAGGCATGTATCATGACAATGATAGTGATGATAGTGATCATTAATCCGATGAGATAAAGATATTCATACCCTGTGACCTCAGGAAAATAGGCTTCTAACAGATATAAAGCCATTCCCAGGAAAAAAGTATTACTGAATCCTATCAACACCAGATGAAAAAAGAATCTGCTGAGCTCATTGCGGTGTTTTTTATAAAAGAAAAAGGAAAGCAGGGTATTGGTCACACTAAGCGTGATGGTCAACTGTACAAAAAGATCGATAATGGGCATGAATCTTCCTCTTTCAGATTTGGGTACATCATACAGGGAAGCAACCGGGCTCGACACCGGGTGAGTGTCAGCTCATCCCAGACTGATGATGTATCAATAATTCAACTATAATATCCATCCTAAAATAATTCCTATTTAAGGGAATAACAGGTATCACAAAAGCACCGGACAACTGTCCGGTTTAAAGACGGTCAGGGCCTGCTTAAAACAACCCGGGCTGCTGGGATGAGAGGTCATTCCACTCTACGCCCAGGTGGCGGTAAGCCAGGGCACTGGCTACCCGGCCCCGGGGCTGTCTCTGCAACAGTCCCTTCTGGATCAGGAAAGGCTCATAGACATCCTCAATAGTCTCAGACTCCTCTGATAAAGCAGCCGCAATGGCAGATATACCTACCGGGCCTCCCTGATAATGATCAATAATGATCCTGAGCAGTCTGCGGTCCATGATGTCCAGCCCCATCTCATCCACTTCCAGGCGGGATAAGGCGTGGTGGGCAAAGGCTTTGTCAATCGTGGACTGTCCGTCGACCAGGGCAAAGTCGGCTACCCTTTTGAGCAGGCGGTTGGCGATACGGGGAGTGCCCCGGCTGCGGCGGGCTACTTCACTGCTGCCAGCCGGATCTATACTGATCTTAAGGATATGGGAGCTGCGCTTTATGATCAGGTCCAGGTCAGCCGGCTCGTAGAAATCCAGCCTCTCGATGATGCCGAAGCGGCTGCGCAAGGGTGCCGATACCGCCCCTACCCGGGTAGTAGCCCCGATAAGCGTAAAATGGGGCAGCGTAATGGACAAGGTACGGGCTCCGGTGCCCTCTCCGATGATGATATCGACTTTGAAGTCCTCCATAGCTGAATAGAGGGTCTCTTCCAGGACCCGTTTCATACGGTGGATCTCATCTATAAACAGTACATCTCCCTCTTCCAGGGAAGTGATGAGGGCCATGAGGTCTCCCTGTTTTTCCAGGGCGGGAGCAGCGATCACCTTTATACTCTGCCCCAGCTCGGATGCCATGATATGGGCCAGGGTGGTCTTACCCAGTCCCGGAGGGCCGTACAGCAGGGCATGATCCATGACCTGTCCACGCAATTTTGCGGCCTCCACAAAGACCCGGATATTGTCTTTTACTTTTTTCTGTCCGATATAGTCATCAAAGCGGGAAGGACGTAAGGTCTCGTCGGCATCTCCCTGCTGGGCTTGGGGTGCGGTGATCTTTTCTTCTATCATAAAATCCTGCCGAAAAAGTTTCACTATATTATCAGGGAAAACAGCTAAAATTGCAATAGTGCAGGCTATTGTGGTCGGACTGAGTCCTGAGTAGAGAAATCAGTTCCCTGCATGAGGTAGCAAAAAGGGGTGAGACTGTCCCCGGGCCCCTCCCGGTGTACAGGCCGGCTCCCCCGGGAAAAAAATTCACAGGGTGCGGCATCAGATCCGGAATTCCCCGGCGGCACCACCAGGATGGGACTAGAGTCCGGGATCAGAGTCCCTGTCACACCCTGCCTGTGAGTGCAGGCTGTCCCGCCCTGCTGTCCGCACCCCTGCCCCTTTCATTAGTGTACTACTCCGGCCCCGAGGCCGGCCCGGGATGGCCCTGTAGAGCAAAAAAAAAGCCCCCCTGCATAGAGGAGGGCCTGGTCTTTTAGGATAGCTTATTCAATATCAAAACTGACACGGCAGTTCTTTTTATCTTCAGGAGAAAGTCCGGCTGCAGGCTGAGAAGAGCCTACCCCTACTACCTTAAACTTATCAGGATTGAGTTTAGAGTTCTTTTTCAGATAGCGGAATACGGCCTGAGCTCTTTCTTCAGAAAGCATGATATTTCCGCCATATTGTCCGACCTCTTCTTCCGGGCCTACGGCATTGGCATGACCCTTGATCACCACTTTTTTTCCGGCAGGCAGGGCATTGACTACTTTAGCCAGGGCGGGGATAAATACTTTTTTCATGAAAGTATCGATATCATATCCGCCTACGGAATACTGAGGGTCGCTCAGAGAGAGCTTTGAGGAACGGAACGCAAAGGGAATATCTTTGGCCACCTTTTTAAAGCCGGCTACGCCGACATCACCTACTGCGCTGGTATCTACATTGATCTGCGCGAAAGAAATACAGGCAAAAGCCAGCACCATCAGGACACTGAAAAAACTTTTCATAATTACCTCCAATACAATGTTAGATGAATATAACTATTTATTTTTGTATTGTCAAATTTTCCGCTTGAAAAGCATAAAATTCTTGCCGATAAAAGACTTATAGTCTATCATATACTATGCGAAAATCTGGAGGTTTTCATGTCCTTAAAACTAAAAATAAGCAAACAGCTGTTTATATCCTATCTTTTGACATCCCTGGTAGCCCTCATCACTCTGGGCGGGATGGGTATCTTTCAACTCAGCCGGATCACTAAAGAAAACCGAAAAGAATCTGTACTCCAGACCCTCCAGACTGCTGAAAACCTCTTAAAATCAGAAGCAGAGGCGGAGATCTCACAGGAGGGAATAGCCCTCATGGAAAAGATCTATTCCACCTATCAGTCAGCCCAGCAGGGCCGCCTCTCCACCTCCAGTGCCCAATACCAGGCTCAGAATGCATTATTGTATAACAAAGCTTTTAAAAACAGCTCTCTCATGATACTGGATAATAGCGGAAAGGTGGAGGCGGCCAACAACCAGGCCCGGCAGATCGGAGCTATAGATAGCCTGGCAGATGTCATCCAGAAAAAATCCTCTTCCGCGCGTTCTGAGATATTTAAGGCCCAAATATCCATGGATGGAAATACCAAAGAGACCACCGTCCTGAGCCGTTACCTGCCCGGATGGAAATGGTATATGGTCATCATCATTCCTGATGATAAAACAGGAGATTTCCTCGATCCTGAAGAATCAAAAAATATCTTGAAAAATATCAGAGTCAACCAGTCCGGCTATATTGAAGTACTGGACCTGAAAGGTAATATCCTGTTCCATCCTGCAGATGAAGTACAGAAGCAGACACTCCATCAAAAATACATTGAAGATGTCCTGAAGGCGGATGTCACCAGTGTCACCCTGAACCTGAAGGATGATACCAATGACTATCAACTCATCCTGGAAAAAGGCCTGGACAAAAAAGTACATGGCCCCGATGAGATAAAGACTATTGAGTATCATTATCTTCCCCGCTATGGTGTGGTATTGGCCGTACATCAGTACAAAAAAGACATGATGCTGAACTTTAACAAGATCAGGAGAAATATGGTCATACTTATAGTGCTGCTATTATTCCTGGTATTTTCAGTCAGCCTGTACTTCTCCCGGCTCCTGGGACGTAATCTGGACAGTATAGATATGCGCCTGGGCCAGATGGCCTCTCAAAACGAAAAGTCCGACCTCACTAAACGTATCACCGTGCATGCCAATAATGAGCTGGACAGTATAGCTATTAAATTTAACTCTCTCATGAGGTCTTTTAATGCGGATATGCTCAAAGTCAGAAACGCCGCCGTCAATCTCAGTGAGACTTCCCATGTCCTGTCTGACTCTGTGATCAACAATATGAAATCCAGTATGGAAGTGATAACGGCCAGCATACAGTCCATACAGGAAAATACCCTGAATCAGACCAGCGGTGTAGAAGAAGTCAATGCCACCCTGGAAGAGATGAGCCGCAGTATTGACTCCATGAGTGAGAATATGTCCCGCCAGTCAGCCGCAGTGGAAGAGTCTGCATCTGCCATAGAAGAGATGAGCCGCAATATAGATAATGCTTCTGCGACTGCGGAAAAGACCACCAATATCTCTAAAAACCTGAACCAGGTCGCTACCGAGGGGGGAGAGGCCGTAAAGAACTCTATGGCTTCCATCAAAGACGTGTCTGACTATTCCCAGCAGATCCTCAAGATGCTGAAGCTTATTACTGATATATCCAAGCAGACCAACCTCCTGGCTATGAATGCATCCATTGAAGCGGCCCACGCCGGTGAAGCCGGTAAAGGTTTCGCTATCGTGGCTGATGAGATCCGCCGGCTGGCTGAAAACACCTCCAAGAACGCCAAGGATATCGGCGATGTCGTAAATGCCATTGTAGAAAAGATCGAAGAATCTGTGAATCTGGCTGAAAAAGCCGGAATGGGACTGGATATGATCCTGGCCTACTCTAATCAGAACGTAAATATCATGCAGCAGCTGAACTCCGCCCTGGAAGAGCAAAACCACTCTGCCAAAGAGATCCTCAAATCTACCCAGGATATGGTAAGTGTCACAGAAGAAGTGCAGCTGGCCATGACTGAACAAAAGACAGGTACTCATGAGTTCAGTGAGATCATGCGTAACCTCAGAGATATCTCTGTGGAGACTAAAGACAGTATTCAGAGCCATATAGAAAAACTGAACCAGATGATACTGGAAGTCGAAGAAGTCAACAAGATATCAGACAAAAACAGCAGTCTCTCCGGAGAACTTATGCAGCTCATCGATCATTTTGTACTGGATGATAGCGGGGATGCAGAGCAGGACAGCACCTCTCTAAAGCTGGTGGAATGATCAGAACCTGATGATATCCCGGAGCTCATTCCATAAGGCAGTATAGACCTGGCCTGTACGGGACCGGGGAGAATAGTCTGGCAGGGGTGCCATTCTCTGGCCCATCTTTTCGATATCCGAGGCATAGGGTACAGCTGTGATCAAGGTCTTTATCCCCTTTTCCACTCCATTTTCCAGGATAGTCTTATGCATGTTTTTTCTGCGGTCCGCCATGGAGAAAAAGGGCAGTATCTGACCGTCCCTGATGCCATAATCCTGGAGATGAGTATAGAGCAGGTCAAAAGTACGTAGTGACAATACTGTGGGAATGAGGGGCACTAGCAAATAGTCCACCGCCTTGAACAGGTTTTCACTAAGCAGGGAAAGGTGCGGGTGGGAATCCACAAATAGTAGGTCATAGGATCTGGCCAGCTCTTCAAACAGCATTTTTAATCTTTTTGTGGATTTCTTCATATCATCCAGCACCAGGTCTATATTTCTTTCTGAGATATCTGCAGGAATAATATCCAGTGTCTCATACTGGGTGGCCCTGATATATTTTTCAATCCTGTCTCCGGAGCTGAGCAGTTTCTTTACCCCGCCCTTTAAGTGTGCCTGCACCTGAAAGTAAAACGAGGCTGAACCCTGAGGGTCCATATCCCAGATCAGGACCTTGTGGCCCGCCTGGCTGGCCAGGTAGGCCAGATTTACTGCAGTAGTGGTCTTTCCCACTCCTCCTTTCAGATTATATAAGGCTATAGATCGCATCTTACCTCCCTTTAAGTGATTGTACACATTCAGGCCGTCCCTGTCAAGCCAGGCATCCCTGAGATGGCTAAATAGTGTATATTCTGCTAAAAAATACCGGAATAATAGTAATAATACCAGAAATACAGTATAATAAAAGAAAAAAGGAATACAATGAGTCAGGATATAGAGATAAGAAAAGAACGGAGGCTGGCCCTCCTCATAGATGGAGATAACGCTCAGGCAGCCCTCATCAACAAAATGATGGCTGAAGCGGGAAAGTACGGCCTGCTCACCATACGCCGTAACTATGGCGACTGGACCACCCCCAACATGAACAGCTGGAAAGAGACCCTCAACAATCATGCCATACAGCCTATACAGCAGTTTCGTTATACAGTCGGTAAAAATGCCACAGACTCTGCAATGATCATAGATGCCATGGATATACTACACAGTAACCTGGTAGACGGCTTTTGTATCGTCTCCAGTGACAGTGATTACACCCGGCTGGCTACCCGTATCAGAGAAGAGGGATTGTTTGTAATGGGAGTAGGTAAAAGGCATACCCCTAAACCCTTTGTGAATGCCTGTAATGTATTTATCTATACTGAAAACCTGGAGACCTTTAAGACTAAGACTAAACCGGCCAAGACCAAAGTGAAGGCTGTGGATTCCGCTAACAGCAATAATACCCCGGAAGACCTGACCTCTTTGCTGCAGGAAGCCTTTGATATGTCAGTACAGGAAGACGGGTGGGCCCATCTGGCTACCCTGGGCTCCAATCTGTATCAGCTGGACCCCGGGTTCGACCCCCGGACCTATGGTTATAAGCAGCTGTCCAGCCTGATCAAATCCAATACCGACCTGTTTGAGATACGTTTTGAAAACTACCGGGGCCGCACTATAGTATTCGTGACTATTAAGGATCAATAATAGTGGACTCAGGTATACGACTCAATAAGCAGGTAGCACAAATCAGTACCCTGTCCCGCAGAGAGTCTGACCGACTCATTCAGGCCGGCCAGGTAAAAGTCAATGGTGAGATCGAAACTAATCCAGCGCGCCGGGTCGGCCCCTCAGACCTGATCGAGACCCAGTGGAACACAGACAGCCTACTGTCAGAACGCCTCACTATCTGCCTCCATAAACCTGCCGGATATGTGGTGTCTCACAACCCCCGGGAAGGCAGTACGGTGTATGAACTAGTGCAGGATGCTCCGGCGCCGGTGTCAGCCATAGGCCGTCTGGATAAAGACTCCGAGGGATTACTGCTGCTCAGTAATGACTCCAGCCTGCCCCGGTTTATCATAGGAGAAGGCACTCACTGCGAAAAAGAATACCTGGTGGAAGTAGACCGCCCTATCTCGGAAGAAAGCCTGAACAAACTGGGTAAAAGTATGACTATTTTGGGTAAAAAGATACTACCGGCCCGGGTGAGGCGTATCTCTTCTTCAAAGTTCAATATCATACTTACCGAAGGCAGAAACCGGCAGATCAGGCGGATGGTCCGTAAAGTAGGATTCGAAGTACAGACTCTGAAACGGCTCAGGATCGCCCACATCCAGCTGGGAGCTCTGAGCCCCGGCCAGTGGAGAGCACTGACTCCGGATGAAATTCAGTCCTTCAAGAATAAATGAAGTATTTCATAAAATCCACTATTTCGTCGGGTATTAGTTTTTACCTTGATTATATTAGCAGCTTATTATACAATAAAGTGAATTCATTTAAAAAGAGAGTATAAATGGATAAGCATTACTACGATTATTTGAAGCTTTTAAAGACGCTGTGGTCTGACTCCATGCAGGGAAAATGTCAATCCATATTCTTTATTACCCGTAAGAATGAGGCATTCAACGAATTCATAAATCGAATCATCCCCCATTTTTCTCCGGTCCCCCGGGTCTTCCAGGCCTGGATCCATGCAGAGACTTTTTCCCCTTATTATCCATTTCTGTCCTGGATAGAAGCGGAGTTAAAGCCAAAATCAAAAAAACAGATACAGAACATTTTAAATAAAGCGGGAGTCTATTACTTTCACATTGAGATCCTCCTCTCCTATTTTCTGAGCACTAAGGCTGAAAGACATGAGATGATCCTGGATGACGAGCTCAGCTATGAACAGGACCGCATGCAGAAATCCATCTGGGACCTCTTTCTGTACCTGTTTGGCAACGAGCACAGTATAATTATTTTAGAAAATCTACACTATATTCCCTCTTCCACTTTTGAACTCCTAGACCGCTTTATCATGAAAAGCAGTGATCTGCCCTTCCTTTTTATTTTCTCTATCAACCAGGAATCCAGAAAATCGGGCCTCCAGGAAGATGCCTACTGGAGCAGAATGTATGATGTTATCCAGGGAAAGAGTGTGATACTGGATTTTATCGATACCATGAGCCAGGCTGAATACAAGCCTGTACTGACTCCCACCATGGATATCAAGACCAAGATACTGCTCAGTGAGAATGCCTATCAGCTCCTGGCCCTGAAAGACTGTCAGGCTCTCATACAATCAGTATACAAAGAGCATTACCAGGCCGGCCTGGATCTGGACCTGGAACACAAATGCAGGATGCTCCGCCTCATGGGGGATGTGAACTACCGGCTCAGTGAACTGGACCAGTCTTACATCAATTATCATGCCCTCTTAAACACGGCACAACAGCATTCCCTGACAGATATGATCATCTATGCCTATCAGAGAATCGGATTTATCCATCTGAAAAAGGAAGACCTCGAAACCGCCGAAAAAATGAGTCAGCAAAGCCTCAAACTGGCCAATGAGATCGGCGATGAAAAATCAGTGTTTTACTCGCTCAAACTGAACTTTCTGATCGAAGATAAAGGACGAAGACAGGATATCCAAAACTGGAAAAAATTGTTTTATCAGATCATAGAGCTGGCCCAGAAGCTGAACATGGATAACTCCCTGGCATCATTCGCCACTAATCCTTTCGGACAGTATTCCCGGATGGATGAAAACATTGAAAAGATCCATAAGATGGGAGCAGAAATCGCCCGCAAATATGGAAATGAGTTCAGGCTGGCTTCTGCCTATCAGACAATGGGTTTGGTGCAGGCGGTAAAAGGCAATTATAGCAATGTCATTAAACTGTACAAGAAAAGTAAAAAGCTCAAATCCCGTCTAAGAAACCCTCTGGAAATGTCCTATGTTCATAATGGACTGGGGTATTATTATTTTATGACCGGTAAGTATAAACTGGCTGATAAGAATTTTCACATTGCACTTACCCTCTTGAAACAGGTAAAGGATTACCATGAGATAGCTATGACTTTCTTTAATCTGGCTTATACCTATTTCTTTTCCTTCCGGTTTGACTGGGCTATAGACTACCTGGAAAAGACCCTGTACCTTATGGAAGTCTTACATCTTAAAAACCTGGCATATCATTCCCTGTTTGGAATATACGCCCTGCTGGGAGCATCTTACTGCAAGTCCGGGCAGTTTCCCAAGGCTTATGAATACTGGACCCGCATACAGGTGATGCAGCTCTCTCCCTATACCGCCAAAAATGAAGAGTACTTTATGTTTTATATGCTGAATGCCTATCTCAAATCCTATGAAGGCCACGCCGGCCTGGCTATTTTTTACTTTAATGGAGCTGAGCATTACCTGAATAAACAAAACGACATCATCAAATATATGGCCCCTTATTTTTATTATGAGTACGGGAATTTTCTGAAGACTCAGGATATGGCTGAAAAATCGGAAAGTATGTATGACGCTGGACTCACCAATGCCCGGGAACTGGGCAATGAAATGTACCAGAGACTCATTTCGGATCCTGAAGCCAGACAGGTGAGCGATGTGTCTCCCTTTTTCCAAAAACCCCGCTCCATAGATTTTGAGTGGATCATTGAATCTGCCAAAATGCAAAACACATTGATAGTGCTTCATAAGAAATATGATGAAATACACTTCCTGAACTCATTTCAGACTCTCATGAGCCAGTATGAAGGCCATGACCTGCTGATACAGAAAGCTATAGACCATATCCATAACAGTTTCCTGGTAGACTCGGTATTTTTCCATATATATCAGAGCGGGCAATGGGTGGAATTATACTCACGTCATTCATCACAGCCACTGCTGGAGGAAAATGCTCAGGACCTTTTGAAATACCTGACCCAGGAAAATACAAACCAGTATATTCCGGATATCAGTCAGGATGAAAAACTCATATCCATGAAATTATGGGTCACTTCCATCATGAGCTTCCCCCTGGTTAGCGGAAGTAAATGGCATGGCCATATTCTGTGCCTCACTAACAAAGATAATGATAAAATCAACCAGGAGGATATGGAAGTACTGAGCCTGGCTATTAAACAATTGCTGACTGCCCTGGAAAAACTGGACCAAAAAAGGCAGATCATTCTCAGTATGCAAAAACTCAATGCTCTGAATAAACGCCTGCAGCAGGCCGCTGTCACTGATATCCTGACCAAACTCAAGAACAGAAGTGCATTTATGGAAAAGATCGGCCAGGAGATTGCGCGGATCAACCGCTATGGGGACTCAGCCCGCTCAGTATTCTCTCTTATCTTTATCGATCTGGATAATTTTAAGTATTACAATGATACCTTTGGCCACCATATAGGTGATATGCTCCTGGTCAAATTCGGATCTATCCTGGAATCTGCCGCCCGTGATATTGATTTTGTGGCCCGCTACGGTGGAGATGAATTCGTTTGCATACTGCCTGAGACCCAGGGGGAGGGGGCTATTGCCCTGGCCAAGCGCATCTATGAATTTCTGGAATATAACCAGTATTTTAAGAAAGATATCGAGGAATATGTGGGCCATCCCATCTCCATTCCGGATAATAAATTGCTGAACTGTACTATCGGTATCTCAGTATACCATCCCGACACAGCAGGCTCCAGTGAGGAGATCCTCAAGCAGGCTGACCATGCCATGTACGATGCCAAAAGAAAAGGGAAAGGCAGTTATTCCGTGTATAATTTCTCCCGGCACTAATCCATAAAATATTTGTTTAAACTCAGTATTCACACTATAATCTTATACTTACATTTAAGGTAGGATTATGCCCAGATCTAAAGCACCCATTATCTATATCCTTCTGGGTATAGTCATTTTTACCTGTCTGGGGACCATTTATGCCTGGAGTGTATTTAAAAAACCTCTGGAGTCATTATTCAGTATCGGTTCTACCCAGAGCGGGATCCCCTATATGCTGTTCTTTCTGTTTTTTTCCCTGTCCATGCCTGTTTCCGGCCGACTGATCGCACGTATAGGGCCCCGCTGGCTCAGCATAGGGGGAGGGCTGATTGTAGCTTTAGGCTGGATCTGGGCCTCCTATTCCCAAAATATCACCCAATTATCTTTATCCTATGGGATGATGGGAGGCCTGGGTGTAGGCATGATATATGGAGGCCCCATAGCAGTCAGTGCCCGCTGGTTTCCCCGTCACAAAGGGCTGGCAGTAGGCCTGACGATTACCGGCTTTGGGTTATCCCCCTTTGTGACAGCACCCCTGGCAGGCTGGCTCATCTCACAATGTGGCGTACTGGCCACTTTCAGGATACTGGGCATGGCATTTGCGGTTATTATCACTCTCCTGTCACTGCCCCTGAGATTTCCCCATGCAGTCGAAAGTGCGGTAGTAGAAGATAGCAGTGATGAGCCCTATTCCCTCCGGATAAAACAGTTACTGGGTCTACCTAGTTTTTATGTGATGTGGTTTACTTTTCTGATCGGGGCTTTGACCGGGCTGATGGCGGTAGGTATTTCCAGCCCCATCGGGCAGGAGATCTTTCTTCTGGATGAAAAGACTGCAGCCCTTATGGTATCCCTGTTTGCCATCTTTAACGGAGGGGGCAGGCCCCTCATGGGTTTTCTGGTAGACCGCAAAGGTACCCGATTTTCTTTACTGTTCATCAGTACTGCCATTATACTGGGCTCAGCACTGATGTTTTTTGCCTATACCTCAGCCCTGGTGATCTACCTGGTATCTTTCAGTCTTTTCTGGCTGGTGCTGGGAGGATGGCTGGGCATTGCCCCGGCTGCCACTTCACGACTGTATGGTGATAAAAACATGTCTGAAAACTATGGCTATCTGTTTACGGCTTATGGAGTAGGCGCCATAATAGGAAATCTTCTGTCAGGATACATAAAGGACAGCAGTGGATCCTATCTGCCTGTCTTTAAGATCAGCTTTATACTGGGTATTGTGAGTTTTATGATCACTCTGCTTTTTCTCAAACCCTCTCAGGCCCATGCCATATCACGTCAGAAGAAGGTGTCAGGATAAGAAACTTTTTTTGGGATTGATAAATTCCTTCAGATTCTGTATGTCTTTTTCGGAACCAAAGGTCATGAGCACGTCACTGCGTCTCAGAATAGTCTCGGGATCGGGGTTATACATATACTTGTTCAGCTCCTTGCGCCGGATGGCAAAGATCAGTAGTCCCACCGAACGAAAGATATTGGCCCCCCGGATGGATTTACCTACTACCGGGCTGTCTTCCCCTACCTCTACGTCACCCAGGAAAAAGGCTTCCCCTTCTCCCACTGCGGTAGTCTGCTCCAGAAAGGCCGCGATATTTTTATTGAGCAGGGAAGTAGCCAGCCTCTTGCCCACTACAAAATCTCCGGAGACTACTTCATCGACTCCGATATGATAGAATTTGTTTATATTATTTTCTTCTTTGACATAGGTAGAAATATGGATAGCCGGATTGATCTTTTTGGCTGTAAGAGCAATAAAGAGGTTTTGATGGTCTTCGGGCAGACAGGACACCAGGCCGTACGCTTCTTCCACATTGGCTTCCAGGAGTACTTCTTCCTTGGTGGCATCTCCGCTGATAAAGTTAAACTCCCTGCTCCCTCTTAACTCTTCGTAAAAGGTTTCCTTATATTTTTCCTGAGAGTCGATGACGACATAGTTTTTTTTACTTTCGGCCATGGCCCGTATTACATGCCGCCCTACTTTTCCGGATCCGCATATGATAAAGTGGTTTTTCATCTTTTTTATCTGTTTGAGCATTTTTTTAGTCCTCCTGTCCCCTAAAACATAGTTTTCAATAATATGGGAGCTGGCTACAGATATCACACCGGCCAGAATAAAAAATCCCATCAGAGAGTAAAATATAGTAAACACCTTGCCCAGATTACTGAGAGGGTGAACTTCATTGAAACCAATGGTAGTCAGGACATTTACCGTCATATAAAGAGAGTCCAGAAAATTCCAGCCTTCGATCATGGAATATAAAGTAGTACCACTCAGGACCATAGCCAGAAAAAGCAGGACCAGCCACCAGATTGCATTTCTTTGCATATTATACCTCATCCTTATTATCGGAAGAGACACTCCATTACTTTTATAGCTCTTAAAATATTATTCAGGATTAGACAATAACGCTATTCTTTGCTATAATATATGCCTGATCAAAAGCGCTTATAGCTCAGCTGGATAGAGCGTTGGATTCCGGTTCCAAAGGCCACAGGTTCGACTCCTGTTAAGCGCGAAACAGCCTGCTCCATGAGAGCAGGCTGTTTGATTTTAAACTTATACAGGGATTAAAAGGCACCGGACCTTATGGCTATTCCCCAGTAAAAACTATTGACATCGTTCTGAGTGAGCCCTAAGAGTCCATTGAATTTCTGGTAGATGGGAAAGCGGGTCTCTATTGCAAATTGCAGATTCTCCATAATGCGTATTTCAATATTTACTTCGGGGATCATCACGAAAAAGTTCTCGGTGGATTCTGCACCCGACACGGTAGTATAGCCTATCCTTCCCGATCCCAGCGTCAAAAAGCCGGTAATATGGACCGGCCACCGGGGCATGATGTGGGCACCTATGGTAAACCCTATCATGGAGTTTTTGAGAAAGGCATTTTCGCCTCCTGTCTGCAGAGGCAGGGTGTACTGTCCCAGCAGATTACGGCCTGATACACCCACACTGAACACATGGCTCATCAGTATACTGGCTCTCCAGTTCAGAGAAGTAGGATACTGAAACCCCATGTTTCCAAAATCTATACCCACACTGGCAAAAGCACCCCAGTCAATATCCAGTAAATCCACCAGGTTGCCCATTTCTTTGGACTTGGCCTGGGCCAGGCTGGTACTCCCCAGTATTAACAATACCAGTAAGATCTTTTTCATAATCTCCTCCTTCAGGACAGCATCATACTATACCATGAAGGGCGTGAAAAAACAAGAGAAAAACCCCGGGCTGGCTGAGCCCGGGGTGTTAGAAAGACATATTAACATAATCAAAATCTGCCGAAACGGACCTGAGCCATGACATGGTATTCGCCGATAGTGTGGCCGCTGAAGCTGAACAGATCATCTGGCTGGAGTAACTGTATGTAGCTCACTCCCAGGGCGGCCTGCATCCAGTGAGTGATACGGAATTCGACATTTACAGAGGGGATGACCACGGGACTGCTTTGGGTAGTCTCCACGCCCCACTCATCATAACTGCTCGTCTCAAATATCCCGAACAGGCTGTAAACAGAAAAATGAATAGCACTCCTGGGAAAAAGATGATATCCCAGTATGACTCCTCCATAACTCATAGAGAGTATATTTTCGGCGGTGTCATGGGGATGTACCATAGTGTCCAGGCTGGCGCCTCCACCCCCTATAGCCAGGCGGTGATTGATCAGGAAGGCTCCCTGCCCCCCGGAAAACAGCGCCAGGCTGTCTCCGATCTGGGTTACATGAGTAATGGGCCCACCATAGACCCCAGATGCAGCCCTCTGCCTGGGGTGGATAACAGGGTACCAGGTTCTCCGGCCCATAATGGGGCACTGATCAATAAAAGCATGATGAAGAGTAGTTTTTTCATGATTTCCTCCTTTCTGCTATTTAAACAGCAGCCGGAGGAAAAAGTGTCACTTTTAATCGATGATAATACCCACGGGACAGTGGTCACTCCCCATCACTTCGGGCATGATAAATGAGTCTTTGACACGGGGCATAAATTCTTCATTGACAAAGAAATAGTCTATTCTCCATCCCACATTGTTAGCCCGGGCATTGGCCCGGTTGGACCACCAGGTATACTGATGGGGCTCAGGGTGGAATTCCCGGAAGGTATCCACATAGCCGTGAGAGATATATTTATCGATCCAGGCCCGCTCTTCAGGAAGAAAACCGGACTCTTTTTCATTCTGTTTGGGATGGGCCAGGTCTATGGTTTCATGCGCGGTGTTAAAGTCTCCGGTACAGACGACATTTTTTCCGGCCGCCTTGTACTGGTCTACTGTGCGTAAAAAGTCATCATAAAAGTCCATCTTATACTGCAGTCGTTCCGGGCTCTGCTTTCCATTGGGATAATAGATATTAAAAAATACCCAGTCATCGTACTCCACTATGAGGGTACGGCCCTCGTGGTTAAAACGCTCATCCAGGAGGCCGGTCTTTACACTGAGGGGCTTGATTTTGGTGTAGACCACCGTGCCGCTATAACCTTTGCGCTCGGCCGGATTCCAGTGTGCCTCATATCCTTCGATATGGAGGAGTTCGTCGCTGAGCTGCTCCGGTAATGCCTTGATCTCCTGGAGGCCTATTACATCCGGAGACTCCTGTTTGAGCCACTGGATAAAGCCCTTTTTTTCGGCAGCCCGTATTCCATTTACATTCCAGGACATAACTTTTATACTCACAGGCTGGCTTCCTCACGCTTTTTGATCAGGATCTTTCCGGTGGCTGATCCAGTGATATTCTGGCTGATGATCCCGCTACTCATAGGATAGGACAGGCTCATATCCAGGTCGATATCTTCCAGACGGATGCTCTGCCTGATGGTATCAAACAGTATAGACATATCTACTTTTATTTCTGCCAGGGCCTTGGGCTCTACAGATTTCTCATGATCGATGGCATCATACATCCGTACCGTGAGCTGGCGGAACACCACCAGGTCTTTATCCTTGATACGGGCCGGAGACTGATCCTGGGAAAACGTCAGAAACATTTTCTGCTCACTCATCTTGATCAGGAAGTTGGTACTTTGGCTGTAGCCCTTCCACACGGTATCCATGTCAGTAAAATCAGGAAAGAGCAGTGCGGCATAGGTGCTAAACTCGGGCTGGGGTTTCTGAAAATACAGGACCGTCATGGCTCCGGTAGGGGTGATATAGAGATGGGAAAAGTAATTACGGAAATAGTTCATACCCATCATGAGCCCTGCCCGGATGCGGGGGTCATCGGACTGCACTTCCAGATCCTTCATCTGCATGCGCAGCTGAGCGCCATAGGGAGTCTTTTCTTCCAGCAGATCGAGCTGTATCATGGCTTTCATGCTGATCTTGCCATTATACTGAAAGATCACGGCATTGGCATTGGCATCCACATCCATAGTGAGGTCGTAGATCAGGGGCTTTTCTTTGGAAAAGCTGTATTTATACTGTACATCTTCTTTTATAGGTGCAGGACATCCACTGAGGAATACCAGCAGTAGCAGCAGGCTAAATCTGGTATTTGGCCATTTCTTTGTCATATAATTCTCCCGCGTATTTTTCGATGGCACTGAGGTCCACCAGTTCTTTATCCTTGGAGTCACGTAGTTTTACTTCCACCTTCTGCTCGGCAGTAAAGGCCTTGCCCAGGGTGATACGTATAGGAATACCGATCAGGTCTGCGTCGTTAAACTTGACCCCGGCCCGCTCATCCCGGTCATCCAGCAGTACTTCGTACTTTTTAGACAGATTGTCATGCAGGTCCTGAGCGGCCTTCATGACAGCCTCATCAGTGACATTGATGGGCAGGATGAGGATATGAAAAGGGGCCACCGTGATAGGCCAGATCACACCGAAATCATCGTGGGCCTGCTCCATGATAGAGGCCATAGTGCGGGCTACCCCGATGCCGTAACAGCCCATGATGGGGTGCTTTTCTTTGCCGTCTTTATCCAGAAAGGTCACATTCATCTTCTCTGTATACTTGTAGCCCAGTTTAAATATATGCCCTACCTCGATACCCCTGTAGGAATTGAGCTCATGTTTACACTCCGGACAGAGGTCACCGGCCTGCACCAGCTGTATATCTCCGCTCACATCAGGCACAAAGTCATGCTTGATATTCACCCCTTTGAGGTGTTTGTCCTTTTTATTGGCCCCGGTGTAGGAGTTGACCATGTGAGTCACAGAGTCGTCTGCTACTATCTTTATACCTTTGATCTTGTCCTTGATCCCCACCGGGCCGGCAAATCCCACAGGGGCTCCCGTCACCTCGCGCACCAGCTCTTCAGGAGCCA
Source organism: uncultured Brevinematales bacterium (assembly GCA_964537555.1). GTDB lineage: Bacteria > Spirochaetota > Brevinematia > Brevinematales > CAYRWR01 > CAYRWR01. The sequence continues at coordinate 28,992 of CAZIAD010000013.1, forward strand.
GCTCTACCTCAGAGGCCCCCAGCAGGTTTTTGAGTTTGATCTCATTGATCTCTTTGTCACCCCGGATGAGGGCCATCACGGGATTCTGGTCTACTACATAGATGAGGCTCTTGATAAACTTATCGGCGCCTATATTAAAGAATCTGGTCAGCTCTTCTATGGTCTTGACATTGGGGGTATCCACTTCCTTGGTACGCTGCAGGGCTTCATCGCCGGCAGCATATTCGGTGTGGCATACAGCCCGTTCCACATTGGCCACATAGTCACAGTGGCTGCACTTGACGATCTCCTCCTCCCCTACAGAGGAGGGCACCATAAACTCTTCAGAGTTGGATCCGCCCATGGCTCCGGTATCAGCCTGAACCGGGTCCACATCCAGGCCGCATCGCTTAAAAATATTGCGGTAGGAGGCTCGCATGTCCTGATAGCTCCGGTCCAGCCCCTTTTCATCTATGTCAAAGGAATATGCATCCTTCATAATAAACTCACGGGAACGCATCACCCCGAAACGGGGCCGTATCTCATCCCGGAACTTGGTATTGATCTGGTAGAGGTTGAGGGGCAGGTCCCGGTAGGACTGCACGTTGTCCCGTACGATGGAGGTAAAGGCCTCTTCGTGGGTAGGCCCCAGGAGCAGCTCATTATCATGCCGGTCCTTAAATCTCAGGAGCTCCTTGCCATAAGCTTCGTAACGTCCGCTTTCCTTCCACAGGTCAGCCGGGGTCACAAAGGGGGGCCGTATTTCCAGGGCTCCCGCCTTATTCATCTCCTCCCTTACAATATGTTCGATCTTCTGCAGTATACGCAGGCCCAGAGGCAGAAAGGTGTAGAGCCCGGCTACCTGCTTGCGGATCATACCGGAGCGCAGCATCAGCTGATGGGAAGTGATCTCCGCGTCACTGGGGACTTCACGGAGCGTAGGAATGAGCATCCTGGAATATAACATGTCTTTATCCTCGAAATGTAGTAGGGATATTATAGTGTATGTATGCCGTTTTGGCAAAAATCCCCGCACTGAAGGACTCATGAAAAATTCAAAACGGAGTGCATAAGAGGAGCCTAGTGTTTCCCCTCAAAGCTTAGATATTACCCGGACTACAGACCCCCTGGCCATAGCTCCTGAGGGTTTCACCAGGCACAGTGAAAGCACGAGACTGAGCAATGAGGGCCGGGTGTGACTCTGCGCCTTTACCAGGAGCGGGACGGTGCGGTGTGAGCTGCCGTCCTGTCAGAGAGGCATTTTCATCACAGCTTTCGAGCCGCCAGGCTGAGGAATTCAAATAATTACTTGTTATTAATACCGGATCAACTCTGGCATAAGTTCATTCAGAATGAATGATCTTCCATAAGACCCGGTTAAATACATCATGAGCGCTGATTCTTCCGTATTTTGTGTCCAGCAGGGGAGATTTATCATAATAAAGGATGATCACCTTGTCTTTGATCTGATCCGCCCGGACTTTTCCCTGCAGGATCTGTTCCATCGAAAGAGAGGGAAATCCATGGGGCCCGCTATAATCTACTCTCATCTCATTGTCCTCATTCAGGCTGACTGCCCAGCCGGAGCCGGACAGGCTTTTCCCCTCTATGAGACGGAGCTCGGGATAGCCCAGTTCCAGGGCCAGGAGCCACAGGCTTTTATAGTCTTTTCCCCGGTATTGCACAAACAGGGGAATACTATTGTCCCGGGCCGTATCGGGAATCATGGGGAATCCTACTGCCCAGGCGTTTTTCTGCAGAAGGGGCAGCGGGATCCAGCCTTCAGTCCCGGCCAGCTTATGCCCACTGTCAGGGTGCAGGGCTACTGAAAAGCGGGGGTCCAGGTCTGAGGAGTCCTTCTCCCTGTTATCCAGAGAGGCCTGCAGTATTACCTTACGATTCAGCATGGCCTTTGCCAGGGCCTTGTCCCCCTGGGATGACCGGGGCAGGTCGAAAAAGAATTTGACCACTATAGCCCGGGGCTGGTATTTAGAGAGGGCATCTATCATCGCAGCATATGCGGATCGGTCATAGGGGAATCTGCCGTATCTGTGCTCCAGGGTACTATCTGCCTCCACCAGGCAGAAGGGGGAGCTTCCATAGACCAGACCCAGCTGTAATAAACCGAAAACAGCAATGATCCCTATAATCAGCTTAGACTTATTCATGTATATTCCTCCTACAAAAATCAATTCCTGCATAACACTCGGTGAGATATACTGTCGGAGTTATTGATCGGGAATAGCCTCGTATAACCTTGTATGGGTCACCAGTCATCAGAGCTTTCTAATCGGCTTTCCTGCTCACCACAATGAGCTGCTTCCGGGCAATGTCATTTTGCTGGAGATCTTTTTGATAGAAGAAATAATCATCTCCTATAAATCCTACCGTCCTGCCATATAGATCGAATTCATGGGGTACCTGAATAAAGCGATTAAATACATTGAGAGAGAAATAATGACCAGAATGTTCCGGGTCATAGATCTCGAACAATGGTGCTGCGGCTGTCAGATCCTGATTATATATCACCTGTACTACCCTGCTTTTAGGAGGGGCAGGCACCACACTGGAAAAGAGGTGGGTAGCTATGAATAATCTTTCCTTTTCCATGGGGCAGTACGTCCTGAAATTTTTATAGTAATCATTTAACTCTCGGCTACCTGTTACCGGGCCATGGATCTTTCCATTATGATTCAGATACTCCTGCCGGTCCTTCATAAAATAGACCACATAAGAATCCCCTTCCGTCGCCCACCCTGTGATCTTTTCATAAGGGCCGATCACTGATCCATCCATCAATGTGAGAGACTGTCGGTTTTTTTCCTGAGTGAGCACGGGCCTTTCCTCGGGCCGGAACTCCGCCTCACTAATGGGGTGCGGTTCTTTTCCATTACTGATCCTGTGATATCCTGGAGCAGTGGGATAGGACTTTCCCTCTCCCCCTTTGAGCAGGTCGAATTCCCAGTGCCAGGTATTTCCTGTATAGTAGATCTTGGCCCCATCATATTTGTACTGAGGACTGGTATAGCGAAAGGCATATTCCCATTCATTCTGCCCGTCATTTATATACATCTTCCCGTCTTTCCTTCCATATAACAGAGCCCGGCTGGCCTCATTGTTAAAGGCTGCACCCTGTATTTCCCGGCTGCACTGGAAATAAAAGGCTGTAGGATTGCCTTCTACACAGAGTATATGATTTCCTGAATCCTGCTCTCTCAGTAATAAATACCATTTCCTGAGATCCGTATTATATTTCTGTTTTAGTATTTTAAATCCACTGCCGGGGATAGTATGACTTAATCTACCGTCAATGTAAAAGTACCAGTTCTTTGTATCAGATAATACATACGAGCATCGTCCCCTGCTAAAATGACGAGCCAGATCATCCATTAATGCAGTATCATTATCATGCTTTGAGAGGTCCCATAAGGGCCTATCTGTGTATTCATCCTGAGTATATACTACCGGCCTGCCCTGAAGTGTCAGGTTTTTCAGCTGATTCTCATTTTCCACTAGTAATACCTTTGTTCCATTGGTCACATAAAGACCGGACTGCCATCGGGATAGTACCCATTCCTCTCCCATATCTAGGTTTGGTTCATAATAGTAAGTATACTCCTGGATAAGAGACCCCCCGGCCTCCCCGAATAAAAACAGTGTCCCGTCAGCTAACTGGCATGAGCTATAAATAAGTGATAAGGGCATATAAGCCTGCTCTCTTTTTCCCTCAACAGACAGGCGGAATAATGACAGGGTATTGGAATACCATAATGATTCGATATGAGGGGCTTCCTGATTGGTATGAGCCTGGGGATATTTCTTTTTGGTATCGATATACCGGGTATTGGCAGCAGCCACTAAAAGACTCTCGTTTTGCTTATTATATATAAGCTGAGCGCTGCTAAAGGGCCCTCCGGACAGAGAAATCAATTCGTCATTTTTAAATAATCCCCGGGAACCCAGGACATATAATTCCCCATGGATGATCTGTACCGGGGAATAATACCCAGGATTGGGTCCATAGGATTTTAAATTAATATTGGTATAGCTTAGCCGTCTTATTTTATACTGTGCTCCATGATCAGAAAACTGAGCCAGATACCAGCCATCCTGATATTGCAGTAAAACACCCCCCTTTCCATTTTCAGAACCGGAACAAAAGATCTTATCATAGGGCCCTATCTCGAGGTGGTCTTCCAGCTTACGAATAGTCACCGGCAGGTCTTTACTGTGAAATGATTTTGACTCAGTCCTGGATCCTGAATTACAGGATGAGAATCCAGTCCCCATGACAATACTAAATAACAGAAAAAAGATTCTTTTCATAATATCCCTTTCATCAAATGTGCTCTATCAGGGAAATGCAGCCCTGATATGCATCCATTATAATCCTTAATAGAAAAACAGGAAAGAAAATTTCATCTTTTAATAGAGAAAAAGAGAGAAAGGTATTTTTCTTCAAACTAAATAGATCAAATCAGTTATAGTTATTTATTTAGTTCATGAAAAAAGAGATTGCTATTATATGGTAGTGCAGCTAAACTATGTTTATTAATATGCTCGTTCTAAACATTTCCGGGGGACATTTATGAGAAAAAAATATAATTTCAGCATCAATTTTGGCCTGAGCAGCGCTTTTGCCTTTGTGGTTATCATCACTTCCATATGTATCTCTGTGATTTTTTTTCTCAATATGCGTACGGTAATGCGTCAGGACCTGAACAAACGCATCCATGATATACTGGCCATAGGAATCACTAAACTGGACAGCTCTGCCCATGCCAGCCTGACCCGGCCTGAACAGGAAGACAGCCCGGTTTACAGACAGATCAAAAAGACCCTCCAGGAGATCAGAGACGGCAGTACCCAGGTCCGTTTTGTCTATACCATCAGACAGGTTAAGGGCCAGGATTATCAGTTTATTGTGGATGCTGAAGAAAACTCTGAAGATCTGAGTCATTTAGGCGATCCACTGCCTGATACAGATATAGATAGCTTGATAGAAAAGGATAGTAATTTTTACATTAGCAAGAAATTTGAAACGGATCAATGGGGGACCTGGCTCACCGGCTATACCCGGATCATTACTCCTGAGGGACGGCATGATGGCTATCTCTGCCTGGATATTTCAGCTAAGTCCATCATTGATAAGGAGCGGAGTGTCCTGCTCAACATACTGGTGATCGACCTGCTGATCACCATTTTGTTTATCCTACTGGGCATAGGAATAGCCCGGGGTATAGCCAAACCCCTGTCTTTACTGGAACAGGACATGATCCGTATCAAGGATTTTAACCTGGATGCCCATGTGGACATCCGGTCCCGCTTTATCGAGATCATGAATATGAAATACGCTGAGGATAATATGAAGACCGGCCTGCAGTCTTTTAAAAAATACGTTCCGGCAGCCCTGGTAAGCCAGCTCATCACATTAAACAAGGAAGCTAAAATAGGGGGAGAAAAGAAACAGCTGAGCATACTTTTCTCTGATATAGCTGATTTTACCACAGTCTCAGAAAGCCTGAGCCCGGAGAAACTCTCGGAATACATGGCAGAGTATTTTGAGGGGATGACCAGTATCATAATCAGACATCAGGGTACGGTAGATAAATATATCGGTGATGCTATAATGGCATTCTGGGGGGCACCTTTGGACCTGGAGGACCATGCCTGGCACACCTGCATGGCTGCCCTGGAATGCCGGGATTTTCTGGCCACTATGAACGAGTCTTTTAAAAAGGCTGGAAAACCTGTACTCCACACCCGATTCGGTATCAATAGCGGTGAAGTGATAGTAGGTAACTTCGGCTATCAGGACAGGTTTAACTATACTGTGATCGGGGATAATGTAAACCTGGCCAGCCGCCTCGAAGCTATCAATAAACTCTATAAGACTACTATCATCATTAGTGAGGCCACTCATTCACTCATAGCCGGGCGTATCGCCTGCCGTAAAATAGACATTGTCGCGGTTAAAGGAAAAAAAGTGGGTATCCCTATCTATGAAGTGATCGCCCCTCAGGAAAAACTAAGCCCCATTCAAAACACCTTTCTGGAAGATTTCAGGCAGGGCATGGATGCCTACCTGGCCCGGGATTGGAACAGAGCCATTCAATATATGGATAATGCCCTGAAGACAATTCCGGAAGATTATCCCTCAACCCTGATCATCAGGCGCTGCAGGGAATTTCTCGAAAATCCACCGGAAAAAGACTGGCAGGGCGTCATAGTCTTACGGGAAAAATAAGAGCGGGAACTTGTTCTCTGATTCAGATGTACTCAAAAATAGTGCACTGCAGTGTATGCAGGACTGGGCATGATTCGTTTCGAAGAAAAGTATTTATATTTTATACTCGCACTTGAAAGATATTAATTCTGATATTATAGTAATGTGCTGTTAAACATTTATAGACTAATATGGAGTCAGATTTGGGATTAGAAATCAGAATCACAGATAACTGCAATTTGAATTGTGATTACTGCTACTATCAGGAAGATGAAACACACAGGACTATGGACTTCTTACAGATTAAAAAAGTAATTGATTTTTTTGATTCATTTTTACCCGAGGATCCAAATAATAAATACCCCATAACTTTTTTTGGGGGAGAACCTATGCTTAAAACTGATCTCATTTTACAGACTATCGACTATTGTGAAAGCAGATCTGATGCCCGAATAAATTTTGCGTATGTAATAAATACTAACGGCACTCTGTTTAGTGACAAAATACTGGATGAGTTTGAAAAAAGAAAGGTGAGGATTTTTCTCTCACTGGATGGGGGCCAGGAAGTCCATGATACAAACAGGACATGTAAAAATGGAACTGGATCTTTCGACTTGATCAAACCTTTCATTCCGCGATTGGTAAAAATGGGGGTGATACTTGAAAAAGTGATAGCCATAAACACCTTTTCTTCTTTAACAGAATCGATTCGGTCTCTCAAAGACTGGGGATTCTCTGTGATTATTTCTCAACCCGATTTCAATGCTGATTGGACACCTGAATTATTGGCCTCATTAAAAAAAGAATATAAAAAACTGGCTCGTGAATATTTGAAATGGAAGAAGAAATCTCCCCATTTTCAACTTACTCTTTTTGAAGATAAGATTCAAATGCTGATGAATAATAAGTCTTATAAGGATCATACCTGTAACATGGGCTCTAAGCATTTTGTGATTTCCAGTGATGGGAAAATTTATCCCTGTACAAGATTAGCGATAAATAAAGCTAATAACCCTTACTGTATGGGCACAGTAGAAACTGGTTTTAAAATGAAAAGCCAGGATTTTTTTAGGCAATTCCAAAAAATGGATAGTACAGATTGTGCTGATTGCGAAATAAAAAACATCTGTCTGGGCAATCAATGCAGCTGCATTGCCTATTCATTATCTGGAGATATTAATTATGTTTCTCCCTTTGTGTGTGAACATGAGAGAATGATTTATCATGTTATTAAGAGCCAATTCTTCACATAAGTGCGACATTTATGTGCGAAATTTATTAAACATTATTGTTGCAATTTAGCCTAACTCGTGATATATTTTTCATAGAAAACGGAGGTCATCTATGGGAAAAGAACAGTTTAAAATCAAAAGTGTTACTAACAAAGCAAATAAAACTCTCAGACCCATTGCTGTAATTGCCCAGGCTGTGGTACTATTGGGAACTCTTTCATCTAATTCGTGCGTTAACAGTAACATAGCAATAGGAATAATAGGAATACCGTATTTAGTTCAACCTGACGTGTATACTCTTCAGATAAATGCCAGTGAATTTAACCTGGATTGGTGTGAAGCTCAAAACAGCGCGGACTGGCTCACTAATGGTATCTTCGATGCGGATGATATTCAGTTATTCATTGGTGCGGAATACACTATTAATGCCGGTGGTGTCATTTCCCACTCATGGGGAATATCTGTAGTACCGATGTTAAAATCAGGTACAGGCACTAATGCTGTCTATACCTATACCTGGACCAATTCAGCAATCACTAACCTGAGCCTGTG
>CAZIAD010000013.1:37080-73426 GCA_964537555.1 uncultured Brevinematales bacterium
ATCCTGATCATGTGCCTGACGTGTATACTCTTCAGATTAATGCCAGTGAATTTAACCTGGATTGGTGTGAAGTTCAAAACAGTGCGGACTGGCTCACCAATGGTATCTTTGATGCGGATGATATTCAACTATTCATTGGTGCGGAATACACTATTAATGCCGGTGATGTCATTTCTCACTCATGGGGAATATCTGTAGTACCGATGTCGAAATCAGGTACAGGCACTGATGCTGTCTATACCTATACCTGGACCAATTCAGCAATCACTAACCTGAGCCTGTGGGGAGATCCCGATCATATCAATGGCAAAGTATTTGTGGTCAGATCTGCTGATGCTGCAGTTTATGATGGCACTCAGGAATTCTATACTATACCGGGTGGAGGTGGTAATATGGCTGTCCCTCTTTCTTTTGAGTATGATGTTTCACCTGTCCCTTATACCACTGCAGAATCTCATGGGGGTGGCATTCACTTTAGCTCAGACCAGGAAATCCCCGGGTTTACTCTCACTTATGAAGAATGGACTAACTAATGGAATTTATATCTTTGCACACATAAAATCATTCATACATATTACCAAATACTTTTTACTTTAGTGACTCAATCTATACCAGTCCCAGGTTGCATTTTCGCCGGTTCAGGCATATAATATCTTGTAAAGGATAACTATGCATAGGAAACTGACTATTTTTTTCCTACTGATCACTGCGCCTGCCCTGCTCCATTCCGGTATGCTCATCCTCATGGATGACTCCCAGTCCAATCACCTCAAGGCCTACGGCCTGGCCTACCAGGCCCTGCTAAAAAACTACAGTATACAGTGGCTGCTGAACTACAAAGGGGGCAGCTTCTATATTGAAGCTGAGGACAGCAGCCTGCGCTCCTGGGCCCTGACCCGCAATGTCCGCTATAGTATGATAGATGCTCATACCTATAGTCAGATCAAACAGATCATTGACAGTGAAAACATGAATATCGTAAAGCTGGAAAAGGCCCCCGAGATCGCAGTGTATGCCCCACCAGAGCATGTACCCTGGGATGATGCAGTGACCCTGGTACTGAAGTATGCTGAGATCCCCTATAGCACCATCTGGGATGAAGAGGTCCTGTCCGGTAAGCTCACTATTGATAATTATGACTGGCTCCATCTCCACCATGAAGACTTTACAGGCCAGCACGGAAAGTTCTGGATGGCCTTTAATAAAGAAAGCTGGTACCAGGAGCGGGTCATTCAGTATGATAAGCTGGCGAAAAAATGGGGCTTTAAGTCGACCCAGGAGGAAAAAAAGGGGGTAGCCGCTCTGATCCGGAAGTATGTAGAAGAGGGTGGATTTTTATTTGCCATGTGTTCGGCTACGGATACCCTGGACATTGCCCTGTCCAGTATCGGCCAGGACATCATACCCCCCGAAATAGACGGCACCCCTATCAGCGGCAATGGTGCCTTTAACCTGCAGTATGAAAACACCCTGGCTTTTGAGAAGTTTCAGCTTATCAACAGTGCTTATATCTATGAGTTTTCAGATATCGATGTGATGCCCCATGAGGAAAACATCTATTATACCCCGTTCTATTTCAAGCTCAATAATTTTGCCGCCAGGTATGATATCATACCCAGTATGCTGGTGCAAAATCATAAAAATCTGATAAAAGGCTTTCTGGGTCAGACTACAGCTTATCACACCCGGCTCATTAAAAAGGATATCGTGATTCTGGACGAGGTGGAAGGCCGGGACTGGGTGACCTATATCCATGGTGACCGGGGCAAGGGGACCTTTACTTTTTTTGCAGGACACGATCCGGAAGACTATACCCACCAGGTAGGTGACCCGCCTACCAATCTGGACCTGTTTCCTAACTCACCGGGGTACCGTCTAATCCTCAATAACATTCTTTTTCCGGCTGCCCAGACCAAAAAGAAGAAGACCTGATCATTTAGCCCTGCTGAAAAACCCCTTTAAAAAATGAATCCCGTATACAAACTGAGAGATCATCAAAAGGCCGAAATTCAACACACCCCTCCTCATACCCGACAAAAATATCCTACTGATAAGCATAAAGCTGTAAAAGAGGACAGCCGGTAAAGCAGGAATGATACTGTTTTGAATGATGGCCACTATCACACCGGCATCCAGCCCCAGAGAAAGCAATATAGCCAGCAATGTCCATATACTATGGAGTCTCCCCCGGGTCAATGCATGATGCCGTATCACTCCCAGGTGCCGGGCCATATCCTGGGGGAATCGCTTATACAGCATCAGGTCAGGTACGTACAGCACCTTTTTTCCCTGCTTCAGGATATGCTGACACAGAATATGCTCCAGCCTGGAACGGGATGACAGGCTCTCCCAACCCAGGTCCTTCAGGCTATCCCTGTGAACAAAGAGCCCGTCCAGGGGCAGCTCCCTGGTAATACGGGTATGTCGGGCCTGGTACCTGTAAGCCAGATGGGCATTGAGGAAAAAGCTGCGTATAGCTAAAAAAGATTGTAATTCAAATTCAGTATGAGGCCGGCTGAGATTGACAAAACCTCCGGCAATCTCTACATCGGGTAGAGAAAGCTGACGGGCAGCCGGAAAGAGATAACGCTCATCGGGATAGGCATCCAGGGTAGAAAAAACCAGGTAGTCAGAATCCAGCTTTGCAGTCTGCATGACCAGCCTGAAACGCTCTGCAAAAGAGTCCAGCTCAGAATGAATATAGGACAGCTTTTCATGCTGGATCCCCAGGTCAGCAGGCCCGCAGTAAATGACCCGGTACTCAGGGTAGTTTATCGATAGATAATGAGTCAGGCTCTTCTTTTCATATTCATCGCTGAGATGTGAAAACAGGATAAAAGTATAGGAATATTTATGATTGACCCCGATGGGCCGGTTATAGAATCTCAGGATCGTATTGCGGTAAAAGATAGCCATGGTATCCCAGAGCATATTAAAGACGGTCTTCAGCTTCATACGTCCCGCAGCTACCCGGCTGAAATTCAGCTGTATAGGGGCAGTGGCTATTTTCTGGTCATACTTATGCATGAGGAGGAGAAGCTCTATATCAAAGGCAAATCTTTTGACCAGTAGCCGGGGCAATGCGATCTCCAGAGCCTCACGCTTAAACAGCTTGATACCGGTCTGGGTATCCCTGACAGGCAGTCCAAACAGTATCCTGATCAGGATATAGTAAACATTACTCATGAGTTTTCTTTGGGCGGGATAGTCCAGCTCAGAGTCGGGGTGACGTTTTGAACCGATCACTACATCCGCCCCTTCCTCGTTCATGATACGCAGGAAGTTAGGCAAATGAGCAGGAGATAGCTCCAGGTCCGAGTCGAGGAAGAGAATAAGATCACCCGTTGAGAATTCGTAACCTGTCTTAAGGGCCCAGCCCTTACCGAAATTCTGGTGGTTACGGACCAGTTTAATACTCTTATCCTTTTTAAAGGCCTGCTCCAGCAGTGGATAGGACTGATCAGTAGACCCGTCATCGATCAGTATGATCTCCACCTTTATATCCCATCCCGCAGTCATCTGCAGTACTTTGCGGGCATTGGCTACTATGATATCCTGTTCATTTAAAAAGGGGAGGAGTATGGATAAGCGTTTATTTTTATAGAAGCCCGGGATCTCAGTAAGGGATGTAGGATGCATATTGTACTCTTTTTTTTATATTTTAACTGTCTCTTATAAAAGACTCAATTAATGAAATCAAATATTTATACCATAAATAGGTATAAAAAACCGGGATAAGACTTAATATCTTATCCCGGCATAATGATTCAATTCTTTTTAGATCTCCATAGTCAGCCATTTGCGACGGATGAGGAGATAAAAACCCAGAAACTGGGGAATGAGAGAAGCAAGCTCAAAGATAACAGAGGGTGGCCTGAAGAAGATAGCCCCTCCCGAGATCCAGGAGAACTTACCAAAGGGTGAAATAAACTGTATCACCATAGTAAGCAGTAAGCCCAGTAACACTGCAATGGCATAGACCGGGCCGCGTCGGGTGAAAAACAGGGAGATCAGTACCATAAACTCATACATGACCATTACCCTGAGGCCGGTAAGGGCATAGAAGCCCAGCACTACCCACAGATTGATATCCCAGTGCAGGGATAGTATCAGGATCGCACTCAGGATAAAGGAGATCATGAGCCAGCCTGCTATCACCAGAAAAGAGGCAGCCATAGAGTGATGCAGAAAAGTCTCCCGTGACACAAAATTTAGAGCAAAAAAATGGGTCTTTTCCTCTCTCTGGCGGATAAAACTACCCGCTCCCAGTATCAATACCACAAAGATCAGCACCGGGACAAAATTCTGGATGAGCCACTGTCCCGCGAAGTAGGCTTTGTCCCCATCTTCCATGACCTGCAAGATCATCTGGGTCATCTGAGGCGGAACTATTGAGATATCCGGATTCTCAGACATTACCTCCATCTGAGACCGGGTGATCTGTGAGATCATAGGACGCCCCAGAATATTCATAAGCTGCAGGGCTATAAATATGGCAGTAAATATCCAGAATATGCGTTTTTTCTGCCTGAGTTCCAGTCTAAACATTTCTCATCCTTTATCAGAACTTATACTGAGTAGTAAAACTGATCCCGGCACCCTGGTCTCGTTGGGTAAATTCTGCTTTTTCCGGCCCTATGAAGGCATTGATAGTCAGTCCCATTTGCAGGTTGAATAGTGGAGCATAATAGAGCGCACTGGATAACACATAAGAGTTATCCACAAAATTACCCAGTCCATTGAGAGTCCAGCTCAGATCCTGGTTTAAAAACAATTGATTCACATTTAAATACAGGCTCCCGTAATACCTGGAGGTATCATAAGGCCGGTACTGGTATGACATGAACAGCACATTAATCTTGGCTGGGTCTTCAAAGATATTTTCATCATATCCGCTGCTGTTGTAGTAAAACTCTGCACCTATCATGATACGGTCATCATATACCAGATGAAAACTCCTGCGAAGGCCCAGGGTAATACGGGTCACAAAATTCGAAGTATCCTGAGCCATACTATAAAAAGTATTAGTCCCTACCACAACAGGATCCAGCTGCAGACGGTTTTCACCTTCCGATAGAGAGGCCTCGCCATAGATGTCAAAAAGGCCTATCCTGGAAGAGAAATCTACGCCATAAACGGGAAGCTTGTCCTGTTTAGCCCATCCGGAGATCCCGATCTCTGTACGTCCCAGAAGAAATTCTACTTTTCCGGCAATGGCCACATCCTGAATAGTTTCTGTGTCTGATATATCTAAAAAGGTATAGAGATTCACCACAGTGCCAAATGGTACATGTATTTTGAATCCAGGTACTCCTGACCTGACCTGAAAATCATCCGCAAAGGAGACACGGTCAATGTTAATGAGGTCAGTAGGATTCCAAAGCACCCCTCTGCCCCACTGAATGACCTGCTTACCAAAGCGGAAAAACACCTTCTGCTGAATATTCATGTCTACAAAAAACTCGGGAAAAGAGATCTCCGTATCTCTGGCCAATAACATGGTGTTTACTATATCCAGATCATTAGTCAGAGCTAAATAGGATTTGGCTTTTGCAGTAGAGTAGTCTACCAGGATTCCCATGTGCCCTTTAAATCCCTTACGCAACCTCAGATCCAGATTGAAGTTTCCTCTTATCCCCGCGGAAAACTTATTGGTATCACCGGGAGTATCACCCAGGATCCAGCTGCGATTAAGACTATAGCCAATGGTACTGAGAAAATCTCCGGAAAACACAAACTCTTCCTTCTCCATAGGGACATTCACATTGGAGTTCATATTTGATTCTACAGAAGTAGTATCTTCAAACAGTGCGTTTTCATCTATAAAATCACCCTCCTGGGCGCTCAATAGTGATGCTCCCAGGAAGATGGTGAGTATTGCTAATACTGTTCTTTTCATTAATTACTCCTATTTACTCAGGTTTTCCAGATATGCCTTAGTGAAGATCGACTTTGAGATAGGCTTCAGGGAAATACCGTCAAACTTCATAATGGTCTTGTTACCTTTATCAAACTCATCTATAAAGATGTTGTGAATAGAAATATATTTACCCTCTATGGTAGTATATTTGAGGAAGTAACCAGTCTGCATCAGAGTGCCGGACAGAGAATAGTTCTGGACTTTCAAGGGCAGATAGTTATCTTTCCGTACCCAGTATACCACTTTAGGGTAAGTGACGTCCTTGACTTTGGCGATCAGTTCCACTTTGTATACAGGGATCTTACCCAGCATCTCTTCCCCGATAATCTCATTGCCTTTTTCATCAGTAGCGGCTTTATATAACTCAGAGGTCTTTCTCTTTTCCATATCACCGGCTTTCATCTCGGAACCATTGATAGATTCATCCCGGTTGATATGCTGGAAGGTACGGGTATTCTGGCGATACAGCCACATATTATCCCCTGACTTAAGGTAACCATTACCTTTTTCAGCATCCGGGTCTGTGAAGACCATCATAAAGGAATCATCAGCATCTCTCCGGTAAAATACCATCTTATACTGCTTGGTACCCTGGTCCTTTTTCTGCTGTACCATCTCTATCTGAGCGGTAATATCCGAGTTCATTTCCATCATAGTATCTATCTTGTCCATTATAGTACTGACTTTGGGCAGGCTATAAGCACTTGCCACTGTCAATACAGCCATCATCATTCCAGCAATTAGTCTTTTCATGTTTACTCCTTGGTTCTATTCATAATGTCTCAGTGCATCAGCCGCTGAGATCTTTGCCGCTTTCCGTGCCGGGAAATAGGCTACTACCACTGTCATCAATACGATGATGACCATACAGTTTATTATCATTCCTACCGGAGGTATAAAATAGAGATGCCCATCCTTAAGCAGCATGGATATCATACCTTCGGGCTTCAGTTCCAGGAGAGAAAATACTCCCATCACTATCAATGCGAAGATCGTACCCGCAATGGTAGCAAAAAAGGAAAGGAAAGTAGATTCCATTACGAAGGTGCGGCGTACCATTTTGGCCTGCATTCCGATTGCCCGGATCGTTCCGATCTCACGGGTTCTTTCTTTGATAGTCATGTGCAGGGTATTCACTACCCCTACTGTGATGATCACAAACAGGATCAGTACCCATATCACTGCGATCATGACCAGGACTTTTTCCACCTGTAATATCATATCAGCGATCTCGCTCATACTACGGATATCGAGCAGGGCCCCTTTGATCTTCATGGTAGAAATACTCTGCTGCTTCTTACGGTAGTCATTCATATTGTAGGTGCGGGGTAAGAGCTGATAAGGTGTAGCCAGGGCAGCATAGATCTTATCTTCCTTAGTTAACTTACCGAGGTTGTCTTCCATACGGGGCCAGTATTCATACATATTATCATACAAATCCAGCATGCTGATCATAGCTACTTCAGGCCCCAGGTTGCCCGGAAAGTCCGCGATAGCAGTGACTTTGAGGTTCCAGACCGGAGATTTTCCCTCATACTTGGAGATATAGTTTATGCTCAGGCTGGAACCGATAGACAGCCCCAGTTTCTTAGCGAGCGCGGTAGAAATCACTACCCCACCCTCTTTCCTGTAATCAATGCTTCCTTTGGAAAGCTTTAAAGATTGCTTTAAAATGTTTTGTGCATTTGTATTGGTGGCATATGAGATAAGCTTGATCTTAGACTGTGCTGTCCCTCCCATTAGCAGGCCGTCTATGATCACCGGCTGAGGGATGAGCGCATCATGCAGTTTATCAGCTACCGCTACGGTCTGGTGAGCATCATTGACATTGGACAGATTGATGAGAAAGTCCCCTACTTCATTGGTAGTATAACCAGCCAGCATCTGCATGGATTCCATATTGACATATCCCGCCATCGATTCCATGTCATTCTGACTCTTAATGGTGGCTACTACTGTAAGCGTAGCTGCCTGGGATTGGCCATAGATAGTCCTGAGCCGGACCTTGATGGTATCCCCTACTTTGACTTTAAGGGTCTCCGCTTTTTTTGAGTAGAGCATAATGGGGTTATTGATAGTCTTATTGGTAAAATCATAGATGTTTCCCTCTTCTACTTTAGCTCCCCAGAAATTAAAGAATTCACCATTTCCAAATCTGGACTGAGAGACCAGGGCCATCATGTCACTGGTGCCGTTACCGATCACACGCGTAAACTGCTGAAAATTCCCGTTTACCTCTTCAATATCAGAGACATTAGACCTGATCAGTTTCATGAAATACTCTTTGTCTCTGATGACCTTTACGGTAGTACCGGTCTTTTCTGTCACTGTAAGCCCTATATGTCCAATGGCATTTTTCATGAAATGATTTAAAATCAGATTAGTCATTCCATTAGTAAATGATACAGCGATCACCAGAATAGACATACCAAAGGCAATACCAATACCCAGGAGGATATTCCTCTTTTTCTGCCTGAACAGGTTGCGTAATGCAATTTTTATTGTTATCCACATATTATTCTCCTATTGCCTTATTCTCTGGAAATCGCTTCCAGGGGAGTGATCTTTTTGGCCACTTTCACCGGATATATGATCGCTACGGCAGTCACCAGGGCCAGCATGACTATACCCTGAATAAAGGCTGCTACATCTATGAGAGGCTTAAAATAATCTCCACCAAACAGCAGCTGAGTCATTTCGTTGGGAGCCTTGATATTCAACTGAGCCAGAATGATCACTATGATAGTTCCTGTTATTATTCCGGCACCACCGAAGATGGCTGACAGTAATGTGGTCTCAGCTACAAACATGCGGCCAATGGTCTTACGCTGTGCCCCCACGGCCCGCATCATACCGATCTCGTTAGTACGCTCCATGGCATTCATGGATAGAGTATTCATGATCACTATCACCGCCACAAAATACACAAACAGTACAAACACTATCAGAGCGATGCGCATAAAATTGGAGAAATTACCGATCTGACCCATAGCCTTTGACCAGACTATACCTCTGGCGTCCATACCCAGATCTTTAAACTCCTTGTTGAGTCTTGATAAAAACTGGTTCCGGTCCACTCCCGGATTTAACTTTATACTCACAAAATGGAAAGAACCATCTTTCCAGTCCAGATCCTTGTTTATGACATTTTTCTCCTGTTTCAGTGATCCCTGCTTCAGAGTAGTATTCTTTACTTCCAGATCACCTATCAGGTCTTCACTGCCAAACATGTCATCCAGATTCTCGGTGTCCAGATCCAGTAATTCTGCATTATCTTTCGAGACTTCTATCTGGTTATCTGCAGCAGAGATCAGTCCAAAGGCTTCCCGGAAGGACTCTATGTCCATAAAGTTCAATTGTTCCATTAGTTTGTTCAAAGAACTGAATACAAAGATACCCTTGAAGTCCAGCCGGATATCTTTCATGGTACCGCTGTCGCTCAGTCCCATTACCACTACATTATCTACTGTCTGTAAAGATTCACGGTTGGTATATGCCATACCCAGGAGATTGGAGACTACTACCTGTCCGTTAACAGGAATGGGCCATTGGGCGGTGTCTTCGTAATATCTCTCCCGGTAGGCATGATTCATAATGATCCCTCGTTCTCCGGGTACCAGTGTCTTTCCTTCTTTGATGCGCAGATTACCGGGGAAATATTCCTGGTATGATTTAAAATCCACCCCAAAATAGGCAACTCCGGAGGGATGATTAGCCTCAGTGAGAAGCATGGCTATACCATAATTCATGGGCAGGAATTTGTCTATACTCTTATTGGTCATCAGGTATTGCTCCAGGCCCCGGTAATCACTGAGAGTCTTCATGGGACGGGGCATTCCGGAAAACACACTGTCTTCCTTCTGATTGGTAGATACAATGATAATATCACCGGTCATGTTTTGTACCATGTTTTTGTCAGTATTCTTTACGAGTCCGTTGATGACGCCATTTCCCAGGGTCATGATCAATGCCCCCAAAAATAAAATCGCTCCTATCACCAGACTCTTTCCCTTATGCCGCATAAGGTTGCGAAGGGAGATCTTCCAGATTATATTCATTTTTGTCTCCCTATTTCTTTTCTATAAGTCCGTCTTTAATATGTACAACTCTCTTGGCGTACTTTATCACCTCAGGGTCATGAGTAGAGAAGATAAATGTAGTCTTCTCGACTTTGTTCAGGTCTCTCATCAGGGACAGGATCTGCTCACTGGTCTCTGAGTCCAGATTGGCAGTAGGCTCATCCGCCAGGATAATATCAGGCTGGGTTACCAGAGCCCGTGCTATAGCCACGCGCTGTCTTTGTCCTCCTGACAGTTCCGCCGGTTTATGGTCAATGTATTCGGCCAGGCCCACTTCCTGTATCAGTTTTTCAGCACGCTCTCTGATCTCCTCTTTCTCCATCTTTTTCATAAGCAAAAGAGGAAACTCCACGTTTTCCCGGATATCCAGGACCGGTATGAGGTTAAAAGTCTGAAAAATGAAACCGATCTTGTAGAGACGCAGATTAGTGAGCTGTACATCATTAAGGATGTACATGCCATTGGAAGCCTGGCTCATATGCACACCGTCATCACTGTGCAGGGCCTGAGTGGAGGATACTACTTTGTCTCCGATCACTACATCACCCCGGGTAGGAGTATCTATACAGCCGATGATATTCAGCAGAGTGGTCTTACCACTTCCGGAAGGTCCGATAATAGACAGGAAGTCTCCCTTATCTACTGTCATATCTACCCCTTTGAGGGCATGTACGGTGGTCTCTCCTAAAGGATAGTCTTTAACGACTCCTTTCATTTCGATCAAACTCATTCTATTCCTCCACGCTTGTTTTTTTAACATCAATCAGGTAGAGAAATATCTCTTTGAGGTTTAAGAGATAGGTCTTACCTGCTATATCGCCATTATACTTCTCTTTTTCTATAAACAATGTCACTATTCCTCCCTCCTGAGTACGATAATTGACTACTCCTGGGTTTTGAAGAAGGCTATCCAGGTCTTCCGGGTTTTCCAGGATGATCTCAAAATACTTTTCCTTTAGCTCATCTATGCTGCCCTCATACAGGTTTCTTCCCTGATGCAGGATGATCACCTTATCCGCTACTCTTTCCACTTCTTCCAGAATATGGGATGAGTAAAATACAGTGCGTCCTTCCCAGGAGCTGCTTTTTAATTCATCTATGATCAGATTCCTGATATAGGGATCCAGTCCGGACAAAGGCTCATCCAGGACCAGAAGCTCGGCATTGGATGCCAGTCCCAGGAGTATGTATAAGCCCGAACGCTGGCCCTGTGACAGATGTGAGATCTTCTGTCCCCGGTACCGGTCCAGCCCCATTTTTTCCATGAGCCTGTTCATGTGTTCGATGTCTATGTTTAGGCTAGGGCCCGTTTTTTTTGTGATCTCCTCCAGCATCTCTTCCAGAATAAGATCGCAGGGCAGAGCCTTATTTTCAGGTACATAATAAATCCGTCCCGGATAGAAAGCGGAGGAAATCTCTTCCATTTCTTTATCCCATAATGAGACCTGTCCTTTCTTATGCAGATGCCCCATCAGCACTTCCATAGTAGTAGTCTTTCCCGCTCCATTCACCCCTATTAATGCAGTAATAGTCCCGGGTTCCAGTTCAAAGCTTAGGTCTGAAATCGCAGAATGCTGCGGGTACTGTTTGGTCACTCCTGAAAAATTGACTATCATTCCTCTTCCCCGGAATATATTTCATCTACGGTCTGCTGAATACTAAGATTCAATTCATTTTTATCGACTTTTTTTACTTTAGCATCGATGACTATCCTTTTCAGGCCTGTTTTCAGGTCTTCCCAGTTCTCTTTTTTATTGTTTTTAATATAAAATCCCATACCCTGTCGGGAATACACTACCCCTTCAGAGATCAGCTCGCGGTATGCCCGGGCCACTGTATTGGGATTGACTTTGATCTGCAAGGCCAGATGACGTACTGAAGGCAGCTCCTGATCCGGGGTCAGGAGTCCTGAAGCAATATCCGTTTTGACGGCATCTACGATCTGGCGATAGACTGCCAGGCCGGATACGTAATCTATCTTTAATATCATAAACCCCTCTTGACCTAACTGTACTATCTATATTAATACAGTTAGAGCAAAAAATCAAATCTTTTTTATAAATTTTTTTCTACACCCGGTACCATGGGTACAAAACGTACAAAACAGACGCTTTCAGAGACTATCCTGTTATTATTCTTTTGATATATCATAAGCCGTTGTATCCCGTTTTCTTCAAAAGGCATAAGCATCCGCCCTCCGTCTTTGACCTGAGCCCATATCTCTTCCGGAAAAACAGGACTGGCACAACTGATAATGATCCCGTCATAAGGGGCAAACTCAGCCCAGCCCCGGTAGCCATCACTCAGACTCAGGTGTACCTCCTCCAGGCCCAGCTGATCCAGGTTTGATCTGGCCTGGCGGAATAATGGGGCTATTCTTTCTATAGAATATACTTCCAATCCCAGGTATCTTAGCACAGCAGCCATGTATCCAGACCCCGTGCCTATTTCCAGCACTTTCTGTCCGGGGACACAGTGCAGGCACTCAGCCATCAAGGCAACTATATATGGCTGAGATATAGTCTGCCCGTAACCGATAGCCAGGGGCCTGTCTTCATAGGCAGAGGTCTCAGCCTGTTTAGGTACAAACAGATGGCGAGGCACTTTGACTATTGCTTCCAGGACAGCAGGGGAATGAATACCTCTGGCTTCTATCTGCTCCCTGACCATAGATTCTCTATCTCTATCCCGCATTGCCTACCCTTATTTATAACACAGAATATACTAAAAAGTGTCACCTCAGATCCACTGTTTTACTAATATAGACTGATTTTCATAAAATTTATTGCAAAAATCCGGAAAAATGTACATTTGTACTTTCTCAAATTGTCTTTTTGGGTTATAATTAAAAAAATTAGATTACTATGGAGGATGTGTATATGAAAAAAGTACTGATTCTATCTCTATTAATGGTACTGGCTCTGGGGAGTACCAGCGATCTGTCTGCCAAGAAAGAGACAAAGATACCTAAAAACCCCAATGTTACACTGAAAGAAGAGAACAACAAGATCATCATCTACCAGATGATGACCCGCTTATTCGGCAATAAAATGACCCTGAACAAAAAGTACGGAACCCCTGAGGAAAATGGGGTGGGTAAATTTGCCGACATCACTGATACTGCCCTCAAAGAACTAAAAGACCTGGGTATTACCCATGTATGGTATACCGGTGTACTGGAACATGCCATTATGGCTGACTATACAAAATATGGAGCCTTTCTGGATGATGCTGATGTGGTAAAAGGCCGGGCCGGATCTCCTTATGCCATAAAAGACTACTATGATGTCAACCCTGACCTGGCTATCGATGTAAAAAACCGTAAGCAGGAATTCAAAGCTTTGATAAAACGTACCCATGATATGGGACTTAAAGTCCTGATCGACTTTGTACCTAATCATGTGGCCCGGAAATATCAGTCTGATGCCAAGCCCGCCGGTGTGGAAGACTTAGGCCAGAAGGACGATACCACTAAAAAATTCGACCCAAATAACAATTTCTATTATCTTCCCGGAAAAGACTTTATGGTCCCTAACGGCTATGACCCTCTGGGTAAAAATGAAAAATTTATCACTGAAGATGGAAAGTTTTTAGAATCCCCCGCAAAGGCTACCGGTAATGACCAGTTTGTAGAGCAGCCCGATGTCAATGCCTGGTTTGAGACAGTAAAACTGAACTATGGAGTGGATATTCAAAATGGCCGCAAGACCTATTTCGAGCCTGTACCTAATACCTGGTATAAGATGCGCGACATCCTCATATACTGGGTCAATTTTGGAGTGGACGGCTTCCGATGTGACATGGCTGAAATGGTACCTGTAGAATTCTGGGGCTGGGCTATTCCTCAGGTAAAAAAAGTAAACCCTGAAGTAAAATTTATTGCGGAGATCTATAATCCCGCAGTATATAGTAAATATATCAAGACTGGAAAATTTGATTATCTGTATGACAAGGTAGGACTTTACGATTCAGTAAGAGCTCTCATAAAGGCAAAAAATAAGACCGGAAATGCCAAGGGAATATATTGGGCCTGGAATAAAGTAAAAAAATTCCCCGGTAACATGGTGAGCTTTCTGGAAAATCATGATGAGCAGCGTATAGCCAGCAAGGCTTTTTCCAATGATCCTGTCTTAGCCATACCCGGCATGGCACTCTCGGCTACCCTCTATCCCGGGCCGGTCATGATTTATTTCGGACAGGAAGTAGGAGAACCGGGACTGGGAGCCGAAGGATTTCAGGGTAATGACGGCCGCACCACTATTTTTGATTACTGGGGCGTTCCTGAACACCAGAAATGGATGAATGGTGGTAAGTTTGACGGCGGCCTGCTTTCAGATGATCAGAAGCAGCTCAGAGATACCTATAAAAAACTGCTCAACCTGGTTAAAGACACTCCTGCATTCTCTCAGGGCAATATTTATGATCTCAACTACATCAACAGTAAAATGTCTAAAGATTATTCGGAAAGGACTATCTACTCATTCCTGCGCTATTCCGGTACTGAAGTATACCTGGTAGTGGCGAATTTCCAGAGAGAAGACAGTGAAGAAAACTACAAAGGTACCCGTACCTATATCAAGATACCACAGGAAGCCTGGGATGCCATCAAAATGACTCCCCAGGGCGATTATAGCCTCACAGATGTATTCCTCACTGATACTACGATCAAATTTAATGCATCAAAAACCCTGAATCTTACTAAAGACAGATCCGGCATAGAGATCGATTTGAAACCCTACTCATTTTATATCTTTAAATTATCCAAGGTTAAATGAAGAAATAATAAAGGCCCCTTCGGGGGCCTTTTTTTTAAAAGGGGAATTCACTGAGGTTTTTTATGATCTTATCATAAGTAATAATATCCGCCACTCTTTTTAACATAGTGTTCAGGTCATTGTATTCCTGGGTGACATGATTCTTACGGTCCAGTAATCGAAACAGATTCTGGTTTTGCAATAATAATCCGAAAACGAGGCAGATATGGACTATATACTGAATCACTTCTCTGGTACTCTTATTACCGACCACCAGATCAGATATTATACGGGCATCCCAAAAAGGGATATAGGCCTGTTTTATTAATTCCACTGAGGGCGATAAGGGACTGAAATCTGTTGTTCCGGGACTCTTATCGGGATGTCGGTAATGTACCAGGATCTCAGACAGTTTTTTACCCAACTCCACAATAATATCGCCCAATTCTTCAATGATCTGGACCAGACTCATCTCGGCAGATGAAGCGCCTTTGCCTTCCTTCTTCTTTTTCAGTGAAAGGAAGCGATTGAGAGTCATCTGTGGGCAGTTAAACAGTTCTTTATATAGTTTTTCCAAAAAAGAATGAGTTTTGGCTATTTCAAATCCGG
The DNA here is from genome assembly GCA_964537555.1 of uncultured Brevinematales bacterium. Classification (GTDB taxonomy): domain Bacteria; phylum Spirochaetota; class Brevinematia; order Brevinematales; family CAYRWR01; genus CAYRWR01. The sequence goes on from CAZIAD010000013.1 coordinate 52,443, forward strand.
CATACTCCTGGTCAAATATCTTTATAGTCCCAAAAGCTTCTATCTTTGTAAATCCTGTGAGAAAAACTTCAAAGTGATCCAGGAAACCACTGATAAAGCGAGGAATCAGTTTTTCCAACCTGGACTGGTCATTGTTAAAATCAAACTGTTCTTTATCGGACAGGATGGCATAAAATGCTGAAAGAATACGGAAATCATAACCTTCTTCATCTTCTTTAATGAATTTTACCAGAAAATGATAGACTTTTTCAATCTCGTATTTTTCTCTGGCAAAATGCTCCAGAAGTTCGCTTTTCTGCCTGATAAACTGAGTGATCTGTATTTTCACCTTGGGATTACAGTCAAAATAAAAATTATTAATCACATTCTGGGTGTTTGTATTGAGAAGTTCCTTTAGGGTGATATACTTGCGGAACTTTACCATATTACAGGCTAATATAAAATAATAAAAAGAGGGTCGGGTCTCTTCCGGCAACAGTATTCGCCTTACCAGTAAACTTAGTCTGTCTGTTACTTCTTTGTCAAAAGCTGATTTTTTCATCATGCTGTCAATAGTATTGATAATGAGCTCTGGATATTCCGGCTGCTGATAGCATACCAGAAATAATCTTTCCAGAGACAGCAGATTGTCCAGTACATGAGGGTTATTTAGATCCCAGGTATTAAACTTGGTATTGGCCAGGCTTATGCAGAGATCCTGGAACCTGACTATAAGATTGTATTCCTGTTTCTCCAGGACCTGCCACGCAATAGACAGCATCTTATCCAGATAGGGATAGAGATCAGCTGCATCTTTTTGAATAATACTGAGGAGCTGATGCCTGAGATTGGCATCTACCCTGACCCGTGGGGGAAAAAACCGGGCCACAATAGTGCGGGTTTCACGGGCAAATAGTTTTATCTTTTTAAACTCTCCAAACATAAAAAATAAATAAGGGAGACGAAACATCCTGCGTTTTATCTGATCCATATTTCTCATCGCAGCTTTATTGGTGATTATATGATTTTGAGTGAGAAGAGCCTGTACTCGTTTTTTATCGGCTGCATCTGAGCCTTCACTTTCATAAAACGAATGTGTATTGATATCAGATGTGCTATCTGAGATGCTGATTGTTTGTTTGGTGTTTTTAGTTATAGCTTTGGCATTAGCCTGGGAGCATTCTTCATCATAAAGGCTTATCTTCTGTATTTGATCTGAGATTTTAGGGGTAGAATTGAGGATCTTCTCAATAGCCTGATTCTGCTCCGGAGTCCTGCTCTTCTTCAGTAGCTGGCCCAGCTTTATATAATCATCACCCTGTGGTGACTGCGAATTGTTTTGCTGCTCATTCATTAACAAATCCCCGTTTTTGTTACTACCCCGGATCATTCCCTGTATAATAGAAAAAAGCAGAGCCCTTCTTACATCCGGATTTCACCACACCCAGGAGCCTATCAAGTGTTAAGAACTCATTTAATATTACCCCTAATATAAATTATCGGTGAGGCAATACCCAATATTAAAATAAAAAGAAGATTCTATCAAAAAATATGGTAGAGTATAATAATGAAAAAAGACTAAGGGACTAGATTTCCCCCAAAAACTGAGGCATCATGCAGATTGGTAGCCATGTTGAGCTGATAGACATTCGTCCTGTGAATATAACTAGCCGTTTCGGCATATATATTCAATGTAAAGTTTGTAATGAATACATTGTTTTGAATACTATGACCTATCATATCAACTCCGATCTCTCTGATTAACACACCCTGTATTGGATCAAAACCAGATATGCTATTATTTACGATACTAACATGGTTATTCAATAGTGGGCCAAAAGAAATAGAGCTATAATCACTTATACATTGATTATTGGATATAATAGATGAATCCACAGAAATATAATCACAATCACTTACAAATAATGCAGAGCCATGATTCTGAGAAACATTGTTTATAATTTTAGAACTGATACTTACATTTGTGGAAGATGAGATAAGGATTCCTCCGGCACTACTCTGTGAAATATTAGCAAAAATATCAGCCTGTATGTCCACCTGGTCCGATCCTACAATGAGTATCCCCCCGCCCCCCATTCCGGTGGCAAAGTTATTGGAATAATATCCCTGTAGTAAAATATTATATGAATTAGTGGAGATCATGATTCCCCCGCCGCCAGCGATTCCCGTGCCTTGTACAAAATTACCGCAGATCCGGCTGTTGACAGTAGTATTGCTCACTCCTTCCATGTAAATACCCCCACCGCCGGTGGTAAAACTATTACCATTACTATACACTGCAGAGTCTATGGTGATACCTTCTGAAGAAATGAGGCACAACCCTGCCCCGTACATTCCGGCCCAGTTATGTTTGATGCTTCCATGAAAAGCTGAGTTACGCAGATTCTGTCCCAGTATACCTCCGCCTTTGCTGTTATTGATGGTATTGGTATTGGAATTCACTGTAGAGTAGACGATTATGGATCTGCCCGAGACATACATACCGGCCCCATTCTGAGCCCGGTTTTTCAGCACATTACCATAAAAGTAGACATTGGTTGACATCAGCACGTGGGCTCCTCCTCCCAGCGAGGATGCCGTATTGCGGTCAATCAAAGAGTAGATCATTACATCATCTGCACCTGAGAGATAGAGCCCGGCTCCCAGATTTCCCAGGTTATCGTGAATAGCTCCCCGTAATACAATAGACTGCCCTTTTAATATACCTATCCCACCACCCTTACCATCACCCGCAGTTCCGTAAGCATAATTGTAGCGGATATCTGCCACAGGATTAAGGGTAAAAGAGTTAACGTTTTCCAAATACAATCCGCCCCCATTAAGAGACTGGTTGGAAATTATGGTGGAATATAAATTAAGATTCATCCCCCTGAATGAATAAAGGGCTCCGCCCGACTTTGAGGATGTATTAAAGGCAAATTTTCCATTGACTGCAATATTCATCACATTATCCAGATAAAGTCCGCCCCCAATATAAGCCTGGTTATGATGGATCAGGGCATCTAAGGTGAAATCTCTCCCGCTTTTCAGATAAACTGCCCCTCCATTAGTGGCCTGGTTGTTGTTAAAAACAGTAGAGCTGAGTAAATGGTCACTATCACCATTGGAAATGTATATCCCGCCTCCATTTGAAGAAATATTGTAATTTATAACAGCATCTACCAGAGTGTTCCTGGTATTAATGAATATAATACCTCCCCCATTACGAGCACAGCTATTATACGCAATACTACCTGATAAGACATTATCAGTACCCAGTAATGCTATTCCTCCGCCACTGAATAGCGCTGAATTATTATAATTGATCATTTCCAGCTTATTGTTGTTGCCAGACCAATAGATCCCCCCTCCTTCTTCGGCGGAGGAATTGTATGCTACCAGGGCCTGAAAATAATTATTATTAGCCTGATTTGCATAGACCCCAGCACCTTTGGAATTGGCATTTCCGGCATCGTTATTTGAAATCACTAATTCGGTAAAACGGCTGTTTATTACATTGTTCAGATAGAGTCCACCCCCCTGGTTCTCAGGGACCGTACCGCTGTTACCCTCTAATATATTCAATCTGTTGAGGTCAATATTATCAGCATTCTGTATCCTAATAATGTGCTCCAAAAAGCCCAGGCCATTTAATACCGTCTTTCCTGTCTGATTACCGGTAGCAGGATCCCAGCCTCCATATATGTGTATATTATTCCCTGAAAGGTTCAGGCCTGAGCCGGTATTATTTAATCCAAATCCCGGGGTGTAGTTACCCATCAGAATAGCCACATTGGTCACTCCCAGGCTGCGGGCCCGGTTCACGGCGTGTTCTATATTGGCCAGAGGCTGATGGACAAATCCATGATTATTAGTGCTGCCTATAGGATTGGGTCCTACAAAGATGGCAGGGTATAATTCTACCACATTGGTCCTCACCGCTGCATTGAATGCCTGGTCATATACCGTGATGATATTTGTGACCACAGCCCCTCCCTTTACAGGATCACTACTGCCGGCATCATAGTAGGAAGTGGGATACCAGTTAATGATCTGGGTGTTGGTCATATTGGTTATGCCGCCCACTATTACATTTACTGATATGAATGCAATACCCGTCTCTGCATCACTGACATCTATCATATAATCAAAGTAATCACGGTTCGGTTCTATGCTCCCATTAGCCGGAGTGAGTATATTAAAGACCGGAGGATTGGTATCCACATAAAAATGACGGGTGGTAAAATTGGTCTTGTTCATACTGGAAATGGCTCTCACAGTGACGGTATTGTCCTGGTTAGGACTGAGGCTGGTCAGGGAATTGGTCCAAAAGGTGAAATCAGAACTATTATTAAACATGTTTACCGTATTATAAGGGCCGCCATTTACGCTGATGGCTATATTGTTCAGGCTATATCCCACTCCCACCGTAGAGCGGCCATACATTTTGACCACAGACTGATTAGTGATATACCACGGCACCATGATCCTTATACTGGGGATGGTATCATCGACATTGACTGTGATAGACCTCAGGGGGGAATCATTGCCGGCCATATCCCGGGTCTGCGCATAAAGTATATGGGGGCCATTAGTGAGGCCTAAAAACTCATCAGTGGTATACTGGCTAAAGCCATTGGTCCTGTAATTTCCGTTATCTACCCGGTATATAGTGCCTCTTATGGGGGACAGGCTGTCAGAGCTGTACAATTCAAGCAGCAGATCCCTGGGGACATCCGCCCCATCACTGGGACTGGTAAATATCACATTAGGAGCAATATTATCCCTCACTACTTTGAAGTATATCTCCCGGTCTACTCCCCGGTCACTGCTTGCCGTTACCCTGAGATCATTGGTAGTATTGGGCAGTAATCCTGCCGTGGCAGACCAGTTATTAATGCCACTCACTGTGAAAAATGAGGCGTCATTCATTCTTTCCAGGGTGATCTGTGATATGAAGCCCTGAGATATGGACGAAGTCCCCGCAAAGAACATGCTGACGGTATTAGTATAATAAAAATAATCAGGGGGGCTGGCCACGTAGAGAAATGGTGACACAATATCTACGTAAATACTTAACTGTAAGGTAGTAGCGATATTAAAACGGTCATAGGCCCTGATAGTCAGGCTCTTGGTCCCCATACTGTAAAAGGGAACATTGACGTTAAAGGCCAGGGTCTGGGAAGATGCCGGGTTTTGCACAGTGATGACACCGTTTTCAGTCTGGATCTCGATACGGGATACCTGTGAGATATCAGTAGCATAACCGATCACATCCACACTTCCACTGATAGTATCTCCATTGGTAGGTGACTGCAGATAAATACGGGGTCCGTTAAATTGTTCTGTGAGAAGAGGGTTGGAATAATCCCTGATGGAACACGAAATGATTACTATGAGGGAAACAAAACCTACAGCAATAAGGGATTTTTTTATTATACGCATTCAAACCTCATATATAATACCGGCATTATACTCACAAATGTGAAATACAAACCTATATAGTTTTAATATAGCATCCTTTTTATGCTTTTCAAAAAAATCCTATCTATTCGATTCCAGTATTTTAAAACTTTCAGGGATTAGGGATAGTATGTCTCCTGGCAAAGCCGAACGGCTGCTGTACAGAGAGGCATATCTGTCTGCACAAAGGCCCAGCACATAAGAAGCAATCTTTCCGGCCTCTAGCCCACTGTGCCCGCTGGCCATCAGGCCTGCCCCTATCCCGGCCAGTATATCTCCACTTCCCCCTTTGGCCAATGTATCATTGCCTGTACTATTATACCATATATCGTTTTTATCACAAGTCATACTCACACTATCTTTCAGGATTAGGACACAGTCGTAGTCCCTGCAAAACTCCTGACTGGCCCTTACTTTATTGCTCCTGATCTCCTCCACAGTACGGCCCGTCAGGCGGGAAAACTCTTTGAGATGGGGCGTCAGTACTTTAGATGAAGGGCATTGTTTTAATGCTTCTTTCAGAATATCCTTCTCAGCAATAATGTTCAATGCATCGGCATCCAGGATGAGATGGGCCGGCGCGTACTCCAAAATGCTCCCCAAAAGGCTCTCCTGTTCCGGGCCCCGGCCCCAGCCGCAGCCCATCAGGATAGTCTGAATATTCTTCTCTCCTATAAAGTCCATGATCTGTTCAGGACTGTCATGCAGTAGCAGCATGAGCTCTGGGAAGGGAGCAAATAATGCCTCTTGTCCTGACTGGGCTGAGACTGTGACCAGGCCGGCTCCAGACCTGTAGGCTGCCTGACCGGCATGTACCACAGCACCAGTCATACCTGTCTGGCCCCCTATTATCAGTACATGACCATAATCTCCCTTATGGCTATAGGCTGGTCTCTTTATAAGATGCTGCGCTACATCAGATTTCTGGACCAGCATGATGTTCAGGCTTTCATCCTCCATTAAAGGAGCAGGAAAGCCAATATCAGCCACAAATAATCGCCCTGTCCTGGATTTCCCGGGGTAATCGACCTGGCACAGCTTAGGTGCCCCAAAAGTGACGGTGGCATGAGCCTGTACGCTATCCTCCACTGTCTGAGTATCTGCGTTGAGGCCTGAGGCTATGTCCAAACTGATTACCAGGGGAATACGGTTAATATCTGCTACTACCAACCCATGGAAATCATCCAGGCAGCCGTGAAAACCTATACCGAATATTGCATCTATTACTACATCAAAAGGGCCGGAATCCTGTATAAACTTCTGCCATTCTTCAATATTGAGGCAATGAATAAGGGTCAGATCCTGAGATTTAAGTAGTTGATAGTTTTGTGCCTTATCCCCTGATGCAGACTCCATATCACAGAGATAACACACTGTCACCCTGACTTTGTTTTGGGCCATATATCGGGCCAGGACGGCTCCGTCGCCCCCGTTATTTCCCCCGCCGCACACTATCAGTACTGACTTATCCATATAGGCTGAATACTGTGAACTGATGATGGTAAAACTCTTTTTACCGGCATTTTCCATCAGTGTGCCTGAAGGGATAGAGTACTGTGTACTGCTCCTGCTATCAATGGAACGTGCCTGATCACTGCTTAATACTTTCATAAAAAGTGGGGTTTAAAAACCCAGTACATCTTCCATAGTGAAGAAGCCTTTTTTATGCTGACTCAGGAACTTAGCCGCTCTGATCGCACCCAGGGAGAAAGTAGCCCGGGAGGATGCCTTATGGGTCAGCTCGATACGTTCCCCGATGCCGGCAAATAACACAGTATGATCTCCTACAATATCTCCCCCTCTCACGGCGTGGACTCCGATCTCACGGGCTGGACGGGCCCCCACCATACCCTCACGGCCGTAGACTACTTCTTCAGTCTGGTAGACTTCTTTGAGGACATTCAGTAGCTTTATAGCTGTACCTGAGGGAGAGTCTTTTTTCATACGGTGATGGGATTCGATGATCTCGGCATCAAAGCCGGATTTTAAGACTTCACCGGCTATCTGGCTTAAGCGTGCCAGCAGATTTATACCAACAGAATAGTTAGGGGCCCATATTACCGGGACAGACAAGGCTGCTTTTTCCAGAATATCCATATTATTGAGCCCGGTCGTACCCACTACCAGGCCTATTTTATTCTCTGTGGCAAACTTAACATTAGCCTCCAGAGCTTTGGGAGAGGAAAAATCAATGATGATATCTGCAGTTTTATCACAGAGATTAATGTCATCGGAGAGAGAAATGCCCAGAGTACCTATACCGGAAACATCACCGGCATCCTTCCCGATCAGGGGGTGTCCGGAAAACTCTACAGCCCCACATATGGATGTATCCGGATCATCCTTGATGGACTGCATATTACTGATACCCATTCGCCCGGCGGCTCCGGTCACGATTATTTTTATCATCCTCATTCCTCCAAAGTATTTTTGAACTCCTATATTATACAAGATATTCGCAGAACTGGAAATTTTAGTCATGAAATTCAATAAAATTATATAGGATAACCACTTAATTAAGACTTGACAATACAGACAGATAAATTAAGATATACTATATATAATACTTACGGGGAACGGTGCTGATTTATGGGGAAATTATACGATGCTTTACCAGACAGTTTTATGAAAAAAGTCCTGGTGGACGTAAATCCTGACATAGTCGAAAAACTGTTAACACTTAAAGAAAAATATCGTACTGTCACAGATAAAGAAGAAAAAGTGATCTATAAAGAAAGACTTTCCAGTGCATTCTGGGATGTATATATGGAGATCGCCAAGACTATCAATCCTAATCTTCCCCAGGCAAAACGATTGTTTCTGCGATACGGCCTACTGGATCTTAAGTATCTGTCCGCTGAAGATCAGAAACTGATCCTGCAGCAAAAGTATGAGGGTATGGACTCGGAAGATTCCATATATTATCTGGATGAATGGCTCCAGGCTATAGCACTGGGCCAGATCAAACCCAGTATCACTGATGAACAGCCCAAAAAAAAGGCGAAAGAAGGAAAAGATACCAGTGCTGCCCAGGCTAAACTGGAACGTATGAGCGGCGCGGTAGAAGCGGAAAGACGTAATTACCAGAGTCTGCTGGAACAACGCCATATGCTGGAACAGGGCTTAAACTCTCTGGTATCTATCATTTCCACTCATTCACAGGACCCCATTATGAGTGCTGATTCCATATACTCAGATGACCAGGTCTCAAAACTGGATGAGATCGCAGAAACCAGCCGAAACCTGAAACGAGTCCAAAAAGAGATGAATATCACCCGGAACTCACTGGCCAATAAAATGGAAGAATTAAATGAGCTGGAACGTCAGACCGGTATAAACACATCCGGTGGTGAAGCCATTACTTATGAAATTGATGAACATACACTGGAAAGCGAAGTCGGTGCCATCCGTCAGATGATCAAAATGTGTGTAGGCAGACAGGGAAATCATTTCCCCATCCTGGCCTCACCTCTGCTCCCTAAAGAGACCCGTGATTACAATTTCAAGGATCAAATGCTGAACCGTATGCTGGAAGTCGAACAGATGGACCCTTCTATCTATGCCCGTACTTACAGACAAAACACCAATCGTATCCTTCCCTATGTACTTCTGGTACCTGGATATGGTAATATGGGCATCTGCTGGGAGCCTTATGATAAGTATAATAAAGCCACCTCTAAAGGAAGGCTGGCTGTGCCTATTTTCTGCAGAAACCCCAAGATCACGATTGCCATGGCGATGGGGGACTTCCGCTGGCAGACTGCCAAGGAACTGGCATCCTATCACTGGATGGATGAAGGCCTCACGGGCAGATACTATGAGTATACTCAGGCAGTGCGAGTTAAAGGAGATATCAAGCTTTCCTTTATAGAAGATTATATTCTCTGGCTTACTAAAGAATCGGAAGGCATTCAGAAACTGCATAAAGATTCCCGTTACATATTCTGGCGTTTTGTGCCCTTCCCTGACAAGCTTAAAGAAGAGCTCAGTCTCAAAGGTTATTACTACAATGATCTTTACAAGAAAGAACTCAGTTTCCGCATGTCTCAAGGTTATTAAAGGAAGCAGATGTATTTCTTTGAACTCAATGATATAGCACTATCTGCTTTCATTACTCTCAGCACCAGGCAAAAAGAACTGTTAGACAGTATCAATATCCGTACCGTTCTTGATCTTCTGAATTACTTTCCTTTCCGCTATGAAGACAGGACTCAACTCGAAGATATTCAGACCAGTCTCCTGGAACAACGTCCGGTCAGCTGTAAGATCCAAATAATGCGGCATGATATGATCTATTTCAATAAACGCAGACACCCCAAGATAGTGATCCAGGATGAGAAGACACAGGCTTTCCTTATCGCCTTTAACCGTTTTTATCTTCAAAAGACCCTGGAAGTCGGAAAAAGCTATTACCTCTACGCCCAGTTTCAATATAAGTTTAATGAGATCCAGGCTAATACTTTTGACTTTGAAGAGATCAAAGAGGGTGAAGAATCCCATAAATTCAAGCAGATCCTGGCGGTCTACCGCACTCCACAAAAATTAAAATTGACAGAATTAAGGTCCATGATGCAAAAAGTGCTGGGTAGACTCCCGGATGATCTGGAGGATGAACTACCTGATTATCTGCTCAGGCAGCATAACCTGATCTCAAAGAGGGATGCCTTGAAGTATATCCATACTCCCCAAAAAAGTGATGAGATCAAAAAGGCGAAATTACGTCTATCCTTTGAATCATTATTTTCACTTCAGTTAGCAGTCATGCTGAGGCGAAAAATGCTGAAACAAATCAATAAAAACTTTCATACTCATCGCTCAGACATATATGATGCTTTTATTAATGCCCTTCCCTTCAAGCTGACTGCAGCTCAGGACAGAGCCACTCAGGAGATCATAACAGATATCAGGTGTTCTCAGCCTATGCACAGACTGGTACAGGGGGATGTAGGCAGCGGAAAGACTGTAGTGGCTTTTGCTGCGGCAGCCATGATAATATCAAACCAGGGTCAATGTGCCCTAATGGCGCCTACTGAAGTACTGGCCCGTCAGCATTATGAGGGTGCCCTGAAACTCCTTTCTCCTTTGGGGATTAATATAGCCTATCTCAGTAGTGCCCTCAGTAAGCAGGAGAAAATGGAGGTACTGGATCAATTGAAATCAGGCAGTATAGATCTTATCACTGGTACCCATGCCCTGTTTCAAAAAGATGTCTGCTTTAAAGACCTTCGCCTTATTATTATCGATGAGCAGCATAAATTTGGCGTCAGGCAACGCCTGGCCCTGGCTCAAAAAGCTGAACATCCGGATACCCTGGTCATGACAGCCACACCTATTCCCCGCACTATTACCCTGACTCTTTATGGGGACCTGGATATTTCTATTATTGATGAGCTCCCCCCGGGCAGACAACCGGTCAATACCCACTGGGTAAAAGATAAAGCAGCTTACCAAAAGATGATAATGCATGTAGCCCGGGAAGTAGAGAAAGGGAGGCAGGCTTATTTTATCTATCCCATGATAGAAGAATCTGAGAATAGTTCCATGAAATCAGCTGTCGAGATGTACCACAAAATAGCAAAGCATTTTAAACAGCTAAAAGTGGGACTGATCCATGGAAAGATGGATCCGGGAGAAAAAGACAAGATCATGTCCCTGTTTAAGCAAAACAGGATCCATATTCTGGTCTCCACTACCGTCATTGAAGTAGGAGTGGATGTACCTAATGCTAGCACAATAGTAATAGAGGATGCTGATCATTTTGGCCTGTCTCAGCTGCACCAGCTGCGAGGCCGGGTGGGAAGGGGTGAATTCGCTTCCAGTTGTTTTCTGATATGCATGGAGAATGATAATCCAGACACCACTTTTAGAATGAAGACCATGCTTCAGTATCAGGACGGCTTTAAGATCGCTGAAGCAGACCTTAAACTGCGAGGCCCCGGAGAAATGATGGGGACCCGACAGTCCGGTCTTCCGGAATTAAGATTTGCTGAATATCTCATGGACGAAAAATTACTGATGGTTGCCCGACAGGACGCTCAGGCTATACTCAATAAAGACCCTGAATTAGTCTCTGAAATGAACCAGACCTTAAAACGAGGTATCATAGACCCATTACCCCATTCCTACCTGCACAGCGGATAAAAAAAGCCCCACTTAAAAAGTGGGGCTCTATCGTTTTTAAAACTAATTTTATTCTTCGTCACCGACGATTACTTCATCCTGTGAACCGGATAAGATCTCACTGGCAATCTTGTCTATACGGATGATAGCACTTTTTGCATCTTCAGTTCCCAGGAATACTCCTTCCAACTGCTCATCCATCTTCTGTCTTACTTCCAGCCATTTAGGATGACTGGGAGGGAAACTGGCTACCTGCAGCTGCGAGATGAAAGGATCTTCAGATGATTTAGTCATAGATAACTGAGGCTGGTATTTGATTACTTCGGGAGCCTTCAGATAGCTGTCAGAATTCACGAGAGACTTACGAGAAGGAACAGCGATTCCGGACTCAGCGGTAAAGATCTGCCCTTCATAAGAAGTCAAATACTTTAACAATTCCCAGGATTCATCAGGATGCTCAGTGTTTACTGCCATAGAAAGGGCCACTGTCACTACAGTAGAAGCATTTTTTTCCTTTTTAGGTAAGGGAGCATATTTCCATTTAAAACTCTGGATGTCTTTAAACTTCAGCTCTGCCCAACGTCCGTACATACACATAGCCACACGGCCTGCCATGAATGACTCGTAGTTACCGAGCTGCTTGGAAGTAGTGATATCCGGAGATACTTTATCTACATTGATCAGGTCAGCGATGAACTGCAAAGCTTCTGCATTTTTGTTGATGTATTCACCTTTGGCAAATACCCAGTTATCGTTTTTATCGAAGACTTCCCCGCCATTCTGCTTGATCCATGAATAGTACCAGTCTGCCCATGTCTCAATGGTGAAACCATAACGGTCTACAATACCATCTTTGTCTTCATCCACTGTGAGCTTCTTAGCTGCATTGCGGAAATCAGCCCAGGTCCAGTCAGCAGTAGGTTCAGCAATACCATTGGCTTTGAACAGGTCAGCATTATAGTAAAGTACAAAAGAGGTCCAGTCTTTAGGAATACCGTACAGACTTCCACCAAAGGTGAAAGAATCGATCAGCTCAGGATAAAAGTCTGAAGTGTCATAACCTTCTGAATCAATAAACTCATTCAGGTCATACAGTGAGTCTTTACTGGCATATTTGTAGAAATCCTGGATGTGCAGGTAGAATACATCGGGAGGAGTATTACCTGCGAACATAGCCAGAAGCTTATCTGAATAGTTCAGTGAATCTACAGTGATCACTTTGAGGCCGATCAGTTTAACATTGGGATCTGCTTTTTTTGCCTCTTCATTTTTTTTCTGGAATTCTCTGAGGATCTTAGCTACAGATTTATTCTCTTCAGGGGTTCCCCACATAGCAAAAGTCAGGACTACATCACCCTTTTCTCTTACTTTTATACCACTGTCTGCTCCTCCACCACCGTTACATGATGTAAACAGCAGGGGCATTAATGCTGCGGCAATTACAGCTAATCTTGATACACGTGTCATTTATTCCTCCGATATTTAATTTGTCTATTGAGCAATTACTGTTATAATCGAGTTCTTTCCACCAAATCCATCGTCTACGTGATCTGTATTAGGATCTTCAGACCAGACTCTTCCTGAATCCAGAACATACTTATACTGGTATCTTCCCGGTGCAAGAGGTATAATAGTGGTCCAGTACCCTGTCTTTTCATCTATACTCAGGTCAATTACTGCACCCTGACTAAGTTCAACATCCGGGTAACGGGGAGCACTTTCACCATTAGCCCAGTTGTTAAAAGCTCCAGCCAGCCAAACTACTTTAGATGAAGGTGAATCAAATACAAACTTTACCATGACTTTATCACCATCAGTACCGACTTGTTCATAAGGTTTATACCTGTCTCTGATTGAATTCCAGATGGTCTTCCCCAGTGTACAGGAACTTAAGAAAGCAAATGCGGCGAGGAACAATATAATCTTCTTCATAATATAACTCCTTATCCTACTACAATTTCAATCCGACACTTAGTTGTAAACCATAATTGTTATTTAATAAATAAGCAGCTTTATTATATAGAGTACCAGTGGTTCCACCAACACCTAGATCAGAATTCTGGAGCTTATATGCATCATACTGAATACCATACGCGTTAGCTATATCAGAATAATCTTCGGGAACACCCCAGGAAATCTTGGCATAAGACTGCTCACCAAAAATATACTTAATCTCTCCGTAAGGTGTCAAGTAACTATAGGAACCTACTGTAGTCAGAGTATCTGATGTCAAAGACATATAATCAAATCTCAGGCCTGCGGTTAACCACAATCCTGAAGTGACGTCTTCCAGATCTACATCGAAGTAGGTACGGCTTTCGATCTGCATGATATCTGTGCTTCCACCACCAGAAAAACTGGCTGTGTTAAATCTTGCTAACTCTCTTAAGGCAAACATGTAAAACAATTCATATTTCAAACTACCTTTCACATCAATACCAGAGATGTTAGATAACATCGTAGATCCAAAATTGACATTTTCATAGGATTTATAAGGATTAATATTATCACTGCCATTTATAAATGTAGCATCCAGTGTATAGAAAATCTTCATGCCTGAAAAATCTAAATCAAAACCACCCTGTGTTTTCAATTTTATTTCCATGAGATTTCTAGTTGCAATGACTACTTCTGGGTCAGATGATTTATCCAAATTTCTATCTGATATTAAGCCAAAAGATAATTCTATAATGGATCCATCTATAGCTTTTGTATATACTCCTGCATATAACTGTAATCCTGAAATAACATTAGTGTTAATATCAGAATTCATGGTACTACCCTTGGTGTTTTGTAACTTAAGTTCCCCAAAAACATTAAATAAGTCCAAAATATTCGCATCAAAGTACTCACCCCAGGCAAAATATCTACCCTGAGATTTAGTCTGCTGAGGCAATCTTCTATTCATATCATATAAATTGTAGTTATTGTATTCAGAAAAATTATGAGTCTTTTTAAATGTCATCAAATCAGCTATTAAGCCTATATCCAGTTTCACAGGTCCCAGTTCAATTTGTTTAGCCTTAAGTGAAGCACCATAAGAATCAAAATTATGCAGATTATAAGAAACAAAGTCTTCCAAAGTCAGAAAACCACCTAAGATTTTAGCTGTTGTATACAGTCCGATAGAATTTCTACCGCCTAAAGCATTATTATTTCCATTGAACCATGTATTGGTATTTCCGGTTTCATTCGCTACATAAGGATAAAAGCTTTGATGTTCAGGATCTGAAAAGAATATTGAATTAGCTATCGGTGTAGTATAGACATCAGACATGAAGCGTCTGCCTGATCCCATTGGATCTGACATTGTTATACTTGGCTCCAGATAAAAAGCAGTAGCAAGGAATGATTTATCATCATTAAATCCGGAAATTTTTGCCCCTCCAACAAAAATAGAAGTGGAATTAGAGGCATTTACGAAAAGTTTGACTCTTCCCTTAATATTTTTGTCATTCAGAATGGGGTAAAGACCAACATAAAGTCCAGTCCCAGAACCTTTCCATGCATCAAATCCACCCGTATTCACCTCATTCAATTCATCATAGGTATAGCTTGAATTAAACAACATTTCACTTCCAATTACGAGTCCACCATACATTTGATTTGCCAAAATAAACATGGAAAATAACACTATATTTTTAAAAAACTGTTTCATCAGAATCCTCCTGTATTTATCCTAAATTATATCCAATATTCAAAACGAAAAGAAAATTTATTTTCAAAGCTGGAGCCATTAATCAAGTCCTTGTCAGAAACAAAGTTATTATCGGTTCCACCGGAGTTTCCATATTCCACAGTTATTCTGGAATTATTTCCAGACCTGAACTGTAGCTGCATAAATGCATCCCACCAGGTGATGTCTCCATCTTTGGTCCAATACCCTTTGGAGGAAACGTAGGCATAGCGGGAATAGAACTGAGTTGTTTTAGAGATATTCAAAAGAATCTCTATTCCGCTGGAAACCAGCTGCTTATTGGTATCCCCCATAGCTACGATCTTAAACTGAGGAGCAATACGTCCCAGCTCACTTTCTCCAGCAAAAGTAGTTGTTAAATAATTAACACCTTCAGGAATAAAATCTCCAACATAAGTCTGTCCCTTTTCATTATCAAAAGCTATATTAAATGAAAAACCCTGCTTAAGTAAAAGATTTAAATCCAAATGTCTTTTAAAGACTACCGATGGATCGGTGATAACTCCTACACTCCAAATATGGTATTGTGTGTTAGTGAATTCATAATCATGCAGGTATTCCATACGGCCATTAAGAGACACAGCTTTAACGGGGAAGTTGTATGTCAAAAACAAGGATTCCTGGAATTTATTTTCATTCCCTCCGCCTAAATAAATCTGATAATTGGGTTGCCTCATCGATAAATATGCACTAAAAAAGATTTTCCCTAAGTCAATATCTTTAACCTGGAAACTTTTATTCCACTTAAAATCTGATATCAGCATCAAGGAATTGGTATTTCCCAACCATGCAATACCAGATCTTTGTTCAAACGGATAAGTCTCAGGCGCATAACTTCGTCCCGCACCTATAAAGAAATAATAATCACCTAATACCTTTAGCGAACCATTTAAAGTTAAATCAGCCCCTAAAATATTATAGAAGTATTTATTGGTATACCCTCCAAAACTAGTGGTTGAAAACACATCTGCCACAGAATAAGTCTTGAAATACTGGCTGGCACCACCTGTTACACCCAACAGTATATTCAAATATGTCTTTTTCAACAGATTTCTTGATATACGGCCTCCAAACATATAGGCATGAATATCAGCCACATTGGGATCGCTGTCCCGGGCATCAGATCTATAGTCCAGTATATATCCTTTTGTGGTAAAACCCAATAATCCATTTACATTCCATTGTATCCCGGTCTTGGTATCTCCATCCCCCACATCACCAAAGAAATCAAGATAAGGCTGACTAACGTCAGTCCGGTCCTGTCCCCGGTACATAGCTAATGTTATATCTCCTTTCTTGATCTTAAAGTTTTTCTGAATGTGAGCCTGAAATTGTCTTATTAAATAATTATTAGCATCATCGCCCTGATAGTTTGTGTTTATGCCTAAGGACGTACTTAAAGGGTATATCACATAATCGTTTTTTAAGACTGCCTTACTCAGGTTAACATTTGCACCGATTTGTGTCCACAGTTCAAACCCACTTAAATCCCGTCCAGAAAGCTGAAGCTGAACATAAGAATCATAACTTTGGCCTTCCCAACGTGCATTGGTTGTAATATTAGACACCCGGGTTCCGAGAACTTCTCCATCTATATTACCATAGAAAGACATGCTAAATGCACCAGCAAATGCCTTATGATAGGTCAGTATTATAAATATGAAAACTACAATTGATAGTATTTTTTTCATATTACACTCCTTTGAGATGTGTTGATCTTCATTATTATTTTCATAGTATTACCCTAATCCTTTTTAAAGAAAGATGTTTTGTAAGAGATATCAGCCTGGTAATATAAGTTGACTCCAGGTATAGGAATAACTCCTATATTGACTTTCAGATTATTGGCTTTTAGACCAATACCTCCCCCCAGTCTTCCTTCATTGACTCCCACTCTTACAAATAGAACATCAATAAAAGTAGCTTCAACACC
This sequence comes from uncultured Brevinematales bacterium, assembly GCA_964537555.1. GTDB lineage: Bacteria > Spirochaetota > Brevinematia > Brevinematales > CAYRWR01 > CAYRWR01. The sequence continues at coordinate 69,635 of CAZIAD010000013.1, forward strand.
AAAGTATTTATCAGCCAGCTTGGTAGCAGAATTAAAGAAGTTGTCCGGAGAAATATAATGAGGATCTCCTGTCAGATTAATTGATGCAAAGAAGTCAAAGTTTTCCACGATCCTGATCTTCGTATGCAGTATCAAAGCTCTTTTTATAGTGTCAGCAGATGAGTTACCTAAGAGGCTGAGCTGATTAGCAAAAAGGTCCAGAGCAAAAAAGCCAATTGAATAATGCTGTTTATCAAAACTCAGTGTAAAGTCCACATCTGAATCAAAGCCCAGTATGGAATTCTGAAATCCGGTGATACCGGTCACATCCTGATTTACATTAAAGTATTTGAGCTTAAAGTTATAGCTCAGGGCGGCCCCATCCCAGAATTTTAGTATACCCAGATTATTTTTATAGAAACTGCTGGCTCCCAGGTATATGTTATATTCACTCAGTCCTTCACTGACAGAAAATATCTGCAATCCAAAACCATAGCCTATACTGAAGTCACCTTTTATCTGGCCATAGGTGAGACCCAAAGCCGCATTATTAATGCCCTGAATACCATAGGGGTTAACCGCCCCGGATGCAGAAATCTTGAGAGTATCAGGATCCTTTTCAGTGTATACGGCGATCAGGCTGGGGTTATAGATGATATTGAGGCCATCCATATCCCGATCCAGTATCACGCCTCCCAGACTGGTACTGATACCACCGGTGGATTCCTTGAGCAGGAAACTATGTCCCGGATTTACTGTGATAAATAAGACTATAAGCAGTAAAAAAGTCGTTATAAATGATCTTTTCATATCTTTCTCCCTGTTTATTAATAGACCACTGTACAGTAGCTCTTCTCACTCCAGGCCTGGCTGTCCTCAGTCAGTCCTGAAAAAAGAAAGATATATGTGCCCATAGGTACATAGTTCCCACTGGAGTTTTTGCCATCCCATTCATAAGAGATATCTATAGAGGAGGTAGGTGGTGCTCCCCAATCTTCCTGACCCAGAGTGGTTACCAGCTCTCCTCTAAGGGAATAGATTTTTATAGCACCTCCAAAAACATTGGCGGCCTTTGGCAGATTTACATTAAACTTCATCACTTCACCCTGAGAAGGAGCAAAAACAGTTCTAGAGTATCCTATGCCACTTAAAGTATTAGATGCGATAGTAGTAGTAGTAATCACTGGAATATTAAATTCACGTGAGCCCGGCAGATACACGATCTTTCCGTCATGACGGGGAGATACATCGGTGCGTACATTGCCGGCACTGTCTGTGAATGGTAGAATGAAAAAATTGTCAGCAACAGACTTTCTGGAGGAGTTCATTCCGGCCAGGTTATTGGGACAGAAGTCAAATGATAGTGAGGAAGAACCGGTACTGTCTCCATCCACAGAAAGTGCCATGACTTTAATACTCAGATCTTTGTTATTGGTGATCCAGTTAGTGAAGGTAGAGATTTTTATCTTGGCCAGAAATACTCGCTCATCTGAATTAAACTCATAATCTCCATTATAAAAAGAGAACATACTATTGGTAGCCCCTGTGAATTTTGAATCTGCAGGTTGTCTTTTAGCTACATCATAATATTGAGTGGGATTATTAAAATTCGTGAAAGCTACCAGCTGTGTTCCACCGGCGGCTACTGAAGAGAAGGAACCCCAGCCTCCATATACCCCCAGGAACATATCCACATTAAAATCACGGGTATATATCCCCTTTTTCCAGATTCCCAGTGTAGTAAAGTCCACTACCCCAAAGCCATCGATCCGGCTGATCAGGATCATGATATTGTTACCTTGAGCTGAAGCGGGATTACCGTTATTATAACCATTCCTCATCTCCCCTTTGACGGCAAAATAGATCCAGTTGGTATCCCAGGTGACCCAGAATTCCTGTATCTCGCCGTCGGTGCCATCATCTGCACTCTGGGGTGTGATCTTATCCGTCGGAGTGAACTCATTATTGATCTGCTCGCCCCAGTTCTGTTCTATTTCCGGAGCAATCAGGTACTGGGCCGGACCCAGAGGATAGACATTTCTATTGGTCTGTCCTACCAGGTAATCCAGGGTATTTCCCCGTGAGATAAGGCAGTCATCTTCATCCCATCCGGCATTGATACCAGCCCATCCGAATTTCTTGTATTCTATGACTATACTGGATTTATCTACTGATGTGGCTGCGTAGAGCTGTATCGATAATACACTCATAATCAGTAATACTAAAGTATTTCTTAACTTCATTTATGTCTCCCTTCTATATTATTCACGTTTTATTCGCCAGTCAGCAAATCGACGCTTATTTTTGCATTATTTGGATATCTGTCGATCCCGCTGAGGGTAGCAGTAATATTTGTATTGAATACATACTGTGAATTAAAGCTGTAGGTAAAATTACCCATACTGACAAATGAGGGTACCGATCCGGCTAACATCTCATAGAGATTGGTCTGGTTACCAATCAGGGCCAGGTTTATAGAATTCTGATAGTAGACATCAAAGGGCACAGTCACAGTCCCGGACTGGATGGTTCCACTGGAGAGATAGAAATTATCAGCTCCGTTAAAGTCCAGCTGAATATTACTTTCATTGGTATAAAAACCGGTAGCATCGCCTGAGGAAATACCATAGTTTGATATCCAGGAATTCATATAGACATCACTGCCGTCTACATTATTAGTATAACTGAGCTTACCACTGATCTGCATGGTGGAGGCATTGGCAAAGGCAGTCTTAAATGTAGCGAAATCAGTAAATTCGAGGCCGGAGAAAAGGCTGATAGAAATGTTAGTACTGATATATTTGTTGGTGTAATAGGAAAGGTTGGTGATAAAATTTGTCAGATATACATATCTATTTGTGGAGGTACTTAAAATATTGGTATATGACACTGTCGAATTCTGAGGTGTCTTGGCATAAGTGTTGAGCGACAAGGTCAGATTGGTGTCTTCAGCATATTTATAAATCGAGATCTGTGAATCCAGATAGGCTGAATATCCGCTGATATTATAGCGCAAGCCCATGTTTGCAATAGTCAGAACATTGGTCTGTATAAAAGTATTAGTGGAAATAGTGTTCAGATAATTGGTAAAGGACTGTGTGTTTTTATGATCGGTCTTTATAGTCCAGTTGGTGTTGTTTTTAATATTGGTAGAATAGGTATCGGTATTTACACCCGCACCTGACCCATCCGCCATGGTCACACTATAGTTTGTGATATAATTAAAATTAGTGACATTGCTGACTATGGAAAAGGATGTAATGGTGTAGGGAGTGTTGGCATTGGTCAAAGGCCCCCATCTCAGGACCTGGGCCAGCAGAAATGTCTGCACGGTAGATGATTTCATTACGGGTATGACCTGTTCAGAACCCGGTTGATTGACAGCACAGGATACCAGAAAAACAGATAAGAATAGAAGTATAAGTATGTGTCGCCGTTTTTTCATATTTAAATCCTCCTAGAATTTCTCAATTATATAGATTAAAAGCACAGTAGATGAGTTACATTCGCACTGTGCATTTTTACAATTCGTATATTACAGGGTGAGTAGATGTGACAGGATAAGATTTTAAATATTGCTCCATTTTTTCTAACTCTTTAGGGTAACCGGTACTCATATACAGGTGACCCTCCCCCGATATTATTACTTAATTATAATGTATAGAACTATTCTGTCAAGATTAATTTAAATATGCAGAGCGCATTGTGATGTATGTGCTTTTTAGTCGATAGTCAATAGTCGGTAGTCCCTGCCCCTTTGTCACCCTGAGGTGTGCCCCATAATGTACCTCAAACTCGAAGAGGACGCTTGTA
>CAZIAD010000014.1:0-72522 GCA_964537555.1 uncultured Brevinematales bacterium
GATTCTGTATATAGCGCAGGTCCACCCCCTGCTCCAGCAGGTGGGTGGCAAAGCTATGACGGAGACAGTGTATACCAAAATCTGTCCTGACATTTGCTGCTTCACAGGCCTGTTTAAAGATCTTCTGTGCGCTGCGGGTAGAGAGATGGCCGATGTCATCCTGACCGGCAAACAGAAATTCTTTTACAGGGTATTCCTTTAGATATTGTTCCAGGAGGCTGATGACGGAACGGGAGAGCAGGCTGATTCTGTCCTTAAATCCCTTACCCTGTCGGATAAAGACCTCTTCCCGATCCAGCCGTATATCTTTCAGTCTCAGGTGGACAGCCTCCCTGACCCTTAATCCTGCGGAGTAAATCAGACTTAGCAACAGTCTGTGTTTGATATTCCGGCGGGAGTCTATGATCTTCTTCACTTCTTCCTTGCTCAATACCTTGGGTAGATCGTGTGTCTTGCGAATATGTGGGATATCCAGGACGATAGGACTCTGCATGATATGGCGAAAGTAAAACTTGAAGGCGTATACTGCTGTCTTTACAGTGGACAGGCTGTCTTTGATGTCATGTAAGTAGATAAGATAGTCTTTCATGTCCTGGATGTGTATGTCGGCTGGTATTTTCTTATGATGTGTCATTAGTTCCATCATATAATAGGTATAAGCTGCAATAGTCTGAGGGCTGTAATGTCGCATCTTCATTTCTTTCTTCATGTATTCTTCATATTGAATGAGGTCATACTTTTTCGCCTGTGGAAAATGCCTGCACAGGTTCTGCCAGTGATCATTAATATTGATGATCTCAATACGTTTCTGCTGGTAGTTCCATTTAGCTCCAAATTCCCTCTTCAGGCGGTGAAAAGTAGCAGGGTCATGTCCCAGGTCGATAATGATATGCCGGGGGGTTTTCCATATTTCCATTGATCTCTCCTTTAGATTATATATACCCTAATCTTCTGAAGTTGTTAGATCTTGTTAAATCGATGAAAAATATTTTTTCAAATACGCACTTCGCTTAACCAACATAGATATTGTTTTAAACAAGAGGCCCTTTCATACCAAGTCCGAGCCCTCCTACTATGTCGAAAGGGGTTGTCCCGGCACTCTTTACTGCCGACAGAGAAAGATCCTTCGGTAGTTAAGTAAATAGTGGGGTAGATACTCAGGATGACAGTTACAGGGAAAATCAAAATGCATCAATAGTAGGTACTGTCTTTAAAGTCCGGGCCCTCATCCTCAAACCGAAAGAAAATCTTCAATTAAACCAAGCCCTACTTCACCGCCGAAGGCTGCCTGCTATTCTCCGCTATGTGCGCCCAACTATACACTTTCCAGGGCTGACCTACCCCAGACTGGACCCCTCCGTAAGGACATTCAGCCCGCCCGGCACATAGCTTGCTACACTCCGGCAGCCATTTCGCGGTGGAATGCCCTATAGTCCCACCGACCAAAAAGGCCCTTCTTTTGGAGCTTTTCTTGGGCCCTGCAAGAAAAGCGGGAGCCCCCCGACTGGCGCCGGGCACGGCACCCGGTGGCAGCCTATGCCGTGCCTCCCGCCGACAGGGAGAGCCCCCCTACGATAGCGGGGTACAGTATTGGGTAGACGTTTCTGTAGAGCAGAACACCTTATACACTGATAAATTCATATTTTTTCTACATATTAAGTAGACATACTGTAAAAGTTTTATTATCATTACTTATAGCAGGAAGAGGGAGGCAAAAGGATGAATGAGATAATTTTTTTAATAGAAGAGTCTTCCGATGGCGGTTTTACTGCGGAAGGTTTAGGATATTCAATATTTACAGAAGCTGATACTATCCCGGAATTAAAAGCTAATATTAAAGAGGCTATTCATTGCCACTTTGACGAAGAGGCAGGCATATTCCAAAAGTGATACGCCTGCACTATGTCAGGGAAGAGACTTTCATTTATGCCTAAAATACCCCGCAATATAAATGGCAGCAAACTTTGTAGATTTCTGAATCAATTTGGGTATGAGATAACCCGACAAATAGGTTCTCATATCAGGCTTAGCAGAAGAACAAATAATTATACTCATAGCCTGACCATTCCAGATCATCAACCAATCAAAGTCGGAACGCTAAGTAAAATACTCATAGATGTAGCCAATGATCTAAATCTTGATAAAAATGAACTGATTAAAAAACTTTGCGATTTTTGATATTTATCAATATTAATCAGCCTGACAATCTGAGCCGGACGTCTAGGATTCTTCGTCAAAAAGACACCGTCTAAATAGTCCGAGCCCTCATCCTCGAACCGACCGAATATGTTCAACTAAACCAGGCTCAACTTCCCCGCCGAAGGTGGCTGTCTGGCTCCTCAATGTGCACCCCACTCTACACCCCACAAGGGCTGACCTACCCTGGATTTTACCCTGCCTCCGGCCATTCAGCCCGCCCGGCACATTGTCTGCTAGCCTATCAGTCACCATTTCGCGGGGCGATGCCCTATAGTCCCACCATCCAAAAGGGAATTTTCTTTGCCAAGCGTTTCTTTTTTTCCTTAAAAAGAAATGCGGAAAGCCCCCCGGTAGCCTACCGGCACCGGCAGCAGGTGGCAGCCCAGGCCCCAGCTCCCGCCGACAGGGAGAGCCCCCCTACGATAGTAGGGTACAGTATAGGGTAGAGACTCAGGGTGACAGGATCGGGAATGTCCTGTATTCTGCACCCGGCCAGGCATGGCCTACCACCGCCAGACATGCCCTCGCTATGCTGGCGGGACAGTGCTCCCCGGGGCAGAGCAAGCCGGGCTTATGCCGCCGGAGCTCCCGGTGGGCAGCAGTACAGTCCCGGGCCATCAGTCCCCGGTAGCGAGCTCACTGTGCGGGAACTGGTAAAAAGGGGAGGTGAAAAGCCAAAAAATGAGGTCTAAGTATGTCCAGGCTTATCTGAATAGACGGAAGTCAGGGTTATCTGCCTGCTTGGATTTCCCCAAAAAAAGGCGCCCGCCCTGAATCACCCTTTGACAATTTCCATTAAGCCCATTATAATAACACTTGCAAATTAACCACAAAAAGGAGAGGGGAATGGCCAAGAAAGGTAAAGACACTAAACCCCAGCTCATCTCAGCCTTCTTTGAAGATGAGATGAAGACTTCATACCTCAATTATGCCTATTCTGTCATCACCAGCCGGGCCATTCCGGATGTGCGCGATGGTACCAAGCCGGTACACCGCCGTATCCTCTTCGCGATGAGTGAGCTGGCCCTGTGGCACGACAAGCAGACCCGTAAGTCTGCCCGTGTAGTAGGGGACGTGCTGGGTAAGTATCACCCTCACGGCGACTCTTCCGTCTATATGGCGGCCGTCAAGATGGCCCAGGACTTTAATATGCGCTACCCTCTCATTGTAGGGCAGGGTAACTTTGGGTCCATCGATGATGACCCCCCCGCGGCTATGCGTTACACCGAGATGAAGCTGTCCCGGGTGGCCGAGTTTATGCTGGATGACCTCAAGAAAGACACCGTAGACTTCCGCCCTAACTTTGACGATACAATGCAGGAGCCCTCTGTACTCCCCGGCAAATTTCCCCAGCTCTTGTGTAACGGTACCGCCGGTATCGCGGTAGGATTTGCCACCGACCTGCCCCCTCATAACCTCACCGAAGTGTCCAAGGCAGTGGCGGCTTATATCAAGAACCCCCAGATCAGTATTAAGGATCTGATGAAGTATATGCCGGGGCCGGACTTTCCCACCCACGGTATTATTACCAATAAACATGAACTGCTGGAAGCCTATGAGACCGGAAACGGCTCAGTAGAGCTGGCCGGAAAGATAGAGTATGAAGAGCAGCCTACCCAGCGCTCTCTCATCATCACCGAGATCCCCTACCGTATTATCAAGAGTAAGATAGTAGAAGAGATCTCCAATCTGGCCCTGGATACCAAGAGTAAGTACAATCTCATCCTCAAAGAGATCAAGGAAGTACGGGATGAGTCTTCTAAAGAAGGCATCCGTGTAAATATCATCCTCACCAAGGATGCAGACGCTGAAGCTATCAAGACCATCATCTATAAAGCTACCTCCATGAAGGTCAAGATCCGCATGAACTTTGTGAATCTGGTCAAGAACCAGCCCCGTGTGCTCAACCTGCGGGATATGCTGGGGCACTATGTGGAACACCGCCGGGATGTGATCATACGGCGTACCAAATATGACCTGGATAAAGCCGAGAAAGAGCTGCACATCTTGGAAGGCCTGCTCATCGCTCTGGATAATATCGATGAAGTGATACGCATCATCAAGGCATCCAAGGATACCCCCACAGCCCGTACCAACCTTATGAAGGCCTTTAAGCTCTCCGAGATACAGTCACAGGCTATCCTGGACATGCGCCTCCAGAAGCTCACTAACCTGGAGACCAATAAGCTCATCGAGCGCAAGAATGAACTGCTCAAGCTCATCAAAGAGCTGAAAGCCATCCTGGCCTCAGAAGAGATCCGTAACAAGATCATCATAGATGAACTGGCCGAGATGATCAAGGAGATCGGTGACGAACGCCGTACCCAGTTCGGAGCTATCGAGACCGCTTCTATCGACCAGGAAGAGCTCATCAAGAACGAGGAGATGCTGCTCACTGTATCCAAGAAAGGATTTATCATCCGTGAGACGGGCAGCTATCTCAGGACAGGCAGCCGTACCTCCAAAGGCCGTAAGGGAGACGCTACTGACTCCGACCGCCTGGAGCAGGATGACTATATCTTTGCCACCGTGTATGGACACCTCAAGGATACCGTCCTGTTTGTGTCCGATGCGGGCCGGGTCTACTCCCTCAAGGGATATGAGATCACCGGTTCCAATGACGGCAGGATCACCCGGGGACATATCCGCAATATCGACAGACTGAAGTCCATAGAGTCCAATGGAGAAAAGATCTCCTCGGTACTGCTTATAGATGAGTTCCATCCCGACTGTAACCTGGTGTTTATCACTGCCAAGGGAAAAGCACCCCGTATCAGCCTGGATAACTTTGACTCCATACAGCGTGTGGGTATCATAGCCGTAAAGCTCAATAAGGGTGATACCGTAGCCGGGGCCCTGGTCACGGACGGAAAGCAGGAGCTCTTCTTCCTCAAGAAGAATGGTAAAGGCTTCCGCATCAAAGAGGAACTGCTGCCTATATACAGCCGCGGTGCAGCCGGTGCCAACTGTGTGGGTACCAGCGGTGATGCTCAGGAACTGGTCCTGGGTATGGGTGCGGCTCAGAAGGATGAATTTGTAGTAGTCATCACTACCGATGGAAAGGGCAAGAAGCTGACCGCCAAGGACTTTACCCTGCGCGCCAACCGGGGCGGAAAAGGATTTAAAGTCATAGATATCAGCAAGAAGCGCGAACTGGCGGATATGACGGTATGTAAGGCCGGAGACAATATCGTGATCACCACCAAGGCCGGAAGAAGGGTGTCCTACTCTGTAGACAGCCTGTCCTCCAATCTGCTCAAGATGATCGACCTCAATGATGATGATGCTGTTTCTGCTATCTCTACCATTAGTGGAGATGAGCCTGAGAACGATGATAGTGCAGACGTATAAGTATTTTATCTTTGATCTGTATAACACACTGATAATGGATCAGGGATATGCTGAACGGGAACAGTACCGCCTGGATACTATCTATAGTATCCTGGAAAAGGGCCTCTATCCCGTGAAATTTGCTGATCTTCGGGAAAAATACGGTGAGATGACCCTGTACTATCATTCGGTACATGAAAAAAGTAATCACGCCTGTTCCCCCTTTTACCAGGTGCAGAAACTCCTGGACCTGCTGGGCATACAGGATGTAGTGATATTTAAAAAAGTGTATGATGCCTATATCAATGCGGTGTTACAGATCAACCCTAAACTGATGAACAATGCGGCTAAAGCACTGGAACATCTCAAAGATAAGGGCTGTAAGATATCCATCATCTCTAATACCGGGAAAACCCCGGGAGATGTGCTGCGCCTCCTGCTCAAGGAAATGGGTATTTTTCATTTCTTTGATGATATGCTGTATTCCGATGAGGTAGGAGTGCTCAAGCCCCATCCCCTGATCTTTGACCTGGCTGTAGAGCGTCTGGGGGCTGTCAAAACAGAGACACTTTTTATCGGGGATATTAAATACTGTGACGTGGATGGAGCACAGAATGCCGGACTGGCCGCCCATCTGTTTAACAGGGAAGAAGACGATCTATTCCAGCTGGCTGTAAACTACAGCGGCGGTTATTAAGGGAAAGATATGGAAAAAAAGCTGAAAGAAATCCTGGAAGAGGCTAAAAAAGACCTGGGCAGCATAGTGGACCTCAATGCCCTGCAGCAGATACGCACCAAGTACCTGGGGAAAAAAGGGGTAGTAAAAGATATCCTGTCCGACCTGGGAGCTATGGCTGTAGAAGAGCGTAAGAAAATAGGCCAGGCAGCCAATGAGGTAAAACAGGACATAGAAAGACTCCTGGATGAAGCTTCTGCCACTTTTGAAAAACAGCTCAGAGATGCCAAGCTGGCCCAGGGGGTAGATGATATCTCCCTGTCCCGCAAGCATACCCTCATGTCCTATCAGCACCCCCTGACTCTGGTGAGGGACAGGGTGGTATCTATATTTGAAAAAATGGGCTACACCACCGTAGAAGGTCCCGAGCTGGAAGAAGAATTTTATAACTTTGATGCTCTCAATATACCGGAGTACCATCCTGCCCGGGATGACCAGGACTCTTTTTACCTGAAGAAGGGCTGGCTCATGCGTACCCACACTTCTCCTGTACAGATACGGGAGATGAAGAAGCGGCAGCCTCCGATTGCTATCATTGCTCCCGGCCGATGTTACCGCCGGGACGCAGTAGATGCCACTCATGCCTATACCTTTCACCAGATCGAAGGCCTGGTCATAGATAAAAATGTGAGCTTTGCCGACCTCAAGGGCACGCTGCTGATGTGGGCCCAGCTTATGTTCGGTAAAGAGACGGTGATCCGTATGCGGCCCGACTTTTTCCCTTTTACCGAGCCCTCCGCCGAGCTGGCTGTGTCCTCGCCTAATCTGTTTGGCGGGAAGTGGCTGGAGATCGCCGGATGTGGTATGGTCGACCCTGAGGTCCTCAAAAATGTGGGCTATGATCCGGATCAGGTGTCGGGTTTTGCCTTTGGTATGGGTATCGAGCGTATCGCTATGTTGCTCTATGGTATAAAGGACATACGGGCATTTCATGAAAATGATATGCGCTTCCTGAAACAGTTTGTAAAGTAGGAGAACTCCATGATCGTAACCGTAAACTGGCTCAAAGAATATGTGAAATGCAAGCTGCCCGTTAAGGACATTGCGAGCGGACTGACCATGATGGGCCTGGAAGTAGAAGAAATAGTACCAGTGGGTATTCAAAAAGAGAATGCCGACCTCATCCTGCTGTCCAAAGTAGTGTCGGTAGACCCTCATCCCAATGCGGACCGGCTCAAAGTAGTAAAGATCAAAAATAAAAAAGACCACTTTAAACTGGTGACCAACAGCACCCATATCACTAAAGGGGACTATGTGGTCCACGCCCAGCCTGGTGCCAGACTGGCCAATGGGGTAGAGATCAGTGCTGCCAAACTGAAAGGGGTAGAGTCACAGGGTATGCTCCTGCCCCGGGAATTCCTGGGACTGGAAGAAAAGAGTGATGATATCTGGATACTGGGACACGATGATAAGATAGCTGAGCAGGAATTTGCGGTATGGACCAGGGCAGACCATGTGTTCCACATAGAGCTCACCTCCAACCGTTCGGACTGCCTCTCCGTGATAGGAGTAGCCCGGGAGCTGGCTGCTATGCTGGGAGAGGAAGTGGATATACCCCGGGTGGACCTGAAAAACGACCTGGACGAGATCCCCAACATCAAGATAGAGGCCCGTAATCTGTGCCCCCGCTACTCAGCACGTATCATGAGGGAGATAAAGATACAACCCTCCGCCCCGGAGATACGGCGTAAGCTCAGCCTGTGCGGTATCAGGCCTATCAATAATGTAGTCGACGCTACCAATTATGTGCTCCTGGAGTACGGACATCCTACTCACGCCTTTGACCTGAATCGCCTGGCTGGAGAGGAGATCAATGTCCGGGCAGCCACTAAAAAAGAAAAGTTTGTGACCCTGGATGGACAGAAACATGAGCTCACTGAAAAAGACCTGGTCATAGCAGACGGGGAAAAAGCCGTGGCCCTGGCCGGTATCATGGGGGGGCAGAACTCCGAGATCCTGGATAATACGCAGAATATACTGCTGGAATCCGCTTTTTTTGACACCATAGCCATCCGGTCTACCTCTAAACGCCTGGGTATAAAGACAGAAAGCTCCTACCGCTTTGAACGCACCGCCGATTGGGGTATCACTCCCATGGCTCTGGCCCGGGTCGCAGAGATCATCCTGCAGTCCACGCCTGCAAAAGTGTCAGCCCTCAATGACCAGTATGTCAATATGATAAAAGATACAGTGATCACCCTGAAGACCAGCTTTGTCAATCAGAAACTGGGTATCGAGCTCACCACCAAAGAGATCGAAGATATGCTGAGCAGCCTCCAGTTTATTATCTCGGTAAAACGGGATGACAATCTGGAAGTAAAAGTGCCCACCTTCCGTTCCGATATCTACCGGCCTATCGACCTGGTAGAAGAAGTAGCCCGGGTCTATGGCTATAACGAGATCCCTGAAAACCGCTTCATGCCCCCGGTAGACCTGGAGGGCCTGTCCCAGAAGGTCAATGTAAAGGAACGTATTAAAGAAGTGCTGTACGGCCTGGGCTTTAGCGATTCCTATAACTATCCTTTTACCCATGTAGCCGAACTGGAAGCCATGAACATCAATGAGAAGACGGTGATACCAGTCGCCAATCCCCTTACCAATGAGTCTACCCACCTCCGTAATTACCTCTTTCCCGGTATGATCAAGACAGCCGTATATAACTACAACCATGCCCCCTTCACTAACCTCCAGATGTTTGAGATAGGCCATGTCTTCCAGCAGGAAGCCGGAGACTATTTTGACATGCCTAAGCTGGGTATCATGCTGAGCGGAAAAGACTGTACTTATGCCGACATGCTGGGTGTGATAGAACGGCTCATAGAGAGAATAGTACAGGCCCCTGTCAAATACAGCTCCCGAAAACGGGACTTTTTTCATCCTGTCAATGCCGTTAATATCTCAGTCAACGGGAATGACCTGGGCTTTGCCGGCGAGATACATCCTGACATCACCCATAAGATCGATAGCCGTTACCCCTTATTCTGTGCTGAGCTCCACATCCCGCCCTTACAGAACTTATACGATCAGCCCCTCATACTCAAAGACATCAGCCGTTTCCCTGCCACCAGCCGGGACTTGTCCCTCATCGTGCCTGTAAAAGTGCTGGCTAAAGATATCGAAAACACTCTGGCCTCCTTCCATGAATGGATCACGGAAGTACGCTTTATAGACCTGTATAAGGGTGCCAATATGGACGCTGATAAGAAGAGCCTCACTTACTCCATCAGTCTCCAGGATGCGGCCCGGACCCTGACCGACACCGAAGTGAACGGCCTCATGGAGTCTCTGCTCGAAAAACTGAAAAAGGACTACAAAGCAGAACTGCGGGCCTGAGCCCAAAGATATTTCTTATACATTTTTCTTCCTCTGTTTAATTTATTGTGCGAAACTCCCTTAATTTCCCATTATTTCATGAATTAGCTACTCTTTCTTTGACAATTAGAGCCTCTTTCTATAAAATAAGAGACTTGAAATTATCGCATAAGGAGATTACTATGCCAGTACCAAAACATAAAACGGCCAAACTAAAAAGCAGAATGAGAAGAGCCAATGGCTATTATACCATGAAGGCCCCTTTATTGTCCGTTTGTCCTAACTGTGAGGAAAAAAAGCTGCCTCACCGTGTATGCCCCAGTTGTGGATATTACAAAGGTAAACAGATCATCACTAAACTTGTATCTGACTCCTAAGGAGTCTTTGTATGATCAGGATAGGTGTAGACCTAATCAGTGGTGAATCAGACATCAGGCAGCTTATAAAGGGCTGTATTGATGCTGTGGATACAGACCCGGAAATAGAGGTGGTGGCCATAGGCCGCAGAGACCTGTATGAGCCGCTTCTGTTTCATAAAGGCGCATTTTTCTGGGATAAACCGACCCGGGTAGACCGGATCTCTATCCTGGATGCTTCTGAAGTCATCACTATGGACGATAATCCTATCCGTGCCATTAAGACCAAAAAAAATTCCAGTATCGTAAAAGGATTGGAAGCTCATAAGAGAGGAGAGATCGATGCCTTCTTTTCTCCCGGGAATACGGGAGCTATTGTGGTAGCATCTTCCCTCATCATGGGCAGGACCAAGGGAATAAAGAAACCGGCACTGGGTGCCTATATGCCCAACAATAACGGAAAGGTAAACCTTCTTCTGGATGTGGGTGCCAGCGCTGAGTGTGATGTAAATGACCTGATAAAATTCGCCATAATGGGGCGGATCTATTTCCGGGAGATGATGGGAGTAGCCAGCCCCCGGGTAGCGCTGCTTAATATCGGCAGTGAAGCCCACAAAGGGACAGCCGTCGTACAGAAGGCCTACCAGAAGCTCTCTAAAATGGATGTTAATTTTATCGGAAATGTGGAAGGCAAGGATGTATTCAGCACAGAAGTAGATGTGATCGTAGCCGATGGAGCCACTGGTAACACTACACTGAAAGTCGCTGAAGGGGTGGCCAGGACCACTACCAGGCTATTAAAAAAAGCTATATTGGAAGATCCCATGGCAAAACTGGCAGTACCTCTGTTCCAGAGTGCCCTGAAAAAGCTCAAGGAATATATCGATCCTGAGAGTGCGGGGGGAGTGCCATTGTTAGGTGTAAACGGGAATGTCTTTATCGGACATGGAAACTCAGGCCGCAAGGCGATAAAGAACGGGATACTGGCTGCAGCCAATGCGGTACGTCATGATATCCTGGGAAATATCCACCGGCGCCTGGAAGAATTACACATGCTGTAAACAGCATCAAAATCGGAGGATTGTGTGAAAGTTAAAATCACTGGTGTGGGAAAATACGTACCTGAAAAAGTGCTGACCAATCAGGATCTGGAAAAGATGGTAGATACCAACGATGAGTGGATCTCTACCCGTACCGGAATCAAAGAAAGACATATTGCCGCTGCTGATGAGACTACATCCAGCATGGGAGCCGAAGCAGCGAAACGGGCCATAGCAGACGCCGGGATCAAACAGGAAGACCTGGATATGATCATCGTGGCTACCCTATCTCCTGATATGCTGTTTCCGGCTACAGCCTGTCTCATACAGGATAAACTGGGCCTCACCAATGTGGGTACCGTAGATGTAGAAGCAGCCTGTTCCGGCTTCATCTATGCCCTGTCCCAGGCTTATGCCTATGTTAAATCAGGATTATACAAAAATGTACTGGTAGTAGCGGCTGAGACCATGTCCCGATTTGTAGACTGGACTGACCGGGGCACCTGTGTACTATTCGGAGATGGAGCAGGATCAGTGGTAGTGTCAGCTGTGGACGACAGTGATGAGTCTGAGATACTGGACTTTATTCTGGGTGGAGACGGACAGTATGGAGACCTTTTATCCCTGCCCGGTGGAGGGTCATTGCACCCCGCCTCTGAAGAGTCTGTCAAAAACCGCCTGCACTTCCTTAAGATGAGCGGAAATGTGGTATTCAAAATGGCTGTGAGAAATATGGCAGATATGGCCAAAGAGCTCATGGAAAAATATAATGTAAGTAAAGAAGATGTGACTCTGGTCATCCCTCATCAGGCCAATTACCGTATCACTGAAGCGGTACAAAAACGCCTCGAACTCAATGACGACCAGGTCTATTCCAATATTCACAAATACGGAAACACCAGCGGAGCCACCATCCCCATTGCACTCAGAGAAGCAGTGGATGAAGGCAGGATCAAGCGGGGACAGTACATGATATTTGTAGCTTTTGGTGGAGGATTTACCTGGGCTGCCAGTATATTAAAGTGGTAATATTTTATTATTTTTATTAAAAAAGGAGTAACCAATGGGAAAATTAAACGGAAAGAATGCGATCGTTACCGGATCAGCCCGCGGAATTGGTAAATCCATTGCGGTTAAATTAGCATCTGAAGGTGCCAATGTAGTGATTGTAGATGTCAATCTGGAAGCCGCTCAGGAAACAGCCAAAGAGATCGAAAAGATGGGTGTTAAGAGCATGGCTTTTAAGACCAATGTGGTAGAATATTCTGAAGTAGAAGAAATGGTAAATAAGACCAAGTCTGAGTGGGGATCTGTAGATATCCTGGTAAATAATGCCGGTATCACTAAAGATAACCTGATCTTAAGGATGACTCCTGAAGACTTTTCTCTGGTCACAGATATAAACCTCAAAGGGGTATTTAACGGTATAAAGGCAGTGTATTCCATCATGATGAAGCAGCGCAGTGGAAAGATCGTAAATATCGCTTCTGTGATCGGACTGATGGGTAATGCCGGACAGGCTAACTATTCCGCCTCTAAGGGTGGGGTCATAGCACTGACCAAGACCGCCGCTAAAGAGCTGGCTGCCCGTGGCGTGAATGTCAATGGAGTAGCTCCTGGTTATATCCAGACTCCTATGACGGATAAGCTCCCCGATGAAGTAAAGAATGCTATTATTGCCCAGGTACCCATGAAAAAAATGGGTCAGCCTGAAGATGTAGCCAATGTGGTTGCCTTTTTATCTTCCTCTGATTCAGACTATATAAACGGGCAGACTATCACCGTATCCGGTGGTATGGTAATGTCATCCTAAGACTGTTAATATAGAAGAGGAGAATATTATGGAAAATAAAAGAGTCGTAATCACCGGAATGGGGACAGTCAATGCCCTCGGTATCACGGTGGACCAGTACTGGGATAACCTCAAAGCAGGAAAATCCGGTATCAGTAAGGTGACAAATGTCGACCTTATGGATTCTCCCTCATTGATCGGTGGAGAAGTAAAAGATGCTGACTTTAATGCTGAAGAACTGATAGATCGCAGATTATTCAGAAGATCTGACAGGTTTTCCCACTTCGCACTCTATGCTGCTGAGCAGGCCGTCAAAGATGCAGGCCTGGAAAACGGGGGACATGACCCTGAAAGAGCGGGAGTCATCGTGGGATCCGGGATCGGAGGAATGCAGACCTACTACGAAAACTGTGTCAAGATGGGTATGGCCGAAGAAGGGGGACATAAAAAGATCTCTCCTCTGTTTATCCCCATGCTGATCGTGGATATTGCTTCCGGGCTGATCTCTATACAGTATAACTTCCAGGGGCCTAACTATGCTGTATCTTCTGCCTGTGCTACCGCTTCCCATGCCTTTGCCGCTTCTTTTAACCACATCCAGGCTGACGATGCCGACATTATGATCTGTGGCGGATCTGAAGCAGCCATGCACCGCATCGGTTATGCCGGATTTACCCAGGCCAAAGCTGTATCTACCCGTAACGATGAGCCTACCCGGGCCAGCCGCCCCTTTGATATCGACCGTGACGGATTTGTCATGGCTGAAGGTGCCGGTGTCATGGTACTGGAAGAGCTGGAGCATGCTAAAAAACGCGGAGCCAAGATTTACGCGGAAATAGTGTCCTATGGAGTCAGTGCGGATGCACATCACATTACTGCCCCCCGTCCTGACGGATCAGGTGCAGCCCTGGCTATTAAAAATGCTCTGCGTAAAGCCAATCTGAAACCGGAACAGATACAGCTGGTTAATACCCACGGGACTTCTACCAGTCTGGGAGATATAGCTGAGACTCAGGCTCTGAAGCAGGTCTTTGGAGACCATGCCTACAAGCTGAAGGTCAACTCTACCAAGTCCATGACCGGACATACCCTGGGTGCTGCCGGTGGTATTGAAGCCATTGCGGTAGTGAAAATGCTGCAGGACGGCATCGTTCACCCCACTATCAATCTGGAAAATCCTGATCCCCAGTGTGACCTGGATTATGTACCTAACAAAGCTATTGAATTCCAGGCAGAATACGCGATCAGCAACTCTTTCGGATTTGGCGGGCATGATGTTACGATTGTTCTTAAGAAATACAACCAGTAATCACAGGCTGGATCCCGACAGAAAAAAAAGACTGAAGCAGCTGTGCAGATCATTAAAAATCAGAGTGAGATCCCTGGCCTTACTGGACAGGGCTCTCACTCATACTTCATATCTTAACCGTAAGGACCAGGAGATCAAGAGTTATGAAAGACTGGAATTCCTGGGAGATTCGGTACTCAATGCCAGCGTATCCTATTCCCTTTTTAGTGAAAATCCGGGTTTTAAAGAAGGCAAGATGTCTGCCCTCAGATCCAGCCTGGTAGATGAAAAAACCCTGTCTGAGATATCCATCATGCTGAAACTGGATGAATATGTCAATCTGGGAAAAGGGGAAAGACTGCATGACCAGAGGGCCCGCAGAAAAGTAAGCGCGGATGTGGTAGAGTCTATTGTGGGGGTATTGTTCCTGGAACGGGGATTTAATTATGCCCGTAAATTTGTACAAAGACTGATATTTCCACACATACAGAACAGACTGGCCCTGGGAATACGGGACTACAAGTCCAAGCTGCAACGGATCAGCCTGGACCGCTACAAATCCTACCCGGAGTATACCGTCATAAAAGAGATCGGGCCGGATCATAACAAAGTATTTGAGATCGAAGTAAAACTGGAAAATAAATATAAAGAGACTGGTTCTGCCCGAAGTAAAAAAGAAGCAGAGCAGCTTGCCGCTAAAAAAGCTCTCAAAGCAATATCCCGATAATAGGAGAATCCATTGCGTAGTATGACCGGATATGCCAGCCTGATTGAAAATACTGATAATTTTGATGTCTTTATGGAAATCAAAAGTGTAAACTCGCGCTATTACGAGTTTCGTCTTAAATCCTCCAATTATTTTAATGAGATGGAGATAGAGTTTAAAAACGAGGTCATGAAGTACCTGGAACGGGGAAAGGTAGAGCTCTTTATTAAAGTAGTGGAAAAGACAGCAGATAATTTTTCTGTGGTAATCAATGAAGGCCTGATCAGTAAATATTCAGAAGCTCTGCAGCAGATCGCCCGGAGCAGCGGCATCAAGACAGAGATCGCCATGAATGACTTTACCCGGCTGGAGGGAGTACTGACGCTGGAAAGGCTGGATAAGAGTGAAGAGCTGGAAGAGCTGGCCCGCAGGATGCTGTCTGAACTCCTGAAAAAGCTGGTGAAAATGATGAATGAGGAAGGCGAGGTCACTGCCCGTGATATCTCGGGTGCCCTGGACAGGATACAGGCCAGCCTGGATATCATCGAAAAACGCTACCCCATTACACTGGAAGAATATAAGAAGACACTGAAAGAACGGATAGATGAGCTGATAAATCAGAGCTATGATGAGAATCGTATCCTCATGGAAGTAGAGATAATGGCATCCCGCTCTGCCATCAATGAGGAAGTGGTACGCCTCCAGAGTCACCTGGATCAGATGCAGAAGATCCTGCAGAACAAGGTCAAGGGTGATGCCAAGAAAATGGACTTTATCTGCCAGGAGATGAACCGGGAGACTAATACCATTGGTTCCAAATCCAGTGATTATAACATTACCGAACAGACTATAGCCATCAAAGGGGATATAGAGAAGATCAGGGAACAGGTGAGGAATATAGTTTAGTGAAGGCAGAAAAGGGTAAGATCATCGTCATGAACGGCCCCAGCGGGGTAGGTAAGACCAGTCTTTACAAAAGGCTCCTTCAGGATTTTGAAAAAGATATAGAACTGTCAGTCTCGGCTACTACCCGTAAGCCCCGGCCCGGGGAACAGAATGGAAAAGACTATTATTTTTTAACACCAGATCAGTTTTTGGAAAAGAGGGACGCCGGGGAATTTGTGGAATGGGCTCAGGTCTATGGCAATTACTATGGCACTCTGAGATCTGAGATCACCCGCATCACCTCTCAGGGAGAACATATCCTTCTGGACATCGATATCCAGGGTGGAGAAAACGTGAAAAAGGCCTTTCCTCAGGCTATCCTTATTTTCATACTACCGCCTTCACTGGAAGAACTGATCCGCAGGTTAAGAGACAGGAATACCGAAGATGAGCAGTCTTTTCAAAAGAGAATAGATACTTCCACACGGGAGATCCGGTTTTTTGAGGAGCATAGGGCCCTCTATTCTTATTCCATAATAAACGATAAACTGGAACAGGCCTATCAGGACCTGAAAAAAATCGTACTCTCCCTCATATAAAGCATTGCAAATATTCCGGACTGTATTACAATATAGTGTAGGCAGGTAGCAGCAATGAGCAAATTGATGGACTTTATCCATTATCTCCAGGCACTTCAAAATGAGACCAGCATCTATATTCAGACTCATGACTTTCCGGATCATGATGCAGTAGCATCGGCATTCGGTTTACAGCAGCTCTTTGCCCAGTACAAGATAAAGACCCGTATCATTTATGCCGGAACTATAGAGCGTGACTCTTTACGTACGACAATAGACAAGCTGGGCATAAATATACATCCCAGTTCAGAGTTTAACATAGATATCTTTGATAAGATCATCATCGTGGATGGCTGTAAAGGGAACAAGAACGTGACGAACCTTATTGGTGACGAGATCGCGGTGATAGACCACCATGATGTAGCCACTCCGGAGGATGTGTGGTTTGTCGATATCCGGCCCCAGTACGGCAGCTGTTCTACCCTCATCTATCAGTATTATAAGGAGATGCAGGCCACAGTCTCGGTAAATGTAGCTAATGCCCTGCTCATCGGCCTGCAGATGGACACAGCATTGCTGACCAGGGGAATCTGTTCAGAAGACATCACGGCCTATGCCTACCTGTTTCGCTATTCCAATATAGACCAGGTCAATAATATCCTGCGTAACAATCTTCAGGTAAGGGATATAGATCATATGCGCTATGCCCTGAATCATGTAAAGATCGATGGGGGCCTGGCTTTTTGTTATTTCAAAGAGGGCTGCCCTCAGAACCTGATGGGGATAGTAGGGGATTTTTTTATGTCCCTGGCGGAAATCGAGTTTGCCGTGGTATGTGCCCTCAATGATAAGCAGATCAATTTCTCCTTACGCTCCGAGAAAGAGACCCTGCATGCCGTAAATGTGATAAATAAGCTACTGGGTAGTTCAGGATTCGGAGGAGGCCATCCTCATATGGCCGGGGGCATAATGACGGATATTCAGCGTTTTAATGAAGACCATATTTTTCAGCAGCTGCAGTCTATGATGCAGGATTCACCTGGAAGAATATGAATACTGCATAGGATAAAATAAATGCGCCAGACCAAAGAGTATATTATTATAAAAGCAGCAATCGATGTGCTCAGTAAGGAAAATTATCACACTATGCGTACCGCAGACATAGCGGCCCGGGCCGGGGTAGCGGAAGGTACTCTCTACCGCTATTTTTCCAGTAAAAAAGAGCTCTTTGTGGGTGTACTGAAGTTTGTCACCAACAGTCTGGAACAGACCTTTATCAAAGGGATCAGGGAAGATGCCAGCTGGAAAGAAAACATCCGCATACTGGGACAGAACTTCTATTTTCATCATAAAGAGACACGCAATTATTACCGTATCATGTATAAAGCCTTTTCCGAGATCGAGGATGATGCGATCCGGACGGAACTGGGCAGGGTATTCAGCTCGGGTATAGAGATGATCACCCAGATCTTTCTGTGGGACCCGCGCTTTGATTCCCAAAGAGACGGGGAGCGCCTCAGAGTAGCCGCTATGATGTTATGGGGAGTAGGGGATATTCTCTGGAAAAAACAGGAGCTGCAGGATGAATCGGTACAGGTCCAGGGACGGGAACTGGAGCTCATTTTGCAGCAGATGGAATATATCCTGGCTCAGGCCTGACTATTTCTTTGCTTGTGACTTAGATTTCTTTTTATATACTACCACTTTATTTCTGCCGCTTTCCTTCGCCTGGTACAGAGCCGAATCAGCGTGGGCAATGATGTCCTTGAGCAGCTCCGGGTCCTTTTGTGAGGTAAAGCCGGCGATACCAATACTGACAGTCAGTTTGATCACCTTTTTCTTATAGGTCATGGGGGTTGACTCTATATCTTTGCGCATTCTTTCTGCTATGGTCTGGGCTCCTTTGATATCGGTATTGGGCAGGATCACCGAGAATTCTTCTCCCCCGTACCGGGTCACAGCATCCCCGCTGCGGTTAGCATGCTTTTTAAATACCAGGGCCACCTGTCTCAGGCATTCGTCCCCTGCCTCATGTCCGTAAGTATCATTTATTTTTTTGAAGAAGTCTATATCGATCATCATAAGGGATAGGGTCTCATTTAACCTTCCGGCTCTTTTTATCTCACTTTCGATCTTCTGATCGAAATAGAGCCGGTTATTGACTCCGGTCAGTCCATCCCTGATAGTCATCTCGCCCAGGGCTTCATTGGCCAGAGCCAGCTCAGTCAGGGCAGTAGTGAGGTCTTCTGACTTCTGGATCACGGCATGAGACATCTCACTGAAGCTCTGCTGCAGCATGGAGATCTCATCCGTGATCTGGGGCGGTTCCGGGACCTGGGTATAGTCTTTTTTAAAACGGTCCACCTGATTTTTCAGATTATAGATTGGTGTGGATATTCTCTTTCCGGAAAAATAGGAAATCACTGGAAAGGCAAACACACTAATGATGAGAATAATGAATATAATCCTGCGGTACAGGAAAAACTCTTTATTCATCGCATTGTAGTTATATAAGATACCTACATCAGCCAGATTATTTATCACAAATCGGTTAGAGACTCTCAACCTCTCTGTATAAAGGCTTTGTTTATAATAGTAGTATCTCTGTTTATTATCGAGGCTTTTTATACTGTATTGTCCGGACTTGCCCATTTCTTCTTTCATGAGTTCTTTTTGATTCTGAAGGGTATTCATTTCCGGATCACTGAAGGTGACACCATTGGAAGTCTGGATGAATAATGTGATATCCTGATTGATAAAGGGTAGGGCTGACAGATAAGTGACGTCAAGTGGTGAAATCACAGAAGCAAAACCCACTCTGTTAAAGTCCTGTAATGTCAATAAGGCGCAATTTCGCAAAACCAGGGTATTAGACAGGATCTCAGGATAAGACATCTTAAAGTCTATGGAATGTTCCATGGAAGCCATGGATTTCCATATATATTTAACACGATCTGGGGGTGCATAATAGATATGGTCCTGCCAGCTGTACTGATCATGATAGAGCAGCCGTTCTCCAAAAAACACTTCATATAAACGAAAATCAAAGCTTTCAATGTTTACCGGGAAATCTGTAGTTATAAAGCGGCCGTTTACGATATAATCCTCGGATTCAGCGCCCACAAAGTAGGCATAATCCCTGTATTTACTGAGGTCTGAATCCAGTATAGTATTAAAGCTTTCTATTAATGAAACCAGTTTCTGACTGGTACTTTTGACAGCCTGTCTTTTATTTACCCAGAATATAATGCTTATGATCAATAGGATGGGAATCAGCCCTACGCTGAGATTGTTTATGATCTGACGCTGCAGTATTTTCATGTGACCTGCTAAATATGAAAATTATTTTACCTGATCTGATTTTATAGGATATCCTGTGTAATTGCAAAAAAATATTTTAAAAAAACAGTATATTTTACTTGATTAATGAGTGAGCGCTCACTATACTAATATTAGAAGGCCACTTTTTTAAGGAGAAAAAAATGAAAGCATCCTCCCGATCCATATTCCTGTTCAGCTTCTATGTGATGGGCAGTGGATTATTACTGCTAATATTTCCCTACTGGGTCCTGGAACTCACATCTGTAAACCCTGAGGCACAGGTCATAACCCGCATGATGGGTATGGTCGTCTTTTTCCTGGGAATATATTACCTGATACTGGGTAAAATGGAAGTGACAGCCTTTTATAAATGGACTATCCCCACCCGGATGTCCGCGATCGTATTTTTAACGGTATTTGTATTACTCCAATGGCTAAGTGCTATCGTATTAGTGTTTGGTATACTGGATCTGGCGGGTGCAGTATGGACGGCCCTGGCCCTGGCCGGGGAGAGAGAAAAGGAGAAAGTAAAATGATCGCACTGACAGGAGCCACAGGCCACCTCGGAAATGTGGTGGTACGGGAGCTGCAATCATATAAGGAAAAGATCAGGGCGCTGGTCCTGCCCGGGGAAGATACCAGAGTCTTACAGGGCCTGGATGTGGAGTATATCTATGGAGATGTACGTGATCCTGAGGCGGTCCATCAGCTATGTAAAGGGGCACGCTGGGTATTCCACATGGCCTCTATGATATCTATATCCCGGGACCAGTATCAGCTTCTCAGGGATATCAATGTGGGGGGCACCCGCAATATCATACAGGCCTGCCAAAAAAACCGGGTGCAGCGGCTGGTCTATACCAGCTCGGTACATGCATTCTCACCGCTCAGTGACAGAGCCGTCATGAATGAAGAATCCCTCATAGATCCGGCTACTGCCCTGGGCGACTACGGCAAGACCAAGGCTGCGGCTACGCGGGCCGTTTTTAAAGCAGCCGCTCAGGGACTGGACGCTGTAGTGCTGCATCCGGCAGCCATCATCGGGCCCTATGACTACCGGCCATCCAAGCTGGGCCGATGGATACTGCAGGCTGCCCGGGGCCGTATGAAGATAGACCTGGAGGGAGCCTATTCATTTGTGGATGTACGGGATGTGGCACGGGCTGAGATACTGGCAGCCGTGAATGGAGTAGCCGGGCATAACTATATCCTGTCCGGGGAAAGACGTACTCTGGGGGATTTCTTCCAAATGGTGGCTCACACCCTGGGACGGAAGATTCGGCAGTTTCCCCTGCCTCAGTGGTTCCTCCGCTTTCCGGCACTGGTGGCAGAACTCTATTTTAAGCTCAGTCATACCGAGCCCATATTCACCCGGGAAGCTCTGGACATACTGAGGACCAATACCTATATGACAGCCCGGCGAGCTCAGAAAGAACTGGGCTTCATGGCCCGGCCCTTGCAGGATACCCTGGAAGATGAGCTGGCCTGGTTTCAGGCGGAAGGGGTCTTATAAGCCTGATACTGCTTGCAGGGAAAAACACTTCATGTTATACTCCGGAATAAAGAATGTGATTTTGGATCTCCGGAGGTTTTATGAAATACTTCATTAAAATCATCTTATTACTATTATCGGGATTTGTCCCACTGGCCTTACTGCACTCTCAGAGCGAGCTGGAAAAAATACATGATTATAATATCACCATCAAAGTCCGGCCCGATCGTTCTTTGCTCATCCAGGAGGACATTAAGGTCTATGCCAATAATGAGGAGATCAACCGGGGAATCTACCGGGATATTCCTCAGTCACGGGCCCTGAAAGGGGGGCTGGTCCATCGCTATGATGTGCAAGTTCAGGAGATAAGGAAAAACGGGGAACCGGAGCCCTATCATACTGAAGATAATTATAATCTCCTGCGGGTATACATCGGGGATGAAGATGTCTACCTGGATCCGGGTATGTACCAGTACAGCATCATCTATACCGTCTCAGATGCCCTGGAATCGGTGTCCAACAGCAGCGTCCTCTACTGGAATGTGATCGGGGATCAGTGGAAATTTCCCATACTGCATGCCAGTCTTAAGCTGTGGATGCCCGAAGGCAGTGCCAGGAATATTCAGGACAGGCAGGCCTGGCAGGGTAAGTCAGGCTCTACTGATTCAGATTATGACTTTAGCCGCAACGGCGATCAAATGGAATTTAAACTGAGACATTCCCTGAAGCTGGGAGAGGGCTGGACCATCAGGCTGCAATGGCAGGATGACACTATACAGCCACTGAGCCGGCAGGAGGCCATCGCTAAACTGGTAAAAGACAACAGAGGTATGTTTTTTATCATGGGGGGAATCCTTTTCGTTTTTATCTATTATCTGCTGGCCTGGGCATTTTTGGGAAAGGATCCTGAAAAAGGGAGTATCATGACCTACTATGAAGCCCCCGAATCCCTCTCACCCGCCTCCATGCGTTTTATCAGTAATATGGGCTATGATCAAAAGATATTCACTACGGCCATCATCAGTATGGCTGTAAAGGGGCATATCAAAATAAATGAGAGTAACGATATTTATACCTTGAACCGGCAGAATGAAGATTATTCTCTGCTGAGCCCCGAAGAAGCAGCTGTCTCTAAGGAACTCTTTGAAAGCGGTCCCTCCATCAAGGTGGAAAATGCCAATCATCAGGACTTTAAAGAAGCGATAAGAGCCTGTAAAGACAGCCTTAAAAAAAATTATGTAAATATACTCTTTATCAGCAATAAGCATATTTTTATTCCCGGGCTCATCGCCACTATAGCTATAATGATAGGGGGCGTTGCCCTTAATGTGGGAAATTTTGCCCAGATATTTATCCTGATATGGCTCAGCTTCTGGAATGTAGGGGTGTTTTTCCTGTTACGGCAGGTGGTCTTAGCCTGGAAAAAGGCGGGCAGCTCCTCCCGGCACAGATTCCTGAATACCGGCGCCGCAATTTTTATGACATTTTTCTCCTCTTTCTTTGTAGGAGCCGATCTGGTGGTATTCGGCATTTTTCTTAACATGGGCCCCTCCGCCTTGTGGATGGTATTGTTCTTTGCGACTGCGGTAGTCATGAATTATACCTTCTTCCGCCTGCTCAAGGCTCCTACCCTGGCTGGACGGAAGATCATGGATAAGATAGAAGGATTCCGGCGGTATATCGATGTCACAGAAAAAAAGCAGATGGAGTATTTTAACCCCCCGGAGAAGACCGTCACTAATTTTGAAAAATTTCTGCCCTATGCCCTGGCTTTTGATATGGAAAAAAACTGGGCGGGATACTTTAATGAAGTCATGTCCTCCCTGCAGGAGAACAGATCCTGGTCGCCCCACTGGTACCAGGGCAGCTCGTTCAACACCCTGAGCTTTAGTGAGTTCAGCAGCTCCCTGGGCAGCAGCCTGTCCAGCGCCTTTAGCACAGCCTCTGCCTCTCCCAGCAGCGGGAGCAGCGGGGGATCTTCCGGTGGCGGAGGCGGCGGTGGTGGCGGCGGGGGCTGGTGATTTAGTCAATAGTCGATAGTCAAATCAATAGTCGATAGTGTATAAGAAGCGGGGCCTGTTCGGCCCCGCTATTTATTTTTTTAATCATGCATCTTTTTCCAGATACCCAGACTTATCTATATGAAAAGCGAAAAGAAACACACACTCCTCTCCCTCTTATGGGACCCGAGAATCTCATAGATAAAGGGCTGCCTCACACCGGCAGCCCTTTGTATTATCAGACTTTTTTAGCTCTGAAGGTCGTTCAGTTTGACTAGTACTTCATCCACATGGCCCTTGACTTTCACAGGACTCCACACAAATGCCACCTTGCCCTCAGGGTCTATGAGGTATGTGGTGCGTACCACGCCCTCGTACTCTTTGCCATAATTCTTTTTCATCTGCCACACGCCCAGCTTTTTGCAGACCTCTTTATCCGGATCGGAGGCCAGGGTGATGCTGAGGTCCTGTTTGCTGGTGAATCCCTCATGGCTTTTTACCGAGTCGGGACTGACCCCCACTATCACTGCTCCCAGTTCTTCAAAGTTCTGTTTTTCTTTACTGAAGTCAATGGCTTCTATAGTACATCCTGGGGTATTGTCTTTGGGATAAAAATAGAGTACCAGCCATTTCCCTTTGACATCTGAAGGGCTGAACTTTCCCTGGGGGGTATCGAGGCTGAAGTCGGGGATGGGCTTACCTGTTTCCAATAGCATGTTTCCTCCTTGCATGACTAAATATACTCAATTATTATACTCAGGGGAAGCTTTTCTGTAAAACAATTCATACTTAAATACCGGGTATATATTTTTTATAAAACATGCTATAATATTCCAGCACAGGGGGTATAATATGTTTGATACTATACAGAAAGAGATACTGCCGTTTGTAGAAAAACCGGCCCGCTATGTGGGCGGCGAATTTAACTCGGTGGTCAAGGAGCACGGGGGCCGTACCTCGGTAGCCCTGATCTACCCTGATGCCTATGAAGTAGGGATCTCTAATCTGGGCCTTAAGATCCTGTATCACATCCTGAATCAAAAGGACGAATACGTGTGTGAGCGGGCCTATGCCCCCTGGATGGACATGGAACAGCAGCTCAGGGAGAAAAAAATCCCCCTCTACTCCCTGGAGACTAAGACTCCCCTCAAGGATTTCGATATCCTGGGTTTTTCCTTTCAGTATGAACTACTGTTCACCAATTTTCTGAATATGCTGGATCTGTCTCACATAGCTTTTTATGCAGCGGAAAGAGAAGAAAATGACCCCTTTATCATGGGGGGAGGCCCGGCCGCTCTCAACCTGGAACCTATCGCTCACTTTATGGATGCGGTGTGTCTGGGAGACGGAGAGAGCCGTATTGTGGAAATGTCCCGGGCGGTACGGGAAGGGCGTCAGGCCCAAAAATCCCGGAAAGACATACTTAAGGACCTATCCCGCATCGACGGGGTGTATGTCCCTTCTTTATATACTGAGAAAAGTGTGGATGGATTCACCATCGCCCAGGGTGAAAAGGTAGAGCGCTACATCGAGCCCGATCTGGAAAATATCGACTTTGTCACCAAACAGATTCTGCCCAATATCCGGGCTATACAGGACCGGGCCGTCATAGAAGTAGCCCGGGGCTGTACCCAGGGCTGCCGGTTCTGCCAGGCCGGTATGACCTACCGCCCCCTGAGAGAACGCTCGGTGGGCAAGCTCCTGTCCCTGGCCCGCGAATCGATAAAAAACACGGGCTACAGGGAGTTTTCCCTGATCTCCCTGTCTATATCCGACTATACCCAGATCAATACCCTGGTAGACAGCCTGGAACGCCAGTTCTCGGATCATGGGGTGTCCTTTTCCCTGCCCTCTATCCGTATAGACAGCTTTACCCTGGGGCTGGCTAAGAAAGTGCAGGAGATCCGCAAGAGCGGCCTCACTTTTGCCGTAGAAGGGGGGACCCAGCGTATCCGTGATATTATTAACAAAGGGGTCACTGAAGAAGAACTCTTCAAGGTCCTGGAGATCTCCCGGAGCCTGGGCTGGAAAAAGGTCAAACTGTACTTCATGATAGGCCTGCCCCAGGACCCGGCGCATGAAAAAGAAGACGAGATCGCCGGCATGCAGTCTCTCATCAACCGTATCCAGCAGCGGTTCCGGGGGCTGGCTATTACCGTATCGGTAGCTATCTTTGTCCCCAAACCCCATACCCCTTTTCAGTGGGACCGGCAGCTCAGCCCTCAGGAGGGAGAAAATGCCTTTATGCGCCTCCTGGAGCCCTATAGACGTAACCGTCAGGTCAATATACGCTTTAACAACCCCTATGTGAGCTTTCTGGAAGGAGTGTTCAGCCGGGGAGACCGCAGCCTGTCCAAAGTAGTAGTCAGGGCCTGGGAGAAAGGGGCCCGTTTTGACGGCTGGAATGAGATGTTTGACTATGAGCTGTGGATGGAGTGCTTTAAAGAGACAGGCGTCGATCCCCATCGCTACCTGGAAGAACGGGACCAGAAAGGCCCCCTGGCCTGGGACGTACTGGATAACGGCACCAGTCATAAGTTCTTTGAAAAGGAGAGAGAAAAGTCCTGGAAGGGTGAACTGACCCAGGACTGCCGGACCGGCTGTGTAGCCTGTGATGTGTGTGACTTTAAAGAAGTAAAAAACCGGGAAAGCCAGCCTGAAGAAATTTCAGTACAGGAAGACTTTATGGATAAAGTCCAGGTCAGGTCTCAGGACCCGGTGGTATCTATACGATTTGCCTATCATAAAAAAGGCCTTCAGAAATATCTGACCCAGATCGATATGGAGGAACTCCTGTCCCGGGCCATGATACGTTCCAATATTCCCGTGAAGTTTTCACTGGGATTCAACCCCCATATAAGGGTAGAAATGGGCTGGGCTATCCCCCTGGGATTTGAGAGTGACTATGAAGTATCTCAGGTGGATCTGTGGGAGGAAATGGATGCCCGGGAATTTATGGAGAAGATGAACGTCAATCTGCCTCCCGGTGCTCAGATATTTGATGCCCGACTCCTCAGCCTGGGCAATGGCCTCAATAAAAAGCACAAGTCTCAGATCGTGGAGTTTGAGATGAAGACCCATCTCAGCGAAACAGAGATCCGGGCCAGGCTGGAACAGAACAATGTTTTCACCAAAGTCACCCCTAAAAATACAAAGGAAATAACTATGGACGAATTTATAAAATCCTTTACAATAACAGGTGATAGATTGCTGATTTCTTATCTTCAGGAAGAGGGGGGTGCCCGCATGCAGGATGTCATCGAAGTATTATGTGGGCTGAACACACAGAATGCTCAGGCATTTGAGCCTATAGTCCTCTCCCGAAAGAGCATAGATCAAAAGACCGTACTTCTGGAGGTGTAAATGCTTAAATTATCCCGGGTGCAGGCCCTCATCTTTGATATGGATGATACCATTATCAGGACGGAGAGGCTCAATATCCAGCTTATCAATGAGTTTTTCAAAGAAAAGTATAATATTGACCTGGATGAAGAGGATAATGAATACGTGTTTGGCCATGACTGGCAGGCCATTTATACCTTTATCCTGGAAAAATATAAGCTGGATGGGGACATCTATGACATCCAGGAAAAATTTCTGGAAAAGAAACGGGCCTACCTTCAGGAACACCAGGTAGAAGTGGCCGAAGGTATCAATGAAGTACTGTCTATCGATGTGCCTAAAGTGATAGTGAGCGGCAGTGGAAAGACAGAGATACAGATGCTCCTCGATAATGCCGGCCTGGACGGGCGTTTTGACGCCAGCTTTTCTATTGATGAATACGGCCGGGGTAAGCCCGAACCGGACGGATTCCTGGAAGCCCTCAAACACCTGGGTATCAAGGCCAAGTATGCCCTGGTCTTTGAAGACAGTCTGAGCGGTATAGAGGCAGCCAAAAAAGCAGGGATCCCCTGTGTCTTTATGTCCCAGTTTGCGGAACATAATCACTCTGAACATGCTGATATGAGTTTTAAGACCTTTCATGACTTTTATTCTTACTGGCGCAGCTTATAAGTAACACTTCCCGGGGCCCCCGGTGTTTAAATACCACAGACACAGGGGGTTTTTATGAAAAGAAGTTTGATTATTGCAGGGATGTTAGTGGCTGTAGCCGCATCCTGTACCATTATTATGGATGATACTAGTATTTCAGAAAAATCGAGGCAGGAAAAGACCTTTCCGGATGAACAGGCTACCCAGACCAACACCATCATCATGACGAATTCTCAACTATCTGTGACCAATATAGTCACTAATACTGTGGTAGTAGTCTACACCAATACCATTGAGACAGTGGTGACTAATCTGGTCCTGTCTAATACCACAATCAGCAACTGGTCCTCTATCACCAATATCCAGTATCAGATCATTACTAATACTACTATCTCCAATGCCTGGTATACCAATACTCTGATACAGACCAATGAATACTATTATACCAATACCGTACTATCCAATGTGGATAATGCTATATTTGTGCTCCTGACAGCTCCCGGAGACGGAGCATATCTGGCAGACAGCTTCACGGTGAATGGTTATACCCCAGATGGAGGGGACCTGGCTGGGGCTATGATATACATAGAG
Source organism: uncultured Brevinematales bacterium (assembly GCA_964537555.1). Taxonomy (GTDB): domain Bacteria; phylum Spirochaetota; class Brevinematia; order Brevinematales; family CAYRWR01; genus CAYRWR01. Next base: position 27,620 of record CAZIAD010000014.1, read on the forward strand.
TCCACTAATGAAGTGATGGTCCAGGCCCAGTACTCCGGATTCAGCGGGACCTCATTTTCCAGTACGATCAGAGTAGATAAGGAAGGCCATTATTACCTCTGGGCCAGCGCATGGGATAACGGTAATGCCATCGGCCGCAGTGACAAGCACTACATCATCGCTGACTGGAGTGCTCCTCAGGTGCATATCACCACAGTCAATGGTGCCGTGTTTGCGGGGAACGTGACCATCACGGGTACCGCCTACGACCGGGTGAGCGGCCTGCAGGGAGTGTATCTGTCGGTAGACGGGGGAGGCTATAGTGGGGTGAATGGGCTGTCAGAATGGAGTTATAGTACTACACTGGCCCCGGGTAGCCATAGCATCTCGGTGTACAGCCGTGATGCCGCGGGTTATGTCAGTCTTAGTGAGAGTATTGTTGTGAATGTAGAGTAAAAGATATTAACGCAAAACCGGGGTTGTCTTTCAGCACAACCCCGGTTTTTTAATGAATATTTTAAAAGTTTAGGGTAATTCAGTCATCAGATTCTTAATGACCCATTTATCATCCGGAGATTTTCCCATGATAAAGCGGACTTTCTTTTTCCCTGCGGCTGTATCCAGTGATACATCAATAGTAGCCATCCCCATATCCATAGCCGCTTTGGCTTTAGGGTCATCATCAGGGATGATGGTATAAGCCGTGACTGCATTGTCGGTAAAATAGGACTTTATCTTGTCCGGCACAGCCATGTCCATCTTGTTCTGGACCATGCCTACTGCGGCATCAATGTTTCCGGCCTGGACACTGTCCATAAAAGACTTGACCTCCGCATTTACCGCAGCTGCCGGATCAGATCCGCAGGATAGCAGCAAGGGCATCAGAAACAGGGCACTCAGTAACAGTACTTTTTTCATAAACACCTCCAAGTGATTATATAGTATCTTTACTTTTATTATCTGTATCTATGTTTGCTAGATGTCATCCTTTACCTTTTTATCAGGCGTCTCCCCGATTACATCAAGAAACAGTGAGGATAGCTCATATGCTTTCCATATTCCCTTGTCATTTTTCTTTAATGTCACAGGGCGGGGCAGGCCTATACCCCAGACATGGATATAGACTTTAATTGTGTCTGCGTTGATGACACTGTATGAGTTTTGGATGACTTTAAAGGTATAGGGCAGGTCAGTCTGATAGTCCAGCTCCGGAGTAGCACCCTGCACATAGGTCCAGGGAATGTGCTTTTTTTCCGGGAGAGTGAGCCTATGGAGGTGCTCAGTAATACTTCGGGCTATGGCGTAATCCTTGTAGACATCCCCGTCTACCAGGTGCTTGCGATCCAGGGCGATCACGATAAACTTAGATCCCAGATCCTGGTCCTGTGTAAATTTCATGAGAGCAGCTAGCATGACTATAGCCCCTCCTTCTGGGGTGAGGGACAGCTCATCTCTGAGGGCCAGAAATCCTTTTATATCAGAGGGAATGGCTGTAAGGGTCACTATCTTAGTAGAGGTGATTTTAGCGCTTAATGGTACAGGTATGATAACTACAGAAAGTAAAAGAGCACTAAGGAAATATTTCATTATGGCCTCCTGAAATGTATAAAATAATTCTCTCAATAGATTCAAACAATTCTAGACCTGTATTTAATAAAGTGCAAGTTTAGCGGGAAGAAATTCAGGGTTTAATTTGAATATAATCAGCTGGGTTAGAGATTCTTATATAGAAAACACTGTTCGCTTATAATAAATAAATAATTGACTTTTCATCTGATAAATCGTAAAATATATAAGTTAGTCTCCTATAATATTACTAGAAATATAGAATAGACTTACCATTATATAACTCGTTTACGAGGGGAGGATCAGGTGACGAGACTGGTAGAGCTGAAGTCCGGTGAACGGGCTCAGGTCATAGATATGGTGTCAGATCATGAGCCTGAAGAGAGAGGGCATCATCACGGTGATGCTGCTAAACGCCTGGAAAGCATGGGCCTGCGTAATGGAAAGCAGGTAGAGATGCTTACCAATCAGGGAACCGGCCCTCTCCTGCTTAAGGTGGATGAGTCCCGTATCGCCCTGGGCCGGGGTATCGCTAAAAAGATTATGGTGGTAAAAGTCGAAGGATAAGCCAATGCCTCAGAACAGAGAAATAGTAGTAGCGGTAGCGGGTAATCCCAACTGCGGTAAATCTACACTTATAAATGCCATTTCCGGGTCCAAGATGGATGTGGGAAACTGGCCGGGTGTCACGGTAGAGAAACGGGAAGCAGTGGTAGAGTATGAAGGGGTAGATATAAGATTTGTAGATCTGCCCGGTACTTATTCACTTTCCGCCTATTCTCAGGATGAAGTAGTAGCCCGGGATTATCTCATAAATGAAAAGCCCGATGTCATCCTCAACGTGGTCGATGCTACCAATCTGGAACGTAATCTCAATCTCAGTACACAGCTCATAGAGCTGGGTATCCCTACGATCATGGCCCTCAATGTCTATGATGAACTGAAAGCAAAAAGGTCAGAGATCAACATACCGCTTATGGAACAACAACTGGGAATAAGTATTATTCCCACCATTGCTACCCGCAAAGAAGGTATAGTCCCCCTGATCAAAAAGATCATGGAGATCTCTCGTGCACCCGAAGCACACCTTCCCCAGACCATCACTTATAATCATGATGTAGAGTTGGCTCTGTCTCAGATCCAGGAGCAATTATCACAGATTCCTGCACCGGAAGTGCAGAGATTTCCTCAACGCTGGCTCTGTTTAAAACTCCTGGAAAGAGATGCTCACTTACAGTCACATTATGGTATCAAGATAGACGATGAAGAGTATCATCGCATCACCAAACATCTCAGAGAACTGCACTCCCGTAAGATGGATGAAGTGATCGCCGATGCCCGTTTTGCAGTCAATAAAGGCCTGGTGGAGATGGTGCTGACCCGTGAAAAGATCAATAAGCAGGACCTCACGGATAAACTGGATCGATTCGTGCTCAATAAGTGGGTCGGAATTCCTCTCTTTGTGCTGGCTATGTGGCTGGTGTTTAAGCTGACCTTTGATGTGGCCACCCCCTTTGTAGACTGGGCGGATGCTTTAGTCACGGGCCCTATGAGCCGCTGGATGACCAATATTCTGGTGGCATTACGCTCTCCCATGTGGCTCATATCTCTTATCGTGGATGGTATCATAGCGGGGGTAGGGGCTGTACTGGTATTTACCCCTGTCATATTCTTCATGATGTTTTTTATTACTTTTTTAGAGGGGTCGGGCTATATGGCCCGGGTGGCTTTTATCATGGACAGGGTCATGCATGTGATGGGCCTGCACGGCCGGTCCTTTATTCCTATGATACTGGGATTCGGCTGTAATGTCCCTTCTATCTATGCTACCCGTACCCTGGAGACAGATCAGGAAAAGCAGCTCACTTCTATGCTGGTGCCCCTGATGTCCTGCGGGGCCAGGCTCCCGGTCTATGTCCTGTTTGCTGGTGCTTTTTTTGCGCATAACAAAGGTACAGTAATATGGTCCCTCTATTTTCTGGGGATCGTCATGGCCTTTATCATCGGGGCCATCTTTAAAAAGACCCTGTTCCGCAGTAAGGCCCAGGAATTTATCATGGAACTGCCCCCCTACCGTATGCCCAGCTTCTCCAATATCATGGTACATACATGGGAAAAGGTAAAACACTTTGTAGTCAAAGCGGGTACCTACATTATGGCTATGTCTGTCATTGTGTGGTTTTTGTTCTTCCTGCCTATTGGTTCGGATAAGGAGCACTCCTACCTGGGACGGGTCGGTAAAGTGATATCTCCAGTACTGAAACCCCTGGGTTTCGGGACCTGGCAGGCCGGATCTTCTATAATAAGTGGTATCGTAGCCAAAGAAGTGGTGGTATCTACCATGGGAACCCTCTATGTAGGAGACCAGGATGAACCGGTACAGTATTACACTAATATTATGATGAAAGGGGAGATGGTCAGAGTGCCTCTGCTCCGTGAGCAGCCCACATTCTGGCAGGACCTGGGAGAGATTGGAAAAGGCCTGGTCATTGCGGGCCGTGATGCCATAGCTTCCCTGTTTACCATAGGTTTTGTCAGTCTCAGCGCGGAAGAAGACCCGGCTAATGAATCCCTGCGCCAGGAGCTCAGCAAGGACTTCAGCCCCTTATCGGCTTATTCGTTCCTGGTGTTTGTACTGCTCTATATGCCCTGTATGGTAGTACTGGCTGCCATGAAGACTGAACTCAAGACCTGGAAATGGGCGGGTATTACCGTCACCTACCAGATGCTACTGGCCTGGGTGATGTCGTTTATCGTGTACCAGGGGGGAAAACTCCTGGGACTGGGTTAGAAGGAGGATATCATGACATGGTTCGATTATACATTGATGACCCTGATTCTAGGGGCAGCTTTATGGCTCATCTTTAAGGCGCTGTTTAAAGAAGGAAAGATACAGTGCCCCGGATGTGATGCAGAAGGATGCAGTGTCAAGCAGGTGCATAACAAGCACTAAACTAGACTGGATGACGGTACAATAAGGATATTTTGTGAGTATGAATAATAAGCGGAGCTGGGCCTGGGTATTAGCCCTGGCTATTTTCACTATTGTGTATAACATTGCTGAGGGTATTGTATCCCTGAGATTTGGACTTCAGGAGGATACTCTGGCTCTGTTAGGATTCGGGGTAGACAGTTTTGTGGAAGTCCTGTCCGGCCTGGGTATCTTACATATGCTGATCAGACTGCATAGACAGGGAAATACCGAACAGGATAAGTTTGAAAAAGCGGCCCTCCGCACTACCGGAGTGGCATTTTATATTCTCAGTGCAGGACTGGTGCTGGGCTCGGTATTTAATATCATTCAGGGAAATACTCCTGAATCCACCCTGCCCGGGCTTATAATATCCATCATTTCTTTACTGACTATGTGGGCCCTCATGGCTGCCAAACTGAGATTGGGACGGATATTAAATTCTGATGCTATCATAGCGGATGCCCACTGTACCCGTACCTGCCTCTATTTATCAGTGGTACTCCTGCTATCCAGCGGTCTCTATTTTTTCTGGCAGATCCCTTATTTTGATATTGCCGGTAGCCTGGGTATTGCCTGGTTTTCCTTCCGTGAGGGACGAGAGTCTTTTGATAAGGCGAGAGGAAAGCAGTGCGGATGCAGTACGGAGTGCCATTCCTGATCTACCGCTTAGACTAATGCTAAGTATCCAAGGGGGGTACTGCGCTCTTAGAGTTAGACAATGCTAATATAGTAATCATATACATAATATATAAGGAGTGTATAATGTTTAAGTCAGTGTTATGGAAAATGTGTTTTGCAGTGGTTTTGACAGGATCAGTAAGCCTGCTCTACGCTGAAGAGGATATGCTGGATAGCCTGCTGGAACAGCCTGTATCCAAAGTGAGTATAGGAGGCTATGGAGAACTACACTACAATTACAAGTTGGTGGAAGGCAATGAGACCCCGTCCTCTACCCTGGACTTTCATCGTTTTGTACTATTTTTAGGATACCAGTTCAATGATCACTGGAGCCTGAATTCTGAGGTAGAGCTGGAACATAATTTTGTGAGCGGGGGGCAAGGAGAACTGGAGCTGGAACAGGCCTATGTAGATTTTCATCCATTTAAAGCTCTGGGTTTCCAGGCTGGTGTACTATTACCTTCAGTAGGCATACTGAATGAGACCCATGAACCGCCTACTTTTCTCTCAGTTGAAAGGCCTGACTATGCCAGTAAAATCATACCCACGACCTGGTTTGGTAATGGCGTCAGTGTTTACGGAGCTGTATCCGGCCTGGATTACCGGCTGGTCATACTGGAGGGTTTGGACGGGTCGGCGATATCCTCGTCCAGCGCCATACGCTCAGCCCGGGGGAAGGGCTTTAAGGGCTTTGAAGAAAATGCCAAATACCTATTATACAATCTATCACTGAATTATTCCGGTATTTCCGGATTAAAGATCGGTGGGTCACAATCTTATAATAATGCCTTTGTGACCAATAATGGGGCTGGAGATATTAATATTCCTGTGTACATCAGTGAGATCCATGTGCAATTAAATAAAAAAGGGTTTATCTCCACCTTTGAAGCAGCTTATATCCATTATGCCAATCAATCGGTCAATGACCTTCAGGCCAGCTTTGGATACTATCTGGAGCTGGGCTATGACCTGGCCAGACTGTTTAAGGGGAAGTTTTCTCTCATACCTTTTGCCAGATGGAGTCATGTGAATACTGCCTGGAAGACATGGAGCGGGTCAGATCCCGAGCAAAAGTCTTTAAAATGGATGTGCGGTGTGGCAGTGAAACCTATTGATCAGGTAAGTATTAAATTCGATTATTCGCATGAAAGCAAAGGCGAGAGCAGTATCACTTCCACTACCGCTTTCAATGCAGGTGTGGGATACCAGTTTTAGGATAGCTTCTAGTGAAATATTTTATTATTGGTCTGCTCCTGGTTTGCCCGCTAAGCGCCAGGGCCAGTGCTCTGACCAAGCAATTAGAGCTTTTTATTCAGGATTATCATGATGAAGCGGTTTATTCCCTGAAAAAAGAGCCTATCCGGCAGGAATGGCAGACAGAAGCGATAAAGGTTACGGGAGAAGGTTTTCTGTCTAGACATATCCTTTACTCCCCCCTGGTCGTAGATGGAATGCCGGTGGCTTATGTGCTGGTAGATAAGGCCATGGGAAAAGGTGCCCCTTTTATCCTGGCAGTGATCTATGATATGGACAGGGAAATAGTCAAAACCAGGGTCCTGCTGGATATTTCTCCTCATGGACATAAGTTAAACCAGGATTTTTTCAGGACTCAGTTTTACGGAAAAGGAGTTAATGACTCATTCGTAGTAGGGCAGGAACTGGATGGGATCAGTGGCTCATCGTATTCAGTAAAAGGTTTTACCCGAGCAGTATGGCGCTTATGTCTGATTGTAGAATATCTCATGAAATAGTAATAACTAAGGGGCTTTAGCAGAGCCCCTTAGCCTTTTTCCTTGAACATTTTAGCAGAACTGTTATAATGAGCTTTCAAATGGAGGTGCTGTATGATGAAAAAGTCTGGAATTATTTTGATATTTTGCCTTATGGCGTCCGCTGGGATTTTTGCCTCACATCCCTTTGCTACCGATGATACCGGTACAGTGGACCCGGATATGTTTGAACTGGAACTGGCTATAACTATGGTATTCCTTTGACAGGGGATCATGAAAGTGGAATAGAACTGGTGCTCACTCATGGTGTCACTAAAAGGATGGACATCGGGATATTAATACCTTATGCCATAGGCCCCCAAAGCGGACACCAGCCTGCTGAGATTGGAATAAAATATGCGCTTATTCAGAATGATCAGGGATACCCGGTCTTCGCCATTACCTTTGGAGCGGAACTGGGAGAAAATGAGTACAGTGTGAATACCATTTTCAGTCATGAATTTAATGTGATGAGTCTGCATCTTAACCTGGGTTTTAGTACTCCCGGCCTTTTGGATGAACCTGCCCTGATCAATTACTCTGTATTCGCAGATTTTCCTCTGGGGGAGAGATTGTTTGCCGGAGCTGAGATCCTGGGTGAATATATCGCCGCTCCGGGAAATTCCTATTTACTGGGAGTGGGCCTGGGAGGAGGAGTACATATTACAGACAGTATTACCTGGAGTCTGGGTAGCCATCTGGGTATAGTTAATTCATCTGATTTTTCACTGAGTACCGGGTTTACTCTCGGATTTTAATCAGGGTAAATCGATTATACATAAGTAGAGTTGCACCAGGATCGATTTTTCCTTTTTTTGGACTGGCCAGTTTTCCATTTCGTAAGCTATTCGGCTTCATTCACAATATGATAACTAAAAAATTAGCCGATTGTGTTTTATGTATATATACTATCATTAGCACTACATAAGAAAAATCAGACAGGAGTCAGAGATGAAGAGAATAACTTTTTTAGTAATATTTTTGACAGGTATAAGCCTGTTGTCCTGTAAACAGGATGGGACGAATAAATCGTCTCTTCCGATAAAAGACAGGCAGGTCAACGTGGTCACTACCATAGGCATGATCACAGACATTGCCATAAATATCGGGGGAGACCGGGTCAAGGTCACGGGGCTCATGAAACCGGGTGTGGATCCCCACCTGTACCGGGCCAGTGCCGGGGATATCACTACCATGACAGAGTCTGATATAGTGTTCTACGGAGGCCTCCACCTGGAGGGTAAGATGGTGGAGATACTGGAGCATACCACCCGACTGCATGCTATAGCAGTAAGCAGGGGTATCCCGGAAGAGCTCCTCCTCAGTGCCAGCGGTAAAATGACGGGTATATATGACCCTCACATCTGGTTTGATGTGAAGCTGTGGCAGTACGCTGCCCGAAATGTAGAGCAGGAACTGATCGCCATAGATCCGGAACATAAAGAGATATATGAAAAAAATGCGGCTGACTATCTTAAAAAACTGGATCAGTTACATAGCTATGTACAGAAAAAAAGCCAGGAGCTGAAAAAAGAGCAGAGAGTCCTCATCACTGCTCACGATGCTTTCGGCTACTTTGGAAAACAATATGGCTTTAAAGTCCTGGGCCTGCAGGGTATCTCTACCGTGACCGAAGCCAAGGTATCTGATTATCAGGAACTGGCACAGACCATTGTGGACCTTCGAATACCGGCTATTTTTGTAGAGTCCTCTGTCCCCCGTAAAAGTATTGAAGCCCTTCAGGAGGCGGTACGTTCTCTGGGATTTGACGTAAAAATAGGGGGTGAGCTGTTCTCTGACTCTATGGGTGACAAAGATACAGAAGAAGGGACATACTATGGCATGGTAAAGCATAATATAGATACTATTGTGAATGCTTTAAAATAAGCTCTGAGATCCACTCCAGGAGATTTGAATTGACAGAAGTAATGAGCAAATAAATCATATTATATTAATGTGAATAAAGTAACCGTTGGTACTGACTTTCCTTCTAAATCTGAGTATACTTAGTCAACAAGAACAAAAAGGAGGCCTGTTATGAGTAAAGAAGTAATGAAAAATATAAAATGGGTAGGAAAGATAGACTGGGAGCTGAGACGCTTTCATGGTGATGAATACTCTACTCATAAAGGATCAAGTTACAATTCATACCTGGTCCGGGAAGGAAAGACTTTCCTGATTGACACGGTATGGATGCCTTTTGCCAAAGAGTTTGTAGAGAACCTGCAGAAAGAGATCGATCTTTCCAAAATAGATTTTATCGTCGCCAATCATGGGGAAGTGGACCATAGCGGTAGTCTCCCCGAACTGATGCGGCATATTCCGGATACCCCCATATATTGTACCGCTCAGGCTGTTAAATCCATCAAAGGGCAATACCACCAGGACTGGAACTTCCAGGTCGTAAAGACCGGAGATAAGATCGATGTGGGAAACGGAAAAGAACTTATCTTTGTGGAAATGCCCATGCTGCACTGGCCCGACAGTATGCTGTGTTATCTGACCGGTGATAATGTACTGTTCAGTAATGACGCCTTTGGGCAGCATTATGCCAGTGAAGACCTTTTTAACGACCGGGTGGACCAGGATGAGCTGTGGCAGGAGGCCATCAAGTATTATGCCAATATACTCACTCCTTTTAGCAGATTTGCCACTAAAAAGATCAATGATATACTGGCCCTGAATCTGCCGGTAGATATGATATGTACCAGTCATGGAGTCATCTGGAGAGATAATCCCACCCAGATTGTACTAAAATACCTGGAATGGGCCGCCGATTATCAGGAAGACCAGATCACAGTACTGTATGATACCATGTGGAATGCCACCCGCACCATGGCAGAAATCATTGCCGAGGGTATTAAAAAACAAACACCCTCTACAAAAGTCAAGCTGTATAATCTGGCCAAATCTGATAAAAATGATGTTATAGCCGAGGTCTTCAAATCCAAGGCAATCCTGGTAGGATCTCCCACAGTCAATAAAGGAATCCTGGTATCTGTAGCCGCTATTATGGAGGAGATCAAAGGACTGCAGTTTAAGAATAAAAAAGCGGCTGCTTTTGGCAGTTATGGCTGGAGTGGTGAATCAGTCAAAGTGATTAACCGGCTCCTGCAGGAGGCTGGCTTTGAATTGATGGATGAAGGAATCAAATCCCTATGGAATCCTGATACAGAACAGCTTAAGACCTTAAAAAAATATGGAGAAGACCTCTCATTCTGATCCATGCCAGGTAAAAATGTATAATTAAAACCGCTTCCTGATAAGAAGCGGTTTTCTCTATGAATAATACTATATTTTAGAAATTTTCCCAGGAAATGAACCGATTTTCAGGATTCAGGGGGAATTTCTTTGCTATATCCTCTTTTAGGCCTTAAAATATTGGGTCTGATTTTTATAGTATAGAGAATAAGAGGAAAAGTAGTATGATCAATGTAGTCAATGTATCTCTCAGTTTTGGTAAGAAAGTCCTGTTCAAGGACGTGAATATAAAGTTTTCACCCGGTAACTGTTACGGCCTCATCGGGGCTAATGGTTCCGGAAAATCGACGTTCATCAAAATACTGTCGGGGGAACTGGAGCCGGACAAAGGCTCGGTGGACCTGGGCAAAGATGAACGCCTGGCCACTCTGGAGCAGGACCAGTTTAAGTATGATGACTATACTCCCCTGGAAACAGTAGTGATGGGCCATAAAAAGCTGACCGCTGTCATGGCTGAAAGAGACGCGATCTATGCCAAGCCTGACTTTAGTGACGCTGACGGCATACGGGCCGGAGAGCTGGAAGAGATGATCCTGGAGATGGATGGTTATGATGCCGAAGCCAATGCGGCCAATCTTCTGTCCGCCCTGGGCATTGAAGTAGAGCTGCATGGAGTCAAGATGTCTGAACTGGAAGGTGGACAGAAGGTGCGGGTGCTCTTAGCCCAGGCCCTGTTCGGTAACCCGGATGTACTGCTGCTGGACGAGCCTACCAACAACCTGGACATAGAGTCCATCAGCTGGCTCGAGAATTTCCTGTATAACTTTAAAAACACGGTGATCGTAGTATCCCATGACCGTCACTTCCTGAACAAGGTATGTACTCATACCGCCGATATTGATTTTAATAAGATCACAGTCTTTGCCGGAAACTATGACTTCTGGGCTGAGGCCAGCCAGCTGGCAGTCAAGCAGCGCAATGATGCCAATAAAAAGACCGAAGCTAAGATCAAAGAACTGGAAGCCTTTATACAGCGTTTCAGTTCCAATGCGTCCAAAGCCAAACAGGCTACCTCCCGTAAAAAGCAGCTGGATAACCTGACTCTGGATGAGATGCCCCGTTCTACCCGGCGTTTCCCTTATGTGGCCTTTAAGCCGGAACGGGAGTCGGGTAACAAAGTTCTGGATGTAGAAGGCCTGACCATCACCATCGATGGCACCAAAGTCCTGGATAATTTTAATCTGACCGTGAACAAAGGGGACAAGATCGCCTTTGTAGGAACCAATAACGTGGCTAAAACAGCTCTGTTCCAGTTCATCAATGAAGAGATCAAGGCTGATAGCGGTACCTTCAAATGGGGTGAGACTATCACCTGGGCCCATTTTCCCAGGGATAATTCGGCCTTTTTTGAAGATGAGATGACCATATTCGAATGGCTGCGTCAATACACTACCGAAAAAGATGAGTCTATAGTGAGAGGATTTCTGGGCAGGATGTTATTCTCGGGTGATGAATCCTTAAAGAAGGTCTCCGTATTGTCCGGAGGAGAAAAAGTACGCTGTATGCTGTCCCGTATGATGATGACCGGTGCCAATGTCCTGATCCTGGATGAGCCTACCAACCACCTCGATCTGGAGTCTATCACCGCAGTCAATAATGCCCTTATTGAATTTCCGGAACAGATCCTGTTCTCCTCCCATGACCACCAGTTCATAGATACTATAGCTAACCGTATCATAGAGATCACTCCCCATGGTGTTATAGATAAAGTGATGCGTTTTGATGAATATATCGAAGACAAGCAGGTACAGGCCGAACGGGATAAGCTCTATGAAGGCCATAACCGTATGAATATCTAAGAGAGATTAGAGTATCATTATATTCCTGTTAAATAATAAAAAAATCCCGGCCAGTTCAGGCCGGGATTTATTGTATCTAAGTCTTCTTAAGGGGCTGTATTAGTATATAAAGTGTATACCTGCTCGGGACTTAATGGGTTGTCATATACTACAAATTTATCTATACTTCCTTTAAAGAAATAACTGGATCCCTGGCCCCAACGTCCCAGGTAGCTATAGGTTCCCGTGGGTGCAATAGGACTAGTGAAACTGAATACAGTGGATAGCTCACCGTTAATATAAAATCTGGATTTTGTCCCATTCCAGGTTCCTACTAAATGATACCAATCTCCATTGGTTACAGTCCAGGTAGTGGTATAGTTATCATAAGTACCACCGCCTGTATCATTAATACGCCACATTATTTTTCCGTACTGTAAGGTGACCTGGAAGTTTTCAGTCTGGCTGAAGATCTGGTTATAATTAGCAGTATTGGCTGCCGGTTTAAACCATACCTCCAAAGAACCACTAGTATTATTTCCAATGGAGGGCAACTGTATACAGTCATCCACACCGTCAAAATAATATGCGGTATTAGCGGTGTCAAATCTTCCATTGGTCAGGTAGGGAGCTCCCAGCATTACGCCATTACCGTTATTACCAGAGCTATCGTTTATGTTACCATCCAGGAGCCATTCCCCTCTCTTAACAATAGTGGTATTGGTAGTAATATCGGGGATCTCCACTATTTCCAGCTTATCGATCCAGCCTCTGTCAGCTCCTGATGTTACAATTCCGTCTTTAGTATATTTCCAGGTGAGAGTATGACTGCCCGCACTGACCAGGTAGGATTTCTGTGTCCAGTTCACAGTCCCTGAAATATTATTCATCTCCGTTCCATCTATATAGAATCTTAGCTTATCATAATTATATTCAGAAGAAACCTTCCAGTAAAATCGGACCCAGGATTCATTGGCAGGATTAATAGTGGTCTGTATTTCTGAAGTCTGAGAATGAGTGATCAGTCCACTGATCGCACTATCTCCATCAAAATAGTATTCAGCAGTATACCCGCTCCAATTAGCATTTCCGGCGAGAGTAAAGCTTACATCTGTGTTATCTACAGCTTCATTGAGTCCTACAGCCATATTGCTATTGGTGACAATCACGGAAATAGTATTGGTCAAACTGTATTTATTTAAAGTGTTTTTAGCCACGGCATATAGAGTATAGGTACCCGGTGTAGAGATCACAAATGAGGTGGCCCAGTTATTCAGGCTGCTGGTCAGCACATTGGTATTAAACTGATTATATACATAGATTTCACTGATTCCATATATATCTGAACTTTGCCCGCTGATGTTTATAGTCTGATTTTTCACAAATCTGCTTCCACTGACTGGAGTGTTTATTTGCAGGTGAGTGGTGTTACTATTGGTTATATTGACCGAAATAGTATTGGTGGTACTGATATTATTGGACAGATCCACTGCTACAGCATAAATAAAATAGGTACCTGAGCTGTTAAACCTTAGACTGCTGTTCCAGGTGGATAGACCGGTACTTAAAGTGTTGGTTTGGAAAAGATTAAAAACATATACGTTTTGTAATCCAAAGTAGTCATAGGCTGTACCCTGTACATTTACTGACTGACCTATGGCAAAATCACTGCCCGCTGACGGTGCAATAATGTTTATGGTAGGTGCAACATTGTCTTCTGTGACCATGCCAGATGTATTGGTATATCTGGAATAAACCTGTTGTGCTCCCAGAGCATTATCATAGATGATCAGGTCATCGATACACCCATTGAAATAGTGGTCAGCGCCCAGGCCCCAGCGTCCTATATAACAGGACGAGGATGCTGAGGTATAGGGTGAATTATAAAATGCACTAGCTACTTCCACCCCATTTACATATAAGCGGGATACTACTCCATCCCAGGTTCCTACGATATGATACCACAATCCCACATTGGCATTCCAGGTGGTTTGCAGATTCAGGTAGTCGCCGTCGCCATTGTTACTGATACGCCACATGATCTTTCCTGAGGATAAGGTGAGCTGGAAATTTTCAGTCTGGCTAAAAATCTGATCATAAAGATCGGTGTTTTTATCAGGTTTGATCCATGCTTCTATAGATCCGCTTGGGTTATTTCCAATGCTATTGAGAGTCATGTAATCACCGTTACCATCAAAGTAATAGGCAGAATCCGCATTACCAAAACGGTCATTAGTCAGATAAGTATTGCCGGAAAGTATGGCATGATTATTATTGCCGGAAGTATCATTGGCATTGTTACTAAATAGCCATTCTCCTCTTTTCACGATAGTGGTATTGGTTGCGCTTCCTATAGAAACCATATCTACATATACACTGTCTACCCAGCCGCAGTCATCCCCCTGAGAAACTGAACCATCCTTCAGGTAAACCCATTCGAGCAGGTAAGTCCCGGGCTGTAAATCATAGCTTTCCGTACGCCAGTCGATTTCTCCGGTCAAGACTGCAACTACAGTGCCGTTGATAGCGAAGACCATACCATCATAATCAGGCTCTGAAGATACTTTCCACTTAAAAGTGATCCTGCTGATATTGGCAATGGTATATACTTCCGCATACTGGCCATCCGAGATAACCGGACTTTTAATAGCATCTCCATCCATTGCAGATCTCAATCTCACTCCGCTCCAGCTGGCATCTCCCATAGATTCAAATACCAGAGAGTCATTGTCTACGCCTTCATTTATTGAGATGAACTCATTTTGAAATAAACTACAGGACGCTGATATCAATAAAGCCGCCCCGATCACTAAAAATAATATAATCTTACGCACCACAACCTCCACAGATTTTATTAAAACAAAGTAAACGAATTTTCATATTAAGCATAATATTAACACGAAAAATTATATTTCAAAAGAAATTAGGCAAAATATTTTTTGCTGTGTGTTTGAGTTTAACATTATGCTAACTAATTCATTATATGTCAATGTGGCGAAAATCACTGGAGTTTGGGTTCAAAAATATATTTTCTGGAAGGCAAAATCTCAAAAGACTTTTTCGAAGCACTTCAAAATATATGACTTAAATAGACCAGGAAAGGAAGTAAAAAATACGCTTATATTATTTTACAATTAACATAATACTTGTTTGAATATTTCAAAATTCCGGTATATAATAGCAATAATAGATATAAAATAATTTGGAGGCTGTATGAAGAAAAAGATTCTATTACTATTGATTCTGATGGCACTACCTCTGGCACTCAGTGCCAAGGTAAACCGCTTATTGACGGTAGATACACCTTATGTCGACGTGGACCATGCTGTCAAGGTCTCTCTGGTCAGCTTTCGTCCTCTGGACATCCAGGTCAATCTGAGACTGTTTAACTTCCTGGACTTTAGTGTGAACACCTCTCCCGTGGGATGGGTGCCATATTTCATTGACCTGGGATATCCCCGTTTCGGACTGCCCAATTTCGGAGCTAAAGCGGCTGTAAAACTGCCCATCCTGCCTCTGACGGTAGGAGCCAGTGTAAACTATATCGGCTTTACCGGTGAAGCTGCGGTACTGGATCTCTTAGGGGGTATGCTGCCTCCAGAGATCACTATTCAGGACGCTTCTATTAATTTTGGGCTTTCCCGCTGGGATGTGATGGCTGCCCTGGATCTTAAGCTCATCAATGTTTACCTAACCCTCGATTTTCAGAGATTTAATCAGGGGGGTGTTAACGGTCCTATCATAACCAGCTATTTTCACCCTACCGTGGGTGCTGACCTGCAGTTAGGACGCATCCTGTCTATCTTCGCTGAGATCGGATACTATATCCCTATGTCTACCTTTACCCCCTCTCCGGCAGAGATCGCTAACTCTATGGGACTGGGCGGTGGTGATGATTTCACAGCCGGACTGGGACTGGAGTTTGACCTGGCCTTTATCAATCTGAGACTGGGTGTGCAGTATCCCGGAGCAGGTGTCACTCTGGATCCTGCTGATCCTTCTACAGAAATGAGTATCCCTGTATTGCCGTACATTAACCTGTCCCTGCAGTTTTAAAGGAGGATGAAGATGAAAAAATTACTTATATTACCCGTATTACTGGCAGTCACCCTCCTGGGGTCTTGTCTGTTTGAGATAGATGCACAGTTTAATACCTATATACCCATGGAAATACCTAGCCTGCCCTTCATACTCCCCGGGACCTATGGAACCAATGTGGTTGCGGAGACAGGAATAGAAAACATGCTACAGGATCTGACCGGTCAATATGCAGAGATCAGTGCCTTACGCCTGGACTACGTGTTAACCAATACATCCAGTAATGATGTTACTATTGCTATCGGCATGACCGGAATGAGTAAAGTCTCGAATTATAGCGTACAATACACTAACTATTCCAGCTATCACGCAAATCCTGACCAGACTGCCTGGATCATACCCTTGATGACCTTGACTCAGGGTGAAGTCACAACAGGGATCTTTACCTCCTCAGGTGACAATCCCCTGCTCAGAGATCTGATCATTGCTTCTAATAGCTATCAGTTGGTGGTACAGACCATTGTAACCAATGTAAATCCCCTTTTTGCTAATTTTACTACCAATAATATCAGCATGTACCTTGGTCTTAGAATGGGCATGACAGTCCAAAGGGCATTCTCAGATGTACCCGGAGTAGTGTCACTGTTCCAGTAAGCTAAATTGCACAGTTCGACCCCCGCTCAGGCGGGGGTTTTTTATTGAATAAATTAGTGAATATGGATATTAAACTTTACATAAATAGTAGACACAATTTCTCTTAAGAGATAGAATAAAAGTAAGATTTAATAATATTTTTCCTTTTGAATAGAGGAGATCCCTATGGCATTAAAAACTGCAAAGAACAGTCCCTCCCAGCCTGATGATGAAATGCTTCTATACCAGGATCTGGTGGAAACATCACAGGACCTGATCTGGCAATGTGATACCGAGGGACGCTATGTCTACCTGAATCCTGCCTGGGAAACGACTTTTGGCTATAAGACAGAGGAGATGCTGGGTAAGAAATTCAGTGACTTTCAAACACCGGAAATGGCGGAAAGGGATGGAAAGGAATTTAAGAGGCTGATGCAGGGCAATATGGTTAAAGGCCTGGAAACAGTACATATCAGTAAAGCAGGTACAGAGATATATCTGGTATTTAATGCCAAGACTGTAGTAGATAAAAACGGGATAGTACAAGGCACCCGGGGGACCGCCCATGATATCACCAGCCGCAAACAGGCTGAATATGATCTTATTCAGACCAGCGCCAAATTCCGGAGTCTTTTTGATCAGTCACCGGTAGGAACTGCGATAGTCGATTTCAGTAAGCATTTTGTACAGTGTAATCCAGCTTTCTGCCGCTTCATCGGCTATTCAGAAGATGAATTGATTGGAAAAACGGTACAGGATATTAGCTTCTCTGAAGACCGGGATATAGGAATGGCTGATTTGATCCGGATAAAACAAGGAGAGATTGCTACAGCCAGCTTTAGAAAACGGTATATCCGCAAAGACAAAGAAATCGTGTGGGGTGAAGTCAGTATTTCACTGATAAAAGATTCTGAGAATAAACCCTTGTACTTTCTCGCTGTCATTAAAGATATTACACAAAGTATGAAAATGGAGGCAGAACTGCTAGAAAGCCAGTACCTCCTTAAAAAAATGGAAAGTATAGGCAATATCGGAGCCTGGGTGGTTGATACACAGAATAACACCCTATCCTGGACTGAGGGGGTGTATGCTATACACGAGGTCGGAACAGAATATTTACCGGATCTGGAAAGCGGGATCGATTTCTATACTCCGGAATCCAGGCCCATAATCCAGAAAGCCGTAAATCAGGCTATAGAGAACAATATCCCTTTTGACGAGGAACTACAGATCATAAGCGCCAGGGGCAACCTTAAAAGCGTACATACCATAGGGATCCCGGATCCGGAACATAGCAGGATCTATGGTTTTTTTCAGGATATTACCAGGCAAAAACAGGTGGAGCTGGACCTCCAGGAAAGCCAGAGCCGCCTGGAACTGGCTGCTCAGTCGGCTAAACTGGGTATCTGGGACTGGGATATAGTGAATAATATCCTGATATGGGATGAGCAGATGTATGAGCTTTATGGAGTAAAAGACAATACAGCTCTTAAAAACATCGATCTTTGGAATAATGGACTGCACCCTGATGATGCGGATTATGCCTGGGAGGAATGTCAGGCTGCCATGCGGGGTGAGAAAAAATACGATGTCGAATTCCGGGTCCTTCATCCGGATGGGCAGATCAGGTATATCAAAGCTGACGGGCTGGTTCTGAGGGATGCAGCCGGAGAAGCCATTCGTATGATAGGTATCAACCGTGACATCACCCGGGATAAAGAAGCCGAACAGAAATTGCTCAAGAGTGAAGAAAAATACCGCCTCTTATACACCGCAATGGAGCAGGGCTTGGCCCTTCATGAGATTATTCTGGATGATGCGGGTATTCCTGTTGATTATATCTTTCTAGATATTAATGATAGCTACACCCGCTTGGTAGGAATTTCTAAAGAAATGTGCATCGGTAAACGGGTCAAAGAAGTCTTTCCTCAGGTGGAACAGTACTGGATCGATGTTTATGGAAAAGTGGCATTGACCGGTGAATCCTGCTACTATGAAAACTACATGAAAACTAATAACAAATACTACTCAGTATATTCTTATAGCCCCCGGAAATATCAGTTTGCTGTATTGGTAACAGATATTACCGAGCGTAAACTAGCTGAGAAAATATTAGCAGCAGAGAAGGAACGACTGGCTGTGACGCTGCGCAGTATCGGGGATGGTGTGATCACCACAGATATTCAGGGAAACATAGTCATCATGAATAAAGTAGCTGAAGCTTTGTGCGGATGGTCACAGGAAGAAGCCCAGGGCAGGCCCATCACAGAAGTGTTCAATATCATCAATGAGAGTACCCGAAAACCGCATATCAATCCTGTAGAGAAAGTATTAAACACCGGGGAGATCATAGAGCTGGCTAACCATACTCTGCTCATATCCAGGGATGGAACGGAGCGTGCCATCGCAGACAGTGGAGCTCCTATAAAGGACAAGGACAGTCAGACTATAGGTGTAGTACTGGTATTCCGCGATATGACGGAAAAGCAGAAATTCCTGGAAAAGACTCAGAATATGCAGCGGCTGGAATCTCTGGGAGTACTGGCAGGCGGCATTGCTCATGATTTTAACAACCTCATGGGAGGGGTCTTTGGCTATATTGACATGGCTCTGGAGGAGACTAAGGAAAAAAATGTTAAGGCCTATCTATCTGAGTCCATGGCAGCCCTGGAGCGGGCCCGGGCCCTTACTTCACAGTTACTGACATTTGCCAAAGGAGGAGCGCCCCACCAGAAGGTCACCTCCCTGTTTCCCTTTGTTCAGGATACAGCCCGCTTTGCCCTGAGCGGTTCCAATGTCACGCTTGATTTTGATGTTCAGGAGGACTTATGGTATGCCAATGTAGATCAGGGACAGATCGGACAGGTCATAGATAATATTATCATCAATGCCCAGCAGGCCATGCCTAATGGGGGCTGTATTCGGGTCACTGCCCGTAATATCACGTTTGACAGAGCTGGTTCTCTGGTCATGATACCAGGTGACTATGTCCATCTTTCGATTCAGGACCAGGGTATAGGTATAGCGCCGGAGATCATTTCACATATATTTGACCCCTTTTATACTACTAAATCCAAAGGCCACGGCCTGGGGCTGGCCACCTGTTATTCTATCATAAAGCGTCATGAAGGGTATATCGATGTAGAGTCACAGCCGGGAAAGGGAAGTAATTTTAACATTTATCTGCCAGCTGATCACAGGACATCTGAACAAAAAAAATCATCTGCTAAAGTGGAGCTTACGGGAAGCGGGACCATAATTGTGATGGATGATGAAGATATGATCTGTGACTTAAGCAGTGCCATGCTCAAACAGTTTGGATATAAGGTCCTCTGTGCTAAAAACGGAGAAGAAGCCCTGGCCATTTTTTCCAGAGAGCGCAGTGCCGGCAGGCTGATCTCAGGCTTACTACTGGATCTTACTATTCCCGGAGCTATGGGGGGGAAGGATACAGTGCGGGAAATACGCAAAGTGGATCCGGACATACCTGTTTTTGTAGTCAGTGGCTATGCTGATGACCCGATTATGAAAAAACCGGGAGATTACGGTTTTACAGCGAGCATCTGTAAGCCCTTCAGGAGAAGTGAAATAGCAGATATGCTACGGCGTTATCTCATTCCGTCCCGCTCTCAGGACTAAACACAGGCCTTATCATACTAAAAAAATGACAGCCTTCCTGGTTTAAGCAAAAGGAGTGAATATGGTCACTTTTTCAGAAGTCCTGACCCCTGAACATATCCAAAAGCTTGTTATTCTGGCCCATAAGATCTGGAATCAGCACTTTGTCCCTCTTATCGGGCAGGCGCAGGTAGATTATATGCTGGACAGATTTCAAAGTGAGCCTGCTATCAGTGAGGCCATCACTGAAGGGGTGGAATATACCTTAATCCAAAATGAAGGAATAGAGGCAGGATACCTGGCATTGATCCCTGATCAGCCTCCGGGAAAAATGATGATTTCCAAGCTGTACCTGGATATCAGGTATCGGGGTCTGGGGCTGGGACGGGCCATGCTAAATTTTATCCGGGAAAAAGCCGGAAAAAAAGGCATAAAAGTATTATGGCTGACCGTAAACCGCAACAATCATGACAGTATCGACTGGTATATACGCAGGGGCTTTCAGGTCACCCGTGAGCTTAAAAAAGATATTGGTGGAGGCTTTTATATGGATGATCTGATAATGGAGCTGAAGCTAGCAGATTGAAATATTTATTACAAAATAAATTAACTGACTGGTTTTGCTGGAAATTAATCAAAAATCCCGATAAAATATAGTCCAATTTTTAAAAAGGAGGAAAGCATGGACCAAATCATCCAGGAAGAAAAAGAGCATCTCATAGGCTTTTTTAAACGATTTCCTATAGCATTTACCCGCGCTGAGGGGCATACCCTCACAGATATCAATGGCAAGACCTACACTGATTTTACTGCCGGCATATCAGTGTGCAGCCTGGGGCATGCTAACCGACGTGTCAATGATGCTATAAAGGATCAGCTGGATAAGATCACCCACATGACTAATATCTTTTATGTGCCGGGCCAGATCGAACTGTCCAGAAAGATCTCCGCTAAGAGCTTTAACGGGAAGAGTTTTTTCTGTAACAGTGGAGCGGAAGCCAATGACGCAGCTATCAAGATCAGCCGTTTCCTGGGAAATAAAATCAGCCCGAAAAAGAACAAGATCCTCAGTATGGAGAGCTCTTTTCACGGGCGGACCATAGCTACCATATCTATCACGGGGCAGCCCAAGTATAGGCAGGGTTTTGAGCCCATCCTGCCTCATGTGGATTATGTAAAGATCAATGATATGAGCTCTCTGGAAGAAAAGATGGACGAGAATGTCTGTGCAATCTTCCTGGAACCAGTCATGGGAGAAGGAGGAATCTTTCCCCTGTCCCGCTCCTTTGTGGCTAAGGCCCGCATGCTGGCCCAAAAACACCAGGCTTTACTGGTATTCGATGAGATCCAGGCGGGTATAGCCCGGACCGGAAAATATTTCGGCTACCAGTGGTATGATGTGGAACCGGACATCATTACCCTGGCCAAGGCTCTGGGCAATGGATTTCCCATCGGGGCGGTGCACATGAAGTCCGCCCTGGCTGATCAGCTGACTCCCGGCCTGCATGGCACCACTTTCGGGGGAAACTTTCTGGCTATAGCGGCAGCCAATGCGGTCATGGACCAGCTGGACGATACTTTGCTGACTAAGATCAATGAGCTCTCAGCATATTTTCTGGAACGGCTCAATGCTCTGCGTAAGGATAAACATACAGTGATCGGAGACATCAGGGTAAAGGGGCTGATGATCGGTATCGACCTTATCGGTATCGATGTGGCATCAGTGATACAGGATCTTCTGGACCGGGGATTTGTGACCCTCAGAGCAGGGGATAACACCCTCAGATTGTTACCTCCCTTTACCATCACGAAAAAAGAGATCGATGCCTTACTGGAACAGTTAATGGAGATACTTTAATACCTGGGAGAGTGGAAACACTCTCCTTTTTTTATTGTATTATTCACTAAGGGAGACTAAACTATTATTTACAGATAGCATTTCGGAGGCTTAGATGAGATCCAGAGTTTATTACCTTTTGCTCATGATATTCACCTGTTCTGCATCCTTATTCTCACAGGTTGAAAAAAAGAAAGTGATGATCCTCCCCTTTAAAAGTACGGTAAAATCATCCGATTTTTCCCCTTCTCAGATGGATGATTTTCGGGATCTGAGCTTTATAGCTTTTTATAATCTATTCGGGACCTTGCCCTTTACCCAGGTACCGGACAGGGACAGGCTCCGTAAGATGAACTGGAATACAGAGGGTATTGATAAGATGGGGGAGGAGGAATCCACCGACTATATCATATTCGGTACATTCTCTCTCAAAGGCTCTGCTGCGGAGCCGGAAGTAGTAGTCAATCTCAAAGTCTGGAATAAAGACAAGAAACTGGTGTTCCAGAGGACCTATACTACTCATCTGGACCTGGATATTTTTGATACCCTGGATACAATGGTGCTGGATACTTTGGAAGCCTCCTTCAATATCAAAGCCCAGATCGCCACCCTGGAATTTAACAATTTCAGTGTGCCTCAGGATCAGTATAAGCTCTATATTAATAGTAAAGAGATAGCTGATGTTCAGGGCTCTGATTTTAATCTCTCTCTCAAAATAATAGCTGATACGGAATACCATATTTTACTGGAACGTACAAAAGATAATGTAGCCGTCCTGAGTGAAAAAGTAAAGCTGAAAAAGGGAGAAAGCCACCTGGTCAACTATCAGGCCCGAGGAAATGTAAAAATCCAGAAGATACTGTATAAAGAAAAACAAAAGACCTACAAGGTGCTCCTCAATGGGGATGAAGTAGCAGAGGGTAGCGAGCTCAGTAATCTGAATGCCGGCATCCCCTACAATCTTATGGTCATCGATAATCTGAATGTCATACAGGATAAACACAGCTTCAGCCTGTCTGATGGTGGCATGGTCAGTATACAGCCTATGATCAACTGGGGAGGGACGGTGCATTTCCGCAGTTTCTTCCTGGGAGGGAGTATTGCCGGGGTAGGGCTGGACCTGCACCTCAGCCGTCCCCTGTGGCTGGGCCTGTCTACCGGTATCACCTATGTCTCCAAGCCCAGCGGCACCAGCAATGTCAATATCTTTGCAGTCAATCCCTCTCTGGAGCTGGGCTATTATCTGAAGGGGCACATGAATACCTCCTTTCGCCTGGGTGCCGGCCTGCAGCTGGGCTCCATGCTGGCCTTTCCAGCCCCTGCCTGGGAACTGATCGCGCCGGGTGAGAGCAGGTTCAGCCTGGTACCGGGGGTTTTTGTGGATGTAGAATGGAAGAACCTGTTTGCCCGCCTCATCCTGCTGGCCGACTTTAGTGCCGCACAGCCCTGGGGATTTTATCCCCTGATCGGCTTTAAGATCTAAGGAGTATCCCATGAAAAGATTTATAATACTTATTCCCCTGCTGCTCTTATCCGCCTGTGACCTGTTTTTTCTACCGGGCTTCAGTGAAAAGATAGTCAATGCTACTAATCCCTTTGATGAGATCGGTAATGTGGTGGGATTTGTGCCCAGCATGGACCCCAATAACGCCATACTGAGGGGAGTGATGCTGTCTGAATTGTATGATAAGGATCCCGATGAGACAAATTGTTTCTATGTGTTTTATGACTTTAGTGATTCTATTTACAAACCTTCCCAGTATACCAGTCACCAGCCTTTTTTAAGTGTAACAGAGTTTGGCCTGAGAAATCTGAGTACAGCGGGAAGTAATTTTTTAGATACAAACAGATATACACCTGCCAATATCTATAATTACAAAAATGAATTGATACAGTCTCCTTATCAGGAAGATGTTTATTACATAAAAATTGCGCTCGATTTAATTACTAATTATGCATTCCTTACAAATGGTATTACATACACAAAAATCTCTTTACGGCCTATGAATTATCTAAATACACCGGAAGGTATATCTGCTTTAGATTGGAATAACTATTTCAGTATCATAGGCTATCAGGATTTAGGAACCCAATTAATTTATATTACCCTGACTAATATTAATGGAGTGATAAAAATAGATGATCAAATTGATATTATAAATTTTGGGGTAGATATTGGAGATGTAACCACAGCTTATTATATTACACCGGATAAAAAAGCTGTAGGTTTTAAAGTCAATGGAGTACAGGGAGATTGGAGCCTGCAAACAGCCGGTATGAGTGAACTGGCAGCTGGCACTAGAATAAGATTAATGTGGACTAATATATCAGCTACTATGACTCCCTATAATCCATGGTTCACACCTGGTTTAGGAGGTAGTGGCATCTGGGAAGGCTGGCCGGAAAATGCAGTAGTGACCGGCTCTGATTTGATTTTGCATACAAGTAATCGTGTTTGGTATCCTTCTGAGGGGAAATCAGTCTTTATTGATCCACATCAGAATAAAGCAGTGGTTGATATAGATCTTATTACTTCGCATTCTCCTGGCTTTACCTGTAAATTGTCACATTCTGGAAATCCATCTGGAACGTCAGGACAATGGGGATATCCCTCCGAAGAAGGATTCCATGCGTTGGTACTACCTCAACCTGTAAATGGGGCGATTACAGTATATATGAATGCCAGTTTAAATTGGACCAATATTTAGGAAAAATAAGGCAGATTTATTAGACCCCTCCCCGCTTGCCAAATCTTTTCCCCTGAGTTACACTAAACTAACAGGGGAGGCAGATATGTCTATCTATAGAAAAAACCTCATCACCAATGACTGGGTCATCTTTGCGCCTAAGCGGGCCAGCCGCCCGTTAGAGCTCAAGGGGGGCAAAGAAGAAGATAATAGTGTACTCCTGAAGCAGCGGCCTCCCCACAAGGACAGCTGCCCCTTCTGTGCCGGGAATGAAGACCCAGAGGACAGGGAAGTCATGCGCCTGGAGCGGGACGGCCGGTGGCAGGTGCGCATCCTGGAGAACAAGTATGCCTCGGTAGACCGGGATGTGACACCGGAACGGAAGCGTACCCGTTTTCATAAGGAGATCGATGGATTTGGTATCCATGATGTGATCATTGACCATCCCCTGCATAATACTACGCTGGCCCTGATGCCGGTGGAAGATATCACTGACCTGCTCCGGGTCTACCTACAGCGCTATCAGCAGCTGGCCCACACGGAGTATGTAAAGCATGTGGTCATCTTTAAAAACCAGGGCTTCAAGGCCGGGGGTAGCCTGGAGCACCCTCACTCCCAGGTCTATGGACTGCCCGTCATCCCTTTTGAGACCCGGGTCCGGCTGGGGGAGGTGGAAAAATATTTTGATTTTAATGATATGTGCCTCTTGTGTTCCATACAGGAGCATGAACTGCAGGAAAAGGAACGTATAGTCTGTAATAATGAGCATTTTACTGCCTGGGTACCCTATGCCGCACTATCTCCCTACCATATATGGATAGTACCCCGGCGGCATAGCCCTTCCTTTAAATATATCACAGATGAGGAGATAAAAGGGCTGGCTGATATCCTGAAGCAGACCCTGGGACGTATGTTTAAACATCTGAAAAACCCGGATTATAACTTTGTGTTTCAGTCACTGGCCCATAGCGAGAGGGAAAAGGACTATTTCCACTGGTATATTTCCCTCATCCCCCAGCTTAAACGGCGGGGCGGCATAGAGTATGCCGGGGGCCTGTTTGTTAATCCTGTCATGCCCGAGCAGGCCGCCCAGGATTTACGTAATATGGATATTAGTGATCTATGAAAGATCTATCCCGCCCTCTTGTCTGGATCAATAGCCTGGCTACTCTGATTTTAGCGGTTTCGCTTCTGTTTTTTATATTTGTGATCAGGCAGATGGGGCCTTTCGGGATCAGTGAAAGTGATGCAGTGAAAGCTTCAGCTACCGCCAGTATTGTTTTGTATTTGACAGGCTTTGTCTTGTCTTTAGCGGGTATATTCTACTCCGTAAAAAACAGGGCTAAAAAACAGCTATGGCATTATTCTGGTATCCCTGCAGGCCATAATCATCATTTATGCCATTATAGCGGGAAAGTTATTATAATTCCCGTAATATTTGAATTTTCGATATTTTTGCGCTAAGCTATAAAAAAAAGGAGGTGGATATGCAAACCCATAATCCCGCATTTACCAATAAAAGAATAGAAGGAATGCCCTATACTGAAGAGGAGTCGATGACCCTCAACGGTACCCTGGTCAAGACCTTTCTGTTATTTGCTTTTTTACTTACCAGTTCGATCTTTACCTGGTACCTGTATTTTTCCAGGGGGATGTCTGCTATTATCCCCTTCCTGGCAGTGGGAGGAATAGGGGGCTTTATAGTCTCTCTGATCACTATCTTCAGGCAGAAGAGTTCTCCCATTACTGCGCCTATCTATGCTATCCTGGAGGGATTGTTCCTGGGAGGACTGTCTGCTTTTTTTGAAGAGATGTATCCCGGGGTTGTGATACAGTCGGTAGGCCTGACCTTCGGGGTATTGGCTCTGATGCTTATCATCTACTCTACCGGCATCATAAAAGTAACCAGTGGATTTATGAGGGGTGTGATAGCCGGTACTGCTGCACTGGCCTTGTTCTACCTGGTGACTATGGTGTTAAACTTGGCGGGAGTGTCTGTACCTTATATGCATAGTGCGGGCCCCTTTGGCCTGATCATTAGTGCGGTAGCTATCGTGCTGGCCTGTCTCAATCTCATTCTCGACTTTAACTTTATAGAAAGATTAGCCAATGAGGGCAATGTGCCGGTCTACATGGAGTGGTACGCCGCATTTGGCCTTATGCTGACCCTGGTGTGGCTCTATCTGGAGATCCTGCGTTTAATGGGCAGGCTCAGAAATTAGTCCAGGCTTAAATCGCAAATAAAAAAACCTCCGGGATGTGGACCCGGAGGTTTTTTATATAAGGCCTATTCTGTTTCTTCCTGAGAAAAGACCAGGGATAAGCGGGTGAGGAGTTGTTTTGGTATCTGCATGCCATGGATACCGATCACCCTCTTTCCGGGAGGGGCCTGTATCTCTTCACAGGATCCCGTATCCGATTGAGCCCCGACATACTCTGAAACTATAGGAGCAGCTTTATCATCTCCCCATTTTTTCCAGATATCCTGCTGAGCTTTTCCCTTATCATCCAGAGTCCAGAAATTAAACAGGACTACCTTACCCTTGAGGCTGGCATTATTGATCACGGAATTATTCTGCAGATTGATCACCTGAAATCCGGGCAGAGGGACGGGCCCTTTCTGGGACATCAGGAACACTGCAGCCAGCAGGAAAACAAATTTTTTCACACTCCACCTCCTACAACTATACCTAAAAATTATAATGATTTTCAGGATTTATTCAATTAATTTTAAAAAAGATGACAAAAATATGCTTATCCGGTATCTTATAATAGATTTTTTAAGGAAAGAATTATGCCTAAGATCCCTCAGGTCATTACAAGTGAAAATATAGGGCAGCTCCAGGTATTGTACTCTATAGAGGATAATTCCGGTTTTTGCTGGAGTAAGACCGGAAAAATGCTGTCTACTTTTGATAATGGTGATTATAAGATCTTCAGTCACAATAAAAATAGCATGATCCTCAAAAAAGCACAGCAGTTCAAAGAGATCATTCCCGCATTTGATACGATCATGATGCTGAGTGACATGGATAGTATACTGTTTGTGCATCAGAGAAGGCTGCACCTCTATTCCCTAAAAAAGAATCAGGTGGTGAGGACGCTGGAAGATTACCTTATAGATGAGTATCATCCTCATATTTGGATCAGCTCCAGCAGGCGCTATGTCGGTATAAAAGGGGACAATACCTCTCTGATCTGGGATCTCAGCAATGACAAAAGAATGGAATTCAGTGGTTCCCGGCATTTTGCTTTTTCAGAAGATGATACTCTGACTGCTGTCCTGGGCCAGGGAATATTGGAAATTAAAACCCTTAAAGACCTCGTGACCATCCAAAGATTTCCTCTGAAGATGCTGCTGGTTCTGGATATCAAGTTCAGCCCGGATAATCGTTATGTGGCTGCCTGCGGAGAGACATTTCTAAACTATATAGCCTCACATAGCAGCCATGATAAAAACATACAGCTCTCTGAACCTATCCTGGATTTCTGGAAAGGGGGTGATATCTCTGAGCGTATGTGTAAAAAATACAGTGAAGAACCAGTACGCCTGTTTGATATTGAAAAAAATCTGGAATACCGCTACCGGGATGAATGTGAGTATGATGCCGGGTCGATTACCTTCAATAAGGATAGCAGCCTCTTACTGGCCGGAAAATTTGACTGCTGGAGTACGGATAACCCCATTGTGATATGGGACATAAAAAGAAATTCCAAAGCGGGAGTGTTCAGGCGCTCGCATCATTCCGGGGGAGCTACCCCCATCCGCAAGCTTGAATTTAACAAAGAGGGGACTTTACTGGCTGCCAATAACGGCTATGTCCGGCAGATTGATGTCATGGGTGTCATTTAATACCCTTGTGACAAGCTCAGAATTGCTACTCAGGCTTTCTTTCTAATTGACAATACCCCCTTTTTCCCTTAAGATATGGGTCGTTTCTGCGAACTATGGAGGTAAAGAGTGGATAAGTATATTATACAGGGGGGCAATAAGCTTTCCGGAGAAGTAAGTATCAGTGGGGCCAAGAATGCAGCTCTCCCTATCCTGGCCGCTTCTTTGCTGACCGGTGAGGCGCTGATACTGCATAATGTGCCAGACCTCAAGGACATACAGACTATGATAGTCCTCCTGGAGCACCTGGGAAAGACCATCGAGCATGTCTCATCCACCTCATTGAAGATCACAGAGCATAATGCGGACGAGTTTGAAGCTCCTTATGATATAGTACGGAAAATGCGCGCCTCCATTGCCGTAATGGGGCCTCTGCTGGGACGTAAGCGCAAAGCCAAGATATCTTTCCCCGGGGGATGTGCCATAGGGCCTCGTCCTATCGACCTGCATCTCAAAGGTATGAAAGAACTGGGCACCGAGATCCTGGTACAGCATGGATATGTCTGGGCCCAGGCAGATGAACTGGTAGGTAAAAAGATGAACCTATTGGGGACCTTTGGCCCTTCTGTGCTGGCTACTGAAAATGTGATGATGGCGGCTACTCTGGCCAAAGGTATCACTATTATTGAAGGAGCAGCGGAAGAACCCGAAGTCACAGACCTGGCCCAGTGTCTCAATACTATGGGAGCGAAGATCACCGGAGCCGGTACACCTGTCATCACCATAGAGGGTGTGGACAGCCTGCATGGCGGTACCCACTCTGTAATACCTGACCGCATCGAGTCCGGTACCTATATCGCTGCTGCCGGTATCACCGGGGGTGAGATCAAGCTCATCGATACTAATGTACATATACTGGGTGAGACTATTCAAAAGTTCTCTGAGGCCGGTGTAGATTTCACTATCCTGTCTGACACAGAGCTCCTCGTCAAAGGGGGAGCCATCAAACCGGTACAGGTAGAGACAAAACCCTATCCCTATTTTCCCACCGATATGCAGGCCCAGCTCATGGCCATGCTGTCAGTCTCTGACGGTATCTCAGTCATGAAAGAGAATATTTTCCCGGACAGATTTACCCATGCAGCGGAACTGAACCGTATGGGTGCGGATATCAAGGTAGACGGGCCCCAGGCCGTGGTCAAGGGAGTAAAAATGCTCTCCGGGGCATCAGTGATGTCCAGCGACCTGCGAGCCGGTGCCGGCCTGGTAGTAGCTGCCCTGGCTGCCCGGGGCCATTCCGAGGTCTTGCGTATCTATCACATTGACCGGGGATATTATGCCTTTGAGCAGAAGTTAAAGGCCATGGGTGCCGATATACAACGGGCCGCTCAGGAGAGTTAATATATAAGCCTGAAAGGGATGGAGATCCATTATGAAATTAGAATACCAGAAAAAGATCATCAATCTATCTACTATATTAAGTGTAGTAGCCAATGTCCTGCTGACCGGGGTAAAGCTGGCTGCAGGTATCCTCTCAGGATCTGTAGCCATGATCACAGATGCTGTGCATTCACTGAGTGACCTCTTTACGGATGTGATCGTGTTCTTTTCCCTGCACTGGTCCCTCAAATCTCCCGACCAGAAACATCCCTATGGGCATGGAAAGATAGAAAATATTGCCGCAGTCATCGTGGGGCTGCTCCTGTTACAGCTGGGACTGTGGTTTATTTATGAAGGTGCCCAGCAGCTCATCAAGGGCGAGATCCATGAGTTAAAGAATAACTGGGCCCTGTGGGCAGCTGTGATCTCCATCGTCGTAAAAGAGGCCCTGTTTCAGGTCACAAAGATCTTCGGTAAAAAGATTAAAAGCGATGCCCTGATAGCTAATGCCTGGCACCACCGTTCTGATGCTTTTTCTTCAGTAGTAGCTCTGGCTGGTATCGGGTCGGGGCTTATCGGCTTTAAATACGGAGACCTGATAGCTTCTGTGGTTATAGCGGGGATACTGATCTGGATCGGGGTGGATATCATACGCAGTAATGCCAACATCCTCATAGAGGCTTCTGTAGGAGATGATGTCCTGGATATTGCCACTGCTATCCTCAAAGATCAGAAAGGGGTCAAACGCTACCGCCGTTTACGCCTGCGCCAGGTGGGTAAAGACATCTATGGTGAAGTCAATATAGAAGTAAAGGGCAAACTTTCTGTGAAAGAAGGACATGATATTGCCCAGGCCTTAAAAAAGCAGCTGATCGCTAAGATTGAGGGGCTTAAGGATATTTCCATCCATATTGACCCGGTGGATTCCTGATTTTTATTTAAAAAAGATCTGGAACCAGTCAATAAACTTATCATATTTGAATTTTTGGATCATCTGATTCAGATCAAGAGTGAAAAAGTGAACGAAATAGTAGTAGGTCATGACCGCTGAAATGGTCAGCTTAGTGATCATGGCAGTCATCACACCGGCAATGGTGAAACCTTCTTCATCCAGTTTTTTCCGCATCTCTTTTTTAGCTATTAATTCACCGATGACAGACCCAATAATAATACCGATCCCTATACCTACCGGAGGAAACAGGAAAAATCCGGCTATCATTCCCAGCAAGGCTCCCCAGGTAGTGGTATGAGAGATCTCATACATCTTTTCATGCCACCAGGGCACAAAGAAATCCGGGATCCAGGCCATTAAAACTATGACGGCAGCCGCTACAATGGGTAGAATAGGGAATATCTGACCTGCCTGGGAAAAGTTCAGGAATAAAAGGGCCAGAAAACTGAAAGGCGGGCCCGGTATACCCCTTACCACACAGCCAAAGACTCCTACAGCCACAAAAAACAGAGAAATAAGCAGAAATACATAATCCATGATTTATTATACAATGGATTTTAAAAATATCAAGCAAAATTTAAAATCTGTTTTTGTATTCCATGATTTTTTCTTTCAGGCTGCCAAAATCAATAGGTTTGGTAACGAAATCATCTGCCCCGGAGTCCATGGCTTTGTTGTAGTTGTGTTCGTCTCCATAGGCGGTGACCATGATGACTTTTATCTCTTTCTGATGTTTTTTGATCTGTTCCAGGAGTTCAAATCCATTCATGCCGGGCATATTGATATCTGAAAGGATGAGTACTATTTCCGCTTTGTGAGAATGTAAAAACTCCAGGGCCTCTTCACCGGAAAAGACAAAGTGAAAACTGAGTTCACCTCCCTTTATCTCTTTCCGGAATTTTTGTTTAAAGAGGAATTGGACATCCTGCTCATCATCTACTATCAAAATACTCATTTTAATCTCCTAAGTAATAATATCCAGTACCAGTAATGTCAGGTCATCTTCCAGGCCCTGATCACTGAATTCATCTACTTCCTTCAAAAGGGCCTGTGCAAAAGTCTCTATATCCAGTCCGGCATTTTCCCGAATAAAAGCATCAAAGCGTTTGTCACCATAAAACTCCTTGGTGGAATTCTCTGCTTCAATGATACCATCGGTATAGAGGAGGATACGGTCTCCCTGTGAGATGGAGTACTCCTCCTCTACACAATCCAGAGACTCAAACCATCCCATCAGCTTTCCTTTGGGATGTATTACCTGCAGGTTTTTTTCCTGTTTTTTATAGATCAGCATAGAAGGATGTCCGGCCCGGGCGACCCGAAGCCGCTTTTTTTCCAGGTCTATATAGCAATACACAGCGGTAAAAAAGGCATTGTGCAGCTTGTCCTTCATGATGGAGTTCAGGCTTTCCAGAAGGAGGGAGGGTTCTCTTCCTTTATCTTTGATCATTCCAAAAGCTACTTTTAACATGGAGGCAATCAATGCAGCCGGTACTCCATGGCCTGAGACATCAGCCACGAAAAACCCGATCTCATGAGGACTGATGATATTAAACTCATAAAAATCTCCGCCTATACTTTTCATAGGCAGGTAATGGGCTGAGACCCTGATCGCTTCTGAGTGAGGTATTTCCCGGGGGAGGATGGCTCTTTGTAATTGCCAGGCGGCATCCATGTCACGCCGGGTCTCATACGCTTCTCTCATAATATTGACCTGGTCCAGGGTCCGGTCTATGGTGATGCTGAGGTCTTCCAGGTCAATAGGTTTGACCAGAAAATCAAAAGCTCCCCGGTTCATGGCAGTGCGTATGTTTTTCATATCTCCGTAGGCTGAGACAACGATGGTCTTGAGGATCTTATCCTGCCGGTCCAGGTGTGACAGCAGAGTCAGTCCATCCATTTGGGGCATATTGATATCTGTCAGCACCAGGTCGACC
The DNA here is from genome assembly GCA_964537555.1 of uncultured Brevinematales bacterium. GTDB lineage: Bacteria > Spirochaetota > Brevinematia > Brevinematales > CAYRWR01 > CAYRWR01. Next base: position 60,539 of record CAZIAD010000014.1, read on the forward strand.
TCTTCAGCCTGCAAGATATCCAGGGCTTCCCGGCCATTCCCCGCAAAGACAAAGGACAGGCTGTCCTGTCTGATCTTTTTACGAAAACTCTGGCGTATCAGTACTTCCAGATCCGGTTCATCATCTACTACCATGATTCGGTATGCCATTAGTTTTTCTCCAGGATCTTTTCGATATCAGTCATAAGCAGCTCGAAGGGCACAGGTTTTACATAATAAGCGGAGGCTCCTGCATCTATACAGGCTTTCTCCTGCACCTTATCCAGGGTGCCGGTCAGAATAAAGACAAATGACTGGGATTCTCTGGCTTTCACCATTTTTAAGATCTCTATTCCATTCCCATCCGGAAGATTCAGGTCACACAGAAAAATCCGGGCTTTTTCCCCTGCAGCAGTCTCAAACAGGCTCCTGGCCTGGGCCAGGTCAGATCCATATTTCAGGTCTATCCGTCCCTGTTTGATCCATTTTCGGAATTTTTGCCTGAACAGAAAAAGACTATCCGTCTCGTCGTCTATGAGTATAATATCCAATCCAGTCTCCTGGTATTATTTAACGTGATCGGGTATCCAGATGCGGAATTCTGTATATTCGCCTTTTTTTGTATCGAGCTCCAGCTGTCCCCTGTGTTCTGAAACAATGATGTCGTAACTGATGGATAGGCCCAGGCCGGTACCCTCTCCGGCCGGTTTGGTGGTGAAGAAGGGGTCGAAGATAGAATCCTGGATCTCGCGGGGTATTCCTTTTCCATTATCTCTGATAATTATTTCTACACCTGTCTCGGTCTTTTTACTTTTTATGCTGACTTTGGCTTCAAAATCTTTAGGGCTGGACTTTCGCCTGTCATTAGCCGCGTAGCAGGCGTTATTTACTATATTAAGAAAGGCCCGGCTGATATCCTGGGGCACAATAGATATCTCACCGATAGAGCTGTCCAGATCTATATCCAGGTCTACCTGGAAGGAAATATCCTGGGCTCTCATTCCGTGATAAGCCAGATTCGCATATTCCAGCAGTATACTGTTGAGGTCTACCTTTTTAAACTCACCAGATGTACCCCGGGAGTGCAGCAGCATGCTCTGCACTATTCCGTCCGCCCTTTTACCATGATCATATATCTTGGAGATGCTTTGTTCCAGGTCAGAAATCAGCTCTTTATCCTCATCGCTTATTGTAATAGTGCTGAGGTTTTCTTTTAATTCATCCAGGAGCTCTATAGAGACAGTGGAAAAATTATTCACAAAATTCAGGGGGTTTTTAATCTCGTGGGCGATACCAGCCGTAAGTCCGCCCAGAGAGGCCAGTTTTTCCTGCTGTATGATCTTTTTTTGCATAGCCTTGAGCTGATTGAGAGTCACTTCCAGTTCTTCATTGGCATGCTGCAGGTCATTGGTCCGGTCTTCTACCATAGTCTCCAGGTTCTGAGAGTAATCTCTGAGTTTGAGCTGGGCCTGGTTAAACTGGCTGTACAGTATAGTACCCACGATGAGTTCCAGCCATAACATTCCCCAGAACATATTGATCTCCATGCCCAGATGCAGGTAATTAACGCTGAGGTCACCCAGGGAATAAAGTATAAATACAGCCAGGCCAAAGGTAAACAATATCTTTTCCTGGGACTTTTCCTTGATCAGGAACACATAGATCGTGGCCGCCAGGAGGGATAAAGTAGTGACGATACTATAGGAAATCCATATAAAACTCAGGAATAAATTGAGATTGATCACAAAGAGGCTGAGATAGATAAAACTCAAAGCCAGACTGGCAGACCATAATTTTCGGATAAATGAGGTGCAGGGGAGTTCGAACACTACTTCGATAAAATACAGTACCGCCGGAGTGAGAAACCACATGGAAATATAAAAGGTGTGGTTCAATATCCGGGGAGGAATAAGCAGGAAAGTAATATCTGTACGGGCTATGGTAAATATTCCTACAACCAGGGAAAACATGGCAAAAGCAAATACTGCCGGGTTCCTGAAATTTTTTAGTAAGAGGAGCAGTGCTATCATTCCCGTGACAATGAACAGGATGCCTGAAGAAAAGGGGATGATGTCTTTTATTATCAGTTTGGGCAGAAAACGATTCATAGATCCATAAATGATCTGATGATAGTTTTCATAATCGTATCCCTGGGGAAAATGTATATAGACAAATTCTCCCTCCCTGATGTTCTCAGTCAGGGGATAAATGTTCCAGCTCAGGGTTTTCGAGTCTTCTTTCTGCTGTATGATGTTAGTCAGGATTTGTGATCTGAAAAAGAGGAGGGTATCATTTTTGCCCAGGATGAACAGGGCAGGGTCAGTCCAGTTTTTTTCAACCAGGCGCAGCCGCATCCAGAAGACTTCATGATTTCCTTGCTGATCCTTTGTATTCATGCCCATGTAATCATAGCTACCCGCTATAACCCAGTCATTACTGAGGCTATTATTGACCCAAAGCGGTATACCATTATTATCCAGGGGAGAAGTCCCCTCACGGTACTCCAGGGAGCTATCCATTTTGAGAAAAATATCATTATTGCGGCGGGGATAGACCAGTAAGAAAAGGAAAAACTCGATGATGATGGCCAGAACCAGCAGGATGGCAAATACCTTAGCGCTCGTTTTTTTCAAAACATTTATCCAATAAGAGATTTATACTATTATATATTGGATCAGCAAAATTTCCCAGCAAATATCAGAAAAAACGGAGTACTTTATGGCTAGAGATCATCATCCCTGTCTTTTTGAGGCGGGCTGACTGTACCAAACAGGCTGACAAAATCCTTTACCTTCCAGACACCGCGGTTGTTTTTTACCACTGTGATGGGGCGAGGGCTGTCAGTACCGGTACTACTGATCTGCAGCTTGACGGTGTTCTCGTCAGGCTGAGCAAAGGGGTTTGTGGAGTACTGGCACACAAAGCTGCTCTGCGGTAATGCATAAGCCTGTTCCGGGCTAGTGCCCTGTATATAGGAAAAGGGTATATAGGGATAATCCCGGAGTCGACTGTAATAGTACTTGAATCCATCAGTAGGGGAATACCCTTTATAACCACCGGTATTTTTCATTAACTGGCTGTTATCCAAAGCAATGGTAAAGCACTGTTTTCCCAGAGACTCATTCCGGGTGAAAACGAGCATGGCAATCACAAATACGGTTGCTCCCCCTTCAGGGGTGTAGGCCAGCTTGTCCCGGAGGTTCAGAAAAGCTTCCAGGGTCTGGGGGATCTCGGAAAACACCGGATCGGGACTTCGGACCGGCAGAAAATCATGGATCTTCGGTTTGGCAAAAGCTGTAGCGGTCAGCATAAGAGAAAGGGTTATATAGCTGAGTTTTTTATACATTTCAGGCTCCTTTAATCAAGACTATAGTATGATTATCGGAACTAATCCTTTTTATTCCAGAGTTCAGACACATTATCCAGAAGTTTTTTCATGATATAGTTACTCTCAGAGATAAGATCAGAACGGGAGCTCATTTCTTCCAGGGTCTGGACATAAGGCCCGCCCTGTTTCAATTCGGAGAGGGCATTCCGGCCTAAGGATTGAATAGAGGCCAGGGTGGACTCCAGGTGGAACTGAAGGGCTATCACTCTTCTGCCCTGTCCGCTCAGGAAAAATCCCTGATGGGCTGTGAGGCTGTTTCCTGCCAGCAGAACCGCGTGCGGAGGCAGGTCAAAAGTATCCCCATGCCAGTGGAAGGGGCTGAACTGCCGGGGAAAGCCCTTAAACAGGGGGGATGACTCGGCTTCAGGATGAAGATGAACCGGGAACCATCCGATCTCTTTTTCAGAATTTCGGTAGACCCTGGCCCCCAGGACCTGAGCTATGAGCTGGGCCCCCAGGCAGATACCCAGGGTGGGAATACCCGCATTGATCACGTTTAGGATGTATTCCTTTTCCTCACTGAGCCAGGGGTGTTCCGGGATGTCGTCCACACTCATAGGCCCACCCATGACCAGGAGCATATCCAGGCCGATGATCTCAGGCATGATCTCTTCCAGATAGAGAGGGGTGACGACGAGCTCATGTCCATGTTCCTGGCACCATTGTTCGATATATGCCGGCCCTTCAAAGGGAACGTGCTGCAGACAATGTATCCTCATGGCCTACTCCTTTAATGAAAAAGTCAAAATACAACCCCTTTCCCGGGGAATGAGAGTATAATCTGTAAGTCCGCTTAATTCAATTTCTTTTAAGGTAGTCTCCTCAGTCCCTTTGAGCAGGAGAAAATCACGGGCCCGGGGCGCGTGCCGGGCCTGCCAGTCCAGTATATTGGATAGCTCGGAAAAGGCACGACTGGTAATGAGGCAGGGCTTATCATACTGAAACCCCTGACTGATATCTATTACCTCGGCATTCAGCCTGAGAAGAGAGCAGGCCCATTCCATGAAGCCGGTCTTTTTTTTGATGACATCCGTCATTATGAAATGGATATCAGGATTGTAAATGGCCAGGGGTATGGCGGGGAGGCCTCCCCCGCTTCCAATATCCACTACTACGGCCGGTTTGAGTTCTGCGAGATAGGGCTGTAGGGCCAAGCTGTCTTCTATGTGTACGTCCCATATCTCGGCTTCGGTCTTACGGCCGATGAGGTTGACCGATTTATTCCACTTGAGCAGTTCTTTGACGTAACGCTGTAAGTCAGGATTATCTTTAATATTTTCCATCACACATTATACTTTCTAATTTGCTATATTTCAATGGAATTAATTCTTTGCTATCCTAAAAAAATTGCATTATAATATTTCTAAAAAATAGCGGGTATTTGATTGAAAACGAAGATCTCCCTGGTACTGCTGGCGGTACTGATCAGCTCATGCTCCCAGCAATCATTAAAAAAGTATAGTTATCAGCAATTTATGATGGACACTATCTTTGAGATAACAGTGTATTCCCCTTATACCAGTGACAAGACCCTGTCCAAAGTCAATCATGCATTCTCAGTCCTGAAGGATGTGGAAAAAAACTATTCCTCCTGGACTCCGGGAACCCTGGTATACCGTCTGAACCATGATAAACAGGTAAGCCTGGGGCCGGAAGATTATTTCATTCTGAATCAGTCCCAGGAAATCGGAGCGCTTACCGGGGGAAGATTTGATATCTCGGTATTGCCTCTTATGGGGGTATGGGGTTTTCGTGATAAGAAGTACCGTATTCCCAGTGAAGCCGAGATCCGGGCGGCAGATCTAAAGGTAGATATTGCCCATAATCTGGTCCTCACCCCTTCCAATGCCACCCTCCTCAATGATGCTATGCTGGACCTGGGGGGTATTCTGAAAGGCTATGCTGTGGATAAAGCCGTGAAAGACCTACAGGATCAGGGTATCAGTGTCGGGATAGTCAATGCGGGCGGGAATCTCAAGGCTTTTGGGTCCAAGCCGGATAAAAGCCCCTGGATCATAGGTATCCGGCATCCTCGCAAAGAGGGGGAGCTCTTAGCCACTTATGAAATACCTTCGGATATGGCTATTGCTACCTCAGGGGACTATGAAAGGTTTTTCTTTCTGGATGGAGTGAGGTATCATCATATAATGGATCCGGTGACGGGCCGGCCTGTGGCCAATAATGTCATCTCTGTGAGCATACTGAATGAATCTACCCTGATGACCGATGCCCTGGCTACAGCCCTGTTTGTGATGGGTATAAAAGACGGCCTGGCCTTTGCTGAAAAGAATAAGCTGGGGGTCTTTCTTATATACGAAAAACAGGGAAAATTAGGTACTACTAATTCCAGCAGCTGGGATCTCAATAAGACCCATTTTAATAAATAAAAAAGAGTGCAGGAGAATAGTAAAAAATGGATCAAACATGTGAAGAAAGGATGAGAGATGTGCGGAGCCTGGCAGAACCTCTGCTCAAAGTATCCGGAATGGCAGTGGAATCACTCATAGAAAAGAAAAGATCTATGGGAGGGGAGCAGCTAATTTTGTTTGTGCTTACAACCCGTCAGTTGGTAGTGTGTATTCATATAGATTTTAAATCCAAGATAGTGTACAAAGGCAAATGCTATGATGATGAGATGCTCAAGCTATTAGGAAAATCCATTATTCCGGAAGATAAAGCTATTACTGCTAATGATGATATGGCTATCGATGATGTGATGATAGCTATTAAAGATTTTTTCTTTAAGAGGCACTAAACCCGGAATTTCTCCATTACCTGATAAAACACTATAGCAAAACTATTGGCAACATTCATCGAGTTTTTACTGCCCACCATAGGCAGTTCCAGGATATCGTCTGCACGGCGTAGTATCTCATCAGTGATCCCGAATTCCTCATTCCCAAAAATAAACGCGGTCTTTTCCCTGATGTCGTAATCTTTCAGGCTGACCGAGCCCTGTACTGTTTCCAGGGCAGTAATCTGGTAGCCCAGATCTTTGTAGTAGGAGATGGCATCTCCCGTTTTCTCAAAATATCTCCATTTTGTCACATCAATGGTACCCATAGCTGTCCTGTCGATCTTGACAGAAGGGGGGTGGGGGGTGATACCGCACAGGGCCAGCTCTCCAGTACCCAGACAGTCAGCCGAACGGAACATATTTCCTACATTAAAAGGACTGCGGATATTATCCAGTATTGCGGCTACTTCAAAACGCTGCATACCCAGGCCTGAATCAAAATGTTTGACTGAGTAAAACTTCTCCGAGATAGATTCGTTGATAAGATCCAGGAGCTCGTGATAACAAAAATTGAGGTTTTTGATCTTAAGGCTGGGCTCCAGTGCCTCCAGGCTGTCGATCCGGTACTGGGAGATCCTGTCAAAACAGGCCTGGATTTTTTTATGATCCCTGTCTTTTTCGATATAGCTGATGTAAGCATAGAGTTCCGTAGGGTCACTCTCTTCCCTTTTTTTCAGGGCATCCTCCAGGCTGCGCATACTGGAAGCTATCTTGTAGATCTTCTGCTTGATGTTCAGATGGTTAAATTTGTTACGGGCTATCATACCAGGCCTTTCCAGCTCAGGATAAAGCACTCCAGCTCCAGCCAGGCAAATTCTTCCGGCCCTGTTTTGGAACGGATCTCAATGGTAGAGAGTACTGACAACATGCGGGACAGGTATTTGAGATTTACACGGGAGGCCAGGCCTTTCAGCTTTTTAAATTCATAAGGGCTGATAGATAATTCGGTATAGAGCTGCTCGGCCCGGGGCTGGCTCACTATAGCCCAGAGGTGGCGGGTGGACCGCATGATCATATTGGCCACTGCGATAACGGACTGATTGTCCAGGCGGAGGTCCTCCACTGCATGGAGTGCCCCTTCCAGGTCCTGACGGAACAGGGCATCGGTCAGGTCAAATACCGACAGATTGTGAGCCCGGGACAGGCAGGCCTTTACATCCTGGTATTCCAGACGGCTGCCCGCGGAGGCATAATCACAGAGCAGCCTGGTGTAGGCGGCGATCTGCTCCAGGTCCTGGTGAGCGAGCTGCAGGATCAGGTCCAGGGCTGTTTCCGCTATTTCCAGCTTATGAGATGACAGCACAGAGCGGATATACTGGGCCATCTCCTGACTTTTATAGACAGTCTTAAATTCTTTTACTTCCACGTATCCCTTATCTTTGACCAGTTTGCTGACTTTAGCCGGGATCTTTTCCCATTCTATGATCAGCACAGTGGATTCATTATACTGAGGCAGGTAGTTTTCAAAATGTGTGAGAAATTCCTCCTTGCGGGATTTATCCTTGATAGATCCGGCATTCCTCACCACTACTATGTTCTGGCTGCCGAACAGGGAGTTCTGATAGCACTGATCAAAAATGACAGCAGCCGGGGTGTCGTCCCCATAATAGCTACTGATATCTTCTGAAGAAAATTTATTTAGCATTTTTTCCAGGTGCTGATCCTGGAATACCTTATTAGGGCCGGTTAGTATATGAATAGCTTTCATTGGTATTTCCTAAAATTTGATAATCAAATTCCGTCTGGCCCTCTCTAAAGGTCTGCCAGCCATATACAATAGCCTCGGACAGGTGCTGAGATGCCTGGGCGATCATGTAGGGTACTACGTCATTGGACAGATTCTCATTGGTACCGATCACCAGGAAGCGTTCTGACACAGAGCGGGCTTCCTGAAAGCGGGGGCTGGCTCCCTTGATGATCTGGACCTGGACCTTGATGATCAGAGAGTACATCAGGGCATCCCCTATGTTGGTTACACTATCTGCCCTGCTGATGGCAAAGTGTTCTATGGTCCCGTTGACTATGGCCTGGGCATAGGACAGGCGATTGACTATTCTCAGTCCGTAGTCCTGGAGGTCCAGCTTGAGCCGTTGGTCCAGCTCTGTCTGTAGGCTGCTGAGCTGGGGGGGAGCTGAGAATAAAGTAAGGTAGATCAGGTCCATGTCATCGGGTAGTCCGGCAGACTGGCCTTTGATATTGACCCGGGCTGCCGCGTCCTGGTACAGCACCGCATCTTCATCAGGGAGCTGTATAGCAGGTGGCATCACAGGCAGTCTGCCATCCAGCTCATCCGGAATAGCCGCGGGCCCCAGATGGGAACGGTTCTCCCGTAGTACCCAGGCGTAGTCACTTTGACAGGATGCAAGACAGAGCAGGAGGGCAGTCAGAATTAAAGTGTTTCTCTTCATATTTCTCCCTGAATATTATAAAGCAGCTTGCTAATAAAGCCAAAAGAACTATGAAAATATCTAATATGACACTATACGTACACGTATATTTATTGACAGGGATATTAGCCCGGTCTATAATATGGCTATGAAAGAGAGAAGAATGAGCAGTGACCATCGTTTTAGCCTGGGTGAACAGATCGCCAATGCAGTGACCCATGGAGTGGGTACTTTACTGTCCGTGGCAGGACTGGTCCTGCTCATCGTAGACGCAGTGCTTCATGGCAGCCCCCGGCATATTGTGAGTTTTACAGTCTTTGGCAGTACTATGGTGCTGCTCTACCTGTTTTCGACATTTAATCACTCCCTACAGCACGAGCCCAGCCGTAAGGTCTTTGAGATCCTGGACCATGCCGGGATCTTTATTCTCATAGCAGGGACCTATATGCCCTTCACCCTGATCGCTATGAAGGGGGCCCTGGGATGGACCCTGTTCGGCGTACAGTGGCTTCTGGCCATCACGGGCATCATACTCAAAGCCTCCCTGGGCCACAGATTTATCCGGCAGGTGCAGGCTGTGTCCACCATCTTCTATATCATCATGGGATGGATGTTCCTGGGAGGGATACACCTCCTGGTAAATAGTCTTCCTACAGGGGGGCTGGTCTGGCTCTTTATCGGGGGAGGCTGTTACACCGTCGGAACAATTTTTTTTGCCATGAAAAAATTAAGGTATTCCCACCTGATATGGCATCTGTTTGTCCTGGCCGGGTCATTTTCCCATTTCTGGGCTGTGTTCAGGTTTGTGATACAGATACAATAAGCTATTGATAAATATTTAAAAAGGATTCTGAATGAAAAGATTCATTGTGTTTATTCTGCTGATACTATGCAACCGGGGATCTCTCAGTGCTCAGCTCCGATTTATAATCACGAATAGCTCTGCCTCTGCAGAAATATTTTTTGGGGAATCCTCCACAGTGCTCAGTAATAAATTTTTACAAGACAAAAGTCAGGTCCTGATCAGCGACCCTAATGATGCAGGCCAGTTATACATGATAAAGACGCATACTTATCTCAGCAATCATTATTTTGAATGTACCCTGAGCATGGCCGATCAGCTTTTTTATGAGATAAGATTTGTCCTGGATGGGCCAGAACATAAGGTCAGACAGGTCTATCAGGATTTCATAAAGGGATATACTAATACATATTCCTATAAGATGATAGACCCTCATAAGCAGTCAATGCCCTGCCCGGACGGGAGTAGTCATCGATTGAGAGGCTTTGATTTAAGCTACAAAAATATTTCTATAAGATGTGTCATGTATCCCTGCCTCAAAAATTACCGTTTTGAGCTTATATTCATGGACTGGAATAGCTTTTCCACGGAATTTAAAGATGGGTGAAGAACACTCTGTCTGCAGAAAAAGGTAAAGCCTTAGTTTTTGTGGCCTAGTATAAAGTCCTGCTCAGAACCAGGGAGCCGTCTCCCTGGACCTGGTAAATACGGACCAGGTCTCCACTTACTATGACATGAGATCCCAGAGGGATGATGTCATAGGCTTCAGTGGTACTGATATAGCCTTTCCAGACCAGTCCCCCGTTAAATATCCCCTGGTTAAAGTCTGAGATATCATAATGGGCCAGCCCTTGCCATCCGTCACAGACATAGAGCTCATTGCCATTGGCACCCAGGCCGTAGGGATAACTCAAGGCAGAGCTATACAAGTGCTGCATGTTGGTATAGTCATTCAGGTCGACTACTTCCAGCCGGTTGTAAGGCCAGTCCGCAGCATTGCGCAGGGTAATATAGGCCACATTGGACTGCACTATCACAGGATCGTAGGCCATAGCGTGGGTAAATTGATTGATATATTGCGGGTTTAAGGGGTCAGAGATACTGTAAATGACCATGCCGGTGCTGGCCCCTACAAACAACTTGTCTTCATAAGGGAACAGGGTCTCAGCGTTCCACACCGGAATGGCGGCACTGCTGTTTAGTACTGGATTGGTAGCCACAGTCAGGTCGAAAGCCTGTACATACTGGTTATCCTTGAGGGTATAGAGTATATCGCCTACTATGCTGAAACGGGACAGCGAGCCTCCGGTATTGACTCCGCCTGAGTCAGCCATATCGTACATGACGGGAAAACAGCTACAACCCCATCCTATTCCATCGTACATCATGTCATCACCCATCCAGCCCATACCAAAGGCATCATAGGAAAAGCCAACAGCATTCCTTAACCGGTTTACCAGAGTTGGATTTACGGGGTCACTGATATCGTAGATGAGCAGATCTCCGTAACTGTCGGCAAAAAGAGTGGTACCGTATACTGCGATATCCACATTGTTGGAGATGGTGAGAAAACCGATCCGGGAGGGATTATCTATATTGGTGATATTATAAAAATGTACACCGGTGTACAGATCATTGATGAGGAGCAGATCTCCGGATACCCACATCTTACCGGGGTCGTTTATCCTGTAGGGATCCACAACTGTGCGGGGCTTTACCCTGGCATCCGGGGTATAGGCCGACAGGAAGGCCATAGACAGGATGATCAGCCCGTAAATGGCTTTTTTAAAATTCATGTTTTTCATTTGAAGGCTCCTTACTAAAAGCATCAGTTATAATTTACCACAGTCAGGAACAAAATAAAAAAATCCGGATTATTTTTTTTTATTTTTCCTGACTCGATCTAGGGTAAATACGTAGAAAGGAGAGTGTATTCAGAAGGAGTAGCTAATATCCCACCATTGACTTTGAAGTAATAGGTGCCGGCACCCAGAGAAGCTGCAGTAATAATATTTGTAGGGGAATTAGGCGATTCATCGCTAAACAGGGAACTTCCTCCCAGGGTGGAGTAAAGAAGAATAGACAGATTGCTGTGAGGATCGATCAGGGTGAACCGGATATTGGTCTCTGAGGAGAGGCTGAACTGGTACATATCAAAAACGTCATATCCGCTGATGGTGCCCGTGTTGGTCTGCCCGGGTATCAGAGCATAATGGCTGAGGGAGCGGGTCTCGGTGAGAGTCCATTCCGGATGATCCAGGAATTCCAGCCGTACCTCCTCCTGGGACTCGGTACTATAGCGGTCCACGGTATAACTGATATTGGTGGATAGTCCCGTACTATAATCCAGAGTAGCCATGGGCTGGTTAGGGTTGAGGCTGCTGTAAGAGCTGGTAAACAAAAAGGCGGTGGAAGCAGTACCCGAAAAAGCTGTAGCTTGGGGTGAAGACAGGCTAATAGAGATGCTTACTTCATTGCCCCGGTATATGGTCTCCGGGACCGATAATTCTGCCTGGGGCGGGGCTGCACAGCCTCCCAGTATTAATAAGAATAACAGGGAATAGTAGGTTTTCATGGTGTACCTCCGTATACCATTATTATAGTGAAAAAATTAAAAAAGAAAAGATTTAAC
>CAZIAD010000015.1:0-72472 GCA_964537555.1 uncultured Brevinematales bacterium
GGGCATTTCCGGAAAATAAACAAATCATAAAAAATGTTTTTAAATGCAGGTATAGCAGGCAATTAAATATTAATTTAATTAATTTCGGGCTTGTTGGCACAGATAATGCAAAGAGGCTTGTGGTTAATAAAAATTTTGAGATGTGGCCCGAGATTTATACTCGGTAAAAAATCAGGAGGACAGTATGAAAAAGAGAGTGTTGTTTGTGTTAGCAAGTGTATTGCTGGCTTCCACCAGTTTTGCTGGTGTGATGATGCAGGGATTTTACTGGGATGTGCCGGCCGGTGGAACCTGGTATAATACCATGAAGGGTAAAGCCTATAGTCTGCGCTACATGAGTGGCGGTGTAGGCATTAATCGGATGTATTTCCCTCCTTCTTCCAAAGGGCAGGGCGGCGGATATACCATGGGGTATGACCCCCATGATTACTATGACCTGGGCCAATACTATCAGGACGGGACAACAGAGACCCGTTTTGGTTCACAGGCAGAATTGAAAGCAGCTATCGCTGAATTCAAGAAATATGGTATCGTCTCTATGGCTGATATGGTCCTGAACCACAGATCTGGAGGCGGCAGCGAGTGGAATCCCAAGAAGGGTAGTAATACCTGGACCGACTTTAATAATGTTAAGAGTGGGAAAATGAAATGGCATTGGGATGCCTTCCACCCTAATAACTATCACTGGAGTGATGAAGGTGCCTTTGGGGGATTCCCCGATGTTTGTCATTCCTCTGGGCCAGCATATAATGATTTTAAGACCTGGATGAACTGGCTTAAGAGTACCGCCAATGCCGGGTTTACCGGTGGATGGAGATTTGACTATGTAAAAGGTTTCGGGCCCTGGGTTGTAAAAGATATGAAAGCTGCTACCGGTAATGTTTTCACAATTGGTGAGTTGTGGGATTCCAGTACTTCTACTTTAAACTGGTGGGCAAATGCGGCTAACAGTTCTGCGTTTGACTTTGCTACCTATTATACCTTAAAAGATATTTGTAATAACACTGGTGGGGGCGGATACCTGCCTAATCTGTTTGATCCTAACAAATCTTTTGCCTCTAAGTGGGATTCAAGGGCGGTTACCTTTGTAGGAAATCATGATACCGATGAGATAAGCAATGATAAGATGATGGCTTATGCCTTCATCATTACTTATAAAGGGTATCCTTGTATCTTCTGGAAAGATTATTATAACTATGGCCTGGCTACCGGTGGCGGATCCGGATCAGGCTGGGGAAATGGCATCAAGCAGCTGGTATGGTGTCGCGAAAAGCTGGCCGGCGGCGGACCCAATATCCAGATCCTGAAGTCTAATGATGGTAACTTCATCATCTACGGCTCCTATGGTAAGTCCACTTCGGCTCCAGGGTATATAGTGATTATCAATGACGATCCCTATAACTGGAAGGGAGCTACTGTGACCACCGGAAATGGCTATCTGAAGAATAAGACCCTGAAAGCCTATGCATGGTCCTCTACCAAGAGCGGGCAGAATTACCAGCCTGGAAATCAGTATTGTAACAGCAGCGGAAGTGTGCAGATCTGGGCAGCACCCCGTGGTTATGCGGTATATTCAGTCAACGGGTTATAAAACAGATAAAGTTCTCATAAGAAACTGCCCCGGTTAACCCGGGGCAGTTTTTATTTGTACCGGTTAAACAGATTATTTTTGCTAAGTGGGGTGCACTATGTGAAAAATGCACAGTGCACTTTAAAATCACATGGCAGCGGTTACAGGGCATTTCCATGGGCTCTGAGACATTTATTTTTGATTGTATTTCTATATCAGGAATCAAATTAGTGGTTCAAAAATTTATTAATTTTCGGATTGGCACACATAATGCACATAAGAGAATAGATAATGAGTATTATCGCCAATGTTGTTGAAAAATAGAAAATTGCCTATTTGGAGGAAGATATGAGAAAAAGTTTGTTGTTGGTGTTAGCAAGTGTACTGATCGCTTCTACCGGGTTTGCCGGTGTGATGATGCAGGGCTTCTACTGGGACGTACCTGCAGGTGGAACATGGTACAATACCATGAAGAGTAAAGCCTATGAACTGCGCTACATGGCGGGTGGAGTAGGTATTAACCGTATGTATTTCCCGGCTCCTTCAAAGGCTACCGGTGGATATTCCATGGGATATGACCCTTATGACTATTATGACCTGGGACAATATAACCAGATGGGCACTACAGAGACCCGTTTTGGTTCACAGGCTGAATTAAAGGCAGCTATTGCCCAGTTCAAGACCTATGGTATCGTCTCTATGGCTGATATCGTCATGAATCACCGTTCCGGCGGTGCCAGTGAAGCTAACCCTAAAAAAGGCGGCTCTACCTGGACTGACTTTAGCGGTGTTAAGAGTGGAAAGATGACCTGGCATTGGGATGCATTCCACCCCAATAACTATCACTGGAGTGATGAAGGTGCTTTCGGCGGCTATCCTGACGTATGTCATAGTGCAGGACCAGCTTATAATGACTTCAAGACCTGGCTGAACTGGCTCAAGAGCACAGCCAATGCCGGATTTACCGGTGGATGGAGATTTGACTATGTAAAAGGTTTCGGGCCCTGGGTGGCTAAAGACATGAAAGCTGCTACCGGTAATGTCTTTACTATTGGTGAATACTGGGATTCCAGTACCTCTACTCTGAACTGGTGGGCTAATGATGCCAATGCATCAGTGTTTGACTTTGCTACTTATTATACCATGAAAGATATCTGTAATAACACAGGCGGCGGCGGATACCTGCCTAACCTCTTAGACCCTAACAAATCCTTTGCTTCCAAGTGGGACAGCCGTGCCGTTACCTTTGTAGGTAACCACGATACAGATGAGATCTATTCAGACAAGATGCTGGCTTATGCCTTCATCCTGACCTATAAGGGATACCCCTGTATCGGATGGAAAGACTATTATAACTATGGACTGGCCAGTGGCGGTGGAGCCGGAACAGGCTGGGGAAATGGTATCAAACAGCTGGTGTGGACCCGTGAAAAACTGGCTGCCGGCGGACCTAATATTCAGGTGCTGAAATCTAATGATGGCGACGTCCTGATATATGGTTCTTATGGTTACTCTACAGCCGCACCTGGATACATTGTAGTGCTGAATGACAACTCCAGCAGCTGGAAGGGATCATGGGTACAGACCGGAAACGGCTACCTCAAGAACAAGACTCTCAAAGCTTATGCCTGGTCATCATCCAAGAGCGGGCAGAATTATGCTCCTGCCAACAAGTATTGTGATGGAAACGGCTGGGTAGAAGTCTATGCAGCTCCCCGTGGATACGCAGTATACTCTGTAAACGGATTCTAAACACACATATTTTTTGAAAAAGGAAAAGAGGCTGCCCTGGGCGGCCTCTTTTCTCGTTTTTACAGGTCATTTTTTTGATTTGCACAATGCACAAAACACGGGTATGTAAGCGATTACAGTGCAACTTACATTAACTCTATATCCAGCAATAAATTAGATTAACTCTTTGTGTACTGGTAAGTTAAAGCAAAAATGCGTCTTTAGTATGAAATTCTGGCACACTTTATGCATAATAACTTTTAGATAATAAAGGTTGTCAGTAAGTGTTGTTACAGCAATCAATTAATTTTTTGGAGGAAGCTATGAAAAAGAGTTTGTTGTTGGTTCTGGTAAGTGTGTTGTTTGCATCTACCGGCTTTGCCGGGGTGATGATGCAGGGGTTCTACTGGGACGTGCCCTCTGGTGGAACCTGGTATAATACCATGAAAGGCAAGGCTTATAGCCTGCGTTACATGACTGGTGGTGTGGGAATAAATCGCATCTGGTTTCCCCCGGTATCCAAGTCAGATGGCGGCGGATACTCTATGGGATACAATCCCTATGACTATTACGATGTGGGCCAGTATAATCAAAAGGGTACTACTGAGACCCGTTTTGGCTCCCAGGCTGAATTGAAAGCGGCCATTGCCCAATTCAAGAAATACGGTATTGTCTCTATGGCTGATATCGTGCTGAATCACCGTTCCGGTGGAAACAGTGAATGGAACCCTAAAAAGGGCAGTAATACCTGGACAGATTTTGGTGCCGTTAAGAGTGGAAAGATGAAATGGCATTGGGATGCCTTCCACCCCAATAACTATCACTGGAGTGACGAAGGTGCATTCGGCGGATATCCTGATGTATGTCATAGTGCCGGACCGGCTTATAATGACTTTAAGTCCTGGATGAACTGGCTCAAGAGCACAGCTAATGCCGGATTTACGGGTGGCTGGAGATATGACTATGTAAAAGGTTTCGGGCCCTGGGTGGCTAAAGATATGCGGGGTGCAACCGGTAATCCATGGTGTGTAGGTGAATACTGGGATGCCAATACTTCGACCCTGAACTGGTGGGCCAATGCAGCCAACTCTTCAGTATTTGACTTTGCTACTTATTATACAATGAAAGATATCTGTAATAATACCGGTGGTGGCGGATACCTGCCTAACCTGTTAAATCCCAGCAAATCCTTTGCTTCTAAATGGGATTCCAGAGCAGTTACCTTCGTAGGTAACCACGACACAGATGAGATCTATTCCGACAAGATGATGGCTTATGCCTTCATCCTGACCTATAAGGGCTATCCCTGTATCTACTGGAAAGACTACTATAACTATGGACTGGCCAGTGGCGGTGGCGCCGGATCAGGCTGGGGAAATGGTATCAAACAGCTGGTATGGTGCCGTGAAAAACTGGCAGCCGGCGGCCCCAATATCCAGATCCTGAAGTCTAACGACGGTGACGTGCTGATTTATGGTTCTTATGGATATTCAAGCTCTGCTCCCGGATATATTGTAGTCATCAATGACAACAAGTACAACTGGAGAGGGGCATGGGTACAGACCGGTAACGGCTATCTGAAGAACAAGACCCTGAAAGCCTATGCATGGTCCAGTTCTAAGAGCGGACAGAATTATGCTCCGGGAAACAAGTACTGTGATGGAAATGGCTGGGTGGAAGTATGGGCAGCTCCCCGTGGATATGCTGTATATTCCAGGAGTGGTTTATAGGACACGAATTTTATTAAAGAAAAAAGAGGCTGCCCCCCGGGGCAGCCTCTTTCGTATTTATAAGAAGACGGCAACATTGATATATTCCGGGTTTCGGTGTATATTAAGAAAAATCTTTATGAGGCCGCTATGATCAGGATCATATACCTTTTTGCTTTTATTGTGATGTTTTTTTCCGGAGTGTATGGCCGCCTGGACTTAGTTCCGGAAATGAAGCTGCCTTATGGGACCAATAGTCTGGGCCTCTATACTGCAGACTTTTATCCCATTGGCTTTTCCCCTCAGGGGCACTTTGCCTATGTGATCTACAAAGATCTGACTGATGGCCTGGGAGAATATACGGATTTTCGCTTTATCATTCAGGACTTAAGGTCTGATAAGGTCGTCTATGATATCCGAATAGATAATAGCAGGGGGGGTAATGAACCGGAAGCTATTCCCCTGGAAAAATTATGGTTAAGCTTTAATAGTAAAATCGAAGAGAATCTGAAAGAATATAAGATCATAAACAGCATAACAAAACTGAGCCCACTCCCCTACACCCACTCTTCCGGAGCTATACTGAATCTAAAGGTACATAATATCCGTCTGGATGAAAACAGTCTGGATTATGAATTCTGGAAAATCCGCTCATATTCTGTCTCTGCTGTGAATGGTATGAAAAAGTCTAAATTGATCTATGAGAATAAAGCACCTCGTTCATTGGGAGTGTATCCCGGAGGCCTGATCCTTAGTCCTTATGAAGACAGGGCAGCGATCATCATGATAGAGACATTTTACGGTTTTGAAGGGTCCAGCGACCAGATTCCCCTGATCATCGGCTGCCATCTGGAAAAGGGTTTTAAGTAGGAGGGAAGTATGAGAAAAGCCTGGTTCCTTTTAGGGCTTATGTTATTGATCCATGGGACAGCTTCCGGGAAGGGCTATCCTTTTCCGGAGGAGGCAGGAAAGGGGCAGTCAGAGCCAATGCTGAGTCAGTTTTCATTGCCGTTTTATCCTATCGGGTATTCACAAGACCGGTATTTCGCCTATGCGGTCTACCGTGATTTTGCCGATGGTGTGGGGGAGATGTCTGAGCTTACAGTGACTGTCCAGGACCTGGCCACGGATGAAAAGGTGGCTGTATGGGTCAATCCGGATCCCTTAGACGGATCTATGAGGTCATTTTCTGAATTATGGCAGGACTACCAGGCTGAGATCTCCGCCTTACTGAATAGATACCACATACGCCCTCTTAGTATCGAGATAATAGGCCTGCCCTATAATTATGGGGCGCATTCACTGGATGTGCGTATGGACCTGGTACCCCTGGCAGATAAAGAGATCATTACCCGGTCGTATAGTGCAGTCACGGTGACTGTGCGCAGAGATGATGGAAAACAAAAGATCATCTATAATAATAGTGACCCTGATTTTACCCATCTGGAAGAGTTAGGGGTTATTTGCTTTCCGGGCAGTTCCAGGCTTGCCATCATTTTGGCAGCCCATGTTCATGTATTTGAAGATAGTGTAGAAATATATCCTTTAATCATCGGTTGTCATCTGGAAAAAGGATTTAAATAGGAGAGTAAGATGCTAAAGAAGATGTGCGTGATCTTGAGCCTGATGGTATTGGCCCAGGGCCTGTTTGCCCGTAGTTATCCTCAGCCGGAAAGAGCAGAATATCAGGTGGATGAGATCGGCCTGGGGCAATACCCTATGCAGTTCTACCCTATCGGTTTTGCGGATGGAAGGTATTTCGCTTATGCCCTTTATAAGGATTCTGCTGATGGAGTAGGGGCAATTTCATATCTCAAGGTGGTGGTACAGGATCTGGTCACAGATAAGATACTGGATTCCTGGGTCTATGATGAGATACCCGCTACAGAACCCTTAACATTTAGTGCCTTGTGGCAGAAAGGAATGGTCTCGATATCTTCACTCCTGAATAATTATTCCATTAAGCCTCAAAGCCTGTTGCTTCAGGATCTGCCTCTGCTCTATGATGGAAAGAGCCTGGATGTTTTTATGAAAAAGACAGACGCGGCGGATCAGGACAATCCTTTTGTTAAATACCAGTCAGTCATGGTCTACGCTATGCGGGAAAACGGCAAGAAAAAAGTGATCCGCACTCTGGAAAACCCCGGTTTTTTTGAGATCCGGACAGGAGGGGTGATCAGCATCGTAGGCAGTCCCCGGGCAGCAGTCATCATGCTCATTTATTCTCATTCTTTTGAAGGCAGTATGGATGTGGATATCATGGTGGTGGGATGTCATCTGGAAAAAGGCTTTAAATAAGTACTAATCCCCCGGGGGTATAATATTCCAGGTGTTTTCCAGGATGAATAATTTCTTTTTTTCTATGTTTGGAAAATTGGAATCCAGTATAATATTATCAAAACGTCCATAATCTGAGATCGTCTTGACGGTATTGGAAACCAGTGAGACCTGCGTATTTTTTTCAAAGACCAGAGGGTACAGGCAGATACCCCATATCAGATTGTTGTCGATCCGGATGAGGCGTGAATTTTGCACCTTGAGCATGGTCAGGGTGTTGCCGCTGATCTCGGTGTAATTTATATTGATCTTCTCGGAATGATCGATGTTTATCAGTGCTTCTGAAGTGAGTCCTGACTGCAATTTATCATATTGAAAAAATAATCCGCTGATCTGGATATTGGTGCAGTAATCTATTTTCAGGTAGGGTTTTTTGGTCTTTAAAGAGTGGATGGTGACTGTACCGGAGACAGCTTTAATGGTAATGTCGTGTTTATTGCTCAGGGTGAGTGTATCCAGATAATATGCCCCTCGTTCTAACTGTATAGTACTACCGGGCCGGGCATTTTGAATCACAGAGTTCACGTTCAGGCCGGGCATGACTTTAATAAGCAGGGGGTCCTGTTTTTGGGCTGGCTTTTTTATTGATAAAATATCATTGCTTGGTGTATTCTTCTTGGCTGCAGTCTGAGCTGATAATGGTGTGCTTACTGAGAGACATACCATGAACAGGCAGATCAGATAACTGATCCGGAAAACCGGGTGTTGTATGGTCATAATCCTACCCCCTTAACCCGCTTTTATTTTATACCACTACAGCGATTTTACAAGTTTAAGGCAGGTTTATTCTCAGGCTTTTCCTGCTCGGGAGGCCCTGATCTCATCCATCCGCTGATGCACTCTCTTTACCTGTAATACAAAGGTCTCCAGGCGGGATTCCGTGCCCTGGGTAAATACATTTCCATCTACTTCTATGGCCATATAGGGTAGCTGGGGATAATGAGCCAGTACTGCCTGAACCATTTCCTGGTCGTGAGAGATCTCCAGTTTTTTCACATTGATGTTTTCTTTGATCAGGCTTTCAGCTATGCGGCCCGGCATACAGCCGAAAGGCCCGATAGAGATGATCCCTGCCACTTCTTCTGCTACTTCAGTGAGTGCAGTACCCAGGGTGAGGATGGCTTCTCCGGTGAGCCGGGGAGATATGAGGTCTTTTACATTATCGACCAGCCTGTCAATATTTATCTGGTGATGTTCATAAAGGCCGCTCTGGGCCAGTCTTTGTTTAATACTTTTTTCATAATGGCTCTTAAAGTAGCCCTTTATGGTCACCACCAGCCGGGAGAGCAGGGTGCTGGTATCCACCAGTTGTTTTTTCACAATATAATCTGTATAGTACATCCATTCATGCACCGGGGCTGCTTTTACTATGATACCCTTGTCAGCCAGCTTTTCGACGAGCCCGCCCCGGGAAAGATCATCCCGCCTTACAAATATCTCGCCTACCAGGGCTACCCGGGGGCTGTGTTCCAGTTCCGCCTTACGGGGTATGCGGGCCATAGCCCGGGCTTCCTGGCTCAGTACCTGCTTCAGGCCTTTCCAGGGAAGGGTCTCCAGGGCGTGTTCTATCTTCTGCACCGAGTGTTTAAATTGTTCCAGGGCGGACTGCCTGTCTTCTGCCAATACCAGGATCGCGGAATACATCTCATCCAGCACATCGGAAATGATCACCGCCTGCCAGGTCTTGAGGACTACCTCGGTAGTCAGCCCGGCATAGGAATTTTCCGATGTAAGAGATAAAAAGGCCACATCCCTTATCTTTTTATCCTGTATCAATTGAGAGAGAAGAATATTATACTGTCCAAAGCGGCAGGGGCCGCTGGTCTCAGGCATAAAATACACCAGCAGCTCATCCGGGTTTTCCCGCTCTTCCAGGTACTTAAGCAGGCTGCCCATAGTGATAAGCAGAGGCAGGCATTCTTTACAGGAGGCGTGGCCTCGCCCCAGCTTAAGCTCCCTGTCCCGGGCGGGTGGAGCTGCCACAGCCTGCACTCCGGCATAACGGAAAGCGGCGGCCAGGGCCCGGGTACCGATATCTCCCATGGAGGGAAAGAGCAGCTTGACATGAGGGTCGTCCAGGCGGAAGCTGCGGCCGTTGGAGTCAATAATACGGAATTCTTTATCCCGGGTCAGGGTGTAAGCAGCCTGGAATTCATCTTCCGCCGCCGCGGAAGCCCGTGTCAATTCCCGATAGCTGTTTATCACATCGAGGTAGGCTTCTATACGGGTATCTACCCCGGCGTCGGCTGTATGACTGTCCAGCTCCAGAGTCAGGCTGGGCTTGGTGCCCATTATATTACGGAAATAGGATATTACAAAGGAGTCGGGCCCGCAGCTGAAATTGGAAACATAGACCCCGAAGAGCTGCTCATGGTCAGCCACAAAGCGGGCCGTCTTCAGTATAGTCTGTCCCATCGCCCAGTACATACGGTCGACTGCCGGGCTGTCTTGAGGCAGAATAAAATCATGAGGGATGATGCGATGATTGCGGGAGGCAAACTTGTGGGGTATTCCCATGTTGGCCATTCGGGAAAAGGCATTATAGGGCCTGCCGAACAGGACCAGGGCCATCATGTAGGGATGGGCTTTTAGATCATCCAGTATCTCACGGCCAATAGCGAGACAGGCTGTGTGGAAGTCTAGCTGGGCCTGGCTGGCTCTGGAGTATGCGGCCTCTATCTCCTCAGGAGTGTGGCCCAGATCTTGGGCCATCTGTATGAATACTGAGGACTGACTATCCATGCCTCCTCCAAAGTCCAGTACAGGACTCAGCACTTTCTTCTGTTTTAACTCAGGAAAGCTGCTCTGGAGGTAGTAGGGCTCTGCCTGTATAAAGGGACAGGTCACTGAGCTGTCCCAGCCTCCCGCTACGGGCAGACTGCGGATATGCGGCAGGAAATAGATGTCGGCATCCATCCGGATAAGTGCGGCCATACTGCCGTGAGTGATCTCTACCGGGTAACAAAAGGCAGCTCCCTTGCGGTCTATGCCATCCGGGTCTATACTGTCATTGATCATGACCTCATAGCCCAGCCCATGGAAGAAGTTATAATAGAAGGGAAAGAGTGTGTTGGTCATGAGGGCTTTATTTATAGCCAGTTTTTTGTTGAGGGCTGGCCGGGGATAACGGGCAGCATAATCCAGGCTATAGGTCTGGAAGACCATGGTCTCTCTGAGCTGTACCAGGTCCAGCCGGGCAATATCCAGCTCTTCCGACTGCCGCTTAATACCGTAATACTTATTACAGGCTCCTCCGAAGGTATAGATGCGGTCTTTTATCTCTATCCTTTTAATAGAACATTTCCGGTCACATTTTTCTTTTCCCCCTGCACAGATAAAGGGGTCTTTATAAGTAACCCTACGCTCTATCAATTCATCCAGGTGAAAATCCATCTCTTCCAGCAGTCCCAGCTCCATGCGCTGCTTTAACACCAGGGCCACCCCAAAGGCCCCCATCAGGCCGGGGTCGGGAGGCACAATGATCTGTTTGTCGGTGAGAGCGGCCATAGCGGTAGGGACAGCCCGGTTATAGCAGACTCCTCCCTGCATAAAGATCTTGCGGCCAATGGGACGGCTGCCCCTGACCCGGTTATTATAGTTCATGCAGATACTGTACACCAGGCCGGCTGCAATATCTTCTATACTGATCCCTTCCTGTATGGCGGA
Source organism: uncultured Brevinematales bacterium (assembly GCA_964537555.1). Taxonomy (GTDB): domain Bacteria; phylum Spirochaetota; class Brevinematia; order Brevinematales; family CAYRWR01; genus CAYRWR01. Next base: position 11,014 of record CAZIAD010000015.1, read on the forward strand.
CTTGATATCACTATTAATAAAGGCGGAGCACTGGTCGCTGAAGTTGGGTGGGCGGCTACTCTTCAGAGCGATATCTCCAATGGCTTCTGTTTTCAGGTTCAGAGACTCCAGAGCTGCTTCTTCCAGGAAGGAGCCGGTACCTGCTGAGCAGGCCTCATTCATAGCGTAATCGCTGGCTACCCCGCCCGTGATGTAGGTATACTTAGCATCCTGCCCGCCTATCTCGAATAGTGTATCCACCTCGGGGTCGTAGTAGACTGCGGCGGTGGCGTGGGCGATGATCTCGTTAATGACCGCAGGGGTCAGGGAAAAGAGGCCCGCGATCTGTCTGCCTGAACCGGTTACACCCAGGCCGATGATTTTACAGGTATGGGGAATCTGATCCCGGAGGGCCTGATAACACATCCGGGATGCCTGAATGGGGTCGCCATTGGTGCGCAGATAGATATCAGCCACAATACTGGAATCACTTTCTTTGATCAATACCGCTTTGGTGGTAGTGGATCCCACATCCAGGCCCAGGAGGAGCCGGTCACCCTGTTCTGCCCGGGAGCGATCACTTTTTTTAAAATCTACCCGGCTGCTGTACTGTTGCAGGGCCTCCAGGTAGTGAAAGGAGCTGTGTTTATCTATAAATAAAGTATCCACAGAGCTGATTCCGGGACTATGATGTTCCAGGCCATAAAGAGCAGCGCCTATAGCCTCAAAAACATCAGCTCCCTCCGGTATGATCAGTTCTTTGACATGGCCTTTCAGGTAGTGGACCATAGCCTCGTTACGGGAAGTGCCTCCTATGAGGAGCACCCTCTCTCTCTCACCCCGGGGCAGTAATTCAACGATCTTACCCGACATCATCTCGGAGAGTCCGGCCACTACTTCAGACCGGGGTACTCCTTTGTTGAGTGCGTGAGTACAGTCACTTTTACAGAATACCGAACATCGTCCTGCTACCTTATAAGGCTCAGACAGCTCATGGGATCGGGGCTGAGCATCCAGTTCCATGTCCATCCTTTTGAGCTGCTGCACGAAAAACTCACCGGTACCGGAGGCACATTTGTTACCGGTATTGACATGTATCATCTCTCCCCGGGGCCCCATATGGTACACAATAAAGCTTTCTCCCCCGGCTGAAACAATATGCTGCACCGGTCCCAGGCTGTCCCTGTAATACTGGTAGGCTATTTCTATAGCCTCGGGTTCAGAGAGAGAATCTGCCTGTATACTATGCCGCAGTTTTTTCCCGGTGACTGCCACATGCCCGATACGGCTCAGGTCAATGTCCTGAAGCAAGCCAAGCAAAGCTTTACGCGGGTTGCCATCGTGGGAACTGTGTTTTTGATAGACGATTGTGGTGGATGATTCCTGGCGTTCTGCCAGGGCAAGGCCGATACTGGAGGACCCTATACTGATACCCAGGGATCGCATGTTATTCCCCATGAATTTTCTGGGATTATTATAAAGGAAAATATATGAACTGTCTACTATAACAGATGTTTGACCCAGATTTCACTCATATCATTTTTAGGAGAAAATCCGGCACGGTTATATAACTTCTGGGCTTCTGCGTTGTTGGGGAATACGTGCAGGGCAATGGTCTGTATATTCTTCTCTCTGCACCATTCTTCCAGAGTGTTTAACGTGAAGTTGGCATAGCCTTTTCTGCGGTGGGCTTTTTCGATCAAAATATCATTGATATAGATGGTCTTGTCGTGGGAGGATTCTTTCTCTGTTAACCATAAATACCCTACTGGAATATCCTGGATATTCAGTATTCTGAGAAATGTATGGCCCGGTGTATTTTGCCCTTGTGAGAGGAATGAATAGCCCTCCTGTGCCAGCCAGTCTTTTGCTTCAGAATCCGACCATTTTTTATTTAAAATCTGCTGTCTGGCATAATCCTCGGCAGAATATTTAATAAAAAAAGCATATTCCTTATCCCTCATAGGACGCAGTTTGACCATGGACCACCCCTGTTATTCACTAAAGATATTATACTTCGCCTTTTCAGGAATGGCAATATATGAAAAAGAAGCGGTGTATTAAACCTGATTTCAGACCTTTTTAAATTAAAAAGAAAAAAAAGAATATAAACCAGAGTGTTGATTTTTAATCTGTGCTCTATTATTATTTGATTGGGAGGTGTCTATGGATTGGTCTGAATTTGATTTTGATGTACCCCTGGATCAGGATTTTGAGACTAAAATAAAAAATTCCAATATGAAAAATATGACAGCTGCAGATATGATTTATATCAATATGGAAATGGAAAAAAAAGCAGAAATAATATATGAAAGACTGTCCAAAATCGTAAAAGATATCCCAATGAAGGATTTATTGTTTAATCTTGCCGGTGAAGAGCGAGGCCATTTTAACGATTTGAAATTTAGACTACTGGAAATGGGTAAAAGTATGTCTGATAAGAAACTGGACAAAGCATCAGCTGCATTGGCAGTATATGCAACTGATGAATTGTACGATCGAGTGAAACTGAAAGAAAAACTTTCACGTATCAGGGACCTGGAATCTATCTATGAATTTGCTATAAGCATGGAATTGGATCATATACTGTTTTACCAGGCTACCCGGGAGCTCATAAAAGAAGAAGATAAATGGGTCATAGATCAGCTAATTGACCAGGAAAGATATCATTTTCTCAAACTAATGAAGATGCGTCAGGGTCAGAATACTTGAAGCTAATTTTTGAGATATTTCTGAACCCTCCTTATCATCAATGTGGAGGTTGAGATGTTACATAAAAATTCCAGAATAAACATCAAAGAAGTGGTAGAGACCTCTGTTAAACTGGAAGAGCAGTCTGTACAGCTGTATGAGCGCCTGGCTGAAAAAATCCCGGAATCTTCTATAAAAAAGATCTTTAAGCTTCTGGGGGATGAAGAAAAACAGCATGTGGCAATATTCAGTCAAATGGCCGGACGCATCACCTATGAAATGGCTCTGGAGTATAAGCAGGAGCACATAGATGCCCTGTTAGAGCATTTCAGGACCAAGATCATTAGCCCTGAGAAAATGGGAGAAAAGATCAGGGAATTAAAGGATGTGGATTCCATTTTTAAATTTGCCATCAGTATCGAACTGGATCATATTATGTTTTATACCGAGATCAAGGAATTTTTAAGAAAGGAAGATAAGGAACTGGTGAATGATCTCATTGAAGAAGAGAGAAGGCATTTTCTAAAACTGATGCAATACCGGAAATCCTTATCTTAGTGAAAATAGGAGAAACAGATGTTAGTAAAATGGATCGTTTCCACACTGGCCGCACTGTCTTCCAATAAAAAGACAGGGGAGCTGGCCGCCGGGGTCGCATTTGGGCTATTGCTGGCCTTTATTCCCGCTGGTAATCTGTTATGGCCGGTAGTATTGATCCTGACCATGTTTATAAAGGTACATCAGGGTATGGAGTTTATCTGGCTGGCTGTTTTCAAACTGCTGGTCCCTCTCATAGACTGGCCCCTGCACAACCTGGGCTACGCAGTCCTTAATATACCTGCCCTGGAAGGTTTTTTTACCTGGGTCAATAATATCCCTCTTCTCCCTTTCACCCGATTCAATAATACCCTTGTTATGGGGGGCATTGTGATGGGCCTCATTTTGTGGGTACCGGTATACTTCCTGTTTAAATGGATCATCACCAAATACCGGGAAAAATTCCAGGAAAAGATCAATAATTCCAAAGTATTATCCCAGATTAAAAAATTACCTGTGATCCGGGGCCTGGTATCGCTTATCACTCGCGCCACAGCTGTGGCCGACAAGATCAGTTAGGAGACCGCTATGCGTTGGGGAAAACTATCACTTATTTTAGTCCTGACAGGCGGTATCATAGGCTTTAATTTTGCCTTTAAAAACCTGCTGGTAAAAAGACTTATAGAGTCTGCATTACAGGCCGTGTTTCAGGCCAAGGCAGAAGTACGGGGCGTACAATTTGAGCTGTTTAGCGCCCGTTTGAAATTCAGTACACTCACTGTGGCCAATAAAGACAATCCTATGTTTAATCTCTTTGAACTGGGAAAGACCGAGTTCGACATGGAATCCGAAGAGATGCTCAAAGGCAAAGTGGTGATCCAGAACCTGGAATGCCAGGGAATTCAATGGAACACCCCCCGGGAAAGCAGCGGGGCATTAACGCCCAAAAAACAGGCTGAGAAATCGACTGAAAGTACCAATGAGAGCCCGGGCTTACTGGAAATGGCAAAAATCAATGCTGAAGAAATATTACAGCAGCACCTGGCTGAACTGAAAAGCCTGGCTTTTCTGTCTAATGCCAATCAGGAACTCAAGGCTTTCAATCAGAAATGGACCAATCAGGTGGCACAGTCTAAAAAGAACGTAGCGGACCTGGAAGCAGGATTTAATAGGGTGAAGTCAATGAATGTGGCTGCCATCAAGACCATTCCCCAGGCCACCCAGGCCCTCAAGGAGATCAGTGACTTTCAAAAATCCCTCACAGCTGTAAAAAGTGATGTTCAGGGGCTGAAGTCTAATATTTCCAGTGATTTTAAAACCGTGAAATCCACCATCCAGCAATCCAAAACAGTGGTGCAGTCAGACCTGGCCTATCTCAAGTCCCTGATCAGCATCCCGGAGGGAGGGGCAAAGGGGCTCATAAAAACCATGCTGCATAAAGTGCTGGCTCAGCAACTGGGAGATATCTACTATTATGCCAATGAAGCCTTGGGCTATGCCCGTACTCTGGACCAGAGTACTCCCAAGAGTAAAAAAGAACAGAAAGAGATGATGAAAGCCGCTTCCAAACGGCGCCCCGGATTTGAAGTGTATTTTCCCGGAAATGGATATCCGAACTTTCTGTTACAGCATCTGGGTACTTCCATCACTAATAAAGCGGAAGGTAAATATCTTCTGGTGGATATAAAAGATGTCTCCAGTGACTTTAATCTGTGGAATAAACCACTCACGTATAAGCTGGACCGTCAGAATCAGGGAATGGGCCTGCACCTGGAGGGTCTTATCGATCCGCGTACCAATTCCAGTGAATCCTTTGCGATGGATCTGAGCCTGAGCTCGATTCCTTTTATCATCCTGGACGACCTGGCCTTTATCAATATCACTAACATGACTGGCAAATATACCATTGAAAGCAGCCTCATCCTGAGAAAAGATGCTTCCAACCAGGGTAAAATGAAACTGACACTGAAAGACCTGGTTATCGCAAAGGGAGCCGGGGTTAATACGGTTTCAGATATACTCTATGATATACTTACAGATTCCTCTACTATCGACTTTTCCATTTCTTTCAATGTGATACAGCCGGGTAGCCGGCTGGAGATGGCTGTATCCAGCAGCCTGGACGGGGTCATACAGGCCAGAGTGGGAAAACTGATCAATGACATGGTAAACGAAGCCACTGCCAGATTAAGCGGCGAGCTCAATAAACTGGCCGGGCCTTTACTCAAGGACAATAATCTGCTGGGGGGGCAATCCCTGGAGCTGGATAAAGGTGTAGCCCAGAGTGAGCAGGGCCTGGCTGACTATCAGTCGGGCATAGATGCCAAGAAAAACGAAGTGACAGCCAAAATGAATCAGCTTAAATCAGGAGTGATTCCCGATAAAGTACCGGGAAACATCAAGATCCCTAAGCTGTAGAAAATATCAGCAGGTGAATTCAGGGGCAGTGTGATGCTGCCCCTTTTTTTGTGGGCCCTCATATTCTTAGCTCTCTTGACTATAATCCCGTAAATGTTTAATTTCTGATGTGATGATTCCGTTAATGAGTATAGGAAAAAAGGCCGGAATGGAAATCAACGCCATTTTTTAATTAGGCCAGTCTTTGTTATTATAATGTGCATAAATATTTATATTATACAAATAGAGCGCATTGTATTTCTTTTATTTAAAAAGGAAAAAAATGAAAAATATTTTTAAAAAATCTAGGAAAAAGGGCATCTCCATTGTATATATTACTACAGAAAAGTGGAGTAATGATTGATTCCCCAGACTGTGATAGATGAGATCCTGACCAGGGTCTCTATAGTAGATGTGATCGGTAATTACTTTGAAGTGACCAGGGCCGGTAAGAATCATACCTCTCTGTGTCCCTTTCACAGTGATAAAAATCCCTCCCTGTCTATCAGTGAGGAAAAGGGATTGTACCATTGTTTTTCCTGCGGTGCATCCGGGAATACTGTAAAATTCCTTATGGAATATAAAAAAATCGAGTTCCCGGATGCCATGGATGAACTGGCCCGTATGGCTGGCATAGATCTGGACAAGTACAGAGACAGTGAAGATTACGCCAGCACTAAAGAGAAAGAACGGCTGTACAAGATGAACCAGGATGCCATGCAGTATTACCATGATGTCCTGCTCAAAGATCCCCAGTCTCAAAAGGCCCGGGATTATATTAAGAACCGGAAGCTCAGTAAAGACAGTGTGGAAAATTTCCGTCTGGGCTACGGGGGAATGGACTGGCAGGGACTGCTGGATACCCTGAAGAAAAAAGGCTATACAGAAGCGGAGATAGAAAAAGCCTCCCTGGCGTCCAGGGGTAAACAGGGGTATTATGACCGGTTCAGGGACAGGATCATTTTTCCTATCTTTGATGTACAGTCCCGGGTAGTGGGTTTCGGGGGACGTATACTGGAAAAGGATGCCAAAGGGGCCAAGTACCTCAATAGCTCCGAGACAGCCGTGTTTCATAAGTCCCAGCTCCTGTTCGGACTGGACCGGGCTAAAGAGCTCATGACCAAAGCCCGACTGGCCCTGGTAGTAGAGGGATATATGGATGTCATAGCCCTCCACCAGAATGGTATAGTAAATAGTGTGGCCGCCCTGGGCACAGCATTTGGCGAGAGTCATCTCAGGCTCCTCAAGCGTTATTGTGACCGGGTGGTATTTATTTTTGACGCGGATGCAGCCGGACTGGCTGCTGCCAATAGAGCAGTCGACCTGGGTGTGAACCTGGAATTAAAGCAGGGCATAGTGATATTGCCCCCGGGTAGTGATCCGGACGACTACAGCATGCAGCACGGGGGAGAGGCCTTCCTCAAGTATATAGAGGAAAAGTTTCTGCATCCCCTGCAGTTTAAGCTGCGGTACTTTGCACGGCAGGTGGACCCCCAGAAAGAGACAGTGGCCTTTTTAAAGCGGATCTTTCCCTGGGTGCAGAGTATGAAGAGTGCGGTGCGGAGGGAAGATGCCCTCAGGGATATTGCAGCCTTTATTGAGCGGGACCTGACAGTGGTGCAGGAGGAGTACCAGCTCCACAACAAGCCCGGCTCATTGAGGAGAGAGGAAGTTCAGCCGGCCATTAAGACAGCGGCAGCTCCTCCTCAGAGGATGGACCCTGTAGAGCGGGAACTGATGGCACTACTGGTAGTGTTTCCCGAAAAAGCGGGTACGGTGAGTAATATAATAGATGTAAGTATGTTAAAACATAAAGAATCTCAAACTCTTTTTGAGTTTGTAGTGTCTAATACCGATAGTAATACTCCTGAAGTATTCAACCGCATCGGGGATGAGGCACTGAAGAAGCGGGCTTCGGATCTGGCGAACCGGCCGGACCTGAATTCCTTTACCGTGATGGAAGTGGCTTACAAATTAAAAATACTGTACTTTAAGAGTGAAATGGAAAAGAACAATCGTCTTATCGCTCAACTGGAAGCCCAGAAAAAGACCCGGGAAAAGAACGATCTTCTGAAGCAGAACCAGGGGATATTACAGCTCAAGACTGAGACTGAACGACTGTTGAAAGAGATACAGGAAAAAATGATATAGGTGCTGGGAGGCATTATAGATGTTTGATGAATTATTGGAAAACGAGGACATCAATAAGCTGATCAAATACGGAAAAGAAAACGGTATGCTCACCTACGATGAGATACTGGAGCGGCTCCCTGATGAGATCGCTTCTTCACCGGACGGGATCGATAATGTACTGAAATTACTGGAAGAAAATGATGTTAATATCGCTGATGCTTTCTTGGCTGAATTTGATGATCTGATGGACGAAAACTTTGAAGATATGGATGCTATCATCATCGAGAGTGAAGATGAGCAGAGCGATAACCCCCTGCGAATCTATCTTAAGAAGATCGGTAAGATTCCTCTTCTGAACCAGATGCAGGAGATCGAGATCGCCAAGAAGATCGAAGAAGGCCAGCTCAAGATCAACGGGGCTGTGTATGACTCCGGATTTCTTATCGAGGAGATCAATGAGATCGTACAGGAGATCCTCAAAGGCCGGGGTAAGCTGTATAACTTCTTTAACCTGCCTAAGATCTACAACATCACTGTCAAGGAACGCAAAGAGCGTATGAAAGTGGTGAACCGGGTAGCGCAATACCTGGAGAGCTTTTACAGCGGTCTCAATGACATGGATGATGAATGGAAAGAGGCTTTTAACGATGAACGCAGGCTGGAGATCCGGGAGCGTATCCGGGAGATCCGCAGGGTCTTTATCGACGCCATCAAGAGTATCGATATCAACCAGAAGCTGGTGTCCCATGCCGCTACCAAGATAGTGCGCCTGGCTGAAGAGATAGAAAAGACCAAGCAGTACTTCAATAAGATAGAGTCTGTCAATGCCATGTCACTCACAGATATTTACAACCTTTATACAGAAAATCCTGAGAATGAAAACCTCAAGAATCTGGTAGAGTCTATCAAGAGTAAAGAAGACAGGCTCAAACTTATCGCTGACAGCTATAAATGTACTACCGGTGAGATCATCCACTGGGCCAATGAGATCCGAGAGGGCCAGCTCATTGTGGAAGACCGGAAGAAAGACCTGGTACAGGCTAACCTCCGTCTGGTAGTGTCTATCGCCAAGCGTTATATTAACCGCGGGGTCCACCTGTTTGACCTCATACAGGAAGGAAATATCGGCCTCATCCGGGCTGTGGAAAAGTTTGAATACCGCAAGGGATACAAATTCTCCACTTATGCTACCTGGTGGATACGGCAGGCCATCACCCGCTCCATCTCTGAGCAGAGCCGTACCATCCGTGTACCTATCCACATGATAGAGCAGATCAACAAGGTCAAAAAAGCCGAGATGGACCTCACCCAGGACCTGGGACGCCTGCCCTCTGTGGACGAGATATCTCTGCGCATCGGCTGGAATGTGTCCAAGGTCAAGAACATCAAGTCCGTGGCTAATGACCCCGTCTCCCTGGAGACCCCGGTCGGACGTGATGAAGACAGCGCCCTGGGCGACTTTATCGAAGATGTCAAGGCTACCAGCCCTATCAATATCACTATGAACAATATGCTCAAGGAAAAGCTGGGCGCCATCATAGACGACCTGCCTCTGCGAGAGCAAAAGGTCCTGCGTATGCGTTTCGGACTGGAAGACGGTTATGCACACACTCTGGAAGAAGTGGGATACCTGTTCCAGGTCACCCGTGAGCGTATCCGGCAGATCGAGGCTAAGGCCCTGCGTAAGCTCAGAAATCCCAAGCGGGTCAAAGAGCTGATGGACTTTGTGGACTAAGCACTGAAGCGGGTTAATGGATAAATTATGGCCGTCTCCGATGTGGGGACGGCCTTTTTTTTGCATTGGGTGGCCTGATTAAGCCAGGCCGGGGCTGGAGCATACATTTGAAAATCTTTGTGCCATAGCTCAGGATACATCTTGTGTTATGTAATGTTTCACCTGATACTGGGGATATTGGTTTCGTTTATACTGAATGGCATGGGCGGGGCAGTTATGGATACAGCGGGTACATAACATACAGTTGGTCTTCCAGCGGATCTTTTTATCCATGACAATATTTTGGGTGGGGCAGTTTTTAACACATAAGCCGCAGCATATACATTCATCCGTCACGGAAAAACTTTTACCCATAAAACGGCTCATGATGCTCATCAGTTCAGCAAATAGATCCAGGGACAGTACTTTTTCCTGTACACTTACTGCTTCAAATCGCAGGATCTTTTCAACATCAGCAGAAAGAGAAGCCTTGATACGGGCAAACTGGCCCCGGGCTGTATCTGCAGGAGTAGGGGCATAGTTTCCAAAGTAATAATTACGGGGCAGGGCGTAGGTGAATGCCCCGGTCAGTTGATAGCCCTTGTTGATGAGCTTTCGTCCCAGAGAATGAATTCCGTTGGCATTTTCCAGCCCGGCTGATGTGGTAAAGACTACTGCTTTGGCAGATTGGGCCTGAGGGATATTTCTCAAAGTCCAGCGGATGAGCTTTTCAGGTACGTTCCCGGCATAAATAGGCCCCCCCAGTATGACCAGGTCGTTTTCCCGGGGCGCGGAGACAGCCTCTATAGACTGAATATTCACATCATGGCCTGACTGAGATAAGATCTGTTCCAGCTGCTCACTGAGCCATTTTGTATTTCCGGATCCGCTGAAATAATAAATTCCTACTTTCATTTTAGTCCTCCAGGTTTTTGATCATCAGTGTGATCAGAGAATGGCACTGATCCAGGGCCTCCGGGGAGATACCACGGGTCATTTTCCGGTTTAACTCCCATAATAGAGGGGCGAGCTCTTTCAGTACCGCTTCCCCTTTGAGGCTTAACACTATCTCCCCTCCCGTACCCTGGCAGACATAGTCTTTTTCCGCCAATCGGGCTACATTTCTGCTGATGTTGCCTTTGTTAATACTGAGGGCCTGGCTTAAACCGGCCTGGTTCAGGCCTGTATTGTCCTTGGATCTCAGAGTCATGAGTACCTGGATCTGACCTATACCTATACCCAGGTGCCGGGTCTGCATCTCCAGAGCCGCTTTCAGGGACTTGGATAAGAAGATCAGTGAATCTCCCAGTTGTAGTGTATTCATAAAAACCTCCTTAAGTTGTGCACACAACAATAATATAACATATTTAGGTTGTGCTCGCAACACTTTTTATGAATTTATTTTTATTATCTTGCCATAAAGGTATATAATACCTAAAATGTGGATCTCGACGAAGCAAAAAATTTGATCAAGGAATATAAAATGCCTGACAGCAGGACTATTTTGGAAAGGATCCAGTCCGACCAGGATCTGGCTGGAGACCTGATCTGGCCTTTTGATTTTGAGGTGATCCCCCCTGAGACATCATCGGACTGGTTCAGTATCCGGGAAGAGATTCCCACCACTATTATCGCCCAAGACGGGACGGGAGCCCGATTCTGCCTGCTGGAGCAGGGGGAAAAAGAACTGGTTCTCTATGTGGGCTCGGAAGGGGATAGCGGGGTCATGGGTGAGAGCCTGGAAGATTTTCTGGGTATCATACTGGCTTGTCCCTACTGGAGTGATGTCTGTTCTCTGGCAGGTCAGCCTCTGCCCACCGATCTGGATGAACGCATCAGGAAATGGAATGAGGAATTTGAAGAGGATTACCCGGGCCTGCAGGAAAAATCCCGGGAACTGGCACATAAACTGTCTGTGAGGCTCAATACCAGCCCGGTGCAGAGCCTGCTAGAGAGGATCAATAAATACCGGGGCCGGATCACTGTACTGGGTGAAGATGACGAGGAGTTCGAATATTGGGGTTCATAGAGAAGCGTGGGGTCTTTCCGGCTGTTAGATGAGACTGATTGGTCGGTACTCTCGCAATGGTAAGTGTTCATATAATATCCTGATACGCCTGCATAAAATGCAGATCATGCTATAATAATAGCGTAGAGAGAATTAAGGATTTCTGCTGTGGAGGAAATGAGACTACTATGGAAATAGCTGCATTACTTATTATAATTACATTCTATCTGGGAATCTTTATTGTATGGAAATTATATGGGTCTTACAAAAAAAGAGACGATATCCTCAAGGAATACACTAAAGCAGCGGCCCAGCTGGGCCTGGAATTCAAAGGAAACAGGAGGATCCGGTCCTTCTCTCTGAGCGGCACTTATGAAGGCATGGAGCTCACTACTATCTACTCCTCTGTAAAGATGAAGCCCAGTATTACCGTCTTTGTGGATCTGTCAGATAGTGAATATGAAAGCTGGCAGATCCTGTCTGAAGGGCTGATATCCACCATTCAGATGAATCAGGGCTTAAAAGACATAGAAATAGGAGACCCGCATTTCGATAAGCGGTTTAAGATCAAAGCGGATGAGCCGGACCTGGTCCTGGCTCAGCTAGATGTGCGTACCCGGGAATTGATGTGCAGTCTGGAATACTCTACCAGCTATTTCGAAGTCTCAGACCGCCGGATCGTGGTCAGCTTTCCTACCGAAAAATTTGGATCCATCCCGGTACAACAGACCAGGGATATGCTGGAACTGGGGAAAAGGCTCAGGATGATGCCAGATCTACAGCAGACCCTTATAGATAATGCCCTGCACGATAAGGATAGCGATTTCAGGATACAAAACCTGGAAATCCTTCTCGATCGTTTTCCAGGGTCTGAAGATACTATAAGCACTCTCCGGAATGCTCTAAAAGATGCTAATAAAATGATCAGGGTGTATGCGGCAGGGCATCTGGGCCCGGAAGGCCAGGTATTTTTAGGGGAGCTCTTGCAGGCAGAGCTGCTGCAGACCCCTATACTGAAAGAGTTGCTGGGCTATCTTGAACAGGGAGAGAAGACTGCCTCTGCCCTGGTACTGGAGGATTTTTATAGGGAAAAAGCAACACATTCTGAAAAGAAGCTGGTCCTGCAGACTCTGGCCAGGCTAAAACCGGAAGGATTGCAGGGATTTTTGCTGGAGCAATTGTCCCGCACTGATGATGTTGAAGAGAAGACGCATATTGTACATCAGCTGGGAATGTGCGGAAACCGGGAAGCCATAGAAGCGCTGTATCTGCTGCAAAAAAAGAGCAGTAATGCCAGGCTAGATAAACAGATCCACCATGCCATCACAGAGATCAGGCAGAGGCATGCGGCCCAGGGTGATCCCGGATGGCTCTCCCTGGCGGAAGTAGCTCCGGCTGAAGGTGGCCTCAGTATCCCGGGTGGGGATGAGGATGGCGCACTAAGTATGGCTGAGGAGGAGTAGCATTCAATTATTACTTGCTTTAATTTTTCTGGGAATTCTGGTGGCACTAGGTATTTTTCTGGATAAAAATGACAAAGATAACATAAAGAATGATTACTATTTAAGTAATAAAGAAAGAATAGTAATGTTTATCAAGCAGGCAGCTCTAAACCTGGGACTGGATTTTATTCGGGCAAATAAATCACTGATGAGTGTCCGCTTATCCGGAAAGATCAATGACTACATCCTGAATGCCTCTGTTTTACCTGTTGATTTAAAATACAGTATAAGGATAGTTTTGAATTATCATCTGCCGGATACCTCCCCCTGGACTATCTCTGAAGAAAACATGTTCTCTGCTGTCCAGGAAGGTATAGGGATTACTGGTATTCAGACAGGAGTAAAAAACTTTGACCGTAAGTTCCGCATAAAAGGGGAGGATCCGGACAAGCTGCTTTCTTTTCTCAATCAGGATGTCAGAAAAATTCTCTTAGACCTGGTGCAGGTTCCTCATCATATAAAAATAAGCAATGACAGACTGGAGATGAATGTACCCTTAAGAGAACTGGGAAAAACTCTGGGTCTGACGCATTATATCAGGAAAATAGCCCGTATACCGGGATTACTGGGCGCTATGTACGATTTTAAGGAACGGCTTTTATATAATGTTATTCATGATGAAAGTGGTGATTTTCGCTTAAAGAACCTGTCTATATTGACTGCTCACTTTCCGGAGGATACAAAGACCATAGATACCTGCAGAAGTTTATTGAAATCAAACCACAAAGATCTGAAGATATTTGCTGCTAAAGCACTAAAGGATGAAGGCCTCGATACTTTGCTGGAGCTCATCCGCAGCAGAAAAGTCTCCGGTACCCAGATGACCGATATTATTTTATATCTTCGTAACAGGAGATATTCAGCAGCACTTCCGCTTCTCCTGAAGAATTTTCCCCGAACAGGCCATCAGGCAGAAAAAGTTGCTATCATCCAGTACCTGGGGTCCTGTGGGATGCTGGAAAATCTCCCTGTCCTGCAGGCCTTTGAAAATGATGCCGCTCATTATTTATTAAGAAATGAGATTCAAAGATCAATAGCCCTGATAAAAGAAAGAAATAATGCTCAAGAGTATCAAGGCCGGCTGTCCCTTACCCAATCAGCTGAAAAAGAGGGTGGACTCAGTATCCCAGGTGGTGCTGAGGATGGCGGACTGAGCATGGCTGAGGAGGAATAGGAGGGTATCAGCTCGTCTTCTTTTCCTTTACACTCATAGCAATAAACAGGAATATCCCGTAGAACAGGGCGAAGTGGCACATTACAGAAGGAAGGGCGCTCTCTGTGACCTGAGGTACAAAGGCCATGACCAGAAAAGAGGGGATGAGATAGAGCAGTACACCGGTCTGGAGAAAAGCGTATCTCTTGCGGAGGAGCCGGTCATCTTCCAGGGCCATCATGCTAATCAGGATAAAGATCACGCTGAACTGTACGATCTCATAATACAGGCCATACAGTATAAACACCGGCCTGGGATGCTGGTAGGAAGCGTAGATAAAATCACAGACAGTGGAAGACACGAAGCGGGTATCAATCAGTATCCATACCGAAAACACCAGGGCCAGAGACAGGGATACTATAGCGTAGATATTTAAGAGAGGACTCTTCTTATTATTCAACAAGGCGAGCAGTAATACGGTCAGAGCCGGGAGCCAGGTCACATCCAGGAAAGCCAGGCGGGACAGGAAGCTCAGCTCCTCCAGGTGATGATAGCAGATCAGTACTTCCAGGAGCTGGTACCCGGCCAGGAGAAAGAACAGCAGGGCGCTGATACGATGGATATTTTTCCTGTCTTTACGGGTCAGCATCCAGATTCCGGCGAATATCTCAAAAGCGGCGGTCAGAGTGCCCAGCCAGGGATTGTAATCGGGCATAGTAGTACCTCTCTCCGGTGATATTCATTCATTTTATCTGAAAACTCCCTAATGTCAAATCATGAAATCATTCAGTGATGATTATACTAGTCACTAAAATGGAGAATTCGAGTGTATTAAGCTAGAATGTTGGGGTAGGGGTGGACTAACTGCTACCGATGAAGAATGGAAGTGAGGGGTAAATGAGAGAAGCGATAATCACAATGGTGCTTTTATGGTTAATCCTGATATTCTGGGTGGCTGTAAAAATCTATCGTGATACTCATGGAAAAAAACAGGCCAAACCTAATACTAAAAAAATAAAAGTACCGTCACAAAAACGCTTATTAAGCTCTGAAAAAAGAGAAGGATATCAAATCGATATTTATGATTGTCCTAGAAGCCGGGTTAAGAAAATGGAGATAGTACTGCACTACGATATCCCGGGATCTGATGAATGGAATATTACCAAGGAAAAATTTTTCACAGGCATGGATAGAAAAAAAGGCAGCGATGATATACAGATAGGGGATATTGCCTTTGACCGGGAGTGCCTGCTCAGCGGGGATGCTGAATTCCTGCGCTCTTTACTCAATGCAGAGCTCAGAGAACAGATCTATGATCTGCATCAGCTCAGTGAACAGTTCCAGGTAACCAGCCGAAATATCATGCTGAGACTGAAGAAGGAATATATAAATACCCCGGAAAAAAGGGAGGCATTGGTCAGAAAAATCATCGAAACAGCCCGGGTTATCACCAGGGAGCCGGATATGTTTAAGCGCTGCCTGGCCAATGCCCAAAAAGATCCTCAGCCCCGGTTCAGGATATATAACCTGGGTATCCTGCATTCCCGCTTTTCTGACCGGATAGAGTCTGCACAAGCCATCGAGTCTGCCCTGAAGGACCCGGATCTGGATGTACGCATCTATGCTGCTGTCTTGCAGGGGGAGAAAGCACAGAGCCTTTTAGGTGATATTTTACTTAATGAAAACCTAAATGTAAAACAGCTTCGGGATATCATCTTTCACATGATGAACAGGGATTATACCCGGAGCATACCTGTGATCATCAAGTATTATCAAAAAAGTAAAGACCTACAGGTCCGCCTGATTCTCCTGCAGGGTTTAAGAGGCCTGGCCCACAGCTCAGCCCAGGACTTTCTGAAGACGGAGCTGGACAGTGAACAGGATAGGGTCATCCGCATAGCCCTCGTAGATACCCTGGGAATGTGCGGCGATATCCCGGCGGTGGAGTATCTCTATAAATGGGAGCTGGCTCATCCTGATGCCGGTCTGAAAGACAGCATAAAAAGAGCTATCAGCCGCATCCAGTCCCGGCAGGATGTCAAAGGCGACAAGGGCTGGCTCTCTCTGAATGAGACCGGCCAGAGCGAAGGGGGTCTTAGCCTATCCCACGGAGATGAGGGTGGACTCAGTATGGAGGAAGAATAAGTGAGTAAGGAAAAAGAAGAATTAATACTTCACATTGTCGCGGTTATCCTGGCCCTCATTTTTTTGGCAATAAAATGGATAATATCCAGATATAAGCAATACCTTGCAGCATCTCCCAAACCAAAAAAGAGAGTGATGATGAAAAAACCGGTATACACAATCCACGATGGGTATAAGGTGGAAGTGAGAACTTATAAGAGAAATTGGGTAAAGATGAAACAATTTATCTTACACTATCCTCTATCGGGGCCACAGGACTGGAGCATTTCCAAAGAGAAATATTTCATCGGTATGGATAGGAATAAAGGCAGTGATGATATACAGATAGGGGTGCCGGCATTTGACAGGGAGTGCCTGCTGACCGGAAATGAAGATTTCCTGCGCTCTCTACTCAATGAAAAGGTCAGGGAAAAGATCTTTTTACTCCATCAGGTCACTGAAGAATTTCAGGTGAATGGACAGATGATCTCCGCCATGATGAGAAAAGAAGACCTGAAAAATACCGCAAAGCAGGATGCCTTGATCCAGATAATGATAGAGACAGCTCAGGTCCTGTCTGAAGAACCGGATATGTTTAAGCGCTGTGTAAATAATATCCTGAATGATCCCTATATCCCTTTCAGAATGTTTAATCTGGCTATTCTTCATTCCAGTTTTCCTGATCGCAGAGAGACTGCTGCCACAATACAGGCAGTCCTGGCAGATCCCGACCTGGATATTCGGATCCATGCTTCTATTGTGATGGGAGTATCCGGAATGAGTCTGCTCAAAGACCTGCTGCTGCAGCAGGATCTCAATCCGGCTCAGATGAGAGATATAATTCAGCATTTTATAATCAGGAATTATAGTCAGACTACCTCCATCCTCATGGAGTGCTATAAAAATAAAGCAGATCTTGGCCCCGGTGATAAACTGATACTCCTCCAGGGATTAAGTACCCAGGCAGACAGCTCAGCCCGGGATTTTCTGATGACAGAGCTGGAGAAGGAAAAGGACAGAGATCTGCGTATCGCCCTGGTAGATGCTCTGGGGATGTGCGGCGATATTCCTGCGGTGGAGTATCTCTATAAATGGGAGCTGGCACATCCCGATGTCTCTATTAAGGACAGCATAAAAAGAGCCATCAGGCGCATCCAGGCCCGTCAGGATGTCAAAGGCGACAAGGGCTGGCTCTCTCTGAATGAGACCGGCCAGAGCGAAGGCGGCCTTAGCCTGCCCCATGAAGATGAGGGCGGACTGAGTATGGCAGAAGAAGAGTGAAATACAACAACTAAATCCCCGGTAGACAATTAAGAAAAATCGGGTTAAAATAAGGTACTTTATATATTTATTATAAATTAGGTAGACATAATGAGAAAATTGCACCTGGCCCTGGACCTGGGCACGACCAATACTGTCGCTGCTATATGGAATGCGGAACTGGACAATCCCCAGATCCTGCATCTCAAGGATATATGCCGGGATGAGAGGAGTGACTCCCTCATCGATGATTCCTTTACCATCCCCTCCACTGTCTTTCTGCTGGAGCCGGCCCAGGTGTATCGTTTTCCCTATAACATACTCTTTAAAAAGTTGCAGAGCAAGACCGGAGTAAAAATAGGCAAGGCGGCCATTATGGCCAACGGTGGCCTCTTCAAGGAAAACTTTGTATCCAGTTTTAAGAGCTATCTGGGCCGGGGGTCCTACCAGTTTATCGGCCAGCTCGGGGAGTGGAAGTACAATGCCGAACTGATCACCGAACTGTTTCTCCGGGAGCTGATCCACCAGATCGAGATCAGTGAAAAAGCCAAAGTCAATGAGCTCACGATCACGGTACCGGTTGATTTTTATGAATTTTACCGGGCCCGGCTCCACCGTATCTGCCGGCGGGTAGGTATACACCGCATACATACCCTGGATGAGCCGGTAGCGGCAGCCCTGGGCTACGGACTCAATGTCACTGACTCCAAGACCATGCTGGTGGTGGATTTCGGAGGAGGCACCCTGGACTGTGCCCTCATCCATACCAATGAAAAAGGCAGTGAAAAGGGCCAGTGTTCTGTCCTGGCCAAGGAAGGTGCCCCCATCGGGGGTAATGTGATCGATGCCTGGATCGTGGAAATGGTGTGTGAGCACTACGGCTACGACTTTGCTGCCTTTACCCGGGAACCGGATCTGGCCTGGTGGTACCGCATCCTCCTGGAGGAAGCCCGGCGGGTCAAAGAGTCCCTGTTCAACAAGGAAAAAGAGATCTTTTACCTGCTCCCATCCGCTATGATGCATCAGTTTGCCGGACGTTTTTTCCAGCATGGCAAGGATGCCCGAAAACCTATGGTGATAGACCGGGATATGTTCTCCCGGCTCCTCGAGGATAAAGGCCTGTACCGTCACCTGGATTCTGTAATGAGGAGCCTCTTTATCTCTGCCGGGACCAAAGGCATCACTAGCGAGCATGTGGAAGAAGTGATCATGATAGGGGGGTCCACCCTGCTGCCCGGGGTCTATCCTTTCTATGAAGATATGTTTGGGCGGGACAGGGTCAGGGCCTGGCAGCCTTTTAACGCAGTGGCCTTCGGGGCAGCGGCCTACTCAGCCGGCAAATTCTTTAAAAAAGATATCATCACCCATGATTACGCCATTCGGACCTATAATCACAAAAACCATGAGCCGGAATACCATGTTATCGTACCGGGAAACACCCCTTTTCCTACCCCCAGTGATTTCTGGAAAAGAAGACTGGTGCCCACCTGCGCCCTGGGGGAGCCGGAATCTATTTTTAAGCTCATTGTCTGTGAGATAGGTAAAAAGCATGGCCTTCACCAGGAGTTTGTCTGGGATGATAAGGGCCGTCTCCATTCCCTGGAAGAAGGGGCTGAAGCCCGGCAGCTCATCGTACCCCTCAATGAAGACAATCCCACTCTTGGCTACCTGGAACCCCCCCATTACCCTTCAGAAAAAGCCCCCCGGGTAGAGATATCCTTTATGGTCAATGAAGATAAATGGCTCTGTACCAGCGTCTATGACCTCAAGAGTCAGAACATGCTCATCCGGGAAAAACCGGTTATTCGTCTGAAGTAACCATAGTGTGGCCAATAAAAGAGAATAAGTCAGGCTAATCCGATAACTACTTACTGGTTGACACAAACCTAAAAAAGTGGCAAAATATCATTAAAGAACAGTATTCGTATTTAACAGGAGGAAGGGATGTCAAGACGTTTTATAATGGTTTTATGGGCGTTAATATTTACTGGTTTTTTAAGGGTTCAATTATCCGCCCTGGAGAGTAAGCCATCGGAACGCCTCAGTTTTTTTGAGGATAACTACTTTATCACCGGATACGGGACCGGCTGGGAGCCTATTGATACCTTCTACGACACCAATAACCAGGTAAAGTACCAGTTTAGCATCAAGTACCTGCTGGACTGGGGAAATGGATGGTGGCAGAATTCAGATGTGTTTAATCTCTATTTTATCTATACCCAGAAACATCTGTGGAATATCTTTGACGCTTCCTCTCCTTTTAAAGAGAGTAATTTTAAGCCGGGAATAATGGCTAATTTTAATTTTGATATACCCGTGATGTATAAGATCAACTTTATTCCTATTGTACACGAATCAAATGGCAGAGATGGTGTGGATTCCAAAAGCTGGAACCGGGTCATACTGACTTTGGGATTATTGAAGACTAGATTTTTTGAACTGGATGCCAGTGCCTTTTATATCTATCCCTTTAATCTCTCGGAATATAACCTGGATATTGTAGATTATAGCGGCTATTTTGAACTGTTCGCCAGGATTTCGGATAATGTGGATGATCCCCTGTTTCAGGTAGACTATACCTTAAGAGCAGCTACAGCCGGCCTGACCCACATTGTAGACTTTAAATTGGGTATCTTCCACCTGATCAATAAGCGCTGGCCTAAGGACATCCTCCTGCACGCCCAGCTGCACTATGGCTACCTGGAGAGCCTGGAGACCTACAATGACAAGACTGCCCGGATCAGGCTGGGTATTGGTTTTTATTGATACTGTACTAAGGATGATTCTAAATACGACAGGCCTTCTTGCAGGAGGCCTGTTTTTTTATTGCAGGCCTGTCTCAAAGACCTGGCTGTACAGGGCCACAAAGTAAGTGCAGTTTTTTTGTATGACCAGGCCAGGCATAGGATTCTGATGCAGTACATTAGTTCATACAGCCTTTTGACTTTCAGCCCTATCTGGTTTATAATTATAAATCATATCCATAGGGGGCAGCATGGAAGGCAAGAAGTATATCTTTGTCACAGGCGGGGTGAGTTCATCACTGGGGAAGGGTATCACTGCCTCTTCTATCGGGACCCTGCTCTCGGCTGCGGGATACAAGATCAACATGATGAAGATCGACCCCTATCTCAATGTGGATGCAGGCACGATGCGGCCCTATGAACACGGTGAAGTCTATGTGACTGATGACGGGGCTGAGACCGACCTCGACCTGGGCAACTATGAGCGATTCGTACGCATCAAGACCAGCCTGTCCAGCTCTATCACTACCGGACAGATCTATCAGCGCGTCATCGATGCCGAGCGTAAAGGTGAATATCTGGGCCAGACCGTTCAGGTCATCCCCCATATCACTGATGAGATCAAGCGCCGGGTCCGGGTATGTGATGGAAATGACGAAGCCCATATCATCATCATAGAACTGGGCGGTACCGTTGGTGACATTGAAGGCATTCCCTTTCTGGAAGCTATACGCCAGTTTGCTATCGATGAAGGTAAAAGCAATGTAAAATTCGCTCACCTCACCCTGGTTCCCCGTATCAAAGGCTCCGGTGAATTAAAGACCAAGCCTACCCAGCACTCTGTAAAAGCTATGATGTCCATGGGCATACAGCCCGACTTCCTGTTCTGCCGCTGCGAAGTGGAAGTGCCGGATGACCTCAAGCAAAAGATCGCTAATTTTTGTAATGTAGATAAGCAGCACATTTTTTCAGCGGTAGACCTGGATACCATCTATGCCGTCCCGCTTACCTTTCATGAACAGGATGCGGACAAGATCATCCTCAATACTTTGGGCCTGCCCTATCGTACCCCTGATCTCTCAAAATGGAAAAACATAGTCAATATAGCCACAAAGCCTCAGTATGAAGTCAATATCGCTTTTGTGGGTAAATATGTAAATCTGGATGATGCCTACAAATCAGTAGATGAAGCCCTCCGCCACGGTGGACTGGCCAATAAAGCCAAAGTCAATATCATCAAGATAGACTCAGAGGAATTTGATAAAGAGGGCTTTAAGCTGCCCAAAGATATCGGAGGCATACTGATACCCGGAGGTTTTGGTACCCGGGGAATAGAAGGCAAGATAAAGGCTACAGTCTATGCCCGTAAGAACAAGGTACCCATACTGGGAATCTGCCTGGGCTTACAGTGCATGGTCATCGGTTTTGCCCGGGAGGAATGCGGCCTCAAGGAAGCAAACTCCAGCGAGTTTAATACCGAGACTCCCTACCCCGTCATAGAGCTCCTGGCTAATCTTAAAGGGGTGAAATATCTGGGCGGAACCATGCGCAGAGGCGGCTCCAAGACCTACATCAAAAAAGGGACTCAGGCCCACTCTATCTATAAAAAAGATGAGGTCATAGAGCGACATCGTCACAGATACGAAGTGAATCCGGAATACGTGCAATGCCTGGAAGAGCATGGCCTGACTATTTCCGGGACCGCAGAGAACGGGCTGGTGGAGATCATAGAGGATAAGAAACATCCCTGGTTTATCGGAGTGCAGTACCATCCCGAATTTAACTCAGCCCCTATCGAGCCCTCCCCGCTGTTTGCCAGCTTTATACAGGCCGCTCTCAAGCACTCCAAACCCAAGCCGGAAAAATAATTCATGATGCTGATAGCCAATTTTGCGGTAGTGATAGCTGCCGCATTATTTTTAAGCTACCTATTCGAAAAGATCAGACTGCCCGGCCTGCTGGGCATGGTCATCACCGGTATCCTCTTAGGGCCCTATGTCCTTAATTTTATTTCCTCTGATATCCTGAAGGTCTCCGCAGAGCTGCGGACCCTGGCTCTCATAGTCATACTGATTCGGGCCGGCCTGGGGATCAGCCGGGCCACCCTCAATAAAGTGGGTGCCTCTGCTATCAAGATGAGCTTTATTCCCGGAATACTGGAAGGCTCGGCTATTTTATTTCTGGCTCATTACTGGATGGGATTCAGCTGGACGGAAGCCGGCATGCTGGGCTTTATCATCGCAGCAGTGTCTCCGGCAGTAGTGGTGCCTCAGATGCTGGACCTTAAAGAAAAAGGCTATTCCAGGCATAAAGAAGTACCGACCCTGGTCCTGGCGGGAGCATCCCTGGATGATGTATTTGCTATCACCATTTTTGGAGTATTTATGGCCCTGCACCAGGGCAAAGGCCAGGAGATCGGGAGCCTGGTAGCCCGGGTCCCTCTCAGTATTGTACTGGGTATAGCCGGAGGATTACTTCTGGGGTTTCTCCTGTCCCTGCTATTTGCCCGGCTCAGAGTGCGCACTACCCGTAAAGCCCTCACTTTTCTCCTGGTAGCCATACTCTTTCATGAACTGGAAAAGCTACTCCCTATTGCCTCCTTACTGGGTATCATGGCCATGGGCTTTGTGCTCCTGGAACGTGAAGAAAAAGAAGCGCATGCCCTGGCTAATAAATTTAATAAAGTGTGGGTGTTCGCAGAACTGGTTCTGTTTATCCTCATAGGGGCCCAGGTGGATATCACAGTAGCCTGGAATGCCGGACTCATAGGCCTGGCCATCATCGGGCTGGGGCTGCTGGCCCGGAGCATGGGAGTCATACTGTCTCTCATGGGTTCTGAACTGAACTACAAAGAGAGACTGTTCTGTGTGATCTCCTATCTGCCTAAGGCCACGGTCCAGGCAGCTATAGGGGCGGTCCCACTGGCATCCGGAGTAGGGCAGGGCAGTCTCATTCTGGCTATAGCAGTACTTTCTATAATAGTGACTGCACCTCTGGGGGCTGTGGGCATCACCCTGTCCGCTCCCCGTTTACTGGACGACAAGGCATAATCTAAGGAGCTCAAACATGAAAAATAAGATCGCTCTTATCACTGGGGCCAGCAGCGGTATTGGGGCTGCATTTGCCCGCTTACTGGCTGGAAAGGGATATAATGTGTGGATCACAGGCCGCCGCAGGGACAGGCTGGAGGCCCTGGCCCGGGAGATCAAACAGTCTCACCCTGTGAGCGTAGAGATCATCCAGGGCGACCTGCTCCTGGAAAAAGATATCTGCGCCCTGGAACAGAAGATAAAACAGGCCTCTGACCTGGAGGTCCTGGTCAATAATGCCGGATATGGGGACGATGTCATATTTGAATCATCACCTGTAAAAATGCATACGGATATGCTCAGAGTGCATGTGGAAGCCAGTGTGAGACTGGCTCATGCAGCCCTGACCCCCATGCTGGATAATAAGACGGGCTATATCCTCAATGTGTCATCTATAGCCGGGCTGGTGGCTACGGGGGGCTCCGTGTCCTATAATGCTACCAAGGCCTATCTGATCCGATTCAGCGAGGCCCTGTCACTTAACCTGCATGATGCCGGGATCAGGGTGTCCGCCCTCTGCCCCGGCTTTACACATACCGACTTTCATGCTAAAATGGGCATGGATGAGGCGGATAAAAGACGCTGGTCCCGGAACTGGATGGCTGCGGACAGGGTGGCCCACCTGGGCTGGAAGGCTATCCTCAGGGGGGGCGTGGTGTATATCCCGGGCTGGAGGAATAAACTCATGATAGGCTTCGTGAATCTCTTGCCGCCGCGCCTGAGATTGGGGCTGGCCCGTATAGTAAGCGCTAAATCCAGAAAGAGCCTGGAAAATCAATAAACGTAAAAGGAGACAATGATGAAAAAGTATGTGACAAGTATGGTGCTGCTCATAGCTATTATGCTGGGAGCCTGTGCCAAGAAGACCACTCCCATAGCTGAAGAGATAATCCCTGATGCTGCTACCGATCAGGCCTATAATGAGCTCAGCGAAAGCCTCAGTAATGAGATCAACCAGCTCCAGATACAGGTCAGCCAGCTGGCTGGCGCCCTGACCATCAGTGTAGCAGAGACCATGTTTTTTGATTCGGGATCAGCTGAGCTTAAGACCAATTCCATGGAAGTGTTAGACAGAATCGCCGAGATTCTCAAAGATATGGAAGGAAAAAATATCCGCATAGAAGGGCATACTGATAATGTGAAGATCAGTAAGAAGCTCCTCGATAAATATCCTACCAACTGGGAACTATCGGCTGACCGGGCTGTAAAAGTAGCCCGATATCTGTCTGAAAAAGCGGGATTGGACCCTGCATCTCTCTCCGCAGTAGGTTATGGAGAGTTCCGTCCTAAAGCGGATAACACCACAAAAGAAGGAAGAGCAGCCAACAGACGCATCGAGATAGTCATCATCGATAAGCTGCAGTATCAGAAGCAGGAATTACTGAACAGCCAGGTGAGTAATACAACAGCCACGAATCAGGCAGCTACCAATAACTAAAGCCAGTTCATACATCAGGAGGCTTCCGTCAGGGAAGCCTCTTTTTTTCTGCTAATTATTGCGGGGGAAGGACAGGGGATATATAATAGGCTATTAAGAGCCGGGAGAGATCTATGCCTGAATTACGTCAGAATATTCTGCTCAAAGAGTGGGTCATCATATCTACAGAACGCTCCAAACGACCGGATCAGTTTAAAGAAGACCTGTCCAAGATAGAGGAAAATGTGGAGTTTGATGCTGGATGCCCCTTTTGTCCCGGAAATGAAGAAAAGTATGGCAATGCCCATGAATACCTGCGCTACGGCACAGCGGAACAGTGGAGACTAAGGGTGATCCCTAACCGCTATCCCGCACTGGTGCCGAAACAGGGAGAGGTGGCTATCGATACTCAGGGAATGCACCGTCACATGGATGGTATAGGCCAGCATGAAGTGGTGATAGAGACTCCCCGGCATAATGCCACTATTGCCACCCTGTCCGACCAGGAAGTGGAGCTGGTCCTGAAATCCTACCGGGAAAGATATTCCCTGCTCATGAGTATGCCCTATATAGAAAGCGTGATCCTGTTCCGTAATCACGGAGTGCGGGCCGGTACCAGTCTCCATCATCCCCATTCCCAGATCGTGGCCCTGCCCGTCATTCCCCGGGATGTACAGTACCGGGTCAATGAATCCATCCGCTATTATCAGGAACACCGTGAGTGTATCTTTGAAAAGCTGCTCCAGGATGAACTGGCAGACCGAAAGCGCATCATCATGGAGACAGAACATTTTGTAGTATTCGTACCTTTTGCGGCCAGTTCCCCCTTTCATCTCTGGATATTTCCCCGCAGGCACCGCTCTGACTTCAGCCAGATCGAAGATACCGAGCTCAAAGACCTGGCTCATACCCTGCGAGTCACCATGGCCCGGCTCTACTACGGGCTCAATAATCCGGATTATAACTACATCATCCGCTCTGCCCCCAAGGGCTATGAACACGCCCCTTATTTCAGATGGTATCTCACGGTCATTCCCCGCCTCACCCGTACTGCGGGATTTGAGCTGGGCAGCGGGATGTTTATCAATACCTCCATCCCGGAGGAAAATGCGGAGTATCTGAAGAGTATAGAAGTGCCGGAATGATCAGATGGCCCGGCTCCTCAGCAGCTTTTCTATTGTGTCATCGATGATATCCAGGGATTCCTGATTACTGTTCCGGGAATAGTGGCTCAGGCTGTTCTCAAAATCGGGTATGTGCTGAATAAAATCTCTGATCACCTCAGGGTCCAGCTTTTCGGCGAATCTGCCATAGGCCAGCTGATCCAGATAGCTGGCATTGAGGACCTGCTCGTATTGTCCCGGGATGGGGACAGACAGGACAGGTTTTTTAAGATAGACGGCCTCACTGAGCAGGCCGAAACCTCCATTGGTGATCACTCCCCGGCTGGAGGCCAGGTCATCAATAAAGCCCCCGGCTGAGTATTTTTTCAGAATCAGGTTTTCCTCCCGGCTGTCCTGATCCACTCCATACACTATAAAGTGCTGCTCCGGGATATTTTTAAATACCGAGAGAAATCTTTTAGTAGTATGCAGGGCGCTGGAATTGTATACCAGTATATGGCCGGTGCAGGCCCGTCCCCGGGCATGGAGGATGTCCTCCCTTAAGAGAGGCGGGATGATGGAGGTACGGTCCGGATCCAGAGGCATCGCTTCAAAAAAAGAGGGGATAAGGCAGGCATCAGGCTGAGGCATGAGCAGTTTAACCGTGGATCTCTGTAAATGTCCGTATAGGGCAAACTTCTTACTGACCGAGGAAGGAGCAGAAGTGTGAGACAGTACATGCAGATTGTCTATGCTGATCCAGGGGATAGCATAACGATGGGCCACCCGGGCACTATAGAGCTCAAAGTCCGAGATGATGATATCGGGCTGAAAAGCGGCAGCTATCTTTTTAATGCGGAGCCAGCCCTGGACACAGCGGCGGGGTATTTCGGCCAGGAAGCTGAGAAAGGTGTGAATATAGTCTATACGGTTATTGAGCAGTTTAAATACGATACGGGCCACCTTATGGGTGGTGTATTTATCCCGGAGCAGCTCATAGACAGGATCTGCTGTTACGACCTCTATCTCATGCCCGGCCCGGATCAGGTGATCGATCACTATGATGCTGCGGGTATAATGCCCCAGGCCGAAAGACTGTATGCCAAATAAGATCTTTGCCATGGCGGGCTCTCCTCAGGAAAAATATCTTAACACTCAGTCCTATGTTAAGACTTTTGTTTTAAAAAAGCAATTCAAAAGGCTTATGACAGAGCAAGGATGACACACAGCCGGAAAATGGAGGGGCATAATGGCCCGCTTCAGAGTAATAACAAGCTCTGCACACTTACTCCCTGTATAAAGTACTAAGGTACGGGGACTGAGGTGCCGGGTTCAGATCCAGGCACAGTATGGGACTATCTGCAAGCCCAGGCCAGGGAAAATGCTGCTGCAGAACGCCAGGCTTTGAGGGAAGGGGCGGTGTGGGAATATGCCATTGCTTTGAATTCATACCGAATACCCTGAGCGGCATATCTTGCGATTATCCCTGAAATCCCTTATCATTATGGGTAACAATAGCAGGGAGGATGCATGAAGATCATCATGCCGGTAGCCGGAAAAGGCAGCCGTCTGCGTCCCCACACCCACTCAATCCCCAAGGCATTGATCCGTGTGGCCGGCCAGCCTATCATTAACCACATCATAGATCAGATCAAAGATATAGAGAGCCTCAGCGAAGTGATCTTCATCATCGGCCACCTGGGTAATCAGATCCAGGAATATGTACAGTACAAGCATGATATGCCTATGAAATTTGTGCGGCAGCGGGAGTATATGGGCCTGGGCCATGCGGTCTACCAGGCTAAAAAATACTTCAGTAAAGATGAAGATGTACTGGTACTGCTGGGTGATATTATTTTCCAGGCTGACCTGAAAGCCGCCACAGCAGCCGATCATAACATGATAGGCGTCATGGAAGTAAAGGATGCCCGTAAATTTGGGGTGGTCACTACTGACGCCCGGGGATATGTGACGGATATGCTGGAAAAGCCCGAAAATCCCCCCTCCAACCTGGCCATCTCCGGGATCTATTACTTTAAAAGTTCTGCTGAGCTCTTTGGTGCTATAGAGTATATTATGGATCAGAATATCCGCACCAAGAACGAATATCAGCTCACCGATGCCATGAGACAGATGTTGCAACAGGGTAGCAAGTTCCAGACCTTTATGGCGGGGGAACTCTATGACTGCGGTAATAAAAATGCCCTGCTGGAAACGAACCGTATCATGCTGGAAAAGCTGGACGGACACTACAGCATTCCCGGATCTATCATCATCCCTCCGGTATTTATAGGAAAGAATGCTGTTATAGAAAACTCTATCATCGGGCCTAATGTCGCCATCTCTCATGACTCGACGGTACGCAACTGTATCGTCAAGAATTCCATCCTGGGAAAGGGCGCCACCCTGGAAAACACTATATTAGATACCTCTTTTATAGGTGATAATGCCTACCTCATCCAATCAACCGTCGAATTTAATATCGGCCCTGATTCGGAAATAATCTTTAATAAGTAGTGATATGATAAAATTCAATAAGATCTATGTGGTTTTGTTTTTATTTCTGGTCGGAATACGCATGGTCACTATGGCCGATAATCTGCACCTGTTGCTGTATTTAGCCATGATAGCCATAGAAGTGCTCACTGTGGTCGGCCTGTTTGGGCAGGCATTTCAGAAATATTTTTTTGGCCCCCTGTTCTGGAAGATATTTGTCACCATTCTGGTAGCCTGGGAGAGCTTTCTGATCTATGAGCTCGGTATTGATAATATAAGACTGGTCCTGATATTCACAGGGCTCCTCCTGCCGGCCTACATCTATATCTATATATACGGCTATAAGACCAACTGGGATGTCAAGGAGTCCCTGGCCCGGGAGAAAAAGAAGAAAAAAGGAGAGTCTGATGACTCAGATAGAAGCAGCTCGTAAAGGATATGTCACTCCCCAGCTGGAGCAGGTGGCCCGTGATGAAGAAGTAGAGGCAGATATACTGCTGAATCATGTGGCCCAGGGCCGGGCTGTCATCCTGAAAAACCTGGGACATGATATTAAAGCCCTGGGGGTGGGAAAAGGCCTGCGCACCAAGGTAAATGCCAATATCGGGACCTCACCGGACCGTATGGACATAGACGATGAGATGCTGAAACTGCAGGTATCGGAGCAATATGGAGCGGATACCATCATGGACCTCAGCCTGGGTACTGCCCTGAACCAGGTGCGCCGCCAGGTACTGGAGCGATCCACAATACCGGTAGGAACGGTACCGATGTATCAGATGGGATTTAATCTCTCCCGGAGTCAGCGTAACATAGAAGAGATGAACATAGAAGATTACCTGGAAGTGATAGAGGAACAGGGGCAGGAAGGAGTGGACTTTATCACTGTACACGCCGGCCTCACCTGGAAGGCCTGGGAGTACATCAAGACCGGCAATCGTATCATGGATGTGGTGAGCCGGGGCGGCTCTATGCTGGCCATCTGGATGGAAAAGAACCAGCAGGAAAATCCCCTCTATACTTATTATGACCGTATTCTGGAAATAGCCTATAAATACGACATGACCCTGTCTCTGGGGGACGGTATGCGCCCCGGTGCTACTGCTGATGCCGGAGACCGAGCCCAGGTAGAAGAGCTGGTGGTCCTGGGAGACCTGGCCCGCAGAGCCCGAGAAGCCAATGTCCAGGTCATGATCGAAGGGCCGGGGCATGTCCCACTCGATGAAGTGACGGCTCAGATACAGATGCAGAAGAAACTGTGTGATGAAGCGCCTTTTTATATACTGGGGCCCCTGGTCACAGATATTGCTCCGGGATATGATCACATCGCAGGAGCTATAGGGGGTGCAGTGGCGGCCGCGGCGGGAGCTGACTTTTTATGCTATCTCACTCCGGCGGAACACCTCAGGCTGCCCGATGCCCAGGACGTGAAGGAAGGGGTAATCGCATCCCGAATCGCCGCCCATGCTGCCGATATGGTCAAATACGGGGCTAAGTTCCGGCGTATGGATGATGAGATGTCCCGTGCCCGGAAACGCCTGGACTGGGACCGTATGTACGAGCTGGCTATTGATCCCGATCTGGCCCGGCTGAAGCGGGCAGAGAGCGGTATTCAGGACAAAGACTATTGCTCCATGTGCGGAGAGTTCTGCTCAGTGAAGAACCTCAATGAGATAGATGTCCTGACTAAAAAGCTAAGCGAACCAGGCCGATAGCTACTAGCCTGACTTTTTATGTCCTTTTCCTTCCCCTTTATGTTTATTCTCATTTTTTGGCTTATGGTTTGTCATAATAGAAATGTCCCTGGCCCAGTTGTTGGTATACGCCAGCATCAGGGGCGAGATCCCATTAGCCATCTTTAAGTCCGGATCTGCTCCTGCATCTATGAGAGCCTGTAGGATACGGTAGTCTTTATTGAGCACTGTGACCAGAGGCATGGTTTTTTCCTGGCCTGATTGTATATTTACATTGGCTTTATGCCTGATCAGCATGTTAACTGCGCTCAGGTTGAGATTTTCACAGGCTACAAACAGGGCGGTCTTATCTTCCAGATTCCGTTGCTCTATGCCGGCTTTTTTCTTCAGTATTTCTTCTGTCAGAGCCTGGTCTGACAGGCTTACGGAATAAATAAGGGCAGTGTTTCCTTTTTGATCCACCGCGTTAATGAGGGGATTCATGTTTAACATTTTCCGGGCAGAAATGGTCTGTCCGGAGGCCAGGGCCAGCAGAAGCGCAGAGTCTCCCTTCTGATTAAAGATGTTTATGTTGGGGTCTTTTTGCAGAATGAGATCGGTCAATACTACGGATTTTGATTGTATAGCCAGTATAAGGGGGGTGTTGCCTTTATTGTCTGTCAGATTAATATCCTGAGGATAAGCCAGTAGGAGACGGGCCAGGGATACATTTTTATCTAAAATGGACAACATAAGGGCGGTGTAGCCATCCTTGTTTTTATGGGAGAGATGGGGGCTCTTGTCTAAAAGAAGAGGGATGAGGGCATTAGCCCCATGCTGTATACTGAGCATTAAGGCGGTGTTCCCCTGTTCATCCTGTGTGCTCAGGTCCTGGGGGTAAGAGGCCAGGTGGAGAGCCATAGAGCTGCGCTTATGTAGGATGGCTACCATGAGAGCAGTGTGGCCCTGCCTGTCTGTGAGATTGAGATTGTGGGGGTATTTCAGGAGAGCATAAAATATTGATTCATCTCCCCGTATAATAGCCAGCATGAGAGGGCTTTGCTGAGCTTTATTGACCTGATTGACTGGCAGGCCCTTTTCCAGCAATGAGGTCACAGTGGGCAAGGGGCCCTCCCTCACTGCCCACATCAGGGCGTTGTTACCCTGCTGGTCCTGTAAGCTCAGGTCCTGCTTTTTTCGCATGATGAGTTCAATGATACTGGCATTCCCCTCATCGATGGCGTGCATGAGGGCTGTCATACCCCGATTGTCCTGTAGATTAAAATCCTGAGGATACTGCAGAAGTTCTTTTATAATATCAGGGTTGCCATAAGTGGCCCCTATCATAAGGGCGGTCTTTCCCTCATTATTTCTGACATTCAGATCTATGTCCATCGACAGAAGGCGGTCTATTGTCCGGAGGTCCCCCAGTGGCAGGGCCAGCATCAAGGGATTTTGCCGTTTATTATTAAGAATATGGGGGGACAGCCCCTTGTTTAATAGAAAAGAAAGTGAGTCATGATCCCGTATGACACTGGCTTTATGCAGCAGGGTGTTCCCCTCTCTATCCTGCACTTTAAGATCAGCTCCTTTAAAGGCCAGCGCTTTGATGTCCTCCAGATTATTGACCAGGAGTACGGGACACCCCCGGTCTACATCAAGATCCTGTAACAGGCCCCAGTGAAAAAGCTCGCTCTGGCCTTGTTGCAGGCAGCTCACCAGAAAAGGAGTCACATCAGCATGATCGAGATCGTAGTGCAGTGTCCGGACCATGTATTCTATCATATCGCTGCGATTATAGTATATAGCCTTGTCCATGACTGACACATGATTTTGGCTGTTGTGGTACATATCTGCCCCGTAACGGAGCAGGATAAGGAAATTGGACCAGTTGTTACCCGCGATAGCGTACATAAGGGGGGTACGGCCTCCTATATCAGCCAGGTCTACCCAGCCCCCGTTTTTTATGAGGAGGAGCAGGGTCTGGGCATTTCCTTGTTTGGCTGCCATGTGCATGGGTGAGATCCCCCCAAAGGCTGTAAGGCTGTTGATGGTATTTTTGCGATTAAGGATTTTCTGCATTTTTACCAGGTCATTATGTGATACTGCCTTGACCAGACTGGAAGTACAGGAATTGAGGCCTAAAATGAGAAATAATGGCATGATTGCGCTTGTGATACTGATTTTCTTCCACACATGAAACTCCTAAGTTATAATATCGATATAAGTATAACATTTTAATTAAAGATGCGCACATGTGTCACAAACACATTTAAGACAGGTATATTTGTATACTGAAAAGTATTTCTTGCTCCACTGGTGATTTTAATCTAAAATATAGCCTGAGGAGTTCTGCGTGAAGCTTATAGTCATTCTGATGGTATTTTTTTCTCTGTTTTCCTGTGCTCAAAGTGACAGATATTTTTTTGTGCAGGACGGGCAGCCCGGGGACCTGGTTTTTGATGAACTGTGGGACTTTTCAGAAGGGCTGGGGGTAATACGCAAAGGAGAATGGTACGGCTATGTAGATACTGCAGGGGCTCTGGTGATAGCTCCTCAGTTCAGGGCTGCTGCCTCATTTCAGGAAGGGCTGGCTCCGGTTATAGATAAAGGGCAAAGGCTGGGATATATTAACCAGCAGGGAGAGTGGGTCATCAGGGGAGAGTTTACTCAATGCCATGCCTTTTCAGAAGGCCTGGCCCGGGTGCAGATGGGATCCTATTATGCCTTTATTAATAAGCGGGGGCTCTTTGTGGTGTCCCCTGTCTATAAATATGCCGGAGACTTCTCGGAAGGCCTGGCCGCGGTATCCTTTTATGATAAAGACCGGCAGCAGAGCCGCTTCGGTTATATCAATCACAAAGGCCGGATGGAATTCATCCTGGAGACTGGGGCCGGAGAGAAACTGGGCCTGGTCAGTGGAGTCGAGCTTTTTCCCTTCAGGGAAGGGGCGGCCCTGGTCCGTATAGATGGCCTTTATAGGTTTATTGATAAAAAAGGCGACTTTTTGTTTCCCGGGTCTTATGAAGATGCCCGGTCTTTTACAGAAGGCCTGGCCATGGTGCAGAGCAATCTTCTGTGGACCTATTGCAATAAAAAAGGAGATCTGATACTGTCTCCCCGTTTTGCCAAAGTCTGGCCTTTTAAGCAGGGTATAGCCCTGGTGCAGACCACCAATGGCCTGTATGGATATATCAACACTCAGGGAGAGAACCTGGTAAAACCGGTCCTGTACCGGGCTTATGAGTTTTGTGAAGGACTGGCCCTGGTCAATTATAACGGGTATTACGGCTATATAGACAGGCAGGGAAAAGTGCTTATAAAGCCTGTGTTTAGCAATGGCGGGCATTTTTCAGAGGGACTGGCCCCCGTGCAGACCAATAAACAGTGGGGCTATATAGACAGGCAGGGCCAGTGGGTCATCCCTCCTCAATATGAAGAAGCCCGGCCCTATGTCAATGGGCGCGCTCTGGCCCGGCAGGGAGGGATGTGGGGTGTCATAGACCTGACAGGGCAATGGCTCATCCCGGCTCGATATAAGAGATTATTTATCAGTGATGAATCTGTGATAGGACTCAGTTCAGTACGCTAAGGAGAAGGGCATGGACGCTGTATGGAATGGGATATTTGCGATAGGGGGAACCGTCCTGGGAGGGGTATTCACCCTTCTGGCTACCCGTATAGGGACGGACTGGTCCCGGGCCAAAGAGACTATTAATGACCTGTCTGATCAGGTAATAGCATACTGGAATCTGGAAAAAGAATACCAGGCAGAGATGTCTGCCCTCGATCCGCAAAAACGCTCAGAAAAGACCATCATGGAAGATATGCGTGCCAGGGTGCAGGGCAGGGGGTATGAACGCCCCACCATGACTGAAAACGAAGTACTGCACATCAAAAAAAAATGGAGATAAAGCCTTGCCTACTATAGAAATCGTTTCTGTCAATGCCTGGGAGTTTCCCCTGGATCAGGCAGATTATTCCATTGCGATCATAAAGGAAAATAAACTGGTCAGCCACCGCTCCCTGTTCCAGGATTACCTGGACCATTTGCGGGGAGTCATACTTCACATGGGCAACCATAATTATATTGATGATAAAGATCACGGTTTTTTTGCAGGAGATCTGATAGACTGGGATTTTGAAGGAAAAGTGATACTGTTTCCTGTCTTTGATGTAGACCAGGGGCAGCAGCCCGGAGCCGGACAGAGCCGGATATTTCAGTTTTTAGCGGAATATCACATGGAGATAAATGCACTTTTAGTGCAGTCAATAAAACAATCTCCGGTCAGGCAGGCCATATTTCTTACTGATTTTCAGATGGGCCCCGAAAAAGGGGAGCGGATCGCCCTGCAATCTGTGGACGAGTTCTGGCGGATCCATCATACTCAGGGTTTACAGTGGAACACCGCCTATAATATCACCCAGGATCTTATTGATGATCGCTAATATCTGTATCTATGGAGTGGGAGGAGTGGGAGGCTTTTTCGGGGGACAATTGGCTGCCTATAGTCAGAATCACCCTGATTTCCCCAGGGTCCACTTTATAGCCCGGGGGGCTCATCTTCAGGCCATCCGTGAAAAAGGACTGCTCCTCAAGCGAGGGCAGGAGCAGGTACTCTGTCATCCTGCCAGCGCGCTGGAAAATCCGGCAGGCCTCCCTCCCTGTGAGTTATTCATTGTAGCGGTAAAGTCTTATGACCTGCCGGGAGCCATAGCCAGCCTGGAGCCTATACTGGAGCCGGATAGCATCATACTGCCTCTGCTCAATGGAGTAGATATTTATGAACGTATTCGGAACATCAGCCAGCAGGGAATCGTCCTGCCGGCATGTGTCTATGTAGGTACTCATATTGAGGAGCCGGGTGTAGTGAGCCAGAAGGGGGGTGAAGCCAGGTTATTGCTGGGTAAAGACCCTTTGCATGTCCGGGGGGATTTTTCAGAACTCTTATCACTATTTCATAAAGCAGGTATAGCCTATGACTGGCACGAAGACCCTTATCCCGCTATATGGTCAAAGTTCATGTTTATTGCTGCGTATGGCCTGGTCACAGCGGCTTATGGAAAATCTCTGGGTGAAGTATATGAAGATGAAGGCCTGCGCACACTGACCCGGTCTGCCATGGAGGAGATCTATCGTATTTCCCAGGCTAAAAATCTCATCCTCTCTCCCGATATTGTAGATCACTCTCTGGAAAAGGCCCGTGAATTTCCCTATGAGGTACGCACTTCTCTGCAGCGGGATGTGGAGACACCAGGCAAAGCCCATGAGGGAGACCTATTTGCAGGCTCGGTGATACGCATGGCCCGGGAGTATGGGGTAGACATAGAGGTGACGGCCGCACTTTACTCCCGGATCAGGCAGTGATGACTTAGAGCCCTGTTATCCGGGTATCCCGGGGGCAGTCTACCGCCCATTTCAGAGGGATCTCTTTTTTTTCACCTGCCTTTAGAGTCAATGTCCATTCCAGTATCTCATAATCTTTTTTCTTTAACAGGTCGGTATCCTGTTTATATACAGGTTCCAGTAGCTTCACTTCGATGTCCTGATGCCGGGACAGGGGGATCTGGTCCTGGACGATGATCTTCTCATCGGTCTTTTTATGATTGTTCAGTATGACCAGATAATCGTAGAGCTCCCGGTTTTTCCGGCCGATGATGCCTTCATCTTTCTGATATTTTTTGAGGAATTTATATTCGACTTTGATACTTTCATCTACCCCTAAAAAGGTTTTAAATTCTTCACCAGGGGCTACGGTATCCATGTCAGCCTTGGCTACAAAGGCATTGTCCAGAAAAATATTGCTTTTACCCTTTAAGAGAGGGTATTCTGTCTTATTCTCAATAATTGCCTTGAGAAAGGCATGGGGTGACAGTTTGGGTACAGTGGAGTACTCAAAACGGGCGGGGAGGGACTGATTCAGTATACTTACTTTCTGAGGGTTGCCGTCCCCCGGGACGCTGGTGGAAGTCTGCAGGGTAAATAACACAGAGCTGGCTCCGGACTCTACAGATACTGCGGGTACCTCCATTTCAGGCATTGCTTCTTCGGCATCACTAAACATGTCTTCTTCTCTTTCCTGGGGCGGATTGGATACAGCCTGCATTTTGGCCATTTTCATACGGGGAGATCCAGCCCCTGAACCCATCATACCCCGGGCCGGAGCGGGCGCCGGAGGAGCCTGCCATATATCGAGATACCAGGGGCTGAGTTCAGGCTGTCGGCCATAGAGCTGTACCTGAGCAGTGGAAAGTGAGAGCTCTATGTCATCCCAGCTTTCAGTGGTGTTCTGGCGGACCAGGGCATTGTATCCCAAAGTGAGGGATTTGTCAGAGCTGGACACCCGGATATCATAGACCGGGGTCCAGGAGGGGCCGTGTATGATATAGCTCAGGGTCAGAGCCAGGTGTCCCTCTTTTTCCATGTTGATGATCACTTCGACCAGGTTACGGGTCCTGGAGCGTCGCCCCGACAGGGATTGAATATCTTTCTGGGTCTTAGCCAGATCAGCACTCACTGTCTCCCTCTCACTTTCGTGGTTCCGGATCTCTTTGTCCAGTCCCGTCTGTCTTTCCCGGTAGAATGCCATCATTTCAATCCAGTTTTGGGGATCCTGCTCTTTTTCATTTTGTTTTTTGGCAGGGGTGATGAGCTTCTGAAGTATACCATCAATGTAGGCCTTTTCTTTTTGGGCCAGGGCCAGTCCGTCATCTATCTCCCTGATACTTCGCTCCAGATTTTTTTTATGTTCTATGATCTTCCGGACTTCTTCATCAGGGATTTCTGAAAAATTTTCCTGGCGAAAACGCATATCACTGAGAATG
Source organism: uncultured Brevinematales bacterium (assembly GCA_964537555.1). Classification (GTDB taxonomy): domain Bacteria; phylum Spirochaetota; class Brevinematia; order Brevinematales; family CAYRWR01; genus CAYRWR01. Next base: position 47,859 of record CAZIAD010000015.1, read on the forward strand.
GCCTTGCCCTCTCCGTTGACCTGCAGGGAGTCAGGATCCAGCCCCGGGGGGAGATTGTCAAAAGTGAGTTTATGCTCTCCCGCCTTAAGGTCCAGTTCCGCCCGGCGTTTGACCTGGGCCCGGTCGGTGTAGACTGTGACGGCAGTGATGCGGCTATCCAGTATCTTAAGAGATGATTTTTCTGTCATTCCAATTCTCCTCGGGCTTAGTCTGCTTAGTCTACAGAGAAACATGATTTGGGGCAAGTTTCATTGAACTAAAATATTGAATATTGAGCTCTTGTCCATTAACATAGTAGATACTATGTATAATGGAGAACATTATGCTCAGATTGTTTTTGATTTTGGGCTTGACTTCTATAGTGTCGTGTTGGGGTAACTATTTACACAAAAATGAGTCCGTAAGAATACAGGAAGGGAAAGTCCGCCTGATAGGCTTAAGACAGGCCGATAGGATGAATTACCTCATCCTAAGCTATCCGGGTTATGTCAACAAATATAGCGCCCGTATCAGGATCATTACTCAGGATGATGTGATCTTTTTTTCAGCTGCTGAGATCACTGACATCGAGATTAAATTCGGGGTGAGTTATATCCTGATAGAGGGGACTAGCCTTAGGGCTCAAAAAGTAGAGAAAATCATGAATAGCGGGCAGGAGTATGAGGCCGTGCTCTTTCAGGAAGAATAGGCTTCAGATCTTTACTTTCGCGCTCCGGACCCACTCCAGGGCCTCTTCACGCTTACGAAAGGCCTGGATGTTGGAGGAATAATCAGCCTGATCCTGATTGTTAATAAACTCATACTCCCTGTCCAGGGGCGCCACGATAGCTCTCAGGGACCTCTGGGAAAAGGGTGATGTCTTCATCATCTCACTGACGATATCTTTTGTGAGGCCATTGAGAGTGACATCTGTAAGATCAATGATCTGGGAATAATAGGTGGAGAAGATAGGGTCTTTTTTTAGTTTGTGGTTATGCAGGAGGAGGTCGTCGTTTTCTATACGTCCAAAGGCCCGGGTCAGGACTAAGCCTGCGCTTTTGTCGATCTGATAACTTACACCCATGTTTTTATCCTTTTTAAATATTACTTAATATTAGAATGTTCCTATATTAAGTCAAGTGAAAATTTGAATTAAGTGTTGAAACGGCGCTGATTTACGGTCAGAATTTTGATTTTTTTCAGGCTCTCCTTTAAAATGAATGACTTTAATTGCCGAAGGAAGAAAATGAGCCTAAAAATAGGTGCCATTCAACTGGATTACGCTGCCGGAATGACTGTCAATGATGTACTGGATTATTTTAAAGATAACCGGGACAAAGCCAAAGAGGCCGGGATCTCCGCACTTATTAATAATGCTCTGGTCGCTGAAGTGGATGGAGTCCTTAAAGACCTGACTTCTCCGGTATCTGACGGAGCCAGTATTGTGCTCTATGACGGCAGTAGTGAACAGGGACTGGATACTATCCGGCATAGTGCGGCCCACCTCATGGCCCAGGCCATAATGCGGCTCTATCCCGGTACTAAGCTGGCTATAGGCCCTACCATAAAAGACGGCTTTTACTATGACATGGATATGCAGGAGCCTCTGTCTGAAGAAGCTCTGCCTCTTATTGAAAAAGAGATGCAGAATATAGTCAGTGAAAAGCTGCTCGTGACCCGTAAAGAGATGAGCAGAGTGGAAGCCCTCCATAAGTATAAGCAGGAAAAAGATACCTATAAGATCGAACTTCTGGAAGATATGAGCAATGAATCGGTTTCCATATACGAACAGGGTGAGTTTCACGACCTGTGCCGTGGCCCTCATGTGCCCCACACCGGAGCGATCAAGGCCTTTAAGCTATTGTCTGTGGCTGGCGCCTACTGGCGGGGCAGCGAAAAGAACAAGATGCTGACCCGGGTCTACGGTACCGCATTTGCAGATAAGAAAGACCTGAAAGATTACCTGTTCCAGATGGAAGAGGCCCGTAAACGGGATCACCGCAAGCTGGGCAAAGAGCAGAGACTGTTCTCTTTTCATGAAGAAGGTCCCGGGCTGCCTTTTTACCTGCCCCGGGGTGTGACTCTTAAAAATCTCCTGATCGACTTTATGCGCGAAAAGATCGCCCTGCGCAATTATGTGGAGATAGAGACTCCGGCTATGCTGCGTGAACACCTGTGGGAGACCTCAGGCCATATGGCTAATTACAAAGAAAATATGTTTTTTACCGATACCGCTGAAGATGAATCCTATGCTATCAAGCCTATGAACTGCCCCGGTGGTATGCTGGTATATAAAGAAGAAAAGCATTCCTACAGAGACCTGCCCCTTAAGGTAGCAGAGTTTGGTAAAGTACACCGCTATGAGCGCAGTGGACAGCTGAACGGCCTGATCCGGGTGAGGGGTTTTACTCAGGATGACGCCCATGTATTTATGGCCCCTGAGCAGGTGGAAGACCAGATCGTAGAGATCATTGAGCTCATCGATGAGGTATACTCTACTTTTGGGTTCGATTACAGCCTGGAATTATCCACCAAGCCTGAAAAAGCCATCGGCAGTGAAGAATTCTGGGAAATCGCCACCAAAGGGCTGAAAAATGCCCTGGACAGATTTGGCAGAGACTATAAGATCAATGAAGGGGACGGAGCATTTTACGGCCCCAAGATAGATTATCATTTAAAAGACGCTATTGGACGGACCCACCAGTGTGGTACTATTCAGCTCGACATGAATCTCCCCGAAAGATTTGACCTGAATTATACTGCATCGGACGGGCAGGAACACAGGGTAGTCATGCTCCACCGTGCTATCTTTGGTTCCGTAGACCGTTTTATGGCGATATTAATAGAACACTACGCAGGCAGATTTCCGGTATGGCTGTCTCCCGTACAGGTAGCTGTTTTGCCCGTGTCTGATAAGTTTAATGATTATGGGCAGAAGGTAGTGGCAGAGTTGGTGAAACATGGAATCCGTGTGGAATCTGACTTTACGAGTGAAAAGCTGGGTTATAAGATCCGCAAGGCTACTCTGGAAAAGATCCCCTATTTATTAGTAGTAGGAGAGCAGGAACAGGCAGCCGGAACGGTCACAGTAAGGCAAAGAGGCCAGGAAGAGCAGAAAACTCTGGATATTCCCGCCTTTTGCGGACAGATACTTGAAGAAATCCAGCAAAAGCTGTAAAATAAGATTGAAATAACTGCAGGAGGATTTCCATAGCACCCCCAACAAAAAAAGATAAATTAAACATCAACGATGAGATCACCGCTAAAGAATTGAGACTGGTTGATGAAGAAGGTGAAGCAGCAGGCGTAGTCTCCTTGGAAGAGGCTCTGAAACGTGCAGAAGCAGCCGGCATGGATCTGGTAGAAGTATCTCCCACCGCCAAGCCCCCTGTAGCCAAGATCATTGATTACGGCAAGTTCCTGTACCAGAAAGAGAAGAAACTGAAAGAAGCACGCAAGAAGCAAAAGGTCGTGGAAATCAAAGAGATGAAGTTTACCCCACGTATCGATGTGCATGATTATAGCTACCGGGTGAAACGGGTAGTAGAATTCCTGGAAAAGGGTGATAAAGTCAAGATCACTATCCGTTTCCGGGGAAGAGAAATGGCACATACCGAACTGGGATTTAACGTCATTGACAGGATTAAGATAGAAGTAAAAGATGTGTGCACTATAGAAAAGAATGCCAAACTGGAAGGTAGAAATATCACCATGGTACTGGCGCCCCTGAAAAAATAAAATCAACTGTTTTTTGATACTAAATGGAGGAAAATGGAATGCCAAAGATGAAGACCAACCGTTCTGCAGCAAAAAGATTCAGAACATCGGGAACTGGTAAGATTATGCGTAGAAAAGCGTTTAAAAGTCACTTGTTAGAGCATAAAGGAACACGTCAGAAAAGAGCCCTGAACCAGCCTGCTGAAGTATTCAAAGGTGACCAGGACAGAATCAGAAGACTGATTCCTTATTTGTAGGCCGGGAGGAAATAAATGAGAGTAAGATATACAGCACCAAGCAGAAGAAGAAGAAAAAAGATCCTGGAAAGAGCAAAAGGATTCAGAGGAGCTCGCGGAACCCGTCTGAGAGTGGCCAAAGAAGCCCTGCTGCACGCAGGTTCCTATTCCTACAGAGACAGAAAAGCTAAAAAACGGACTATCCACAGACTGTGGATCACTCGTATTTCCGCTTTTGTAAGAGCGAACGGCATGAGCTATTCCCGCTTTATTGAAGGTTTGACCAAGGCAAAAGTCCGGGTCAATAGAAAAGTACTGGCTAATCTCGCTATTCAGGATACAGAAGTCATGCTGAAATATATGGAATTAGCACAGAAAAATGTCGGATGAGCAGAACTAAGTTTCTCACTATTTTACTGAGTATTCAATTTCTTATAATATCAAATTTGGGAGCTAAGCTCCCAAATTTGCGTTTAATGGATCCTTATTTATCTGAAGCCAATCAATCCCTCATAGCCCTGACCTGGAATCTTATAGGAAAAGGCCCGGCTACTATTCACGCCGTCTCCCTGGATCTGGCTTATGGTGTCAATGAAAAGATGCAGGTGAGCCTGTTTGCTCCCTATTTATTCATCCCGGCCCGGCCCGGCAACGGTGTACTGGGTGATCTCAGCGGGGATATAAAATTTATCGTCAGCCAGTCGGATGTGTTGACGTGGAGACTGATAGGTAACATTCATTTTCGTTTTCCTACAGGGGTCAAGGCTACGGATGTCAGTGTACAGGTCGACGGCATGAACATCAATTATTTCCCTTTTACCAGCGGCACCAGCCAGGTATCCCCTTCTGTACTGTTTTCTTATTTACTGGGAGGATGGATACTGGGTGCAGGCCTGACTTACCAGATGGAAAACCCGCCAGACTCTCCTATACTTGATTTTAACGCAGAATATGATAGATTAGACTTAGAGTTGTATGCGGATTATTATTTTAAATTCAGGCTCAGTGACAGAGAAAAGGATATTTTTGTACTGAGGCCGGCCCTCTACCTGGAATACAAACAGAATGTATCCAGCCTTATACATATTCCCACCGGTATTTACTCTACCATAGAGCTGAATATCAAGTGGGCCGAAGTCCTGAGAGGCAGAGCAGGGATAAATTTTCCGATTTATGCATCAGGAACTTTACATAATTATCATACATATATAGAATTAGGTAAGAATTTTTAGATTTTGGCCAGTCCTGCCGATATATATTCTACTTTGGTAAGAGGAAAGGATGTCCATTAAAGACTTAAAAGACAGTGAGTTAATAACCAAGGCTAAATCATTGAAGCAAAACAGTAATGACTATGATGACGTGGTAGCTCAGTACCTCAATGAGTTGTTTAACCGTTATTATTCACAGGGATATAATATAGCCCGTTATTATGGCCTGAGCCGGGAAGACGCGGCTGACGCAGTACAGGAAGCCTTTATTAAGGTATTCAAAAACATAAAAAGTTTTGATACCCGGAAAATATTTAAACCCTGGTTCTTCAAGATAGTCCTGAATGCCGTCAGAGATCATTTTAATGCCAATAAAAAGCATTTCCATGCGGATATTTCAGTTGCGGAAGATATTTCAAAAGAAATATTTGATGAATTTCACATTAAGCACCAGATCAACGGTATTATTAGTAGCTTACCGGAAAATTTGAAATCAGTGGTAGTGCTGAGAAACTACGGTGAACTCAGCTTCGACGAGATTTCAGATGCCCTGGGAGTAAGCGTTCGTCAGTTGCATAATCGAATCAATCAGGCCTATGAGCTGATTAAGCAACAGATGGAGGAGGCACAATTGTGAGATTTGCAGATAACCAACAATTAGAGAATTTTTTAAGACAAAATGCATATTCTGATAGTCAGCCTGATTTTGCGAAAGTGTGGAAAAAGGTACAGTTGACTGGAGGAAAGGAGGTCAAAATGTCAGAGAAAAAAGGTGGTTTTAAGGTAATTGCGTGGCTCATGAGTTTCATGGTGATCGCGGCTTTAGGCTGGTTTGGATTGACCAAGTTCTCAACTATTCAAAAAATGGAAAAGATCGACAAGGGTGAAAACATCGTAGTTACCCTGGTCGTGGGGGAAGTAGAAGTCATGAAAGCAGGTACCACTGAGTGGCGGCCTCTTTTTGTGGAAGATGTAGTAGCCATGGGTGACAGTGTAAAGACCGGGCAGGACTCATACTGTGAGATACAGATGATAGGCCGCGGTGTGTTCAGACTGGAAGATGAGACTGAACTGCAGCTGGCTCACCTGGTCAATGTAGACGGAAATGTGCAGTCTACTATGAAACTGGCCAAGGGAGAGATCGGACTGAAGCCTAAGAAGCTGAAACAGGGTGAGATCTTCGAAGTAGAGACTGAGACTGCTGTAGCGGCTGTACGTGGTACCAAGTTCAGTGTAAAGTCTGACGGTTCCGGTAATACCAAGATCGCAGTAGCTGAAGGTAAGGTCGATGTCACTCCTAATATACAGGCTTTTAAAAATGCTGAAGAAAAAGGACTGGTAGACAAACAGGCTGCCGAGATCCTCAAACAGCAGATGATACAGCCCATTTCTGTTTCTGCCAATGAAGAACTGGCTATGGATAGCAAACAGGTAGAAATGATGGACCAGGCTATAGAGACCGGTATCGAAGAAGTAGCGAAAGTGGAAGGCCCTATTACCGCTCAGAAAATGGGTGTAGAACCTGAAAAGACGGATACTACAGATGTAGCCCAGTCTGAAGATAAACAGGAAAATAAAACTGTAGTAGCTGTTCCCAAACTGGAACTGGCTAATAAGATCATGGTACAGGCTGAAAAAGACATGAAAGTCCAGGCCAAGGCTAATGGTGTAAAAGAGATCGCCATGAGCAATCCTCAGGATCTGGCCCAGTCTATGTCTGTGAAACAGGAGATCTCAGCTGAATCCAAGAAAAAACTAGAATCTCTCACAGAGGATAAGATCATCACTAAAGCTGATCAGATCGTAAAACTGGTTATCAACTCAGATCCTATGGGAGCAAAAGTCACTATTGATGGAAAGTTAGCCGGAGTTACTCCTCTGGATAAAGTTTATTCACAGGGAAAAGAGCTGGATATCAGGATCGAGATGGATGGATTTGACTCTTATAGTCAGAAAGTATCACTCAACCGGCCTGATATGAATATCTCACCCAGACTTAAATCTCTGGAAGACAAGACTGCCAAGGCAGATGAAAAGACAGATGAAGTGAAACAGGATGAGCAGAAGACTGACGAAGTCAAGGCTGATGAGCAAAAGACAGAAGTCGTAGAGGCACCTAAGCCGGTATCCGGTGATTTCGAGTGGAAAAAGAACCTGGCATTTGTAGAAGATGTGGAAAATCCTGTAGTGTACAGGGGTAAAGTGTATGCCACCAAGGGTAACACCTTATTCATACTGAACATGAACGGCCAGGTAGAGAAGAAGATCGAAGTAGTTAGTGCTGATGCAAAACTGACCCGTCCTGTAACAGGCTACGGTAATGTTTATGTAGGATCCAGTTCCGGTGGAATGTATGTCTATGATGTTAATGGTAACCTGTCCTGGAAAAATACCAGTGTAGGTAAGCAGATGTTTGGTGCATCCCCTGCGGTAGCCAAAAACAAAGTGGCAGTACCTTCATTAGGAAATGGTATTCAGGTATTCTCTACAGATGGGGCTTTATTAAATACTGTATCCGTAAGCAGTTCTGTATATTCATCTCCTTATTTAGGCAATGATGGTAAATTACTGGTCTACGGTACAGATAGTAAGCAGCTGGTAGGTTACGACCTGGAAAACAACAAGGAACTATGGAGAAAATCTGTAGGTGACCGTGTGTTATTCCCTCTCTATGGTAGTGATAAGGTCGTGATTGTCATCCTGAGAAATTCAGGAGAAGTGATAGGCTTTGACCCTGTAACAGGTGAGCAGAAGTGGTCTAAAACTATTTCCGGCCTGGCAGGAACCAAGATCAACCCTGATTATATCAACGGAATGCTGGTACTGGTTACCGCAGCCCGTGACAAAGTGGTTGTGCTGTGGAATGAGAACGGTGGTACGGTGACCTCCAAGAATGTTGAAGGTATCAGCTCCGCACCTTATCTCAGTGGAAACTGGCTCTATATCGGAACCAGCAGCGGAAAGGTTCTGGGTTACAATTATAACAATGGTAAGAGTTTCAGTTATTCCACCGGTGAAAAAGTCAGTGTACTGGCTGCAGATGACAAGGGTGTGTTTGCTGTCACCAAGTCAAAGATGACCAAACTGGTTAAATAACAAAAAAATGTATCACAAAGCGCCCGTGCAAACGGGCGCTTTTTCATTTATTTCAAAAAAAGTAAAATTCATATATAATGTGATACAATAAATAATGAGGGGAATGGCATGAAAAAATCTTTCGGTATCACCTTGGTCATAGCAGTAGTGGCACTTTTATTAGGCTTTATGATAGGCCGCTCTTATTGTCCTGTCACCCGGGCTATCAGAAAGGCCCAGAAACTGACGGTTAAGGGAATTGCCGAGAAAAAAGAAGCCATGAAGCTCCTGGATGAACAAAAAGCCTTTATCGAACTGGCTCTTAAGAATGTACAGCTGGAAGAGACTCGTAAAGTGATCTCTCTCTCCCTGGGAAAGAAACTGCTGGAACATGAGATGTGGATAGAAGCCCTGAAATATCTCAATGAGGCCTACAGTTTGTTACCGGGAGACTATTCTATTAACCAAAGTCTGGCTATTGCCTACTCCAGTATGTACCGCCTGGAACAGGACGGGGCCAAAAAAATAGAATATCAGAGAAGTGCCTTCAAACATCTTGAGGCCGCCCTTAAGGTCCGCCCGGACAATGCGGACAGTCATTATCTAATAGGGATGATGTACTACTATGATGCTCAGATCGATCAGGCATATCAGCATTTTAGCCAGGTGTTAAAAAGATATCCTGATGACGTAAACTCACTTCTGGCGGTAGCCCGTATACTCTATGATAAAGGAGATATCGAATCTGCCCGCAAGATATACCTGAAGCTGGAAAATCAGCTGCCTGCCAATCATCCTAAGGCAAAGCAGATCGAGGAGAACCTGAGAAAAATCAATGAGGGGAGCCTGGATGGATAGACTGGATTGTTTTATTGCCGCTTCTACTACCGATCTCTTAGGCCCAGCGCGTATGAAAAAGATCATGCAGAAATGGACGAATATTGAAGAATTTTTTGATTTACCAGTTTCGGAACAGATGCTCACTCTTAAGCTGTCCGGACTCAAAGCAGAAAGCGCCCTCTCTTCGATGATCAAAAAAGGCCAAAAAGCCCGGGCTATCTGTGAATCCAAACATATTAAGATGATCACAATAGAAGATGATGCATATCCTCCCATCCTGAAACTGATCCCGGATCCGCCTCCTATGCTCTACCTGTGGGGGGAATTTAATTATTCCATACCCAAACTGGGAGTAGTAGGAACCCGCCGGGTCAGCCCGGAAGGAGAAAATATAAATACCTATTTTTGCCGTGAGATCTCCTCGTATCAGATCGGTATCGTGAGCGGCCTGGCTCAGGGACATGATGCTATAGCAGCCAGAGTCACTCTGGATAATGAAGGCTATACCGTGGCAGTACTGGGAACGGGCATAGATGTGGTATATCCCACTGCGAACAGCCGTCTTTTTGAGGAGATCAAAGCAAAGGGCTGTCTCCTGTCAGAATACCCTCCCGGAACCCCCGGTAATGCCTGGAGATTCCCTCTGAGAAACCGCATCATCAGCGGCCTGTCCCAGGCGGTGCTGGTCATTCAGGCTCCGGCCCGTTCAGGAGCTTTGATCACCGCACAGTATGCAGAAGCCCAGGGTAAAAATATTTTTGCCATACCGGGCAATCCGGTGGATGACAGAAATGCAGGTACCAATCTGCTCATTCAAAATGGAGCCCGGGTAGCTCTAAAGCCTGAAGACATTGTGCAGGATATATTCCAAAAAGTGCCCCGGAGAGTGCAGGGTTCTGACTGGAAAAACCTGCCCGGACTGGAAAAAGAAGAGCAGCTTATTCTGGCAGAGCTGGGCTCTGAGATGTATATCGATGATCTGCTACAGAAAACCAGTTTTCAGATTGCATCACTGAACACCTTACTCATGAAGCTGGAACTCAAAGGCCTGGTAAAGCAATTCCCGGGCAGGTATTATATCAGAAATGTATAGCACCCTGATTATCATTTTTCTTATTATTGTATTGATTTTTATAAACATGGGGGATGTATGGCTTAAGCTCATCTATCCCACCGAAATATGGACTGATGAGGGAGATCTCAGCAGGACTCATCCGGCTAATGAGAAAGCTGTGCTCCTCATTCATGAGTTTTCAGGCACGCCTGACTCTCTGGCCGGGATGGCGCAATACATTTTTTCTCTGGGCTGGGACATTGTGATTCCTGCTATGCCGGGATCGACAAAAAGTGCTGAAGTACTGGCAAAAAAACCACCTTCTCTTTATTATCAATGGGTAAATAAAGCTCAGGAAATACTGACAGACATGCACAAAAAATATAAATCCATAGTAATAGTAGGAGCCTCTCTGGGTGGAAGTATTGCCCTGGAATTAGCATGCAGGACACCTGAGTTTGTCTCAGGAATAGTCACGATGGCCACTCCGCTCAAACTGAGCGGACGGCATTTCAGGAGGAAGTACCTGAGAAATACTATGCTTCTCTTCTCAGGCCTGTTTTCTCTGTTCACTAAGACTACCCGGACAGGGAGATTGAGTACCCAGGCCAGAGACCTCGTTCCTCTGGAGGGGGTGGAAGGAGTGCTGGTCCTGCCGGCAGTGCATAGTCATAAGACAGGGCTGAGGAGACTGAGAGCCCGTTTAGGGGCAGTCCGGGCGCCTCTTTTAAGCCTGCATGTCCGGACTGACCGTACCGTGGATGTGAAAAATCAGGATCTGATCTGCAGCCTGGTAAGTTCAGACTGGATTATAAAGAAGAGATGGGAGATGACGGAAGATCATACCCGGCATCATTGTATCTGGTCCCATAAACACATAAAAAAACAAGTGTGGCTTGAGACCGGGTTTTTTTTATCGAGGATTATTGAGAGGTAATTATGACAGCTTCATATATTGCAATGATGGTGGCCGCTGCCTTATTAATAGGTATGGCTATAGACATATTGCTTAATAGCACCACAGTCCTGAATATAGCCTCATCTCTGCTTATCTTCATCATCGCGATCATACTGGGATTACATGGCCTGAGGAGTTACATATTATTAACCGGCTTTTATGAATACGCGTCACTGGTATACAAATTACAAAATGGAGCACTATATCTGTTGGCGCCCTCTTTATATTTTTTTATCCGGTATTATCCCCGTGGCATGATCTCTGAAAAGGCACAGCCCTTACAGTATATCTATTCTGTATTATTTATAACGATATCTGTGCTCAGTATTCTGGGGCTGGACATCAGGCTTATTGAGGCATTTCCCCTGCATCTCATCCTTAAAAGAGAGGTAGGAGGCATACTGGTCCGCTATAATGCCTTACATACAGTCTTTCTCTCCCTCTTAGGGATAGGATTAGCCTGGTGCCTGTTTATCCTGGTCAAAAAATACCGTGCCGCCCGGCTTATTTATCAGAAAAAGCAGATCAGATATCTCTTATTCGGGATTGGACTGATAGTAGTGGTCACAGGGATGACCAGGATTTTTGAACATCTCCTGGCATCCGTACTGGAAAATATACTTATTGGTGGCATGTCTGTCATGTTTGCCGCCTTTATCCTCTATAGTGTGACCAGATTCAAGATCATTAATATACGGCAGACCCTTCTGCGGATATCCCGGATCTTCCTGGTGGACCTTCTGATGGCAGCTCCAATGGTGACATTGTTTCTCCTCATCAGGACCTGGGTATCCAATCTGTCCATACCCTTGTTTTTCCTGGTACTTACTCCTTCAGTGGTTATCCTGTTCCGGGTCTATGATACCCTGCTTAAGCTCAGTTCCCGCTTTATAAATCGTAAGAGAGAGGTAAAAGACCTTACCGAAAAATTACTGGATGAGATCGGAAATACCCGGTCACTGGAAGAGCTGGCTGCAGTATCTATTGAAGAGATCTTATCCAAACTCAATTCAGAAGGTGCGGAATTCCTGATCTTTAATGACAAGTCCGAGAATTATGATATCCTGTACTCTTCTTCCGGAGAACAGTACTCTATTCCCGCCTTTGACCCTATTTTCAGGCATCTGGATAAGACCAGGGTAGTATATGACCGTGAAGTGTTGTCCCTGGATCCCCGATTCAGCGCAGTAAAGGAAATGGCTCTCAGATATTTTGAGACCTTCCATTGTCAGCTTGTGATCCCTTTATACATTGAGAACCAGATCTATGCCCTCATCAATCTTAAAGATAAATTTGACAACTCAGCGTATACCCAGTCTGATAAGATCATTTTGAGTAAATTTGCCAAGGTGGTAGAAGTTATTTTGAATAACCTCATCCTTTCTTTTAAAGAACAGGAAGCTAAACTGACTAATAAGGATCTCAGCCTGGCATCACAGATACAGGAGTCGATATTTCAAAAAGAGATCCCGCACTTTCCCCAGATGGATGTGTTCGCCTATCAGAAACCAGCCAAATGGGTCAATGGTGATTATTACCTGGTAGAAAAGGTGGATGATAATAAAATGGGTGTGATCATAGCAGATGTTTCCGGAAAAGGGGTCCCGGCGGCCCTTATTTCTATGGTCATACACTCAGTATCACGTTCCCAGGACTTCTCTTCAACGACTACCAATGCCATAGTGTCCAAGATCAATGAAGTGATGACTTCTCATATGTCAGAACACTCCTATACCCGCATCATGAGCTTCGCCACTTTGTTTTGTGCCTTTCTGGATCGCAGAAACAAGACCTTGTTTTATACCAATGCTGCCCATTTTCCTATGATCATCCATGACAGGGATACCGATGAGATCGTGGAACTAAAAGCCAATGCCAAGCCTCTGGGAATATTTGCGGATCAGGAGTTTTATACCGAGACTTTTGATCTGGAGCCCAATCAGACCCTGGTACTCTATTCAGATGGTATAATCGAGGCTAACAATAACAATAATGAAGAGTTCAGCAAAGAGAAACTGATCGATATCATTATAGATAAAAAAGATCTGAGTGCAGAGGCGATCTCTGAAGAGATATTACGGGAAGTGGAAGAGTTTGCTGAAGACCAGGAACAGTTTGATGATATCACCCTCATTATCATTAAGATCTGATCATGTATGATGAAAATGCGGTCCGGGATATTCAGACACTTTATCAAACTATAAAAGGCGAAATCAGTGCTGCTGCCCGTGGATTTTTAGAGCTCAGGCAAAAGGCCGACCTTAATGCCCTTTTCAAAGAGCTGGCCTTTTGCCTGTTTACTCCTCAGAGTAATGCTCATGCCTGCTGGCGTGCAATAGAGGCTTTGGATAAAAACGGCCTGTTATGGACTGGAGAGGACTGGGAGTTTTACTCCTGGATGCCCGGTGTAAGATTTCATAAGACCAAGGCTCGCCGGGTGACCGAGGCCCGGCAGGCTATTCTGCTCGATAAGAGTTTTGATCTGTACCAATGCCTCAGGCTGCCTGAGGAACAGGAACGCAGAAAGACTTTATACCAGAATATTAAAGGCCTGGGCTGGAAGGAATGCAGTCACTTTCTCCGGAATACCGGTGCCATGGTGGATCTGGCCATACTGGATCGTCATATACTGCGGAACATGGTGGCCTTAGGTATCATAAGCCATATTCCCTCCAGCCTGAGTGAGAAGAACTATCTGGTCCTGGAGTCTAAGCTCCAGGAGTTCTCACAAAAAATAGGTATACCCATGCACCATCTGGACATGCTGTTCTGGTATAAAAGCCAGGGAGAGCTATTTAAATAGTAAAATGCTGGGAAAATTGACTTATTGGTGGCTAATGACTAAAATATAGCTGGTATTTTTGTGGGATTAAGAATATCATTCATCAAGGAGATAAATATGACAAAATATTTGTGTGAAGTATGTGGATGGATCTATGACCCTGAATTAGGCGACGAAGAGGGCGGAGTAGCCCCAGGAACCAAATTTGAAGATATTCCTGAAGACTGGGTGTGCCCGGTTTGCGGTGCTGACAAGAGCTCTTTCAGCGTCGTAGAATAGTATAAAATAGAATTATATGAAAAAATATCAGTGTGATTTGTGCGGCTGGATTTATGACCCTGAGATCGGTGATCCGGAGGGAGGTATCCCTGAGGGCACTGATTTTGCAAGTATCCCGGATGACTGGGTATGCCCGGTGTGTTCCGCGGGAAAAGAGTCATTTTCAGTACTGGATTAATAGGAGAGTTAAGTGCCTGCTCGTAAGATAATAGATAAAGTATATGCTGTAGGTGTTATTCATTGGGACAGGACCCTGTTTGAAGACCTGGCCCCTTTACCCCATGGTACTACCTATAACAGTTATTATGTAGAAGGGAGCGATAAGAATGTACTGATAGATACAGTCGATCCGGAAAAATATCACGAACTGTACAATAACCTGAAGAATCACGGTGTAACAAAGATAGATTATGTAGTCTCCAATCACGCAGAACAGGATCACTCCGGTTCTTTACCCTACATTGTCAGGGATTTTGGGGCTAAGATCATCACCAACAAAAAATGTAAAGAGCTGCTCCTTATGCACCTGGATGGTATAAAGGATGAAAATATACAGGTTATTGAAGATGGGGAGACTTTATCCCTGGGAGACAAGACCCTGGAATTCATCTTTGCTCCCTGGGTACACTGGCCCGAGACCATGTTTACCTACCTCAGAGAGGATAAGGTACTATTTTCCTGTGACTTTTTAGGCCAGCATGTGACCTCCGGAGAGCTGTTTGTGGATGATGAGGTCCATGTACTCAAAGAGGCCAAGGTCTATTATGCCGACATTATGATGCCTTTCAGAAAGAATATTAAAAAACACCTGGAAAGACTGGAACCCTATCAGCTGGACTATGTCTGTCCCAGCCACGGCCAGGTCCTCAATAATCCTGCACTGCTGATAGAAGCCTATGCTGAGTGGATAGATGATCAGCCTAAAAACCTGGCCCTTATCCCCTATGCTTCTACTCACGGGACTATACAGATGATGGCGGAGTACCTGCAGAGTGCCCTTACCCAGAGAGGGGTCAATACCAAGCTCTATAGGGTAAGTGTGAATGACATAAATATGCTGGCTGCCGACCTGGTCGATGCCGCTACTGTGGTGCTGGGCTCCTCGACCTACGTGATGGGGCCGCATCCTGAGATCGCAACAGCAGCATTTATCGTCAATATCCTGAGGCCGAAGTTTAAGCAGATGTCTATCATCGGCTCTTATGCCTGGGCTACCCGTGTCACTGATGTTCTGACTGAGATGATAAATACCATAAAGCCGGAAGTCCTGGAGCCGGTATTCGCTAAGGGCGTGCCCGGTGCAGAGGATTATAAAAACCTGGACCGGCTGGCCGATGATATAGCCGACAGGCACCGCTCATTGGGTCTTTTAGATTAATGAAACAGGAGGATGGTGTAGAAATATGCCATCCTTTTTTTTTAGAGTATGAATAGAAGGAGTTAAACAATGGATAAAAAAATGGTAGACGCACTAAACAAGCAAATGAAAATGGAATTTGATTCAGCTTATCTCTACCTGGCTATGTCAGCCTTTTTTGAAGGAAAGAATCTTAAGGGATTTGCCCAGTGGCTTAAGGTGCAGCATCAGGAAGAGCTCTTACATGCCCATAAGTTATATAATCATATCTTTGAGAGAGCGGCCACTCCTATCGTACCGGCTATTGATCAGCCGGTAGTAAACTGGAAGACACCCCAGGAAGTATTTGAAAAGATCTATGCGCATGAACAGAAAGTCTCAGCCAGTATCCATAGCATTGTAAAACTGGCTCAGGAGCTGGATGACTTTGCCACCAAAGACTTTTTAATATGGTTTGTAAATGAACAGGTGGAAGAGGAAGCACAGTCTCTGGAGATACTGGACTATATTAAGATGGTATCAGAATCCACTGCCGCCATGTTCCAGCTCAATACCCAGATGTTTGAAAGAAGCGCACAGGCAACACCTCCCCCCAACGCGTAAAAACACGCTCTCTGATACAGCCTCTGTCTATGACAGAGGCTTTTTTTATTGACAAAAAATAATTAACATATTATATTATAATATAATAATATGAAGGTGTGTTTTATGGAAAAACAGGCAAAAGTAGTGGTATTTACCTCATCCAGCTGTGTGTGGTGTAAACGGGCCAAGGATTATTTTCAGCAAAAAAAGATCCGTTTCAAAGAGATGAACGTCTCCACCAGTGCATCAGCCGCCGCGGAATTACAAAGAATGACGGGTGCCCTCAGTGTACCGGTGATCCTTATCAACAATCGTCCGGTGATAGGATTTGATGTACAGAAGATCAACAGGATGCTGGGTATACACTAGACTCTTTATTATACTTCTTTCTTCCTTTATCAATTTAAAAAAGTATTCTATACTAATAAATATTCTGGAAGAAAGAGGAAACTATGGATATAAAAGAATCACTGAGCTGGCTGGACAGTCTCATCAATTACGAAAAAGGAAGCCGCAAATATACAGATTCCACCTTTCAGGTGGGCCGTATGTGCGGACTTTTAGATAAGATATCCGATACCTGGCAGGCAATCCCCCTGGCCCATATAGCCGGGACCAAAGGTAAAGGCTCCATAGCCCGTTATATCAGCTCGGGAATCAAGTTCTCCGGTAAAAAGGTGGGCCTGTTTACCTCACCTCATTATTTCACTCTCAATGAACGTATAGCCATTAACAATCGCAGTATCAGCGATGATGAACTGGCCCATATTATCACCCGGCACCAGTCAGTCATCATCGAAAACGGACTGAGCTACTTTGAAGCCCTGACCTATCTGGCCATGGCTGCCTTTATCGAACAGGGCTGTGATGCCATTGTACTGGAGACAGGTATGGGGGGCAGACTGGACTCTACCAATTTTCATCCGGCGCCTACCGTCACTATTATCTCGGCTATCTCTTATGACCATACTGCTATCCTGGGCAATACTCTGTCCCAGATCGCCGGAGAAAAGGCCGGTATCATCAAGCCGGGACGTCCTGTGATCAGTGTAGAACAAAAGCCGGAAGTACTGAGTGTACTTAAAGAAAAAGCGGCCGCCCTGGAGGCCCCCTGGTACTATATGTCTCGGGTGATGTCTTACCAGGTCCTGAAAAAGGACACTGAGGGCAGCCATATACTACTGGAGAGGATACCGGGCCAGCGTAGTGAGCTGGTTATCAGACAGTGGGGGGAAGCCTATATCGACAGCCTGACCGCTGCCCTACAGGCCTTGTCCCTCATGGGTATAGATACAGATGACAGCCTGGTGGAGGCCCTGGCAGCGATCCGCTTTCCTTTTCACATACAGCAGCAGGGGCAATACATCCTGGATGTCAGTCACAATGCGGCATCTATTGAGCTGCTGTTTCGTTCTGTAAAAGCCTATGCCGGGGTTAGCCGGTTTAAGCTCTATCTGGGTATTTTACAGGATAAGGAGCTGGAGAGAATAGGCACTATGATGCAGTCCTATAAAGAAGACTTTATTTCTGTCAATGTATTTGAGATTCCCCATTCAGAACGGCCCAGCGGACATAATGAGATGATGCGGGTGCTGGAACAAAAAGGACTGGAGCCTCATTTACTGCAAAATATCGATGAGATACAGGCCAGTGATGATGAACTGGTACTGGTTACCGGTTCCTTCTACAGTATACCCTACATCGCTCCTATACTAGGCTTCTCTCTGGATGTGTCCTTCTGATACCTGGAAGCTGGCATCCGGCTCCAGATGTTCTACTATACTGTTCCGCGCCGTAGAGGTAAAGAACACCGGATAATCCTTGTGCAGAATATCCAAAAATATCTCGCGCCGCTTCTGGTCTATCTCCAGGAGTACATCATCCAGCAATATCAGGGGGTTAAGGCCCTGGGACCGGTGGGTGTAGAGCAGCGTGCCCAGCTTGAGAGCCAGGCTGAGGGCCCGGGTCTGGCCCTGTGAGGCAAATACCCTAGAGCTCTTTTCAGACTGTTCGATGATAAAGTTATCTCTATGGGGGCCCACCAGGGTATGGCCCCGGATGGACTCCAGCTTCTTACTGCCCTCCAGGGCCCGGGCATAAGACCCGGCAATGTCTTTTTCTATCTTAAAAGTATTCAGGTACCTGAGGATGATCTTCTCATCGTAGAGGCGCTCATAAATAGACTGCAGCTCCCGGTTCAGGGAGCGGATAAAGCGTAGGCGTTTGTCTATGACCATGCTGCCCCACTTGATCAGTTCGGGATTCCAGATGGCGGTCTGGCGGACATCCTGCTTTATCTGGGCATTACGCTGCCTCAGGGAGCGGTTGTAGTTCCTGAGGCACTCCAGGTATGCCGGGTCACTGAGCATGATAGACTGATCCAAAAACTGACGCCGGAGCTGGGGCTCTCCCGTGATGATATCGATGTCCTGAGGCAGAAAGGCCACGATGGGATTGAGAGCAGGGAGACGGGAGGCGGTGATACGGTCTTCATTGTACTTCAGTACCTTTTTACCGGGATGAAACCCGCACTCCACACTGGCACCCTGAAATATACCGGCTACAAAAAAGTAGGACTTGTGCCACTGGACCAGCTCGGCCAGGGGTACGGGCCGCATAGCCTGGGCATAAGACAGAAGAAAGAGAGACTCCAGGAAGTTACTTTTACCACTCCCGTTTAAGCCATAGATCAGATTGGTATGGCCGAATGAGTCCAGATCACAATCTTTGAGATTGCGGAAGTTCTGACATCGATATTTCTGTAACATAATAGCCTTAAAAAAATCCTGTGCCCCAGGGGACACAGGATTTTATTTTACTTTTTCGGGTTCTTTATTTTACTAAAGAGGGAGGAATGGCGAATTCCTGTCCGGGGTAAATAAGGTCAGGATCTTTGATCTTAAACTTATTAGCTCTCCAGATGATAGGCCACATCCAGTATTCCTTGTTATACTTTTTACCGGCGATCTTCCATAAGCAGTCTTCATTACCGGGATGGTTTTCTACGATGTAGGTATCCATGGTCTGTTTGGCCAGCAGGATCTCCCCCAGGCGGATAGCCTCACGGGCATAATCCACTGAGTCCAGGTATTCCCCTCTGTCATAGGCTTCCTGAGCCAGAGTGTAGTATTTCTCGACCAGCTCTTCGGTGATATCTTCCTCTGAGATGTCTGCCATCTGAGGGTCTACAGAAGTGTCATCATTTTCGTCAATGATCTCCAGGGTCTGTCCCAGAGCTTTGTAATCATGGCGGATCATCCCGAATTTGTGCATGGGAGTGTCCAGCTTGGAATTACCTTTATCTTTGATCTTCTTCAGCATTTCCTGAGCTTTTTTGAGATACTCATCTGCTTTTTGCTTTTCCAGGGCTTTCTGTTTCTGCTGCTCCAGCTGCATCTTCATCTGCTCTTCTCTTTTCTGCTCCAGGTACTTTTCATAAGCAGCCTGGGCCTTGTCATTGGCAGCCTGTATCTGAGCTTTGGCGGCGTCAGCTTTAGCGATGGCAGTAGCCAGGTCGCCTTCTTCATAGGCTGCACGGGCTTCTTCCAGGAGAGGTACAGCCATTTTCAGGTCATCCATAGCAAATTCTCTGACGATATCATTGTTTTCAGCCTGGTCATATTTGTCCTGGGCATCAGCGATGGCGTTACGGGCCTTTTCAGTCTCTCCCTTGAGATACTTGACCAGTTCGCTCAGTTTATTGTAGAGACTCATACCATTGGTGTAAGTCATGATATAGTCTTTGGCCTCATAAGTAGTAGTGAGTGCATCAAAGTCTTTTTTAGCCTGCTTATATTCAGTAGGCTTCAGTGTATTTGCAAAGTTCTGGTCTGCCTCAGCCAGCAGGTCTTTATCTTTGTTGTAGATATCGTCTGCTCTCTTTTCAATGGCCAGGTCATAAGACTGCACGGCCAGCTCTTTAGAACTTATAGCTTTGGCTTTGGCATCTTTGTTCTTCTTTTCTTCTACCAGTGCATTAGCGGATTCGTAGTCATCCTTTGCAGACTTATATTCCCCAGCTGCATAGAATGGAGCTTCGACTGATTCTGCTTTCTCTATAGCCGCTTTCGCTTCCTCGAGCTGTTTAGTGGGTACAGGATTACAGGCGATCAGTGTGCCCAGTAAAAATGTCCCCATTGCCAGTACGATTATTTTTTTCATTCGAGCCTCCCCGTAGGATTATGTTTATTTATTATTATTTTAATATATAACATACAAATAGCAAGTAATTTGAAGTTTATTATCCGGAATTACCAGCTGATGTGGCCCTCATTCCAGGCATCGTGCAGGGCTGATTTTATCTCAGACAGAGTATACTGGTCAAATTCCGGGGGCAGCACCGACAGTATTTCGGGCAGCTTGCGGCTCAGTACCATAGGGCGAAACATGCCGGGGATACGCTGCACCAGATTATTGACTCCATTGATGAGGTCCTGCTTGTGAGTAGTGTGCACAGCCATTTTTCTCTCCTTAAAAATAAAAAATCCCGTTAACCCCAGGGGATTAACGGGAATATTCGGGCTGAGAAGATTTGAACTTCCGACCCCTACCACCCCAAGGTAGTGCGCTAGACCAAACTGCGCTACAGCCCGAAAAGTCAACAATCAGCTCTCTGAGCTGAGGGGACATAAATTTTAAGGATGAGACCGGAAATAGTCAAGAAATCGTGAGGAAAATCCCCAGCTCCTGCTTATGAAAAAATCAAAGAGCCGCATCGCACAGGACCGGGGATGAAGCAGATAATCCTGTAAATATCACAGACTCTATTCCCGGGCCTGTGTTTGCCCGTCATTTTCTGTATCTGCGCAGGGCACCTCGTTCATGCCGGCTGCCTCAGACCCTGCTCCTGCCCACCGGGAGCCCTGGAGGTATAAGCCAGTCACCTGCCTCTGATGTAAGACTGTAGCACCCCGCTTAATTCCATACTATACTGTAAATAGCCAGGAAGGACTGAGCGGTTTTTTGAGTATTGCCAGGGGAGGGTGTATAATACTATCTAATGAATAGGAAAAAGCATCAGGGGACCTTATTGACAGATAGCAGCATAAACAGACCTCTCACCGTAGTTGAGCATATCCCCTGCGGAAAGAGCGCCCGTCTTCTCCGGCTGGCCTGCGAGTGGGACTTTATACCGGGCCAGATGATCAGCCTGCAGCGGGACCGGGATATGCCGCCCCGGCTCTATAGTATAGCCAGCCCTCCCGGCAGGGGCACTATAGACATCCTGTACAACCCCGTACCCGGGGGTGAGCTGACCAGCTATATGCAGGGCCTGGTAGCGGGAGAGAGCATACTGGCCGGCCCCCCCCGGGGGGAGTTCTGTGATGAGCCGGACAGTGCTTCCGTATGGATAGCTAACGGCACCGGGGTAGCCCCCTTTTTGTCACTGTATCTGAGCGGGATGGGGGCGGCTAAGACCCTCATACAGGGAGCCCGCTGGCCCGAAGACCTGTATGGGCAGGAACACTGGCTGGCTGGCCGGGAGGGATTCCGCTATATTCCCTGCTGCAGTGACAGGGATGCTGCTGACTCATGTGAGCCCCCGTTGAAACAACGGATCTATGGGGGACGCCTCACCCACTGGCTGCAGGGTGAAGCCAGCCTGGATAGGGATGCGCAGTATTATTTATGCGGCAGTGAGCAGATGGTGATACAGGTGAGGCAGATCCTCATGAGCCGGGGGATCCCCTTTAGCCGGATCATCTCCGAGATCTATTTTTAGAAGGTGACTATGGAAAAGAAAAATCTGTTCGGAATGACCCGGCAGGAGCTGCAGGATATATTTCTGGAGCTGGGGGAGCCGCAGTTCCGGGCCCAGCAGCTCTATGAATGGCTGTATGTAAAAGGGGTCACGGACACAGGCCGGATGACTAATCTGTCTAAACTGCTCCGGGAAAAACTGGACTGCCAATTCCGGGTGGAGCAGCTCCACCCCCAGCAGGAGAAGCTATCGGCTGACGGTACTATAAAGTACCTCTATCCTGCTCCCGGATATAAGTTTATCGAGGCTGCCTATATTCCCCATGAGGACAAGGCCACCCTGTGTGTGTCCACCCAGGTGGGCTGCAAGATGGGCTGCCTGTTCTGCATGACGGCCCGCCAGGGCTTTCAGGGACAGCTCAGCACCGGCGAGATCCTGAGCCAGGTATACAGCCTGCCCCACAGAGACAGCCTCACCAATATCGTCTACATGGGCATGGGTGAGCCTATGGACAATATCGATGCTGTCATAGACAGTATACTGATACTGAGCGACCCTAAGGGCCGTAATATGAGCCAGCGCCGCATCACCGTGTCCACTATCGGTATCATTCCGGCTATGAGACGCTTTCTCAGTGAGACCCGGGCTAACCTGGCTGTGTCCATCCACAATCCCTTCGATGAAGAGCGGCGTCAGATGATGCCCGTGCAGAATGTCTATCCCATACAGGAAGTGGTGCATGCCCTGCGGGACTATGACTTCCGGGAGCGTAAGCTTAGCTTTGAGTATATACTCTTTGAAGGTATCAATGACAGCCCCCGCCATGCCCGGGAGCTGGTCCGCCTCCTGAACGGCCTGCGCTGCCGTGTCAATCTGATCCACTTTCACAGCATCCCTGATTCTCCCCTCCGGGGTACGCCCCGGGCCGGCATGGAGGCCTTTCAGGATATCCTCAAGTCCAAAGGCCTGATCACCACTATCCGTAAGAGCCGGGGGGAGGATATACAGGCCGCCTGCGGGCTGCTGTCCACCCTGGAGCTCGTGAAGATGCAGGGTGAGGCCGAGCTGGCGGACTACTAGCCCTGAGCCGCCGTAGGCCAGGCGCAGGTTAGGGTAGCCCGGTGTGCACCTGACGGTGGGTGTCGGTGCATAGGCTGCCACGGAATGCCTTTGCCAGCGATAGCTGGCGGGCTACGGCATTTCTTTTGTCCAGGGCCACAAAAGAAACGCCTGGCAAAGAAAAAGGCCCTCTGGTCGGTGGGACTATAGGGCATCCCACCGCGGAATGTCTGCTGGAGTTTAGCAGGCATGGTGCCGGGCGGGCTGAATGTCCTGGCGGGGGGTGTAGGTTAGGGTAGGTCAGCCCTGGTGGGGTGTAGGCTGGGGGGCACCATGTGGAGAAGAGCAGGCAGACTCCGGCGGAGAATTAGGGCTTGGTTTAGTTGAAGGTTTTCTGTCGGTTTGAGAATCAGGGCTCGGACTTAAAAAGACAGTGCTCACTATTGACTATCGACTATTGTGGGGCGCACATTGAGGAGCAGGACAGCCACCTTCGGCGGGGAAGTGGAAATTGGTTTTGTTGAACATTTTCTGTCGGTTTGAGATAGAAGGCTCGGACTTAAAAAGACAGAGCCTACTATTGACTATCGACTCATCCGGCAGCCTCCGGCGATGAATGAGAGCCTGGTTTATTTGCACCTGCTCTGTGTGTTTTAGTTTTCTTGTTCATCGTCATTCTGAGTGGAGTCATACGGAACGAAGAATCTTTCCCTGTCGGCAATGAATGTGGGCCTGTCTGAAATCCGGTTCGACATTCTGGTATATCCTGCATCTGAGACACATGCGTGCCTATTTGTGAAACTTAACCGAAAATAATCTGATAAATGGGGGAATGTATTTATGCGAATATATCACTTTTGCCTGACAAATATTGACATGAAAACATGTTATGAATATAATTATCAAGAAAGAGTTCGTGTTTGCCCCTGTTTTTCCGGGGAAAGACGAACCTGTGACGCATAGCAGTCGTTATATGGCAGTCAGAGCGCAGGAGGCCAACTTAGGAATGACAATTCTTAAATGGTTTGACCCGCCCCTTGACCGACGTCCGAGCCTAACTTTATTTAAATAAATATTTGAAGAGATTTAATTTGAAATTATACAAACTTATAAAAACATACCTTTTAGAGGAAAAGAATTATAAAAAAGAAGTCGAAAATATAGAAGAATTGATATCTTTGCATAGAGAAAGACATATTAGAAAATTGATCTCGCAAGAAAAAAAACCTGAGAGATTATTAGGTCAAAATGGAATTTTTTATATACAATCTTCACTAGGAAGATCCAAATCGTTATTAGATAGTGTATTGTATGCAATTAATCACAAAAATTATTTGCAGGGGTATCTATCTACAAGAGCCCATTATGAGACGACAGGAGGATTAGCATATTTTCTTCTGAAACTAAAAAGATTTTATTCCAATAAAATTGATTTTAGCATGTTAGATAATAGTCTTAGAAGATTGATTTTAGGGATAAGAAAAGAAGATGACCCAATAGTTGATAAACCGATTGGCACAATGGATCTCATTGATGCAGTCGATGATTCATTCAGTGATACTGACCCAAAACTAGAAAATCTATTTAGAGATGGTTATGACAGATTGTCTGAATTTTGTCATCCTAACCATATGGGTATCACAATGAGTACAGAAATACATTCAGACTATGTAGTAAGTTTTAATGAAAAGGAAAACTTCACTTTTATCCAGCATTTCGTTATTAGTGGTAGCGTATATTTCTGGTTATACGATAAAATATTTCAATTATTGGTAGAAAAT
>CAZIAD010000016.1:0-64729 GCA_964537555.1 uncultured Brevinematales bacterium
GTGAAGTTTTAAAAATATTGCTGTATATTTGTGTGATTTCCATTCTCTTTTGTAAATGAAATGAATACCTTTTAAGTTGACTAATCCCCATAGCGGCTGCAATATCTGTCATGTTACATTTATAGCCAGGTACCACTATCTCATACTTCCAGTTTCCAGCCTGAGATTTTTCATAAGCATCTTTGCTCTGCCCGTGCAGACTCCACAGCTTGAACTCCTGTTTAATCTCAGAATAAGGCAATCTGGGGGAAATACTGACTGCCCCGCCTTCCCCTGTAGTAAGATTCTTAACAGCATGAAAAGAGAAGACTGTAATATCTGCTACAGTGCCCAGCTTTCGGCCTTTATACTCAGCTCCAAAGGCATGCGCTGAATCTGCCAGTACCAGGATACGGTCCAGAAGTCCCTGATGTGTGTCTGGTTTAGGATGGTAAAGCTTTTTCTTTTCATCTATTACCTGGAACAATTCATCATAATCAACAGGCCATCCCCCGAAGTCAACCGGTATGACCATTTTGGTGCGCCTGGTGATCTTTTTAGCTACCTCGTCCACATCCAGGTTAAACTCTCCCGGCTTGCAGTCCACCATGACCGGTGTGGCTCCTACATGGAGTACTACATTTGCAGTAGCCGCATAGGTATAGGCAGGTACTATAACTTCATCCCCCGGACCTATATCCCATATCCTCAGTGCCAGTTCCAATCCGGCGGTAGCTGAATTGAGGCAGACTACTGCCGGACTATTGAGGTAGTGCTCTAATTGTTCTTCAAATTGCCTGACTTTGGGGCCTGTGGTTATCCATCCTGATTCCAGTACTTCCTGTACTGCCTGTATTTCTGCCTCAGTAATATCCGGGGGTGAAAAGGGAATAGGCTCAGGCATTATTGTACCTTCTGGTATTCTGGTAAAAACTGATCCATAAGCTGCACAATGCGTTCATTATCAAAATTACGGGCTGCTTCTTCAAAGTTTTTTAAGAGCTCAGTCAGTTCCAACTGGCTCATGCTCCCTTCCGTCTCATGAGATACGAAGAGTTTATCAAATTCAGATTTGGAAATAGTCTCAGCCTCTGTGAGGATCTCCTCATGCAACTTTTCACCAGGCCGCAGGCCGCTGAAAGTAATGGGGATCTCGTCTTCTTCATATCCGGATAAGGTGATCATTTTACGGGCCAGATCAAGGATTCGGATAGGTTTGCCCATATCCAGTACAAAGATATTGCCTGCTTTAACAGTAGCCGACTTGATAACCAGGCGTGCTGCTTCACGTATAGACATAAAGTAGCGGGTGATATCGGGATGGGTCACAGTGAGGGGGCCACCCTGCCGGATCTGCTGCTGGAATAAAGGGATCACAGATCCCCGGCTGCCCATTACATTTCCAAAACGGGTCAGGGAGAAGTGGGTGTTTTTCTGTTGATGATTGAGGGACAGGACCAGTCTCTCAGCTACACGTTTAGATGCTCCCATAACCGAAGTCGGATTGACAGCCTTATCGGTAGATACCAGGATGAAGCGGGATACTCCCTGCTGTATGGCTGCCTTGGCCACATTGTAAGTCCCCAGGATGTTGTTTTTTACAGCCTCATCGGGGAATTCCTCCATGAGAGGCACATGCTTATGTGCAGCGGCATGAAAGATGACCTGGGGTTGAAACTTTTTAAAGACAAAAGCCAGCTTTTCAGGGTCACGGATATCTCCGATGACATAGGAGAATCGGGCATTTTTTCCCACTTCATTGATCAGGGTATGGATAGAGTTTTCCCCATGGCCCATAGCCACCACTCTCTCTACCTGCAGGTTGAGAAGCTGCCGCACTATCTCGGATCCGATAGACCCGCCTCCTCCCGTCACCAGGACTGTCTTGGCTTTGTAAAAAGGCAGGAGCTGCTCCCTGTCAAAACCGATCTCTTCCCTTCCCAGAAGGTCAGATGCTTCAAAGCTGCGTAAATAATTTAATGACAGGTCGCCCTGAATGATCTCAAACAAACCCGGAATGATCTTTATCTGAACATGGTTCTGAGGAAGCGAATTTAAGATACGGTTAATGGTATCCTGCCCGGCAGAGGGGATAGCAATGATGACATCAGTGATCTGGTATTTTTTGATTATCGAAGGGGCCTCTTCGATACTGCCTAATATCACTACGCCATCGACTTTTTTCTTCTTATTGTCATCATCCAGAAAACCCAGTAACTGATAGTGATCCGACATACGGGACTGGCCCTGGATTTCCCTGGCCACCATACGTCCGGCTTCACCTGCACCAATAATCAAAAGATTTCTCATACGCTATCCTTTGTCTGCTATTCTCTGGATCAAGGCCTGTTCCACTTCTTCCCTGTCACTAAAGTGATGTTTCACTTTTCCGATTATCTGATAATCCTCATGACCTTTTCCAGCAATTACTATAATATCGTCTTTTTTTGCGATTTTTATAGCATATTGGATAGCTTGTTTTCGATCAGGGATGACTTTATATTCTTTTTTTCCGGAAGTAAGACCGGACACTATACCCTGCAGGATCTTTTCCGGATCTTCAGTCCTGGGATTATCTGAGGTGATAATCAGTATATCAGCCCCAGCCTGAGCCGCCTGTGCCATAAGAGGGCGCTTGGTGGCGTCTCTGTCCCCCCCTGCCCCAAACACTATGATGATTCTGGCATGTGGCAGCCGTACATTGTGACAGCTCTCCAGGATATTAATCATTGCATCGGGAGTATGGGCATAATCGATAAAAACAGAAAAATAAGGATCACTATTATGAAGCGATTCCATTCTACCTGGCACCTGTATTTTACTGAGAAAATGCTGAAATTGGGGCCATTGATATCCCATCTCCAGGAGAATAGCACTGACCAGGGTGAAGTTGTATACGTTAGGATGGCCCATCATAGATATCTCTACTGTATGTCCCCGCAGTAAAAAAGTACTTTTACCAGGCAATAGCGACTGAATCTCAGAATAATAGTCAGCATCACTCTGATGTATAGAGTATGTCTTTAGAACTATACCTTCCTGATCACGGATAAAATCTCTTACCTTTACAAATGAGTCCATATCCTGATTAATAATGGCAGTCTTTTTCTGTTTTAATGACCGGGATTGAAGA
Source organism: uncultured Brevinematales bacterium (assembly GCA_964537555.1). GTDB lineage: Bacteria > Spirochaetota > Brevinematia > Brevinematales > CAYRWR01 > CAYRWR01. The sequence goes on from CAZIAD010000016.1 coordinate 3,113, forward strand.
TGAAATAATCTCAGTTTGGCTTCCAGATATTCCTGCATGGTGTGGTGAAAGTCTAAATGATCCTGGGTAAGGTTGGTAAATGCAGCCAGATCATATTCCAGGCCCAGAACCCTCCCTAAAGATAAGGCATGGGAGGAAACTTCCATTACCACAACCTTTACACCTTGTTCAGTCATTTCGTATAATAATTGATTCAGGGTTAAAATATCCGGAGTGGTATTGGTTGCTGGCACCTGTTTTTTTCCAATCCGGTATTCTATAGTACCAATAAGTCCTGTTTTTATGCCTAAGTTCATTAATATATTGTACAAAACGGTGGACGTAGTAGTCTTACCATTTGTACCGGTTATCCCTATGAGAGTTAGCTTACTACTGGGATCTTTATAAAAAACCTTGGAGAGCAGTGCCAATGATTCAAACACATTTTCCGCAATAAAGAATTGTGCATCCCGATATTTATCAATCAGGTCCACATGTTCTGCTGCAATCACGAAGCACCTGCAGGCATTGGAATAGGCCTGGGGAATGTAGGAATGTACTTTGTCACTATACCCTGACGCGGCAATAAAAAGGCTGGTGGCATCTGCCGTTCTTGAGTCATTGGTCAGATGCTGGATATCTACATCTTTTTTTATGTCTAGCTCTCGAAAGGCTACCGTCTTAAATAATTCAGATAAGTACATATCAGCCCTGATCAGTCATCAATCTCGATTTCACATCCTTAATAAAATTACCAACGAAAATAAACATCACACTAAAAATGAAACTAAAGATTAGAATCAATATTTCCCTGAACACAATATCCTTAAGTGTGAGTATTTTACGGCTGGAAAAAGAAAAAGATCCTGAGGCTTTCAGAAAGTCATTTTCTAAATCTTGATAGAATAGAGATAAAGATAAACCCTCAACTTTCTTCAAATCAGACATTTTCAGAATTTTTCTATTGTTAACTTTATTATTCCAATTTGATTTAAATTCCCTGATTACTTTTATCTGTTCATCATAAGACTGTTTCTGTATACGAAGCATTTGAATATAATTCTTAATAAAACTAATACTATTTTGTTTACCCATCAGTGATAACATGATCAGTACTTTTTTATCGATTTCACTGTCTGATTCAGATAATAGCATATCCATGCTACTGTTCTTGTAATCATCATCGATTTTTAACAGGGTTATAGGAGTACTTTGGAGCTGTTCAAGAAAATTTTCCAACTTAAAGATCTGTTGAGTAACATCTGCCTGAGATTTAGCATCATTTAATACTCTAGTGTCAGTGTGTGTATTGATAAGATGCATATACGCATTTACCAGTACGAGTTGTACCAGATTAGTCATTTCCTGTTCTCTATTGTTGTGATGAATGATCTCCACTGAAAGACCCAAAGGGCCATTTTTTGAAGTAGCTTGCACCTTCCTGCCATTTTCATCTGACAAAATAAATTTTCTATCATTTTGCGGATGGGCTGCAATATTCTTATACACTATATTAGTCCGTGATTGTGAAAAGGTATACACAATAAAAATTATATTAAAGAGAAGTATTATACTGAAAAAAGAAATAATCAGTGCCAGTTTCTTCTCCAGGATTTTTTTTATAAACTTATAAACATCGAATTCCTGATTGTTAACATCCATGATATACAACTCCTAAGTCAATATTATAAAGGCAGGTTTTTTAATTTTCAAGCTAATTCTGTATCTCAGATTTTAAATAGATCATAATAATCTGTATGGCTGCGGGACGAATCCCTGAGATCCGGGAAGCCTGGCCCAGATTAAGGGGCCTGATAGCCGATAATTTCTCCACTTCTTCCAGTCGCAGCCCCGAGACCTGACTATAGTCCAGGTCGGAAGGAATCCTGATCCTCTCCCCTTTTGCAAACTGTACTATCATATTTCTCTCGTCTTTAATGTAACCCTGATACTTGATCTCAATCTCTACCTGTTCCCGGGTACGGCCGTCCAGGGGGACAGGGGGCGGAAATACCGACCATAACTTTTCCAAAGTCATCTCAGGCCGTCTTAATACGGCAGCCAGGGTCTGAGGTTTACTCAGATCTCCCGTACCCAGGGCTTGGAGGACCTTATTCTGGTTCTGGGAGGGATTGATACTGACCTGCTCCAGCCTTTTAATCTCCTGGTCTATATCTTTTTGTAACTGAATGACACGCTGATATCTTTTATCATCCAGTATGCCCAGCTCATAGCCCAAATGAGATAATCTCAGGTCTGCATTGTCTTCCCTCAGGATGAGGCGATACTCTACCCGGGAGGTAAACATACGGTAGGGCTCATTAGTACCCTTGGTGGTGAGGTCATCAATGAGGACTCCAATATAGGCCTGGGAACGGTCCAGGATAAACTCCTTTCTGCCCGATACCTGGCAGGCAGCATTTACACCAGCTACAAATCCCTGGGCAGCCGCTTCTTCATATCCGGTAGTACCATTGATCTGGCCGGCCAGAAACAGCCCTCTGATCTTTTTGGTCTCCATGGTGGGCTTCAGTTCTGTGGGGTCTACATAGTCATGTTCTATGGCATAGGCCGGACGGGTCATCACCGCATTTTCCAGGCCAGGCACTGAATGCAGCAGCTCTATCTGTACATCCCAGGGCAGCCCGTTGGACAGTCCGTTGGGGTAATACTCCCCGCTGGTCAGGCCTTCCGGCTCCACAAAAACATGATGCCTTACTTTATCGGGAAACTTCATGACCTTATCTTCCACCGAAGGGCAATACCTTACTCCGGTAGCTTCGATAGTCCCGGCATACATAGGGGCCAGGTGGATATTATCCCTGATGATCTGATGGGTCTTTTCTGTAGTGTGAGTCAGGTAGCAGGCACGCTGCTCCAGGAATATTTTTTCGGTCCAGAAGGAAAAAGGACGGGGATCCACATCTCCTTCCTGTATCTCCATTTTAGAAAAATCAATACTTCTGGCCTCTATCCGGGCTGGTGTCCCGGTCTTAAACCGGCCGATCTTAAAGCCTCTTTCTTTTAGAGATAAGGATAATTCAGGGGAAGATCCTTCTCCCAGACGCCCTGATGCTATCTGTTTAGTGCCCAGGTGGATTTTACCGGCCAGAAATGTTCCGGGTGTGATGACAATAGTAGAACATTCATATTGTATACCCAGTCTGGTAGTCACAGCCTTCACCCCGTTTTCATCGATAATGAGGTCTTCCACTTTATCCTGTTTGACTTCCAGGTTATCCTGATTGAGTACTACAGACTGCATATAGTTCCGGTATAACATCTTATCAGCCTGAGTCCGGCTGGATTGCACTGCGGGGCCCTTACGGGTATTGAGGCGATGATACATGATGCCGGCATGGTCGATAGCTTTTCCCATTTCTCCACCCATAGCATCCAGTTCCTTTACCAGTTGCCCTTTGCCGATTCCGCCAATAGAGGGATTACAGGGCATCTGGCCTATCAGATCTATATTTCGGGATAAAAGAAGGGTCCGAACACCCATGCGGGCACTGGCCAGGGCAGCTTCTATGCCGGCATGTCCTCCTCCTACCACTATGACCTGGTATTTCTGAGGGTATATAAACATTACTTTTCCTTCATTATTAATACCGAAAATTATACATTCAATCCAATGGTATAACAAGTTAATTGACTGGGGACTTATACTTTATTTTTTTCGCCCTATGATTTATAATTTTCACTAGCTAATTGGAGGTATACATGAAAAAGAGATCTATACTGTTTTTCACAGCATTTTCCGCAATTGCCTTTTTAGGGGCCAGCCTTTTGACTATATTATTGTTTAATATCTATCCTGAAAAAGGGACCTGGATCTGGTTTTTGTCTCCAGGCATGGGGGCAGTGATCGGCCTGTTGATTTTCCCTACTTTTAAAAAACTTGTGGTTAAAGAATAGGAGTCATTAATGAAATTTTTAAGAACTTTAAGCTTTATTATAGCCCTGACTGTTTTGGCTGCTCTTATTCTGGCCAATATTTTCCCTACAAATGTCAGGCACTGGATAAAAAAAGATAGTATTAGCCTGGATATTTCTGATAAAAACCTCAATGCACTATCTGCCTCTGAATTTGAGGATCATGTCTTTACGGTAATCAGTGAAAAAAGCCTGTACCATCCCTATGAAAGGATCATCATCTACGCGGCCATCATAGATAAAAACACCCGCGAAGTACCTAAAAACTCCGCTATAGAAGTGGAATTCTATCATAATAATGAGATAGTGCGCAGTATCGATGGACAGACCAAGATCAAACTAAAATATATTGCGGACAAGAAAATATGGGGTGCATACTGGTACCCTGAAGATCCTAATCTTCTGGGTGACATCTCCATGAAGGCAAGAGGCTATCTTAATACCCCGGAAAAAAATCTACGTACAGAAAATAAGTTCTATATAGATTCCAGGCACTCCTATAAAATGATCCCCAAGGGACTCAGTTTTCTGGGTATTTCAGATAAAAACCTGATATCCAAACGATCTATTTTATCCGCTCAGGCAAAATCTGTGACCTGGACCTATATTCCCTCATGGATGGAATTACTATCTGCTGATGGTATCATGATGCTGGGGGGGCTGACTGAGACTTATAAAGAAGACACTTCTCTGGAACGGCCCTGGCAAAAAGCCAAGATCACCGAGACCCTGGCTCTGGCAGATAAAGTCCAGCAAAACGGAGGAAGCTTTGGAGTCTGGATAAAGACCCAGGAAGTGGAGGGCAGAAGACTGGAAAAAATGGGCTATTCTTCGTCCTTAAAATATGAAGACAGAAACTATTCCAAAGAACTTTCCCGTGTATCCATCCTGGATAAATCCAGAAAGCAGCATATCATCGAGATCATGGAACAATACGCCAATAATAACAGCGTCAACTATATTGGCCTGTCTCACATATTCCAAAGTAAAGCCCATGATCTGGAATTATTTGATAATTTTCTCAATGAATTTCATATAGTACTGGATGATGACTGGAACCTGATGGATACTGAACAGAAACTGAGCCGCTTCCTGCCCCGCCTCAAGGACGGCAACTTCCTGAAATTATTTAATGACTGGAAGAGTTATGCATTTTTTGACTATCTCAATTCTATACACGATAGCATCAATACTTCCAAACCCTTATTCTATTTTGCCTATGCTGAAGAATTGATTGAATTTCCAGACCTGATTTCTATAGTTTTTAATGCCGGCATGGATTTCCTGGTCTTAAATTTCACAGGGGACTTCACCGGGATCCAACAGAAAATAGAGCGACTGAAAAATATAGCGGACTTCCAGAAATACTTTGACCGGATCATCATATCCTATGAAGTAGATATAGATGACTTTGAAAACCCGGCATACCAGATGAGTGCCATCGAGAATTATATCAATGCTAATCTCAGAATAGTATTAAACAGCTCAAAATACTACCAGGCACAGGGATTAATGGTAAACGGGCTATACCGCATCATGCCGGGAAGAAGAGGGCCCTACCCTTCTAATGCCTGGATGCTGGGATTTGGGGAACTGATATACGAATATCAGGACGGCATCGAAAAATATCCTCTGAGTGTCAGCTACTATCTGGATTATACTAAAAATAAATCAATCTATCTGACCATGAAGAATATTTCTACAGAAAAACTGGATAACCTGAGAATACAGTTTTATCCTACAAAAGACTCCCAAAAAATGGGAAAAATGAGTGGAAATATTTCCTCACTCTCACCAGGTGAACAGACTAATCTGGTCATTAAGATGGATGTAGAGTTTACCAATTCGCAGTTTTTAGAGAAAAAACAATTCCTGGGCATGAGATTTATCTGGAATGGCCAGAAAATGAATGGACTCAACAATAGTTTTGTCAACCTGCTGGATATACCGGTGAACAGAGAAGCCCCGGATAATAAACAGACGGTAAATACTAATGAACTATGATATCTATAAAAATAAATTGATTGCATAAATTTGACTAAGTCATTGAAATATAATAAAATATATTACTTCAATGCTTACGTAGGAGGAAAAGGTGCCCATCATTAAATCAGCTAAGAAAAGAGTCAGACAGAGTGAAAAACGAAGAGAGCAAAATAAAGCTTTACGTACTTATATGAAAAATCTCCGTAAAAAAACAGTTGCTATCATAGAGTCTGATACCAGCAGTCCTGAAGATTTATCTAAAGCAGTAAACTTTTATAAATCCAGATTAGATAAAGCCTGGACAAAGGGACTTTACAAACGGAATAAATCATCCAGACTGAAGTCTAAGATTGATGTTCTGGTAAATCAAAAAATGAACCCCAGTAGTACTGAGGAGGCTTAATATGGGAAAGAGTAAACTTACAAAATCTGATATTGTAGATATCGTTTTTGATGATCCCGAAGTGAAAGAATATGGTATTTCCCGTAAAGAAGTCAGTCTCGTAGTATCTACATTTGTAGAAAAACTAAGAGAAGAGATCGAGAAACTGGATGATGATGATCGTATCGAATTAAGAGGATTTGGTACATTTGGTATTAAGAAAAGAAAGCCCCGAGTGGCCCGAAATCCTAAGACTGGTGAACCCGTTCATGTACCGGAAAGAAAATCTCCCTATTTTAAAGCGGGAAGAGAAATGAGACAGGCTATCCTGAATAATTCGTAATCCTTTAAAGAAATTTATTAAAAAGCCTGCTTTATAGTAGGCTTTTTTTATTAAGAAAAAACTTTTCCCTTCCGATAAACTATACTGGTAAGTATATATCAGAAGTGAGTAGGATGAATGATAACAGAAGAACTCTATGACAATGAGAAAGAAGTCAGCCGTGTGATCTCCCTGTTTTGCAGTAACCAGATCCAGGCCACCCTTAGTGATCAGGGTGTAGAATTCTCTGTGCGCTTAAAAGACATAAGAAACGGTGAAATCCAGATATCACAGGTCACCACTGATACACCAGGTGCTGACTTTAATGACTATATCATGCGGCCTCTTTCCGGTGAGGTAGCCCTGGGCACCAGTATTTACCTGTTTGATACCATACCTGTATCCAAGACAGCTCTGGGCCTCCCCGATGTCATCAGAGCTCATCCGAAACGTAAACATGCCCGAATAAAAGTAAGAAATAACCAATTTGTATCAAATATGTACAGCGTCATATCCATGAAAGTGGTAGATTTTACCATACAGGATGAAGAACTGGCTAAAAAGATTCATCTCATTATTTCCACCATTGAAAGCCACCTCACCCGTTCAGAAAACTTTGATATGGCTAAAGTCACTCTGTTCGATGGCACAGAAAAAAACATTATCACCCGTCTTATTAAAAAAATGAAAAAACCTTTCATTGTATTTGATTCTAAAGATTTTAAGATCAAAGATGATTTGTTTTTATCCTATACTGATTATATCAAGTACCTCAGTGAAGAGGGATATGACATTAAAAACATTATGGGGCAGCTGGATAAAGTAAAAGAATTTTACCTGGCAAATAATATAAAAAGTGAAGCCATAGTACCTCTGGTATTTGAAGATGAAGCGATTGGTCAGATCAGAGTGGTATCCATGAAAGAGAAAATAGGCAGTCCTCAGGCCAGAAGGCTGGTGACCTTATCCCAGAACGCGGTAGAAAACCTGTTCGATAAATGTTCATTCGAGATTGTATCAAAACAGCCTCAGGAGATAATCGATCTCAGTGTAGGTGGAGGAAAGTTTTTATTAACGGCTAATGATATGTTTAAATATGTACGCCAGATGAAAAGATTGTACCTTCAGATACATTTTCCAGATGAGTCTGTCATCAAGACCATGGCTACCATAGTCAATACCTATGACCATGAGTCTACTGCCGACACCAGGACTATAGGCATTAAATTCTCAGCCAATATTGACTGGAGAGATAAAAATAAGCTCAATGAGTTTATTTCCAGTGTTATGCGCCTCGAAAAGCAATCCTGACCCAACATCCGAATATTACCAACCGGTCTCCCTATCAATAAATACAGTGTCCAGACCTTTTAATTCTTTATCCATCATCTTTTTTAGGGCTTTTACCCCGAAGGTCTCAGTGGCATAATGTCCGCAAAATATGACATTCATCTCGCACTCCTGAGCCGGATAGTATAAGAGAGAAGCAGATGAGCCTTCACCAGTAATCAGGGTGTGTATTCCCATATCGCAGAGTTCCTGTATCCAGGAGGGCCTGAAGCTTCCTGAACTGACTGCAAACTTTTTTATTGTTTCCGGGCCGAAATGCATACGGCCTTTTAAACCCATTTTTTCAGTAATAAGAGCTTCGAAATCTGAATAACTTAACTCATCACAAAACTCACCAAGGTATGCCACTCCCAAAACGGGTTCCCCAATAGTAGCACCCAGTGCGTCTATTATTCGGGTATTATTGCCGTATTGAAAATTCTTATCCAAAGGTAAATGGGACACATAAAGATTTATATCATGTTTTAACAACAAAGCCAGTTTTTTCCTGTCTGCCCCCAGTACGGATCTCCAGCTGCCCCAGATGAGCCCGTGATGTACTACCAGCATATCTATAGACTGCCTGACCGCTTCTTCAAAAACGGGCACACAGGAATCCACTGCAAATCCGACTTTTTGTATTTCTGCTTTTCCTTCGATCTGCAGGCCATTAATAGTAGAATCATCAATCAGGTGTGGCTCCAGTACATTGTCCAGTAAATTAACAATTACAGATCTCTCCATATCAGCGTTTCTTCTGATATATCTTTACTTTCCGGTTATGTTCATCCAGAGTCTTTGAAAAATCATGGGTACCATCTGCAGGATTAGCTACAAAATACACATAATCAACATCCGCGGGGAATATAGCTGCCAGAATAGAAGCCTTGCCCGGATTAGCAATAGGCCCGGGGGGCAATCCATAAGCATAATAGGTGTTCCAGGGGCTGGGCCAGGGTGGCCGGAGATGTTTAAATTTGATATCGCCATCATATTCACCATCCAGAATCAGGGCATATATCAGAGTGGGATCAGCTTGCAGCCTCATGTTTACTTTGAGCCGTTTATAATATACCCCCGCAATAATGGGTTTTTCATACTGTACTTTAGCCTCTTTTTCTACTATTGCTGCCATGGACAGTACTTCATGCAGACTCATGCCTTTCTTTTTGATCTTATCTTTTATTTTATCATCAATGATCTGGTCAAATCTCTTCAGCATCATTTTAATAATATCGTCAGATTTATAATGCAAAGGTATAAAATAGGTATCCGGATAGAGATAGCCTTCCAGACTTTGAGAATGGGGGATTCCATAGATGTCCAGGTATTGGGGATCCTTAATTCTTTCCAGAAAGTCTGCAGCTGTGACCCAGCCCTTGGACTCCAGTAATTCCGCTATCTGAAAGCTGGAATATCCTTCCGGTATAGTGATTTTTTCAAAGTGGGTAATGCCCTTGGCGAATTTATTGATCAGATCCCGGTATTTCTCTCCGGGTTCTATAGTATAGACACCGACCTTCATGTCCCGGTCTTTGCGCATCAGTTTAGCTACGACCCGAAATCGTGTAGCGTCATTGATAATATTCTGTTCTTTTAATTGACGGGCAATGCCTGAGAAGCTGTCTCCTTTTTTAATTTCGTATCTTACTTCCTGGTTATTATTGGTAATATCCTGACCACAGGAAACCAGAGATAATGTAAGTAAAGTGATAAATAATATTCTTCGGGACATGATCCTTCTCCTTCTTTTTTCCTAAGTGAATTATAACATAGTGCTACAGATAAAACAAAATCCCCCATAGGATGGGGGATATTATTATAATTTTTTATAGCTTTATTTATATACAGGCCTGTCATTCATGTGTTTTTTACACTTGTCAGTATAAGGAATAGCTTCTAACCTGTCTTCTTCGATAGGCTCTCCGCTTACTGCACAGACACCATAATTCCCATCTTTGATCTTCTGCAAGGCCTGCTGTACATTCTCCAGAATATCCCTGTGATTAGAGGATAGTCCTTCGCTGATGGCCACCATAGTCAGAGCTTCTGCTCTGTCTACCAGATCTCCGTCGATTTCAAAAGGGTTTTCTTCATCAGCGGTCTCGTCTATGATATTCTGTAATATCTCATCTCGCATTTTGAGAAGTTTGTTTTTAAAGTATTCCAGTTTCTTTTCAGTCATGGTAACCTCATTCTTATGAATTCAGTACATTCACAATGCTTTTACCCATTCTTACTGTAAACTTTACTTCTCCATCAACCAAAGCAAATAAAGTATCATCATTACCTCTGCCCACTCCCTGTCCGGGATGGAACTTGGTACCTCTCTGACGGACTATGATATTTCCAGCAATTACCTGCTGGCCGCCATATTTTTTAACACCCAGACGTTTCGAGTTTGAATCGCGGCCATTTTTAGCTGATCCACCAGATTTCTTATGTGCCATGGATTTCCTCCAGTTTAACTTTTAGATTTTGAGGGTACTGCTTCTGCATCAATCCCAGGTTCAGTACCAGAGCCCTTAACAATAGCTCGCTGTTGTTCTTATGTCTATAACTTATCTCAACACTATTTTCTGTTTTATGCTGTATCATATCGACCTTGCATATTTCAATTGTCGCTATGATCCAGGACTGGAGTAAAGTACTTACTCCGCAACACACCAGATCTTTTCCTTTAGGGGCAAATAAAGCGTGTCCTTTTGCACTCAGGCTTAATTCCTGCAAGCCTGAATGAATATTTATCTCGATCAAGAGATACTTAAGCCCTATTCAGATACTTTTTTGGCTTTAGGTGCAGCCTTTGTACTAGCTTTAGGAGCACTGGGCTTGGCTTTTGTCTCAGTTGTTTTTACTGCTTCTTTTTTAGGCGCTGCCGGTTTTACTTCTACTGCCTTATCAGCTGCTGCTGTGCTGGAAGAAGATCCCCCTGTAGAGATACCAGTGATCTGAATCCGGGAATATTTCTGTCTGTGTCCGGTCTTAACATGATAATTTGTCTTATTCTTATATTTAAAAATATTGATCTTTTCCCCTTTTACTTCAGGGTCAATGAGTTTAGCTTCTACTACTGCTTTGGCAACATAAGGCTGACCTACTTCGATCTTCTTATCATCACGCAGCAATGTGACTGTCTCATATTTTAAATTTGCGCCCTTATCATTTTTAATAAGATCGACTAAAATTTCATCATTTTTTTCTACTTTCCACTGGCTTCCGCCAATCTCTACTATAGCATACATTTGCAGCTCCTCTTAGTTTCTCAGAACCCTAATTATTATAGGTATATTTGAGAGACATATAGGATAACAGGAGAGAATTTTTTTGTCAAATAAGAATAAGGTTATATAATTAAATATCGAATGACAATTCCATATAGGTAAAAGAATAAGTCCGGGAAAATGCTTTAACGTATCTGCAGCTTTGCTTTGATGTTTCCATTTTGATGCAGCAACTTCAAAATCTGTATGATATCCTGTGGACTGGCCCCGATGCTGTTTAAACCCTCTACCAGGTCACTCACTGTAGTCATGGTCGAGAGCTGATGAACAGTTTTATCATCGCTATTGTCCATACTCCAGGATGCAGTTCCCCCTACTTCGATTTTCGCTCCCTTAAAGGTAATGGCTGATTCTGTAATGATCACATTACCTCCGGTGACTACCATGGCTGATTGTGAATCTATCAGGATACTGGGCTGTTGCTCAATATCCACACTGAGGGCCAGTAATTCTGCTAAAAAAGTATAGGCATCTTTTTGTGCCGGGATATTCAATTCTATCTGATTCTGCCATTGTTTTTTAAGCACACCCTGATAGTTATCCATAATTATCTGTTTCACTTTTTCCACATTTTCCATACCCAGGTTTTCTTCAATCAATAATGTTATACTTCCAGATGCATTGAGATCAGTATGGGGTATCTCTTTTTGTATCATCCCGCCCAGAGAGACCACAGAAGACACTTTCTTTTCCTTTTTATCACTATCTATACTGCCCTGAGCTGTGGCATACATTACTCCATCGCCACTCAGTAAAGGGGTGATGATCAGTTCCCCCCCGTTTAGAGATTTTGCATCAAACACAGAGGAAACTTTTACATCAATACGACTGCCCGTACTGGCCAGTGCAGGAATGATCCCGCTTACCATAACGATCGCAGAATTCTTTGGTTTTAGATCATCGGCATCCAGATAAAAGCCGAATTTTTGAGCAATCCGGGCAATGATATCTTTAGTCTGAGAAGTTTTAACACTATCGCCTGTGCCGTTTAGACCAACTACGATGCCATATCCTATCACAGGATTATCCATGAGCCCTTTTACTCTTACCAGACTTTTTAAGGGTACGGTCACCCCAAACAGGGCCTGGCTAAGCATTAATAAGCCTAAAATGAATAGATTCTTTTTCATGGAGTCTCCTTCGTATGATTCAATCGTACTTTTAGTAACTTTCCATTAAGAGGACTTTTTACCTGATAGTATCCCTGTCCCAGATCCTGGATAATGTCGGCCTTTAAATGGAGTATCAATCCCCCCTTCCGGTATACGACATGAGCCACATGCCCCTCAACATCTTCCAGATATACCGCTTCCTGCTCTGATTTAACCACTGTTTTATTACTGTAGGAAAGTTTTAGAGCAATATTTTTATCCTGAGGTATATTGTCTTCAAAGATTGTGAGGTTCAGTGCTACCTGCAAGTGGCCTGGATTTTGAATTACCTTGAAATCATCGATAATGAATCCGGTATAGGGTAATTCTATTCCATCCCAATCAATCATGAGCATGGGATAAAGGGCAGTGAGCCTGTCTTTTAGTATATCCATATTGTCCATCTGGGTGCGGGATATGATCTCTATACCCTGGCCCAGTATAACAGCATCCTTCTCCCCGTTTTCCCATAAGAGACGGCTTACATTTTCATTATTAAAATATTTGCTTTTATCAATAAATATGCTATAATTTTTCAACTCAGGTGAATTGACAAAGAGCTGATCCAGGCTCACAGTATTGTTACTGGTCACTAAGCTATTTTTGAGAATATGTGTTCTGGCAAAGCCAGTTGCAGTAAGCCCAGAGATACTGAGGATTAATATTAAGGATTTAATAAAAGTCATTTCTTCTCCCCTATATTTATCGGAATAATCGGACTTTTATTAACGGAATAAGAGAAAGAACTCAAATTAAAAAATAGTGCCGGTTGCACAATCAGTTTATTGTGCACAAATATATTTTTAACATATTGCCAATTAACTATTTTAAATATGGGATTTGCTTTTATTATTGTAAAGATGGCACGAATATTGCATTTTATATATTACACCCCCCAATACAAGATCATGGCTTTTGCCAGGATCGACCTCCTCGAAAGAGGAGGTTTTTTTATGCCTTGTATAAAAGGGTCTCTATATGGTATTCCTGAATAATATCCGGATAATATCTTTCTACCAGGTTATAGACATTGGATAATACGGCCTGTACATAAACAGCATCAGAGTTTATGGCTGCTATGGCTATGGTCGATCTGCCTCTCATACCTTCTACCGGGATCTCTGCGACACTTACATTAAACTTCTGCCTTACTTTTTCCCTGATACTACGGGTACGGTTTCTTTGTTCTTTTATAGTCTCTAAGACTGGTATCAGGATCTCGATAGTCAGAACACCTAGAGTCATCTTATTGCTCCAGCCACAGTGGAGAGGATCAGATCGACCTTATCCCCGGCTCGGGCACCAGCTTCCAGGACTTCTGCATGAGACAATGGGCCTGAGGATATTCCGGCTGCCAGATTAGAGATCATTGAAATGCCACAGATCTTCATGTCGTAATATCTGGCCATGATCACTTCCTGAACGGTAGACATCCCGACTACATCTGCTCCCAGCCCTGCCGCCATTCTGATCTCTGCAGGCGTTTCATAGCTGGGGCCGCTAAATCCGGCATATACACCCTTACGTATTGTGTGCCGGCTCGCTACCAGTGAGACCCAGCCCCTGTCATACACAGAGCTCATATCTATAAAGCTGTGGGGAGCGCCTTGCAGGCAATTTACAGACTGGAGATTGATATGATCTTCTATCATCATAATATCCCCGATTTGCCAGTCTTTATGCAGGCTCCCGCAGGCATTGGTGACGACCAGGTTTTTGATACCTAATCCCGCTATCATGGCTACCGGAAGGCTGACCTGAAAGGCAGAATATCCCTGATATAGGTGTGACCTGCCCCGCATCAGAAGAATATTTTTAGACTGATGCCTGCATAGGGAAAACACAGCAGAGTGCCCGCTTATGGGGGAATAGGGCAGATGTTTTATCCCGCTAAAAGGAATATCCAGAATATGTTCCCAGTCTGCCCCAACCTGTGCCAGTCCTGAACCCAGGATCACCGCCAGATCTATATCTTCATCACACATACTTCTAAAAGAACTGACTGCTTCGTTGACAATATTCTGATCAAACAACATTATTTAAAAAACCGCTTCTGGTTTTCTTCCAGTATAGCCAGAGTATTATTAAACACCTCTTTTGGCTTTAGAGGATAGCGGGCTACACCATCTTTAATAGCCTGCTGAGCGACCGCCTCTGCTTCATGAGCAAATACCTGAAAATCAAACACAGAGGGTATGATCACCCCTTTTTCCAGTTCATTTTCGGGAAGAAAGTCTGCAATAGCATGAGCAGCAGCCAGTTTCATAGCCTGGGTCACTTTTCGTGCCCCTACATCCAGAAGCCCTCTGAATATTGCAGGGAATCCCAGGACATTATTGACCTGGTTGGGAAAGTCACTCCTGCCGGTGGCGACTATTTTAGCTCCGGCTGCCAGGGCGGCATCAGGAAGGATTTCGGGATCGGGATTGGCCATGGCGAAGATCACCGGGTCATGGGCCATACTACGCACCATATCCTGGCTCAGCATATCCTTAGCAGACACTCCCAGAAATACATCTGCCCCTTTAATGACCTGAGCCAGATCACCTTCTTCAGAATAGGGATTGGTGAGCCGGGCTATTTCGTCCTTGCTGCCATTCATATTCTCGTTTCTATTCTGATGAATAGCGCCCTTACGGTCACACATTATAATATTTTTTGCACCTGAATCCAGCAGGAGTTTAGCAATAGCTACCCCGGCTGCTCCGCTTCCATTGATCACGATCTTCAGATCCTGCATCTTTTTATTGATGATCTTGAGGGAATTGATCATACCGGCCAGACATACCACGGCGGTACCATGCTGATCATCATGAAAAATGGGGATATCCAGTTCTGCACTGAGTCTATCCTCTACTTCAAAACAACGGGGCGCAGATATATCTTCCAGATTGATACCCCCGGCGCCACCCGCAATATGCTTGACGGTATCGATGATGACTTCCGGATCCTGACTATCTATAATGATGGGATAAGCATCCACTCCACCGAACACTTTGAATAAAAGAGCTTTGCCTTCCATGACGGGAAGAGAAGCCTGTGCTCCTATATTACCCAGTCCCAGCACTGCTGAGCCGTCAGAGACTACAAATACGGAGTTCTTTCTGATAGTATAGTCATAGACTTTTGCATTATCTTCTGCGATCCTGAGACAGGGCTGAGCTACACCAGGCGTATAAGCCATAGCCAGGTCTTCACGGGTATTGACTCTCACTTTGGGAATGATTTCGATCTTGCCATTCCCTACTCCATTATTCTGATGATATTCCAGAGCCTGTTGTATTTTATCTTTTTCCATTTGTTTGTCTCCTGTGATTATATAACGCGATAAAAATAGTGTCGATAACAATGAGTCTTCCAGTAACACTTTTTTCAGGTCTTTAAGCTGCCAGTGTACTCCTTCCACTTTCTGATCTTTAATAAACCTTTGTAGAGCCTTTTCATAGACCAGGCTATTGATGTTATGTCCCAGGTTAATACGGGCTAGAGTCAGTTCCTGAAGGTTCAATCTTTCATTCCTCCATACTGCATACCGGGTGCATTATCAGGCCTCGATTCAAAACCCATTTTTTTATAAAAATCCTCTTTACCACTGGCACAGAATAACTGGATATACTGTATTCCCGCTTTTTCACAACGTTCCAAAGCTTTTTCAATGAGTCTGCGGCCTACATTTTTTCGTTGAAACATGGGATCCACTATCATTTCCACTATAAAGGCATGTAAATAACCATCTGATAGAATACGGCAAGTCCCTATCAAACGTTCCCCAATATAGGCATTGACGATATACCAGCTATGCTGTATAGCTTCATACAGTTTTTCCGGTGATATAGAAAGATCTCTGTCCCACCCGGTTGATTGAAATAATTCATAATATTTATCAGCTTCTGGAATATTTTCGCTGAACTTAGTGTGCACTTCACCCTTCTCTCATTAATATTACTCATATTATAAAACACTTGATATAAAATTTCACCCTTTTACTGGTCTTAGTTATAATATGCATAAGGAGTTTATATGCACTTTGTATTTATTTCAGATTTTGACGGGACAATTACTAAAAAAGACTTTTACTGGTTGATGATAGAAAAATATATAGGCCAAAAAGGGAAAGACCTCTATGAAGACTGGCAGATGAGAATGGTCTCAGACATCAGCTTTCTGAATATGATATTTAACAATATCGATCAGGAGGAAGCTCAGATATTGATGGACATCGATTCTATCCCTATAGATGAGACATCACTGGAGCTGATAGACTGGGTCCTTTCTACCGGGAATGAGTTTAAGATCATTTCAGCAGGCTGCAGTTATTACATTGTACAGATACTCAAGAAGTATGGCCTGGAGGGTAAAGTAGAATTACTGGCAAACCCGGGTTACTATAAAGATAAGAATATCTTTATGACACCGGACACTAAAAGCCCTTACTATCATCCCACCTATGGTATAGATAAGGGTAAAGTCATCCGCTATTTCAGGTCGCGGGGTATACTGACATTCTTTGCGGGAGACAGCCGGCCTGATTATGACGCAGCAGTCTCTGCTCATTATGGTTTTGCTCTAAAAGATTCACAGCTGGCCTTAATGATGAAAAAAGAACGTCAGACTTATTTTGAGTATCAGGATTTTTCTGAGATCAGACTGACCCTGCAGGATCTTTTACAATAAAAAAGGGACAGCTTGAACTGTCCCCTGTCAAATTTTTTGTCAACCAGTTTTATCAATCAGGAATTGGCAAACTCTTCCAGCACAGCATCATCTATCTCCGCGTTGGATGAATAGTCCTGAACATCATCATGATTTTCCAGTTCATCAAAAAGCTTAAGCAGAGTGCCGGCTTTGTCATTTTCTACCTGGACCTTACTCTGCGGGATCCGGGTGATTTCACTGGATAATACCTTGAAAGATTTAGCCTTGAGGCCATCCAGGACAGTGATGTAATCTTCCATCTGGGTCAGGACTACTATTTCATCACCTTCTCTTTTTACATCCTCGGCTCCCATCTCCAGAGCAGCTTCCATGACTTCATCTTCACTATGAGCCTGTCCATCCAGGGCAATATAGCCCCGTTTATCAAACATCCAGGCCACACAACCTGCTTCACCCAGGTTTCCGTTATGCCGGGAAAATATCTTTCTCAGTTCAGGCGCGGTTCTGTTTCTGTTATCTGTAGTACAGTCTACAATTACCGCTATTCCACCGGGGCCATATCCTTCATAGGTGATCTCTTCATAAGTGACCCCCTCCAGCTCTCCGGTCCCTCTTTTTATGGCTTTTTCTACATTATCTTTGGGCATGTTGGCTTCACGGGCCTTATCTATAGCTGCACGAAGTCTCATATTATTATCCGGATCCCCTCCGCCATCCCTGGCCGCAATAATGATGTCTTTCACGATCTTGGAAAAAAGATTACTACGTTTGGCATCCTGGGCGCCTTTTCGGTGTTGTATATTGGCCCACTTATTATGTCCGGACATATGATCCTCCTCATAAAACTGTGATATTTTATCATAGTTCAGGATTAAACACAAGTGGCTACACACAAGTGGCTTCATCTTGACCAGTTCAAAAATAAATTTTATACTGTCTTTTAGGGAGGAAAAAATGGAGATATCTCAATCAAATATAATCCCTCTGTTGTCGCAATTGCAGGAAGGGGCGTATATCGTTAATACTGATAAGGTCATCACTTTCTGGAATAAAGCTGCTGAAGCCATAAGCGGATACCGGGCTGATGAAGTGGTGGGCAGCTCCTGTTCTGACAACATCCTCAATCACATTGACCAGCATGGAAATGCCCTGTGCCTCAGTGCCTGCCCCTTAAGCTTCACTTTAAATGACGAAAAAATAAGAAAAAATGATCTCTTTCTGCATCACAAAAAAGGCTACAGGATCCCCATCTCAGTACAGACTATGCCCCTCTATGATGAAGAAAAGAATGTGATCGGGGGACTGGAGACATTTTTGCAGCTTATTAGCAATCAGGATACAGAAAACCGTATCCGGGAACTGTCCCAGATGGCGCTAATCTGTAAGTTGACCCAGCTCGGCAATCGGGCTGCCCTGGATCAGGAAATGGAGAAAAGCCTATTACAGTACCACGAATTGAACATGAATTTTGGAGTTATGTTTTTCGATATTGACTACTTTAAAAAATTCAATGATGAATATGGACACGAAGTGGGAGACAAGATCCTCAAGACTGTAGCAGGTAACCTTCTGTATAATTCGCGCCCTTTTGATTTTTATGCACGCTGGGGCGGAGAAGAATTTATAGCCATAATCCCGAATGTCAATGAGAGGCACCTGATCGAAATGGCGGAAAGACTTCGAATCCTGATAGAAAATTCTTTTATCATGCATGAGGACAAGCAGCTAAGCATTACTGTGTCTGTGGGATGCACTCTGGCCAGAGAGAAAGATACCCGGGAGACCATATTTAACAGAGTAGATAAACTCCTGTACCAGTGTAAAAACGAAGGCAGGAACCAGAGCCTGTTTGGATAAAAAAACTGCCTCGGTTTCGAGGCAGTTTTTTTTGAATATACTACATTTATTTAGCAGGAATCAAATCACCCTGAGGGGCACTGCCATCGATCTCTATAGTCATAGAGACTTCCGCACTTTTATTGCCCAGGATATCTACAGCCTGAGCTCTGATAGTATGTTTTCCCGGAGCCAGTCTGAATGCCTGGGAATACTGTACGGGTGCAGCATTGTCAATACTATACACCATGTATTCCACACGGGTCTCATTGTCTTTGCCGTTGAGACTAAAATGAGCTTCAGGTGAAGCAAATAATCTGTCCCCTGCAGTGTATAGCTTGGGTTCTACAGATATGGACACTACTGGTGATCCATTATCTACAAATACCATAAAGCTTTTTACAGCAGAAACATTACCCACATTATCGGTAGCTTTAAACTGCAGCTTATGCAGGCCATTAGTCAATCCAGATGCAATAGGGCCATTGTATTTCATCCAGGCGCCATTATCCATTTTGTAATCGATTGACTTTACCCCGGACAGCTTATCCTGGGCCAGAAGTACTAATTTGTTAGATGATGATATGTACAAGGAATCTCCCAGATACACCCCTTTTTCCTGTGTGCGGACTAGTACTTCCGGTGCTGTTGTGTCCACTACAAATTCATAATTGCGTACCGGGCTGATATTTCCGACCTGGTCTTCGACTTTATACGCGATAATGTGTTTTCCTTCAATAGGGATATTGATAGCCTGGTTGTATACACCAAATGAGGCATTATCTACAATGATCCAGATGTTTTTCACACCACTGCCTTCATCACTGGCATTTATGGTAAAACGGACATCCGGTGAAACATAATCAATACCGGACAATGAATAGACCACTCCGGAAGTAGCTTTTATCTCTTTTTCCTGTGTCGTCGCAGTCACTTCTTTTTCCTCAGTTACCGCGGTGTCCCTGGTGGCCGGTTCTCCCTGGTCAGGGGCATCTGTTACCTGCGCAAAAAGTGCGCCATTGCCTGATAAGATTAACAGCAAAAATAACCACATTTTTTTCATATGAAATCCTCCTTTTTTCCTTTCCCCGTTATTCAATAATCTCGTCTTTAATGTATTGTTTTTCTTCGACATCCAGCATTTTTTTTGCATTTAAAATAATGTAGACCTCTTCGCCTAAGCGGGCTACCCCGTCGACCATGGTACGGTCAACAGTATTGGCTACCCCTTCTGCGGGCTGTATTACTTCCTCATCCACACTAAAAACCCGGTCCAGAGCATCGACCAGGAATCCTACCCACACTCCTTCTATACTGACAATGATCAGTTTCATAGCTTTTTTGGACATTTTACTTTCACCAGCTGTCTGAACATCCTGAAGCAGATCATCCTGATTGTGAGGATCAATATCGGGATTTACATTATTGAGTTCAGTATCCAGGCCCAGTTTCTTACGGATAGAGATAATAGGTGTCACTATCCCTCTTAGATTGATAATACCTTCTACAAAGGTCGGAACATCCGGCATGTGAGTGATCTTATCTTCCCGATATACTTCCTGCACATCCATGATATCGATACAGTATTTAATATCCCCAATTCTGAAGCTGACAAACTGTTTATCCACGAGTACCCCCTCTTGCGGGTTTGTTTGACCTATATCTTAATATAATTCCTTCAGAAGTCAATGATATGTATTATTGATAAAAATCTATGATCACTTTGCTGGACCAGCCTATGGGAGAAGGGTCACGATCAGGATATCCATATATCAGAATATTTTTTATACCCGTCAATATATCCGCGTTAAAGCCTATTAAGCGGGGCTTGATGCCACTTAAGAGTGACTGAACATCTATCTGGAAGTAGTAGCCCAGTTCATTTTGGGAAGAAGCCTTACTGACAATCTCCTGCACACTGTCCAGATAGCCCAGTTTATCTTCAAAGATATTTTTTACGACTCGAATAAAAGTATCTTTATGTGAAGAGACAAAAAAGCTATCTTCAATAACACCAAAATAAAGGTCTATATCCTGATACTTATAGTGATAGACCGGGTTGGTAAATATCTCAAAAGCATACAATTTTGCTCCTTTTTTAAGGATGGCATTCTTCAGTGAATCTACAAAGACCTGCACCCGGGACCGGTCATTGATCCCAAAAGAAGCATAAAAATCATATCTTTTATTTTTAGTGTCAAATTCATTGACTACCAGTTTAATCCTTCCATCAGTATGTAATATAAGATCATTATAGAGATCTATATTATATTCATCCTTCCACATTGAAACCGCGTTCTCCAGGCCGGAGATCTTGATTTTATCCAGTTTTAAAAGGTATCTGTATAGACTGGGAACATCCAGCCGGGTATGGCCTATGATGGCGGGATTACCCCAGGCAAAATCCAGCATATCAAATTTCCCTTTTCCTCCGGATTTAGTCAGGGAACGCATCTCATTTAAATAATCAGAACTCATGGCCCCCGAATAAATATCTAACTGTAACTGATCCTTTAGAGAATCCACAGTAAAAAACAAGAAAGCAGGGGGCAGATCCAAATGAGTGGTCACACCTTCTGATTTTGACATTTCTGCCAAATATTTGCCGTTTGCCCACACCATCGGTTTGTTCCAAACGAATTTCTTTTTATTTATAGTATGGTTAAAGCTCTTGTCATTTACCAGTAGATTGCTTATGTTATCGATAACACTTTTCTGGGCTGAGAGATAAGCTGTGGAATCTGAGATCCTGTAATATAAGCCCTGCTTATATTTTTTTGCAATAAATGCCTTGAATTTTTCTTCTGAATTAAGGCTGATCATCAGATATCCCTGTCTGGAAGAATAATGTACAAATGCCACAGGTTGATTAATATCTACCCCTATATCAGTCAGGGATTGATCAGAATAAATATCCACCCCGTAATTTTCTTTAGAGCTGAGTTTTATCTGTTCCAGCATTTGAGTAAAATTAGGCCCGTAAAAGCGGGCTAATAACTCTCCGGAAATGGTCTGTAGGGTATTAATACTGGGCATAAAGATCACCAGATCCCCATTCCCGATTTTGGAATGAAAGACAGATCCCCACACAGGGATAGAATGAAAAATCGATACTAGCAGAAAGGCTTTGATGAGGTGTTTCACATGATCACCTCATTTTCAAAATAAGAAATACCTGCAGATGCCGTATGTTCTCTAAATAGATCACAGCTCTCTTCACTGTACCCCTGTTTGTAATGTCTCTGTACCTGAAGTATACGGGGGGATATCCGCACAGGCTGTTCCTGATGTATTGACAGGGAGATGCACTCCTGAAGGCTCAGATCGACTGGCACCCATTTTTTTCCCACTAAAAACTGACAGCGGGCTGCTGTGATATTGGCTTTATTTTTATATAAAGTGAGATGTCTTACTTTGATTTTTAATCTGTCCATAAGAGGACTGAACTGCTCAAATAACTCCTGTTTGGCATTGATCGAATTCTCATATTCCTGATGAAGATCCAGGGAAAGAACACAGGACTGATCTGTGATTATGTTCTTCATGATGAGGACTTCCCTGTCCCACTCCACATCGAACACCACTTTTTCTACCTGAAAGACTTCATCTTTCTGGCTTTTTTTATTGATTAGGTCTTTAATTGCCTGTATAATACTCATAATCACCCACTAATTTAAACTCACTATAAATTTAATAAAACATCTCATAAAAATCAAATATCATAGACCTCAGAGCTGAAATAAAAAAGACAGCCCCCACAAGGGAGGCTGTCCTCACAATAGAGAGAGACTGGAAGTCTACTCTGAGAAATTATACTAGTTTAATCCGAAAGGAGCCCATAACCAGGCGCCTATTCCAATACCGTCATTACCCAGCAATCCAGTAGCTCCGATAGAGATCTGATTGTCTCCCAGATTAACATAGATACCTGCATTCATGTCAAAACCGACTGCAGTAAAATCACCAGTAGCGATGTCACCTTCTACCCATACTCCAAAATCACCCAACTTAAGGGTAGGAGCAATGATAATACCGGTATCAAAACCACTGAATAACCAGTCAGATGCTGAATACCAAACGTTGTACTCCAGAGCAAACATGTCCAGTTCGTCCCAGATACCATGTATCTGCAGACCAGGGGCAGAACCTAATACCAGTCCTGCGATCAGGAGGTTATTACCGGAAATATCATATCTGGGCATGATATAACCACTGGAAATGTCCAGAAAGATGTCTACAGTATCTGAGAAACCATAGTCAAACTTGAAATCAACTGCACCTACACCGGTAGACAGATCGATTCCATAAATAGGGTTCACAGCTACAGTCTTAGCACCTGTCATTCCCACCCATGCTCCATAAGAATAGGCAGATCCCAGGTCGGGAGTCGCCATCACCATTGCGGCCAGTACGGCCAGTCCCAAACTTACTCTTCTCAAAGTCTTCATATTAATCCTCCTTTAGTGTTTTATATGGAAAACTTATTTAATACTTTATACTTTTTTTAAAATAAATACAAGAAAGCTCCCTTCTCCCGGGAAGGGAGCTTTCAAAATAAATCTGTTAGTACTAGAGAGCAGACTCTCCATTTTCACCGGTACGGATACGTACCACTTCTTCTATGCTGGAGATAAAGATCTTTCCATCTCCTACTTCACCAGTCTGGCATACTGAAGAGATCTTGTCGATTATCTTCTTTACCAGGTCATCCTTGGTCACTATGGACACCAGGAGCTTAGGGATGAGATCTACATCATACTCATTTCCTCTAAAGATCTCCTTGTGGCCTCTCTGGCGTCCGAATCCGCCTACTTCCTGTACGGTCAAGCCATGAACACCCAGGTCAGATAGCTCGGCCTTCAGGTCATGCAGTTTAATAGGTCTTATTACTGCTTCTATTTTCTTCATTCTGGCCTCCTATGCTTTTGTAAAATCTTTACGGAACTCAGGATAAGCATCTGCTTTGTGCTCGCTGAGGTCCAGACCTAACAGTTCTTCTTCTTTAGTAACACGCAGTCCGTGTGTCACTTTCATAATACCAAACACTATGATACCAGTGATGGCTGCCCATCCGGCCAGAGCTGCAACACCCAGAGCCTGAGTTCCCAGAGAAGCACCTTCCACGAAGATACCTACAGCCAGAACACCCCATGCACCGTTTACACCGTGTACTGAGAATGCACCTACGGGGTCATCAATCTTCAGTACGCGATCCACAAACAGTACGGACAGAACTACCAGTATTCCACCTATCAGGCCTATCAAAGCTGCTGCGGCAGGAGATACTCCATCACAACCGGCAGTAATGGCTACCAGACCGGCCAGAGCACCATTGAGGGTCATTCCGATATCGGGCACCTTCAGGGTGATCCATGAAGTGATTAAAGCACCGATTACACCGGCAGCTGCGGCCAGGGTAGTAGTCATGGCAATGTAACCTATGTCAGGAATAGCAGCTGTGGTAGATCCGGGGTTAAATCCATACCATCCAAACCACAGAATGAATACACCCAGGGCTGCCAGAGGCAGATTGTGTCCGGGTATAGGCACTGCTTTTCCGTCTTTCTTGTACTTTCCGATTCTGGGTCCCAGGAAAATAGCTCCCATGAGGCCAAGTACTCCACCAACCATGTGTACAACACCGGATCCGGCAAAGTCAAGATATCCCAGGCTCTCCAGCCATCCGGCAGATGCATCACCGGCTATTCCATACAGGCTGCCCCATGCCCAGTGACCGGATATAGGATAGATCACCAGAGATACGATAAAGCTGTATATGAGGTAGGCTGAGAACTTGGTTCGTCCGGCCATAGCCCCTGACACGATCGTAGCTGCAGTGGCAGCAAACACCAGCTGGAACATAAAGAAAGTATACGTATATTCTTCAGCTCCCGCAAACAGAAAACCTGTAGTACCGACAAATCCACCGGCACTCTCACCAAACATCAGTCCGAAGCCCAGTACCCAGTAAGCAATAGCGCCCATAGAAAAGTCCAGGAGATTCTTCATGAGCACATTGCCGGTGTTCTTGGCACGGATAAATCCGGCTTCCACCATAGCAAAACCTGCCTGCATAAAGAATACCAGGAATGCGGCGATTATTGTCCATACTATGTCCAGGTTAGACTGAGGAGCAAGTCCCAATTCTACAAAATTTGATAGCTCCATATTATCCTCCTTATTGTAATCTGCCTATATAAAGCACGATGTATGCCAACTCTTTTTTTTTCACTAAATAAAATATTAAACGGAGCATAACTCATTAATAGAATGATAATTACAGAAAAGAAATTTTTTTTAAGCTGGAATACAGACAGGCAATAATTCGCCTATTGATGCACATTTTTTAATCATCTTACGATTATTGAGTGATTAAATATCATTCATTAATCGTAAGATGTATTCGTATGTAAAAACATACACCTGTACAAATTGATAGTGTGTATTGCTTGTCATATATGGAGTTATAACAGGAATGAGATTGGTACGATACTTGCTTTGATTAGGTGGTACTTTATGGAGGTTATATGGACATACTTTTTGATGACATCTGTAATACACGCTGCGACCAAAGGGGGCAGACATGCCCCACTGTTATGATCCAGGGTTTATTCTGTTTTCTGGACTTTGACAGAATCAAACACTCTCCTTTATCTTCTGATAAAACATCATTTCTTTCCGTGCCTCTTAAAAAAGCGTGCTGACCCTATAATAAAATATGTTTTGACCCAAACCAGTAATTGATTTATAATAATCTTATAAAAATACTGAAATTATTTGTTTATAAGGAAATAAGTTAAATGGCTGCTGAAGAGACTAGACAAAGACTGGCTGGGTTGCAATTTATAGAAGACACTTTGAAAGGTATGGATGCCATAGATGTGATCATGCCTCGTTCTCAGGTGGAACTGATCAATATTAATTCCAGTTTTGAAGAGATCATCACTACTATAACCATGGGAGGACACTCCCGTTTCCCGGTGTATGAAGATAAAGTAGATAACATAGTAGGTGTTCTCTACGCCAAATCTCTGTTGGGTTTGTTTAAAGACGAAAAAAGAAGAAAGAAATTTGTCATCCAGGATTACCTCAGAAAGCCACTCATCATATCTGAGAATAAAAAACTTAATGAATTATTAAAAGAGTTTATCAAAAGCCATGTGCATATGGCTATCGTAGTCAATGAGTACGGCACTATGTTGGGTATTCTCACTCTGGAAGACATTTTAGAGGAAATATTCGGAGAGATCGTAGATGAATTTGATCAGGAAGTTGCATCAAATTACATCAGTATTTCCAAAAAAGAAAGCATTATAAAACCAGGTATGACTATCGATGAATTCAACCTTATCTTCAATACCCGGATTAAAAGTGAAGACTTTGAGACTATTGGAGGATTCATCATTGACCGTTTTGGATATGTCCCCAAAAAAGGGGAAAAGCTGAATTACAATCATTACTACTTTGACATTCTAAGTGTAGAAGGAAGCCGTATTCACAAGATCAAAGTGATCAGAGAGTGATATGAGAAGTTTTATAGCCATAGATACCAATCTGGAGATCAAAGAACATATCCAGAATCTCATTGAGGAATGCAGCGCTTTACAGACTTCCGGGATTAAATATTCTCAGGCAGACCAACTACATATCACTCTGCATTTTCTGGGTGAGATCCCGGATTCTCTGGTGGATCCCCTGATCGATACTCTGGCACACCAATCAATAGACACTGATGAGATAGTCATAGAGAAATGCGGGGCTTTTCCTGACTTTTTTTTCCCCAAAGTGGCCTGGCTGGGAGTTCAAAGGTCCCCCGGACTGTTAAAGATGTATGCTCATATAGAAAGCGTTCTGGCCAGCCTTAACATCTCACCGGAGAGACTTTCTTTCAAACCGCATATCAGCTTCGCCCGCTTCACTAAAGAAATCAATAAAGACCTGTTAAACTATCTCCGCTCTTTACAATCCAAAGAATGGGCTCGCTATACTCCATTGGATTTTCATCTATATAAAAGCGAGTTAAGAAAAGAAGGTTCCCTCTATACAAAACTAGCTACTTTTAATCTAAGGAGCACTTTATGAGCATGGATCAGTTTCAGAATACTCTTCAGATCCTGATAGATACTGACAAGATTTTCCACATAAAATTTTATGTGATAGATGACAATATCAAAGCAAAAGTGGAGCATGCCCTTAACCTGATGTTTGGTCGATATGCCAAAGATGACATCATGGGAGTAATCTATTCCTGTGTTAAGGAGCTCATGATCAATGGCACTAAAGCCAATCTCAAAAGAGTCCTGTTTGAGAAAAATTCATTAAATATTGACGATCCTCAGGAATACCTGCAGGGAATGATGCATTTTAAAGACCTGCTCAATGAAAGAGCCTATCACAGCTACCTGGATGACCTGAAATCTATGGATCTCTGGGTCAATGTCAGATTTGAATATGGAAAAGAAGGGATCCGGCTTATCGTCAATAATAATACCCATCTTACAGATATAGAAGACAAAAGACTCCGGGAAAAACTGGGGAAAGCCATGCAGTATGATGATATTGCTCAGTTTTATATGGATCAGGGAGATGAACTGGAGGGTGCTGGTATGGGCATTGCGCTCATTATCATGCTACTCAAAGGTATCGAAGTAGACCCCCATTTATTCAGAATAGGCAACACAGACAGCAGATCTACTTTTGCGAGGCTGGAGATCCCTTTTACGACAAAATTTCTCAGCATGAGAGACAATACAAAGGTGAAAAATGAGACTCTTGCTTAGTAATGATGATGGCTATGACTCACCGGGTATTAATATCCTGGCCGAGACCCTGGCTAGGGAGCATGAAGTCACGATTTGTGCCCCTCTTAGGCAGATGAGTGCCACCGGACATGCCGTAAATATTTTTAAACCCCTCGAAATCCAGCGCATTTCTCCCCGGATCATCGCCCTGGATGGGACACCTGCCGATTGTGTAAAAGCGGCCATCAGCGGATTATTTCCTGATGTCACCTTTGATGCTGTCATCTCCGGGATCAATGACGGGCCAAACCTGGGAGAAGATGTCTTTTATTCAGGTACAGTAGCTGCAGCCCGGGAAGGTGCCCTCAACGGGATATTTTCGATAGCCTGTTCCAGGGATGGATGGGGCATTGGGACAAATTACGAAAATCCTTCTCTTTTTATACGCAAGCTTCTCTCATCATTTAGCCAGGAGCAGTTACAGAGAAACACTATCCTGAATATAAACTTCCCACTGGCAGGGACCTGGAATAGCGTCGAATTATGCTCCCTGGGTACCAGGATATACCAGGATGTTGCCCGTATCTATAAGGAAGGAAACAAAGAATTCCTGCAAATAGAAGGAGAATCGCCTTCGTTCATTGATCAACCCGGATCGGACCTGAATGCTATACATCATGGCAATGTGTCCATTACTGCATTGGCAAACGTGGAACACGATCAGCTTGTCCATGCCGCACTTTCAGAGATCATAGATATACTTAAATAATGTAGTCCTGCTATTGACAAAACATCTATATATGTCAAAATATATAAAATGCTGAATTTTTGGATGGGAAATATGGATATTAATGCCATCGTCAAACAACTCTCTGAAGGAAGGACTGTGGATCAACGCAGGGAAGCTGCCATGTTCCTGACACGGGTGAGTGAAAAGTCTATAATAAAACCTCTCATCTCTTCCTTATCCGATCATGAAGATATTGTCATTTTTTCAACATTGGCTCTGGTCAATATCGGAAAACAAGCCATTCCCGATCTGATCTCAGCCTTGCGTGATTCAGCAGATAAAAAAGTAAAAAGTGCCTGCGCCGAGATCCTGGGTGAGATCAATGACAATGAAGCCCTCCCTACTCTGATAGAAATACTGCATAAAACGGAAGACATTCAGATCAAGCAAAGTATAGTTGAAGCTCTGGGCAGATATAAAAGCGATCTGGCATTGGCTGAATTACATCGACTGCTCAATGAAAAAGAGCCCTTGATCGTCACATTTGCAGCTCTGGCCTTACATAGAAATGGCCAAAACGAGGATCTCTATAAATATCTGGTAAATTTACTCAAAGAATCTCAAGGTAAAAATCTGGCTATCCTGTCCTGGGGGCTGGTCGAGATATGTGGCAGATCTAAAATTCCTTACTTAAAAAAAATAGCTGATAACAGCGGCCGAGAAGACGTAAAAGATCTCCTCGATGAGATCATTCACGGAATCAGTATTAAATACCAAAATTAAGCGGGAGGAAGGTGTGAAAATGGGATTTGTATTCAGCGGACTGTTTTGGGGTATATTCGTCATCCTGATAGGGGTAGGTATTATTATTAATGTATTCTTCGATGTCAAAATACCCTTTGGCAGGATCATTTTTGCCATTATATTTATAGGAATTGGATTAAGCGTACTCATAAAAGGATTTGGCCCCCAAAAAAGTAATGATGTTATTTTTAACCAGTCCAGAGTAAGCTACTCTGAAGGGGCCCATGAATACAATGTGATTTTTGGAAAAAGTGATATAGACTTATCTTCCATTGAGCTCAAGGAGGAAAACATCAATATCGAGATCAACTGCGTATTTGGAGACAGTGAGATCAGATTAAATAAAGATCTGCCCATGAAAGTAAAACTGAGTTCTGCCTTTGCGGGGGCTCATACTCCCGATGGAAATAATATCGCATTTGGAGATTATACCTATACCAGCCCCAGTTATGATAAAGATAAGCCATACATTAAGATAAAAGCCAATGTAGTGTTTGGAGCCTTGTATTTCCTGGATGATAAGAATGTGAAAAAAGAAGATAAGTAATAAAAAAAGAGCCATTTTTTATGGCTCTTTTTTTATTTCTACTTTTATTAAAGATTGAGCCTGCCTCAGGCTATCCAGGGCTTCTTCCCGGCTGGGTGCAGCAGAAATAATATGGCCGCACTTATCCATATTGTTTCGAGGCATAGTCACGAGATCTCCCACTTTTTTATCCAGAAATATTTCTTCGATATAAGGCAGTTCCAGGGCACGGGATATACCACTTATATCACTTATAATTCCAGGTTTCGCCATTATAGCCTGTTCAGCGGATACCCATTGCCTTTTAGGCTGTAAATCAAAAGGAGGGTACCCTAATGCTATGGCCATAGCATTGGAGATCACATCCACCCCACTCGACAAAGGATAAGTATAAGCCGACATAAATCCACCAGAGAGTCGGGCTGCCAGCTCGCCTATCCATGCCCCCGAACTATTTACCCGTATATCTCCTTTAGCGGCCCCTGTGGTCAGGCCCAGGGCCTTGATTGCCCTCTTCATCTCCTGTACCGCTGTATCCAGCATCTTCTGCGGCAGGATGCTGGGCATAATATGGCCTGTCTCTACAAAAAAAGGAGGGTACTCTATGACCCGGTCGGCGATTCCTGTAATAAACACTTCCTCATCATAGATCAAAGCGTCTATACTAAGCTCGTCCCCGGGAATGAATTGCTCCAGAAGTAAGGTCCCTGTATTGGAATATTGAAATGAATCCTTCCATGCATATTGCAGTTCAGCCAGGGATTCTACTTTCTGTACCCCTCTGGCACCCATGTTGAGCAGAGGCTTAATCACACAGCTGCTTCCAATGGACAGAAAAGCTTTTTCGGCGCTAACCAGGTCTTCACAATGGTAAAACCGGGGTACAGCTATATCTGCTTCCTGTAAAGCCTGCCTCATTATATACTTATTAGTGGCTTTGCGGGCAGCCTGAGGACTGATTCCCGGCAATCCCAAGGATTCAGAACAAACTGCTACAGTATAGGATGCATCGGTACCTACAGTAAAAACGGCATCTATATGTTTTACTTTTTCAGAATACTGTTTCAGGGCCTGAGATGCGGATACTGCATCCATAGTGCTGCAGTGAATAAATGCATCCGCGTGAGGGATAGCCACTGCCTGGGGATTCATATCCAGCACTATCACTGTGGCCCCATAGTATTTAGCCTTTCTTACTGCAGGCAGCTGTAATAAAGCTCCTCCAATAACACAGATGCATTTACCTGAAAATATTTCTTCGACCTGCATATAGCCTCTTAACTTTAAAAAGGGGCTCAACGAGCCCCTTTTTAGTGAATTTTTATTTTCTTAATGGTAATTCTTTAAGAGCTGCATCAACCTGAGCCTGAGGATAATCAAAGTCTTCCAGTTGTTTACCCAGATACATCTCATAAGAGGCCAGATCAAAGAATCCGTGGCCGCTGAAGTTAAACAATATAGTCTTTTCTTTTCCTTCTTCGCGGGCTTTTTCCGCCTCATGAACAGCAGCTTTAATAGCGTGGGTAGTCTCCGGAGCCGGGACTATTCCTTCCGTCCGGGCAAATAGCAGGCCTGCATCAAAGACTTCAGTCTGGTGGTAGGCTCGAGCCTCTACTATATTCTGGTTTACCAGAGCAGACACCAGTGGAGCCATACCGTGATAGCGTAATCCTCCGGCATGAATGGTAGGAGGAATAAATGAGTGTCCCAGGGTGTACATCTTCATGATAGGAGTCATTCCGGCTGTGTCACCATAGTCATAGTCAAAATCTCCCCGGGTCATGGTGGGGCAGGCCTTAGGTTCAGCCGCAATAATATCTATTTTCTTACCTTTTGTGATCTTATCGTGAGCATAAGGAAAAGCAATCCCTGCGAAATTGGAACCACCACCGGCACATCCTATCACCACATCAGGATATTCGCCTATAGATTCCATTTGTTTTTGTGATTCCAGTCCAATAATACTCTGATGGAGACAGACATGGTTTAATACTGAACCCAGAGCATAGTTGGTGTCTTTACGGGTGGCTGCTTCTTCCACAGCTTCAGAGATAGCAATACCTAAAGATCCCGGATTGTCAGGATTCTCAGCCAGCATCTTTTTACCGAATTCTGTAAGATTACTGGGACTGGGGATACACTCAGCTCCCCATGTATTCATAAGAAATTTTCTGTAAGGTTTCATATCATAGCTAACCCTTACCATATAAACCCGTAGGTCTATACCGAATAAAGCCGTAGCGAAAGATAAAGCACTTCCCCACTGTCCCGCTCCGGTCTCAGTAGACAGTCTCTTGATGCCGGCCTGGGCATTATAATAAGCCTGGGGCACAGAGGTATTGGGTTTATGGGAACCTGCTGGAGAACAGCCTTCATATTTATAGTAGATTTTTGCAGGGGTATTTAAAGCTTTTTCAAGATGAATGGCTCTGAATATGGGCGCAGGTCTCCATCGATAGTATGCATCCAATACGGGTTCAGGAATATCAATCCATCTTTCCTGGGATACTTCCTGTTCAATCAGAGACATAGGGAAAATAGCTGCTAACTGGTCAGGAGTAATGGGATTGCCATCAGGGCCCACCGGAGGATCTAAAGGTTTAGGCAGATCTGCCTGAATATTATACCATTTTTTTGGCATATCCTTTTGTAATAAATCAATCTTCTGAATCATCTACAACTCCTTCCGTTTTTTTTATAAAAAAACACGAATTTAACTCTAACTGCAGAGTATAAACCCGTGTTCTTTATTTTATTATTCATACTAAACTGGTCATATCATCATTAGAGATCTCAGTATTCTTGCCGTTATCAAATAGTTTAAGCGCTAAAAGCTGCCATAGCATCAGCTTCGCTGTCATAAATATCAAAGAAACTGGTCAGTTTTGTCAATTCAAACACTTTTCTTACAGAAGCATAAACATTAATAAGCTTTAACGCTCCGCCTACTTTCTTTAAATTTGAAAGACTGGAAATAAGGACACCTATACCGGAAGAATCGATGTAGCTCACTTTATCCAGATTAATAATTATATTAACCTTTCCATTATTCATTTCATCTTTGATCTTGTCCTTGATCTCCGGAGCATTGTAAAGGTCTATTTCACCATTAATGTCGAAAACTACGACCTCTCCAGATTCTCTTCTGTTGATCTCCATAAAATCCTCCCGAATTTATAACAAGTTTAATCTATACTCTTCCGTGAGGAAGAACTATCGCATTTTAAAAATCAATAATGTCTCGTCATCATGTTGGGGCGCATTTCCCACGAATTTGTTAACATCTTCCAGAACCCGATTGGAAATCTCTCTGGCTGATTCTCTTTTGTTGGCACGGACAATCGCATACAGTCTGTCCATTCCGTACTCTTCGTGAGTCTCGTTCATTGCTTCTGTGATACCATCCGTGTACAGGATAGCAACATCCCCCGCTTCCAATGTAGTGTAATCCTGTCCGTACTCGACTCCGGACATGATACCTACTGGCATACCATCTGTGTCCTTAAACTCGAATATATCCTGTTTGGCACGATATAAAATCAAAGGTCCGTGACCAGCATTGGTATAGCTCATTATACCCCGTTCAGCATCAAAAAGCAAGTAAAAACCGGTTGCATAACGATCTTCTACTATCTCTTCAGAGATGGTATTATTGAGCTTGGTTAAAATAGCCTGAGTCTCTTCATCCAGTGAAGCAATAGTACGCAGAATGGACCGTATCATGACCATGATGAGTGCGGCCGGTACACCTTTACCGGATACGTCAAACATGGTAACAGCCAGTTTATTATTCCCAAAATCAATATAGTCATAATAGTCCCCCCCTACTCCTTTGGCAGGAATAGAGAAAGCATACATCTCATATTTATCGGTCTCAGGAAATGAATGAGGGATCAGGGACGACTGTATTTCACCGGCTACACCCAGTTCTTTTTCAGCCTGTTTCTTATCCAGGATCTCCTGATACATCTGTATCTGTTTAATAGTGATAGCAGCCTGTTCTCCCAGGGTTTCCAGCAGTCCCAGGTCTCCCTGAAGGAAAGAATGCCCGTCATCCACAACAGATAGTACACCGAACACATCTTCTGTAGTCTTTAGAGGCACAGCAATAAAGGAAGTGACATTCATATGCCCTTTGATAGTCTGCTCGTAGCGTTCATCTTTGGACACATCCGGGATATAGATGGCCTGGCCGGTAGCAGCTACTTCACCCAGCAATCCTTCACCCAGCATGATCTTTTCGGAACGGAATTTTTCAACGATGATACTTTCATTCATGGCCATACCGGCTATTGCCTTGATAGGCTTGGTAGGAGGATAAAGGCCTTTTACATATTTCACCATCAGACGATTAGTCAGAGGGTCTTTTATTAAGACTGTACCTGCGCGCGCTCCGGAACCTTTTACAGAAGAATCCACGATCTCTTTAATGACGGTATCCAGCTCAAAGTTACCACTACCTACAATACCGGAAATATCACGCATCAGGTCGATGATAATATCTCTTTCTTTACCCAGGCTTTCGACCTGAGCTTCGATATTATTGATATACTGTAAGTGTACTTTATAACCAAATGTAGCAAACAGGACTATGGCAATGATATCAAGTATGAACCAGTTGGGATTGGCCGTAAACGGTACAAAGGTAGAGAAAATATAAAATGCCATCTGAATAAAGATAAAGGTGAACATCAGTCTTTTATTTCTGCTGAAATAAGCCAGCTGATTCGCTACATATCCGAAAATCGAGGTAATACTTAATAAGGTAAGTATCATCAATACGATCTTCCATATCACGAACATGACTTTACCGGCCGGCCCCTTCACAATCTCTATCAGGGCATTATCTGATTTATAACTACGGACCACACGGTATTCGTATTCCTTACCCTCTTCCAGAGATTTAGTGACACTCATATCGGTAAGGGCATCTATCTGTATCTCTCTCTGTTCTACTACTACTTTTTTGACCACTTTATCAGTTTGTTTCTGATCTTTCTGTAATTCGAGCTTTACTTTATATCCGTGATGGGATGAGGCAGATATCCCTACTACCGATCCTACTATAAGAGTTACCAGCAGTATCTGTACCCACATCCCTGCTTTTAGTCCTCTGGGATTTTCTACATCTACCGACTTGCGGCGTATCATAATGGTAAAACTGAGAGAAATCAGGAATATAGTCTCTATACCCTGCCACATGAATTCTTTAAGATTATACAGAGGTCTCAGGTCTTTAAAGACTCTGGTTACGTATGAACCCATACCAGGAGCTGTCTCTTCATATACATAAAATACATTAAAGAAATCTATGTTGTCATAGATGATACTTTTAATGACCACAAAGAAGAAGACTAAGCTGAGGGATTTAAAAATGCCTTCTCTGTATTTTCTAAAATCAAGAAATAATAACAGTCCTACGAAAAAGGCAATTATCGCTTCAATCCACAAAAAGAGATTAGCTCCCATTAAAATCCTCCTTGAAACGCTACCTCTAATATACTAAAATCCTTTTCAGTTTTGTCAAGTGTTTTTTATTAACACTATCATTTTTGATGACCCCATAAGTACTAAAATCATTAATATTAAATGATTTATTGGAAATCATCTCTATCTCTGCAATATTGACTGCAGATTTCGTTACCCGAAAATCGGCGATGGGTAGCACATCACCTTCCATTTGAATAACAGATACAGTATCATCCGTCTTCAGCTCCTGGTATTTTCCATAGCTGACGGTAAATCTTTTTGCAGATATTTTACCATTAACTTTTGCAATAGTGGGAAACTGGCCGTCAATCCAGCGGTACAGACGATTTACCGTCTCTTCCAGCTTCATCTCATTGTAATACATACTAATCTGATCCAGTTTTTTACCCAGTCTGTCATACACCTGGAACTGAATAGTGGAACCATTTTCCAGAAAATCAGCAATGATAAAGAAATTATATTTCTTTTCTCTTACGTCCTGGATAATAAGATTCAACCCTTCATTTTTTCGGTAGCTAAAGGGGTATAACTTGAATTTCTTAA
The DNA here is from genome assembly GCA_964537555.1 of uncultured Brevinematales bacterium. Classification (GTDB taxonomy): domain Bacteria; phylum Spirochaetota; class Brevinematia; order Brevinematales; family CAYRWR01; genus CAYRWR01. The sequence continues at coordinate 38,808 of CAZIAD010000016.1, forward strand.
AATTCCTGGAATGATACACTACCATATGAGAGATGACATCATCGATTTTCTGAGGCAGGTCTTCAGTCACAAAAAAAGCCTGGAACTCATACACTTCCAATTCAGGTATCTCGAGCTGTCCCCTCGAGATACGCCAGTCGTAATTTTCCAGCTTATTCTTTACGGTGCTGGAACTATCTACTTTAAATAGACCCTTTAGTTCATCATAGGCACTACTGTAGTCACCCCGGCCTTCAAAATAGCTGACCAGTTCCTGTCTTGCTGCTGATAAAAAGGGATAGAGATAAACTGCCCTTTTTAAATGATAGAAATACATCTCCCTGGATCCCTGATTATAGGCCTTACGGGCAGTGTCGTAATGAAACTGGGCTATCTCTTTTCTGAGGGGATCCTTGATACTGAAATTTTTTATGATAAAGTCTTCCATTGAATAGCGGTAAAGCTGGTTTTCACTGCTTAATTGCAGAGCTTTCTGGTAATAGCGCACAGCCTGTCCACTGTCACTCATTTCTGAGGCCAGAGCTATCTTGAAATACAGCCGGCTCATACTCTTTTTATCGATAGAGGGGAGTTTTTGTTCCAGCCACTTATACTTTTCCAGGGCAGACTGGTAATCCTTTTTCCGGAGATAGGAATCCCCCAGCAGTGTCACCCCGGAAATAAAGTTTTCGAATAAAGTCTCTCCTTTTTCCAGGAGGGCAATGGCCTGATCTATTTTCCCCGAATCATAATAAAACGTGGCCAGAATGATGTAGGACACCCTTTCCCGGGAATGAAGGCTAAAACTCTTCTGAAAGTATTTTTCCGCTTCAGATGATTGCCCTAAAAAAAGATAATAGTGGGCCATAGAAGTATAATTGCGCCAGTCATCCCCATCCAGGCGTACTGCTTTATCCAGCATGCGCTTGGCTTCTTCTTTTCTGTTCATGAGGATATAGAGCTCCCCCAGGTCACGGTATACCAGAGAGCTGGAGGGGAACTGTTTTTTTACCTGCAGAAGGAATGTCTCTGCTTCAGAGTATTTGCCCAGTTCCCGGTAGGAGTTTCCAATGATGAGCATAGCCCCGATATCTTTATGGGAATATTTCAATGCGCTCATGGCATTTTCCAGGCTGAGATCATATTCACCCATATCAAAATACACCTGAGCCAGATACCGGTAGGCATCAGCATAGTAAGGATTACTGTCTATAGCCCGGCGGAAAGAATCTATGGCTTTATAAAAACGTTCTTCCTGATACAGCTGCAATCCATCTTCCACATACTGTCGCGGATTCAGTGCAAACGACTGAGCTGTAAAAATCAAAGATAAGAGCAGACTTAGTACTATTCTATTTTGTTTGTTCCCCATCCCACTTCCTTATTTTAATGACATCCTTTTCCTATTCTTCAGTCTCCTCCTGGATCTCATCCAGATCCCCCAAAGTCGATTTGAGCTGATCTTCTTCTTCGTTTATCTTATCATATACATCCCGGGCCAGGTTCAATAATAGCTCAGGTTTTTCTTTGGCTTTTCGTCCTATTCCGAAGACCTTGGATAAAATGCGTTTGGAATTCTCAAATATCTTTAACTTCTCCAGAGGGTCTTCTTCATATATGCTGGCTTTAAAATTGAGGACTGCATTGATATACAGAAATCCATCGTAACCAAAATCGTTATCAGTATCAGGGCCCAGCCACTTGGCATCCATATTTTCTTCTGCCTTGGTCTGTCGTGCCAGGGCCAGGTTATAAAACTCAGCGGCCTTGCGATAAAACATTTCTGAAAGTTCTTTATAGGATTTTTCAATGTTTTTAGAGGCTTCAAACATATCCTGCATAAGCCAGGCCAACCGCAGGGAATGTATACCGATCTTGGCAGCAGGGGCAAATTTCTTCATATCAAAAAATGGGTAGCAGCTGATGGCCAGTATATAGGATGCGGTGCCGCTCTCCAGATTCCGGTTACCGTAGAAATCCGGTAACTTGCCAAATATCTTGATAAGGTACTTGGCCCGGGTCTCAGCCATTTCCTGGAGGGCCTCTACTTTCTTTTTATTGATCTGGAGAAAATCGTTTTTCTCAGCGGCAAACAGACAATTAGGGCATACCGTGATGGGATAGAGCAGAGGATTGATTTCCCCATATTTTTGAGTAGGAATATAAGAGCGTCTCAGTTCATTACTGATGTCGCCGGCATTGAGACGTCCCCGTCCGGTCAGGAGGTCTTCCCTTCTAAAATGAGTCTCACAGACAGGACAAATGATCTCGTTTTTGGAAAAATAACTGATTTCTTCAGGCAAACAATTCTCCTAGGGGAAGAGCTTCAGTGACAGTTCTACCCAGAATGACTGAGGCACCATCACAACCACAAAGAACACAATCAGGACCACCGCAGTCAGGATGAAGCCGATGGACTTTTTACTGGTATCCAGTTCCGAATTCATAATAGTCTCCCTATATTCCGCTGATTCATAGACTTATTATATCTTTATCAGCGTGGATTATCAACTATTGGAGGAAATTTATGTGTCATAGGATAGAAAGAACAGCCCTTATGCCTGAAAATCATATCAGAGTCATCTCCTGAGCTGAGATCGGATTGCCAGGGCCTCACGAGGCCTGTCTGTACAGATCATATGTACTCTCCCATCCCGTATCAGGCGCCTGATCCAGGTATCCCGATTCTCAGTCCAGACCCCTACTTTGACATCTCTGGGGCCCAGCCTGAGTAATACCCCGAAATAAAGCTGCCAGGAATGAAACAGCACCCAGTCTGCTTTAGTCTGGTCCAGGCGTTTCTGATAGAAAACAGATTTCCAGTGCGACTGCCCTATTTCCCGGGGACGGCCATGCCCTAACAGAAGGCCGGTCTTTGTAGCAGGAGAGAGCTCTTTTATACGCGTTATGACCCGGTCATCAAAGGAAGAACAAATATATTGATCAGGAGTGAGAAGAAAAGCGATGGTATTTACGACATCCGATTCATAGCCTGATTCCTTGAGTTCAATATCCATAAGGATTTTCCCGGAACAAATGCGGCAGACTTCTTCCAGGGTCGGGATATCAGGGTGATGTGCTATAATCTGATCATAATCGTATTCGGATAGCAGCATCTCTCCGGCACAGGCATCATGATGTACTATCAGTACTTCATCTTTGGTGCGTCTCACGTCCAGCTCTATCATATCTGCACCCATGTCGATACAGTGCTGAAAAGATGCCAGAGTATTTTCCCGGGCTTCCCTTCGGGCTCCCCGGTGGCCGCAGATCAGAGTGTTTTGAGGCATGATCCTCTCTTAAATAAAAAGATATTTATTCAAAGCTGGCTTCGTATTCCAGAAATTCCTTATAAGTTCCCTGGAACTCTATAATGGGATGATAAGCATCTTCTTCGGTCTCCCCTGACCAGGTCAGGCGTACCAGAGAGTACATATCATTACCCTGGTGTTCAAACAGGACATCATCTGTCCCTTTTTTGTAGGCTGTGACTTTTAGGGAAATACCCTTGAGAGCATGGCCTTTAGCCATCTCTGTCTCCAGTTCTTTCATGATCTCTTCATTCTTACTATCTTCCGATTTAAACCAGCCGGAAGGCAGGATAAAACGGGGAGAAAGTGTCGTGTCATGCATCAAAATCTCCTGAAATATTTGCGTAAATTTTCCTTATTTCCACAAGGATATTTATCGACATAATATAAAATCTCTCATGAAAGCTGTCAATCTATTTTTCATTTAATCCTCAGTTTTTTTTGTGAATAAAGAACAGGCCCGGATTTGAACATTGGCAGGAATTACCCTATAATATAGAGCTAGTATTCAAACGGAGCGGATATGTCAGATTTTGTCCATCTTCACCTTCACTCGCATTATTCCATCCTGGATGGTGTTTCCCAGATCCCTGATATATTCAAAAAAGCTCATGACTACGGCCAGAGGGCAGTGGCGCTGACTGATCATGGAAATATGTTTGGTACCATGGAGTTTTTTCACGCATCTCAAAAAAAGGACGCCGAAGGAAATCCCCTGGGAGTCAAACCCCTGTTCGGCTGTGAGCTCTACCTGGACCCTATCAGCCGTTTTCATAAGGAAAAAAAGCGACATAAACTCTACCATCTGGTCCTGCTGGCGCAGAATATGACGGGTTACCGCAACCTCCTCAAGCTCAGCTCCATAGCCTATACCGAAGGCTTCCGTTATAAGCCCCGTATTGACCATGACCTGCTCCAGGAATATTCTGAAGGGCTGATCGCCTCTTCAGCCTGCTTATCCGGCGAGATATCTCATCTTATAATAGAAGAAAAAGAGCAGGAACTGAGGCAGGCCCTGGATTTTTACATCGATACCTTTGGCAAAGATCGCTTTTACCTGGAGATACAGGATCACGGGCTGCCCGAGCAGAAAATAGTATCCCGCAGGATGATAGAGCTGTCCCGGGAGACCGGCCTGGACCTGGTAGCCTCTAATGACGTGCATTATATCAATCAGGAAGATGCCAGACTCCAGGAGATCATGTTTGCTACCCGGGATAAGCGTACCCTTTCCGACCCTAACCGCTTTCGCTATGATACAGACCAGTTTTACTTTAAATCTACCCAGGAGATGGAGACCCTGTTTTCGGGAGTGCCCCAGGCCCTGTCCAATACCGTGAAGATCGCTGAGATGATAGACTGTGAGCTGGAATTTGAGATGCATCTGCCCCAGTATAAGCTGCCTCCCCAGGAGACTGCCCCCTCCTACCTGGCCAGTCTCTGCCGAAAAGGCATGCAGGAAAAATTCGAATCAGAGACCCCTCCCGAGTATGATGAACGCCTGGAGCTCGAGCTAAAGATGATCGAGCAGATGGGGTTTTCCAACTACTTCCTGGTAGTATATGACTTTGTCAATTACGCCCGCCGTAAAGGTATACTGGTGGGGCCCGGCCGTGGATCGGCAGCCGGGGCTATGGTAGCCTACTCCCTGGGTATCACTAATATCGACCCCATCCGCTACGGACTGCTGTTTGAGCGATTCCTGAACCCGGAACGTGTGTCCATGCCCGATATCGATATCGACTTCCAGGATGACCGCCGGGATGAAGTCAAGGAATACATACGCTCCCATTACGGCTACGACCGTACTGCTGACGTGATCACCTTTGGTATTGCCAAGTCCAGGGCTGCTCTCAAGGACGTAGGCCGGGCCATGGAGATCCCTCTGGACTTTGTCAACCGTATGACCAAACTCATAGATAACCGTATGGCCAATAAAGCCCTCACGGAACTGATAGAAGAGGTACCCGAGCTAAAGCAGATTCAGACCCGGGGTACCAATCAGGAAAAGGAATGGCTGAACTTCAGCTGCCGCCTGGATGGTACTATCCGTAATCTGGGAACCCACGCCTCGGCCCTTATCATTTCCCAGGACATCCTCACTGATGTAGTGCCCCTCTATCTGGATAAACGCTCCAATGTGATCTCCACCCAGTATGACGGCCACTATCTGGAGGAAAACGGACTGCTAAAGATGGATATCCTGGGATTATCCACCCTCACCCTGATCCGGGACTGCCTGGACAGAATACAGCACAACCATCATGTGCAGATAGACATGGACAGGATCCCTATAGACGACCAGAAGGTGTTCCAGACCCTGAGCCGGGGAGAGACCATGGGAGTCTTCCAGTTTGAAAGCCCCGGTATGACCGAGTACCTGAAGCAGCTCAAGCCTAACTCAATAGATGACCTCATCGCCATGAATGCATTGTACCGCCCGGGCCCAATGGACAATATCCCCAGCTACATCGCCCGTAAGCAGGGCCGTGAAAAAGTAGACACCTTTCATGAAAAGCTGGCCGGCATCCTCAGCCCTACCTACGGGGTCATAGTGTACCAGGAGCAGGTCATGCAGATCGCGCAGGTCCTGGCCGGGTTCTCCCTGGGAAAAGCGGATATCCTGCGCCGTGCCATGGCCAAGAAAAAGATCAAAGAGCTGGATAAGATGCGCCCCGAATGGGTGCAGGGAGCCATAGACCGCGGCTTTAAAAAGGAACTGGCTGAGCATATCTTCGAACTGCTCATCCCCTTCTCCAACTACGCTTTTAACAAATCCCACTCCGCGGCCTACTCGGTAGTAGCCTACCAGACGGCCTGGCTCAAGACATATTATTACAAAGAGTTTATGGCAGCCCTGCTCAGCCTGAACATGGGCAGCTCAGATGATGTACGCATGTACTGTATGGCATTCCGGGCCAAGCATAAAGAGATCCTCCCCCCTCATATCAACCACAGCTACTGGGACTTTGTCACCGAAGGGGAAGACATCCGCTTCGGGCTGGGTGCCATCAAAGGTATGGGCGAGACTTTTGTGGACTGCCTGGTACATGAACGGGAGATCGGGGGTGCATTCAAGGATTTTGAGGAAATGATCGAGCGTCTCATCAAGTATGAGGACTTTAAGAAATCCGCTATAGAAATACTGATCAAGGCAGGAGCCCTGGACCAGTTTTACCCTGAAGAAAAGTGCATGCAGGAAAAGTCCATCCTCCAGGCTAATCTGGATGCCTATATCGATCACACCCAGTCCTCCAAAAAAGAACAGGCCAAGGGGCAGCTCAGCCTGTTTGGAGACATGGGGCAGGATGACTTCTCCATGCATATCAACCGGACCATCCCTCCCCTCAGCCTGGAACAGGAGTTCAAGTGGGAAGTCTCGGTATTCGGATTTTACCTTTCCGGCAAAGTATTCCAGCATTATGAAAAGATGGTAGGGCGGATCACCACCTACTCCGACAGCCTGCTGACCCAGGTCCTGCCCGGTACGGGCATCATCACCTGGGGATTTATCTCCGGACTCATGATCAAGAATCCCGAGTCCAGCCGGGCCTGGGCCAGCTTTACCCTGGATACCGGGGCGGACTCTATACGGCTCTTTTTATTTTCCGAGAAGTTTAAGAAGTTCCAGATCCGGCTCCAGAACGACAGCTTTGTGATGGTAAAGCTGGTCACCACCATGAGCGACAAGGGCGCCCGCTACGAGGTCTCGGACATCCAGATCATCGAGGCAGCCCGCTCCCAGAAGTTTACCGAGCTCCACATATTTATCGAGCAGCTGGATAATGCCGAGGCCTTTAAGGCCGAAATGGAGAGTTTCCGGGCCCTGGCCCTGCAGCACAGCCCCGGACAGGCCCGCCTGGTGTTCCACACCCTACAGAACGGCGACCCCATCACCATACAGGGCAGCGACCGCTACCGGGTCCGCATCAGCAATGAGCTCCTACAGTCCATCTACGGCATGGAGCATGTACGGTCGTATTGGGTTTATTGAGTCGATAGTCAATAGTGGATATATTCTTTTAATTCCGAGCCCTCATCCTCAAACATACAGAATACCTTTAACTAAACCAGGCTCCACTGCGCCGCCGAAGGCTGCCTGCTATTCTCCGCTATATGCGCCCCACTCTACACCCCAGAAGGGCTGACCTACCCCAACCTACACCCCTCCGCCAGGACATTCAGCCCGCCCGGCATATAGCCTGCTACACCACAGCAGCCATTTCGCGGTGGGTGGCCCTATAGTCACACCGACCAGAAAGGCCCTTCTTTTGGAGCTTTTCTTGGGCCCTGCAAGAAAAGCGGAAAGCCCTCCGGCTGGCGCCGGGCCAGGCATTCCCGTGGCTGCCCCTGCCCTGACTCCCACCGTCAGGTGCACACCGGGCTATTCCCGCCTGCTGACGCATCCGGGAAGCCCTGGACTCATGTAGGATACAGAAAAAGGCATATGCATCATCTGATAAGGACCATAAGCCTACATCCCCCTAAAAATAAAAAAATATTTTTAGTAAAAACACTAAAGGTTCCAGCTATAGCAGACGATAATTATGTTGAGAGTAATTTGTTTGTTTTCCCGGCTCGGGATAGAGGGTCTTTCCTCTATTATAATTATCGGCCTTGTAGGAAAACGCTTTAGCTTTTTTAAAAGAAAAATTCCGGCAAGGATGCTGGAAATTCGTTTTAAGATCATAGATCAAGGAGGATTATTATGATCATTAATCACAACATCAGTTCGATTTATGCGAACCGTCAGTTGAAGATCGATGGTGAGAAGGTAGACAACAGTATTGCTAAACTGTCTTCCGGTATGCGTATTAACAAAGCAGGCGACGATGCTTCCGGTCTGGCTGTATCTGAAAAGATGCGTTCACAGATCCGTGGCTTATGGCGTGCGGTTAAGAACACCGAAGATGCTGTTTCTTTCATCCAAACTACTGAAGGTTACCTGCAGGAAACACAGGATGTATTACAGAGAGTCAGAGAACTGGCTGTACAGTCATCCAATGGTATCTATTCTGCTGAAGACCGTATGATGATCCAGGTCGAAGTATCTCAGCTCGTGGCTGAAGTAGACCGTATTGCTTCTCATGCTCAGTTTAATGGAATGAACATGCTGACCGGACGTTTTGCTCAGGCTAGCGGCGGTGAGACTGCTACTTCCAGTATGTGGTTCCACGTAGGTGCTAACATGGACCAGAGACTCCGTTCTTATGTAAACACCATGACTACTGAAGGACTGGGAATCAAGGATATCGCTTCCAAAGAGATCATCAGTATTTCCACACCTGAAAAATCCAATATGGCGATTGGTATCATCGACCAGGCGTTGATGAAAGTGTCAAAACAGCGTGCAGACCTCGGTGCTTATCAGAACCGTCTGATGCATACTGCTAAGTCTCTCATGGTAGGAGCTGAAAACCTCCAGGCTGCTGAAAGCCGCATCAGAGACACTGACATGGCTCGGGAAATGTCTGAGTTCGTAAAAGACCAGATCCTGACCCAGGCCGCTACTTCTATGCTGGCTCAGGCTAACCAGAAGCCTCAGTTGATGCTTCAGTTACTCCGGTAATCTGGGTTGGGATAGGCAAAGCAATAAATCAGTGATAAGTGGGAACCCGGCGTAAGCCGGGATTTCCCCGTTTTTATGGTAATAGGAATCGATCATAACTCCTCCGAACTCCGCATCTTTCGGTGCGGTGCTTAGGGACCCTGGCAGTCACAAGGACGTGAATTACCACAAGGAGGGTAGGATATGATCATTAATCACAACATCAGTTCCATTTATGCCAACCGTCAGCTCAAGATGACTAATAATAATCTTGATGGCGACATCGCGAAGCTTTCATCCGGTGAACGGATCAATAAAGCAGGGGATGACGCTTCCGGTCTGGCAGTATCAGAAAAGATGCGGACACAGGTTAAAGGATTGCACCAGGCGATGCGGAATACTGAAGACGCCATTTCCTTCCTGCAAACTACGGAAGGATTTTTGAATCAGACTACAGAGATTCTGCAGAGAATGAGAGAACTCTCAGTACAGGCCGGAAACGGCGTGTACAGTGACGAAGACCGCCAGCTGATCAATGTGGAAATGGGCCAGTTGATCAGCGAGATCGACCGGATCGCCAGCCACGCTCAGTTTAACGGAATGAATCTGTTGACCGGGCGCTTTATGGAGCCAGATCCCAACAAAACAACTTCAGCACCCGTAAGTTCTGAAGATGCGGGATTGAAATTCCACATTGGTGCCAACATGGACCAGAGAGTACAGGTATTCGTAGGTGATATGAGTGCCAAAGCTCTGGGACTAATGTCTGAAGACGGAAACAAACTCATTAGTGCCAGCAACATGGACACCGCAAACCGCGCTATTGGAATGATCGACAAAGCTTTAAGCGATGTCATCCAGCAGCGCACTGACCTGGGAGCCTATCAGAACCGTTTTGAAAAGCTGTACAAAGGATTGTACGTGGCTTATGAAAACATTCAGGCTGCAGAGAGCCGTATCAGAGATACTGACATGGCAGTACAGATGAGCGAATACGTAAAGAACCAGATACTGGCACAGACCAACACTTCAATGTTAGCTCAGGCAAATTTAAAGCCCCAGCTAGTGCTGAGGCTTCTCGGTTAGGGATAGGCATTATCCTCTAACTGAAATTGGAAAAAAGGCAAACTTAACAGTAAAATGACTGTCGGGGTCCCTAACTTTTTTTATTAACTGTTAAATAAAATATCGACATAATGGAACATTGCTTTAGCTTTTCTTAAAAAAAAATCCCGCTTATTTTAAGCGGGATTTTTTAATTGCGGTTGCTGTTTTGACTATAACCATTTATTTTTTTTGTACCACTCATAAGTATTTTTAATGCCTGTCTGGACTGAAATGGAAGGGTAAAAATCCAGCTCCTGTTTTGCTTTTTGATTACTGCATATCCAGAAATACTCCAATCCTTCCCTGATTTTTGTCGAACTAAAGAACTCCGGCTTGTGAGTAAGCCTCATCTTAATATCATTACACCAGCCTGAGAAACGGGCCAGAAAACAGGGCAGATGAAGAGTTACAGCTTTCTTATTTATTGCCTTTTCTATCATAGTTGTAATCCCGATCCAGTCATATACACCTTCTCCACTCAAATAATAGGTCTGCCCTACACTGTGGGGTGATTCTCCGGCCAGTATCAATCCTTCTACCAGGTCATCAACATGAATCATATTCATAGACTGATCTCCCTTTCCAAAGACCGGCTTGATCCTGAATCGTTCTATAAGCTTAAAATAGCGGAAAAATTCTTTATCCCCGGGACCATAGACAGATACCGGACGGACGATAGTAATAGGGATAATATCCATAAAATGAGATGCCCTAAGCTCCCCTTCCCTTTTGGATCGTCCATACAGGCTTACCGGCGCTGTAGCATCCTGTTCCAGGATAGGATCGTGTAGTGAAAGAGCGGGGCGGCCTGATGCAATACTACTGACCAGCAAAAAGCGTTTTAACTTCGGATTATTTCGCTGTACAGCATCCAGAATATGTTTCACTCCACCCGCATTGGTTTTTAAGAATGTAGGCAGATTTATCGCTTTAACCAGACCAGCCAGATGAAATATGTAATCTACTCCAGTGACAGCCTGTGCCAAAGCCTCCTGATCATCCAGATCACCATATACATATTCCAGATCCAGGCCCTGCAGCGAAGTCAGCACAGATGTCTTTCGGACCAGGCATCTCACGGTATTCCCTTGCTGGACCAGGGAGTGGACCAGTACCGTTCCAATAAAACCATTGGCACCGGTAACCAGGATCTTCTGTCCGGTCATTAATCTTCCATGGCTGGTTTTTCGGTCCCGGGCTTTTTCTTTTCATAGAAAAACATAAGCACTGCCAGGAAGATGCTCCCCACTACTACAAAGGAGTCAGCCACATTAAAGGTGTACCAGCGGACGGTACCAAGTCCTACATCCAGAAAGTCAGTGACCCGTCCAAATACCGCCCGGTCAATGATATTACCCAGTGCTCCACCCATGATAAACGCGAGGCAAAGCCGGGCTAAAGACTGGGGACGCCCGTCTTTGATAAACTGATTTACTTTCAGGAAAAAGAATACGACAGCGGACAAGCCCAGAGTAGCCAGGATGATAAGAACCACCGGGCTGGCCCCCCCTTCCCCTTTATTAAACATACCAAAGGTGATGCCATAGTTATAGACCAGGGTAAATCTGAAGAAATCTCCCAGTACCGGTACAGGCTTGTGCAGGATTAGATTCTGACGTATCAGATATTTGCTGAACAGATCCAGTCCCGTGATAGCAGCCGCTAATATTGGATATAATATATACTTGTTTCTGTCTTTCATGTTTTTTCCTTATGCTTCTTCTGTCGTCAGGTCCAGGCTGTCTACTACCGGATGACATCTTTCGCAGAGCTCTGGATGCTCCTTATTCTCCCCTACCCGGGTAGAAAAGTTCCAGCATCGGGCACATTTTTCTCCATCTGCATTCACTGCCTGTACAGACAGATCTTCATTCTCAAAGGTCACTACAGAAAGCTCATCCTGCATCTCCACCTGGGATACGATGAAGAAATAACGCAGATGATCTTTATATTTTTCCAGTAAAGTCCTGAGCTCAGCATTTTTCACTTTTATGAATACCTTGGCAGCCAGGGAAGTCCCGATAGTCCCGGCGTTCCGGACCATATCCAGGGCCTTAAGTACTACATCCCGGGCATCCATGATCTTGTCCATGTCAGCGGTGAGGCCGGCATTGATCCATTGTGGGTCTGCCTGAGGCCATTCCTGCAGATGCACTGAGTCTGATTCATCCTGAGCAAAGTAATCCAGATATACTTCTTCCATGGTAAAGGACAGGATGGGAGCCAGCATCATCATCATGTGCTTCAGGATGAAGTACAGTGCAGTCTGAGCTGATTTACGCTCCAGTGAGTCCGGGGCATAGATATAGAGCCGGTCTTTCAGTATATCCAGATAACGGTTGGACATATCTATGACTGCGAAATTGTATACCTCCCGGAATGCCCGGTAGTATTCATAATTATCCATAAACTCCTCTACTTTTTTCTGTAAGCCAGCCAGCTTGGATAAAGCGTATTTATCTACATCAAACATATCCTTATAGGGCACTGCCTGAGATACTTCAAAATCAGCCAGGTTTCCTAATAAGTACTTAAAGGTATTCCTGATCTTACGATATGCGTCTACCGTCTTCTGTATGAGGTTATCTCCTACTCTGAGGTCAGAGCGGTAGTCTTCTGTGACCACCCACAGTCGCAGGACATCCGCGCCATAGACATTAAACACTTCCGCAGGAGAGACAGCATTGCCCAGGCTCTTATGCATCTGCTTGCCCTCTTCATCCAGGACCCAGCCGTGAGTGATGACAGTCTTAAAAGGAGCAGCCCCCTTAAGAGCCACTGAGGGCCACAGGCTGGACTGGAACCATCCCCGGTACTGGTCGCTACCCTCCAGGTAGACATCAGCGGGCCGGGACAGTTCCTCTCTCTGGTCGATGACGGCCAGGCTGGACACACCCGAGTCGAACCATACATCCAGGATGTCGGTCTCCTTGGTAAAAGTAGTAGCTCCGCATTTAGGGCATTTATAACCGGCAGGCAGGAGCTTGTCGGCATCTTTTTTATACCATACATCCACGCCGTATTCCCGTACCTGGTCCAGTACTCCCGCGGAAGTCTCATCATTCAGTATGACCTCACCACACTCGGTACAGAAAAAGGCGGGTATGGGTACACCCCATTTTCTCTGACGGGACAGGCACCAGTCAGGGCGCCCCTCCAACATATTCTGTATACGGGCCTGGCCCCATTCCGGGACCCATTTGACTTTAGGCAATTCTGAAAGGGCTTTATCCGCCAGGGCTTTGTCAGACACCTTAAAGAACCACTGAGGCTTGGAACGGAAGATGACAGGCTGTTTGGAGCGCCAGTCATGGGGATAGGAGTGCACAAAGTCCTCGTGGTGGTAGAGCAGGCCCCTGGTGTCCAGGAACTCGATGATCTGAGGGTTGGCTTTAAATACATATTCTCCCTTCCACTCCGGAACATCCAGAGTAAAGCGGCCGTTATCATCCACCGGAGACAGCATCTCCAGGCCATTGGCCATACCTACATAGTAGTCATCCATACCATGCCCGGGCGCGGTATGTACTATCCCCGTACCAGTATCCATGGTGACATGTTCCCCGAACACTATTCTGGACTCACGTTCTATCCAGGGGTGATTGACTTTCATCTTTTCCAGGTCAGCCTTGGTCACTTTTGCAATGACTTCGGGTTTATGTTCTTTTATAGCCAGCACTTTTTCCATAAGCTTATGGGCCAGTATCACGGTGTCTTTACCCACTTTTACGGCCACATAGTCTTCCTCAGGATGAAAAGATAGCCCGGTATTGGCAGGCAGGGTCCAGGGAGTGGTCGTCCATATCATGACATAGAGGTCCCCCACTACCTGGTCTATACTGTGTTCCACTACAGGGAACTTGACATAGATAGAAGGAGATGTGTGGTCCTTATACTCGACTTCGGCCTCAGCCAGGGCAGTACGAGTAGAAGGAGACCAGATGACCGGCCGTAGTCCACGGTAGACATGCCCCTGTTTGACCAGATCGACAAAAGATTCCAATATGACTTTTTCATAATCAGCAGACATAGTGAGATAGGGATGATCCCAGTCTCCCAGGATGCCCAGGCGTTTAAAGCCCTCTTTCTGCTTGTCCACAAAGCGTCCGGCATAGTCCCGGCACTTCTGGCGCAGGTCCAGTATAGGCATAGTCTCCGCTCTGGAGCCCAGCTTTTCGGTGACCTTGAGCTCTATGGGCAGCCCGTGACAGTCCCAACCCGGGATATAAGGGGTACGGAAACCCCGGGAATATTTATAACGCAGGATCATATCTTTAAGGATCTTGTTCAGGGCGTGTCCAAAGTGGATCTCTCCATTGGCATAGGGAGGCCCATCATGTAAAATAAAAGCAGTGGCATCTTTACGGTTTGCCTGTCTGCGATTATAGAGATCGATCTCTTCCCAGCGTTTAAGGTACTGGGGCTCTTTTGACACCAGCCCGGCTTTCATGCCGAACTTTGACCGGGGAAGACTCACTGTCTTGCTGTAATCCATTTGTGTACTCCTGCTTAAGCTAATGTATTAGTATTTTTAGACTTACATTTTATACCAAAGCAGCCTAAACGTCAAAATTTCCGGCGTTTAAGCCCTCACTATCTGGTGTTATGTAAATGGAGGCGGACTTTCTTTTTTTATTCATCCATGTTACTATTTTCCAGCACAATGAGGAGTGATTTATGAAAAAATCCCTGTTATTCTTTTTGCTGGTTTTCAGTTATACTTCCGCCCAGGCCTGGCAGGGCTGGTACCGCTATGTGACCCCTGAACAGTCTACTATTACCACCTATTCATTTCAGTCGAATCTCATTCACATCCAGGATGAAAATAAAATGCAATATAAAATCGAGATGCTGGATAATATATTTTTTAGATCTGTAGACATCAGTGATCAGGCCGGCAATCCTGCACTTGAAATAAGCTATAACCCTGAATTAAAACAATACAGACTGGAAGGAAATGTCTCAAAGGTATATGATGTGAAAGCCAACAGTTTTTACTATACTCCGTTTTTAGCCTTTCAGTTAAGAAATCTTTGTAATAGCTTCAATACCTCACAAGGATTATTCACTATTTATGATCACAGAAAAAAACCCCAGGATATGTTTATACGTGCCAAAGGAAAAGAAGTAATACATATTATGGGTGAAGAGGTAGAGGTCCTGGTTTACGAGACCGGGCCTGCCAAAAAGATCAATGCTAAAAAACTCCCCTTTAAGACACACTATTATTTCAGGTCGTCCGATGGAAGATTGATGAAAACCAGTGTATGGCTAAAAGATAAAAACATCGAGGAGACATTCCTCATTAAGGAAAAACAATAAATGAGATTCCGACCCTGTATAGACCTGCACCAGGGTAAAGTCAAACAGATAGTAGGCTCTACCCTCAGCAGTGAGATAGTCATCGAAAACTTTATTTCCGAACGGGACAGCGCCTGGTATGCGGAGCTCTTCCGCAGTCATAAGCTCAAAGGAGGCCATGTCATCATGCTGGGCCCCGGAAATAATGCCGCTGCCGCCCTGGCACTACAGGCCTGGCCCGGAGGCATGCAATTGGGCGGGGGCATCAATGATGACAATGCTGCCTATTGGCTGGGCCAGGGTGCCTCTCATGTCATTGTCACTTCCTTTATCATTACCCGCAAAGAGATCGACTGGGATAATCTCCGCAGACTGGAAGCCGCTGTGGGTAAAAAGCATATCGTGATCGACCTGTCCTGCAAACGCATCCATGATGACTGGGTAGTCATGACGAATAAATGGAAAGATGCCACAAACATCCACATAGACCAGGACACCCTGGATGCCCTCCGCCCCTACTGCGACGAGCTCCTCATCCATGCGGTGGATGTAGAAGGTAAGAGCTCCGGCATACAATACGAGCTCCTGGAACACCTGGCCACCCTGGATACAGTCCCCCTCACCTATGCCGGGGGTATCCGCTCCATGGAGGATATACAGTCTATAGATAAGATCGGGGGAGGCAGGATAGACTATACTGTGGGCAGTGCCCTGGATCTGTTCGGAGGCCAGCTGAAGTTCTCGGAGATCGTGGGGGGATAGAGGCCTCTCGCAGAGACGCAAAGGACGCAAAGGTGGTCCTAGCGGAATTCGAGAGATTCTCATCTGTACTGACCATTCACCCTCGCCACTCCATTGGTGCAGTGGCCTCTCTTGCTTCGCTACGTAAGACTATTCAGCACAGGCGCCGGCACTGAAGATACTGAGGGGATGGTAGGATAGTGGGGAATGAGGTAGTTGGACGATATAAATAACTCTAGGATAATCCTAAGTGGATAGACTAAATGTATTTATTAGGAGAAAATAATTGGATTTCGGTTACTATTTTTACAACATTACACTTATTATTCTATCTGGCATGATACTTTATCTCATCATTAAAGACTTAGTAAATATAAACAAAAACATGAGTGCAACTCCTTTTGCAAATGATATGCAACAGCTCTATAAAAAAAGAAAAATAAGAAAGTTGTTTTTCTATACTCATATTCTTCTTTATACAACATTTTTAATCACCTTTTTTATTTTTAAAGACTTTCATATGTTTTTATTCCTATCACTAAGCATAGAAGGTGTGATTTTTGTATTAGTTTGGAAGAAAAATTGATTTTTTTTATAAATAGTCCAATATGGTGGCAAGTATTTGACTTCTCATAACAAATCCCATGTTACTAGTCTACCGCTTAGAGCATTGGAAAATTTGTTTTAAACAATTTAAAATGGACATTCATTGAAAAATCAATATCCTTTTCTAATACAAACTACCTTATATGCTTCCTTCCTTGAACCTTATCACCATGGAAACAGCAGTCACAGTAAGAAAAACCCTCTCAACCAAAACCTCTCCCTCCTTTGCGCCCTTTGCGGCTTTGCGAGAGGCCCCACTAAAAAAGGGCCGTCCGAAGACGACCCTTTCTCTCTATACAGTCAATAATTACTTAGAATAGTTCCAGCCATAGTTGTTGTCATAATAACTGCTGCCGTTAGCCACATACTTTATATAAAACTTGGCACTGCTGGCAGGGATGGTGGCCATCCATCTTTCCACTCCGGCCTGGTTAGGGCTTTTTACATTGGCATATCCTTCGTACCAGTAGGACTGATAGGATGCATTTACCTTTTTGGAGCTGCTCCAGTTATCAGTAGAATACCATACTTCTACAGTCTTATTGTAGGCTACATTCTGCAGGTCGATGTTTACTACGATCTGACTGCCGCTCTTAAAGGAGTTCTGAGCCAGGACTTTTACGTTCTTTCCCAGCAGGACTCCGTCACCCTGTTTCAGGTTAAAGTCAGATCCGCCGTTGTTGTCCCAGTAGGTCTGCCCGTTAACGGTATAAAATACAGCGAACTTAGTCCCCAGGGGCATACTGCTCCCGGTATAGGAATAAGTAGCCTGCCACAGTTCATATCCATTGCCTGCTCCACCGATGTAGGAAGCATTCAGGTCGGTCCAGCTGCCGTCAGCCTTCTGGTGACGTACCTTTACCACTTTGTTGTAAGCGATATTCTTCACCCGGATATTAAAGGTCCGCACATACTGGCTCTGTCCATAGCGATAATGGATCAGGCTCTTGGCGCTGACCATCTTCACAGTCTCGGTACCGATACCGGTAGTCTCAGTAAGGGCTACCCCGTCCAGGCTGGCCTGGTCTACAGCAGTCTCGGCTACAGAACAGGAAGCTGTCCATATTGCAGCCATCATCATCATCATAACCACACTCTTTTTCATTTAACACTCCTTGTATTTTTAGCTTTTGCTATTAGTGTATTGTGAATAAAGAAGTATTTTATATTATTTTTGTGAATACGTAAACCTAAAACCGCTTACAAAGCTGACATAATTTTTTTCTGTGAATTATGTCACAAAGTGTTCTATTTTGCTCTGGCCCCCGGATGTTTTATTTATTATATTAATATAGTAGGATTATACACTTGAATTTTTTTTCAAGGGGGATTATAATCTATGCATAAAACAGGAGTCTAACATGGAAAATACAGGAACCGTAATCAGTTCAGATCATGACAAGATCATCATACAGATGGATGGTGCCGGCGGATCAGGCTGTGCTACCTGTGGATCCAAACATGCCTGCTCTCCGTCTCAGGGTGCCCGTTTTGTAGAGCTGAAACAGCACACTACTTTTAAAGAAGGTGACAGGGTCAAACTGGAAATGGGAGAAGCACGGTCAATTGGCCTGGCCTTTCTCCTTTTCATCCTGCCCCTCCTCATAATTATAGCGGCCTATGTCATTTTTTCCAGTCTCAAGATGAGCGAAGGCCTGTCCATATTATCTGCTATTGGCACAGGAGCCCTCAGTTTCCTGGTCATACTCAAACTGGAAGACCAGCTTATGAAAAAAGCCAGAGTCTCAGATATGGAACACGACGCTCCCGTGCAGATCCTGCCCCTGCAGGATTGAAAGCCAGGCCCGTAACGCACATTACTGAAAAAAAAATGCACAAAAAACTTGATTTCTCTTGATACAATTTACTCCATGTGGTATAATAAATTACACGTGTATAAGCGAAGGTTTTGAAGTAGTTACGCACACTATAAAACGCCAACGCACAAAGCTTGTAAAAGCCGGAAAAGGAAGGGGAATCTCCTGTCATTCGTGACAGTAAGGCTTTTATGAGACGCAAGTGATACTGCAGAATTGGGAGGGGAATTTGAAAAAAGCCTACCTTGGTGGCTTATTTCTTTCCTTGTTATTGTTCACACCGATTAAGGGAGTATTTGCCCAGCAGACTGGGCAAATACCTATCCCCTCGATCAATTTCAATGTTGAAGAAGCTAAGTCACCCAAACAAGTGGCCTTATCACTTCAGATATTATTTCTTATTACCATTATCTCTTTAGCCCCCACTTTGCTTATCCTGGTGACTTCATTCATCCGCATTCACATAGTGTTTTCATTTGTAAGCAGAGGCCTGGCTACTCAGAATATACCCCCTAACCAGGTCATTGTAGGACTTTCATTATTCATTACCCTGTTCATCATGTTCCCAACATTTCAGAAATCCTACAAAGATGGAGTGCAGCCCTATCTGGATGGCAAGATATCCATAAATGAAGGTTTTGAAAAAGCCACGCAACCGGTACGGGAATTTATGTTTAAACAGACTGCTGAGCGTTATATATACCGTTTTGTCCAGATGTCCAAGATAGAAAGGCCCAGGACCCCGGCAGATGTACCTACCTATGTACTGATTCCTGCATTTATTTTAAATGAATTGACATTATCTTTTTACATGGGCCTATTGCTGCTTATACCTTTTACCGTGATAGATGTAGTGGTCGCTTCTACCCTGATGTCCATGGGTATGATGATGCTGCCTCCTATCATGATCTCCTTCCCCATAAAGATAATGCTGTTTGTGATGGTAGACGGATGGGATCTGCTGGTGCAGAAGCTCATCCAGAGTTTTAGGATGTAGAGGAAGCTATGCCACAGGGATTAATATCTTCCATTCTGAGTGAATCTATCTCTCAGATCTTAGTTCTCTCATTACCACTATTGGGAACAGCCATGGTAGTGGGACTGATCATATCTATATTCCAGGCTACCACCTCTATACAGGAACAGACTCTGACTTTTGTGCCTAAACTAATCGTGATCCTGCTGGTCCTTTTATTCCTGGGGCCTTTTTTCTACAATTCCATCACAGACTATATTAGACATGTTTTTGACCTGATTGGCACTGCCAGTATGCAGTAAAATCGGTACTATACAGGGTAATCTATGTTATTTGACTATTTTGTAAATAGTTTCCAGATCTATCTGATAATATTTATCCGGCTCCTGGGAATGTTTGTATCCGCACCCTTTTTCTCCGGCGGGGCTATGCCTTTCCGGTATAGATTAGGTTTTACTTTTTTTGTAGCCCTGGTGGCCACTCCCATTGTTGTGGGGACCGGCATTTTACAGGCTCCTCCTGATGCTGCCCAGTTCATAGGCACTCTTTTTTCCAATTTTGTACTGGGATTGGGTATCGGGTTTTTTGTTTATATGGCCATCACTGCCTTTCAGGTATCAGCGCAGGTATTTTCCATCCCCATGGGCCTGGGGATGAATGAAGTGGTAGACCCTATGTCACAGATTCAAGTGCCGGCCCTGGGAAATATCCTGGGAGTAATGGCCCTGTTTTTACTGTTCCGGGTGGATGGGCATTTTTACCTGATACAGATTGTGGTGGACAGCTTTAAGAGCTCTGCCGGGCTGGACTTCCATTCCACAGAGCTGATCTACCGGAGCCTCATGAACGGCCTCATCCTTATGTTTGAGATTGCCATAAAGATAGCCCTGCCCATCATTGCAGTGACATTGATGCTGGATATGGCCATGGGATTAATATCCCGGGTGGCTCCCCAGTTTAACGTGATGATCATGGGATTTAATATTAAGATACTGGCGGGATTTGCCATCATCTGGCTGATACTGCCTGCAGTAATAGACCTGGGTTCGGGTATTGTGAACGGGATCATAAACAGCGCCCGGGAACTGGTAGCGGCAATGGGAACCTAGAGGGATATATGGATATTATAAGAGATTGGGACTTAAGCGCATTACTGGAATCTGCACATCATCTGTCATATACCTACGACCTGCAATGGTTTGCGGCTGAAGATGAAGGCCGTACAGAAGATCCTACCGAATACAAGAAGAAAAAAGCCCGGGATGAAGGTAATGTCCCCAAATCACAGGAGCTTACCGGTATCATAGTCTTTCTGCTCTGTTTCTGGACCCTGGCCCTTTTAGGTAAACAGACCTTCAAGGGATTGCAGGACATCATGACCTTTTTTGTAAATGGCATGCTGGATATCAAGATCAGTGGAAACAACCTGGGAAATCTTTATGCCCAGATGCTATGGCTTATAGCCCGGGTAGTCCTGCCCATTATGGGAGTAGGAGTGGTGGCAGCATTTGGAGCCAACATCATCCAGACCGGATTTTTGTTCACCACCAAGAAACTCAAGCCCAATATATCCAAGATATGGACCAATATACCCAAAAACCTGAAGAAGATGTTCTGGTCTTCAGAGACGATGTTTAATCTCTTGAAGTCTATCCTGAAAGTGGTGGGTGTGTTCAGCATAGCAGCCATAGTGGTCTCCAACCGTATTGTACAGATCCTGACTATACCTCAGCTCTCAGCAGGACAATCCCTGAGCCTCATTGCCAATATCATCCTGCAGTTTGTATCCATTGCCGGAGTAATGCTGCTGGTCTTTGCCATTGGAGACTATGCCTTCCAGAGATGGCAATACATACAGTCATTAAAAATGACTAAGCAGGAGATCAAGCAGGAAATGAAAGAGATGGAAGGAAACCCCGAGATAAAGGCCAAGATCCGTGAAATGGAAAGACGTATCCTGTCCCGTAAGATGATCAACGAAGTCCCCAATGCGGATGTGGTCATCACCAACCCTACCCACTTCGCTGTAGCCATAAAATATGATCCTAATTATATGGCTGCCCCTCTGGTAGTGGCTAAAGGGGAAAATGCCTTTGCCCAGCGCATCAAGGAAGTGGCCCGAGAAAATAATGTATATGTGATTGAAAATAAACCCTTAGCCCGGGAACTGTACAAGAAAGTAGAGGTCGGACAGGAGATCCCTGCCGAACTGTTTATGGCCGTGGCTAAAGTACTGTCCATGGTATATCAGATGAAGTCTCCCATAGAGGCAGCCTGATAACCGGAAGGAGATGAAAAAATGGCAGAACCCCAGAATCAGAATGTAAGTGTAAACCCCTTAGCCGGATTTATTAAGAGCCTGCGTACCAATGTAGATGTGTTTGTAGGAGTGGCGGCAGTGGGCGTAGTCCTGATGTTGATCATCCCCCTGCCTCCTATCATACTGGATATCCTGCTGATAGCTAACCTGTCCCTGTCATTTATGATCATTCTATCGACGGTCTACATAAAGAACCCGTCTGATTTTAATGCCTTTCCTACCCTGATACTGCTCACTACAGTATTCGGGCTGGCCTTGAATGTCTCTTCCACCCGTCTCATCCTGACAGAAGCTTTTGCCGGAAACATCATACAGGCCTTTGGTAGCTTTGTGGTACGGGATAATCTGGTAGTAGGACTGATCATCTTTGTGATCCTGCTGGCCATACAGTTCCTGGTCATCACCAAAGGTGCGGGCCGTGTGTCTGAAGTAGCCGCCCGTTTCACCCTGGACGCTCTGCCCGGAAAACAGCTGGCTATCAATGAAGACCTCAATGCAGGCCTCATAGATGAAGAAGAAGCTAAAAAAAGGCGTGTAGAACTGCGTATGGAAGCAGATTTTTATGGAGCCATGGATGGTTCGTCTAAATTCGTATCCGGTAACATCAAGGTAGCTCTGGTAGTCACAATCGTGGATATCATCGGAGGACTGATAGTAGGTATGGCCCAGAACGGCCAGGGTGTAGGAGAAGCGGCTAACACCTATGTGCTTTTGACAGTAGGAGACGGACTGGTATCCCAGATCCCGGCCCTGCTTATTTCTACCGCTACCGGTATTATCGTGACCCGTACTACCTCAAAGGAAAAATTCGCCAAAGATGTGATCAGCCAGATCTCTTCTGCACCAAAGGTGATGTATATCGCCGGAGCCGGAATTGCTCTCATGGGAATACTACCCGGATTTCCTACCCTTCTGAACTTCCTGATCGGTGGACTGATCGGAGGATCCGGGATCCTGATGGACAGAGCTCAGAAACGTAAAGAAGAGGAAAAGAAAGAGATCGATAAAGGCCAGCATATGGCTGAAAAAGCGACTACTATCGAAGATATTGTCCGTCTTGACCCCATGAACCTGGAGATAGGCTACAACCTCATTCCCCTGGTCGATAAAGAGCAGGGTGGCGACCTTCTGGAGCGTATCAAGCTCATCCGGAAGCGTATCGGCCTGGACCTGGGTATCCTGGTCCCTCCCATACGTATCATCGATAACGTCGCTATTGACAGCTCAGAGTATCTGATCAAGATCCGTGGAACAGAAATAGCCCGTGGTAAGGTTATGGTCAACCGCCTCCTCGCCATGAATCCCAGCCTGGACCTGGAAGGGATCGACGGGCTGGAGATAAAAGAGCCTGCGTTTGGAATGAAGGCCAAGTGGATCTCGGAAGATCAGCGTGCCAAGGCAGAGACACTGGGCTTTGACATCTTTGACCCTCCTTCAGTAGTAGCCACTCACCTCACCGAGGTCATCAAGAACAATGCCTCAGAGCTTCTGTCCCGCCAGGATGTACAGTCCATGATCGATGCCCTGCGCAGAGAATATCCCGCAGTTATAGATGAAGTCCTGAAAAATGCCAATGTGGGTGAGATACAAAAAGTCCTGCAAAACCTGCTTCATGAAGGGGTTAAGATCCGGAATATGCTGGGTATCCTGGAGACGATTGCTGACTATGCCTCATCTGTGAAAAACATCGATCTGCTCACTGAATATGTCAGACAGGCCCTGGGTAAACAGATAGTGACTAAATTTGCTGATGATAATAAAAATCTGAAAGGTATAGTGATCGATCCGGAACTGGAAGAAGTACTGTCCGATTCCATACAGGAGACTCCGCAAGGCCTGGTATCTACTCTGGATACTGAAATACTGCACCAGTTTGTCAATGAAGCCGGCAGTCAGATCGAAGAAGCCCTCAAGAAAGGTATACAGCCCGTGATTCTGTCTTCCCAGAAGACCCGCAGACTGGTCAGAGAGATGCTGCAGCGTTCTTTTCCTACCATTGGCATCCTGTCCTATAGTGAGATACCCAGCGATTACAGCCTGGACCAGATAGCTATGATATCCTTAAATCTGGAACTGGCTAGTGTATAAGGAATTACACTAAATACTTTGCATAAATATTTAATAAATGATACAATAGAGCATACATGAGGAGAGGGGAATGGAGTATCTAGTTTTTCAGGGGCAGACCTATAAAGAGGCCTATGACCAGATGTATCTGGAAGGATATGAAAAGAATATTCTGGATCAGATGCATATCATCCGGCGGGTAGAAGAAGAAAAGAAAAGCTTCTTTGGCCTGCGAAAAAACAAAAACTTTAAGATCATAGTGGGAGTGAGCCGGAACAAAAAAAGCCTGAAACCTGCTGCCGCAACCCCGGATCTCTTTAAAACACCTACCACTGAAGTACCCAAGGCAAATCCCCTGCCTGCTCGTACCCCATCCGACCCTCTGGAAAGCGATAAATTAAAAAAAGATGTGACTCAATTAAAAGATTCATTTACCCAGCTGGAATTATTTATCAAAGAACAGATGACTGGCATCAAAGATCAGATGCTCCAGACTCAGATACAGGACAATATCACAGAAGATAAAAAGATCATAGAAGATGTAGAGATCACCACAAAAAACATCAAATGGTGTGAGAACTTCCTGAGAGAAAGAGAGTTCGCCGGATTCCTCATCGAAGACATAGTAACTGAACTCCAGAAACAGCCTAAAGAAGTATTGATAGAAAAGCCCCAGATTTTATCCTTTGTGAGGGACTTTCTGTCCAGGCACATCGTGATAGAAGACCTGTCTATCGACAATTACAACTACGGCAACACTATCCTTCTGGCCGGCCCTACCGGAGTGGGTAAGACCATTACTATTGTTAAAATGGCTGCTCATATAGCCGCAATGAGACAAAAGTCTATGCGCTTCATCTCAGTAGACCGTTACAAGGTGGGGGCAGATTCCCAGATCAAGACTTATTCAGGCTATCTGCAGGCGCCCTACTACCCCATCAATAAAGAAGAAGAGTTTTTTGACCTCATTAATAAAAAAGAGTCAGACTTTACCTTTGTAGATACCGCAGGTAAAAGCCCCAGGGAGACTATCGCCATCCAGGAACTGGGTAAGTGGATACAGAAATGCAACAAGAAAGTGGATGTCCATCTGGTGGTATCTGCCACTACCAAACCGGCAGATCTGGATTTTATTGTGGACAAATACCAGGATATCAATTTCTCCCACATTATAGCCACTAAGCTGGATGAGACTCTGTATCTGGGCTCTATCTTATCTATACTCTATAAGACCCAGAAACCTATGTCCTTCATAACTAACGGCCAGGAAGTCCCCGAAGACTTTGGGGTAGCCAACATAGAGAAGATGATATCTGATTCAATAAAATAATTAATATGCCGATATTGTAATCAGAGTTAGGCCATAAATATTTCAGATAAGAGGAAAATATGTCCGTTTTATTAGGACCAGACCAGGCCGAAGGCCTCCGGAAGATGATGGGCCAGATGCCCGAGACCAACACCAAGATCATTTCAGTCACATCCGGAAAAGGCGGAGTCGGTAAATCAAACTTCGCTCTCAACCTGGCCATAACGCTGGCAAATATGAAAGATCCCCATACCGGGGAAGTAAAAAAGAAAAAAGTGGTAGTCATGGATGCCGACCTGGGCCTGGCTAATATAAATGTACTCATGGGTATCATCCCAAAATTCAACCTGCTCCATGTCCTGAAAGGACAAAAAAAGCTGTCTGATATCATGATTCGTACTGACTTTGGAGTAGACCTGCTGGCTGGAGCCTCCGGTTTCTCCCAGATGGCTAATATGACAGAAGTCGAGAAAAAGCTGCTCATCGAAGGTCTGGCTGAGATCTCTTATGCAGACTATATCATCATTGATACTTCTGCTGGTATTTCTAAAAATGTGACCAGCTTTGTACTGGCCGCTCATGAGACTATCGTCATCACCACCCCGGAACCTACTGCTATCACAGATGCCTACGGTATTATCAAATCTATCGTAGTAGAAAGCGAGATCCCTAACATCAAACTGGTGGTCAACCGTGTTAAAAATGCCACAGAAGGTGGAAAAGTAGCTAAAAAGATCATAGATATTGCCGGCCATTTTCTGTCTGTCAAGATTGAAAATATTGGATTTATCTATGAAGACACTCTGGTTCATGATGCAGTACGGCACCAGACACCCTTCA
>CAZIAD010000017.1:0-61842 GCA_964537555.1 uncultured Brevinematales bacterium
ATATTATTATTCATTTGTATAATATCATATCCGGATATGATACTGAATATAATCCTGAGGTCTTTCGAAATACTTTGAGGTAAGCTGATATTTACAAGATCACTAGCACTTTATTTATATGTGAAAATTTGACAAATGACCTTCAGTCACTTATACTATAAATGACTGTGGGTCATTTATAGAGGTGGTAATGGGTATAAAAAAACGGGCTATCCATGAAGAGGATAAATTAGTAAGAAAACAGAAGATCCTGGACTCCGCTCTGTTTATATTTTCCGGACAGGAATATGAATCCATCCGGATGGACGATCTGGCCCAAACAGCAGGGATGGCAAAAGGCACTCTCTATCTGTATTTTAAGACCAAAGAAGCACTCTACCTCACCCTCATGATAGATCTGTTTACAGAATGGTTTGAGCATTTTGGCAGGGCGTTACAGTCTCAGTCACTGGACCGGGATTCATTTGTGGGACTGGTGATCCAGTCATTAAGGGACAGCCCGCAACTGGTAAGACTGATAATGATACAACACAGTATCCTGGAAAAAAATCTGGATAAGGACACCCTGGTATATTTTAAAAAAAAGTTGGCCGGGATGCTGGATTACGGAGCCAGGCTTTTAGAAAATCATCTGGTATTTATCCCGGCTGGCCAGGGCAGTTTATTTTTTTTATTTCTCTATGCCCTTATCATAGGCTATAAACAGCTTTGTGAACCCAATATTTTTGTGAAAAATATCCTGCAACACGAGAATATTTCTGAGTTTATTCTGGATTTCGATGTATTGTTTAGACAATCCCTGCTTAATTATCTCAATGGAATAGTATAAAAAGGAGAAGATCATGAGTAATAACAAGAGTCTTAAGGGACACACTGCCCTGGTGACCGGTGCCTCCAGCGGCCTGGGTGCGGAATTTGCCCGTCAACTGGCTGCCCTGGGTGCCGATCTCGTTCTGGTAGCCCGCCGTAAAGATAAACTGGAAGCCGTAGCCCAGGAGGTACAAAAAGCCTACGGTATAAACACCACCCTTTACACACAGGACCTTTCCAAACCTGATGCGGCTCTGAGTCTATATCAGAAGATCAGGGCTGATAAGATTAATGTAGATGTTTTGATCAATAATGCCGGCTTTGGGGTGTTCGGCTACTTCGACGAGAGTGAATGGGCCCAGCAAAATACTATGATCGATGTAGATATCAAAGCCCTGACCCAGCTTACCCGGCTCTTCCTGGATGATATGAAGGAAAACAATTATGGGCGTATCCTGCTCGTGGCATCCATAGCTGCCTACCAGTCCACCCCGCTCTTTGCCACTTACGCCGCAGCCAAGGCTTTTGTACTCTATTTTGGGGAAGCCCTGCGCTATGAGCTCAAAAAGAAAAAATATAATATCCATGTTTCAGTACTATCGCCCGGTGTCACTGAGACTGAATTTTTCCAGGTGGCCAGACAAAAAAAGACGCTTTATCATAAGTTATTCATGATGCAGGCCCCTCAGGTGGTAAAAGTGGGCATCAAGGGCATGCTCCGCAATAAGCTGTCCCGTATCCCTGGCTTTATGAACTGGCTCCTGGCGAACTCAGTACGGCTGGTACCCCGAAGCTGGGTACCCGGAATAGCGCATAAGTTCATGCATAGTGACCAGTAAAACCAGGGGGCCGTCCATTTGGACGGCCCCTGTTTCATATGCGGAGAGGGAGGGATTCGAACCCTCGGTACAACATAAGCTGCACAACTGATTTCGAGTCAGCCCCATTCGACCACTCTGGCACCTCTCCGGGTAATAAAAAACCCTACGATCTCTCGCAGGGCAATCTCGCGCTTAACAGGAGTCGAACCTGTGACCTTTGGAACCGCAATCCAACGCTCTATCCAACTGAGCTATAAGCGCTTATTTAAGAATAGTATTATAGCATATTGAGTACTGAGCGTCAATTTTACAGCGTAAAACCAAGCCCTAAAAACATCTGCACTCTGGACTCAAACGCACTCAGGTCATAAAAACTGAGTAGGTGATATTCCAGCCTGGCTGACAGGTTGACTCTCTTGTGAATAGAAAAGAGATATTCCAGAGCTGTCTGAGTATCCCAGCCATTGCCGTAAAACCTCAGAGTAACAGGTAGATACAGACTATGCCGGGGATACCATACTTTGGAGAGCATCACTGAGAGCAGTGTCTGCACTGAATTAGTTCCGGTAAGCTGGTTACTGTTCCAAACCAGTCCCCCACCCCCTAACAGAGCCAGCCTGTCCCAGTTTTTAAGCTGATACCAGGCCTGTATACCCAGATCAAAACTATCGCTGAACTTAAATCCAAAAGTGCCCATCATATCCAGGGATATCTCCAGATTCATGGGAGCGATCTTAAAGGGCGGACTGAAATACTGCAGCCGAGTCTGGGGATAGAAATACCGGCCATTGTAGCTGCCCCAGCTGAAGTGCCATGTATGAGAATGGGACATCATGGGGATGAGGAACAGAAACATCAAAAGTACCATTTTCCTCATGGCTGCACCTCCCCGAAAGAAGACCCGATATGAATAGCATCATAATAGACGGTATTAGTCTTATCTGCCTCAGGCCCCCGGTATATCCCTATCTTAAAATAATTACCCATACGGTTAAACAATGTCGGGGCATAGATCTTTTCAAACCATTTGCTCCCATTGGTCCAGCCTTCTACATATCCGTCATTTCCCAGGCTCCATTTAATATGAAATGTGAGATCGACCCAGCTTCCCGGAGTGTAATCCATGAGAGGGACCTGGGCATTCTCTTTATCCTGGTACAGTATGCTTACTCCCAGGGTCTGATTGGTATAGTGCAGGGATACAGGGGGGCTGTTTCCGGGGAAATGTTCCCAGGATTCTCCATTCAACACATCAGGCTGGTCATGCCACTGGCCCAGGATCTGCCATCTGCCAGAGTCCAGATAATTCGAGGCCAGCATCAGAGAATAAGCTAAATATATATCCGCTCCGTAGGGCATGAGTGCAGACCAGGATAGCTCAGCCCGGGAGCCCCCCTGGGCATAATCGCCGGGATAGATAGTAAATGCGACAGCATTGGTACCGGAACGGGCATTACTCGTCCAGGTAATACGGCTGATATCCTGGACTCCCAGGCTCCACTGAGCCAGGCTGAAATCTTCAAAATCCTCAGAAAAATGGTGTAGATCCCAATCAGGGCTATGAATAGCTATCATTCCGCATCCGTTTAGCGTGATAGTTAAAATCATTATGAGAATATTTAGCCCTGGGATGTGTTTCATTTGTAAACCTTTTGTTTCGGTCTTGATTTGCTACTATTACCTCTCCACTCCATTCCAAAATAAAGAGGAAGATCTATGGTACTCATCGGAGACACATTGGCACTATACCAGGGAGAGTCATGATAGCGTACCCCTATATTAAATACCCAGTATACGTTATTCATATAAATACTATACTTAAGGCCCGCCTGTACAGCGTAAGCCATTACCGGATGAGGGCGGAACAGGCCTATGCCTACATCCAGGCCGGCATAAAGTCCCAGATTCACGGTCTTCATACGGAGAAAGGGATAATTGATAAAATTACCCACACCCCATTCCATTCCATAAGTCTGGCCTCCCACATACATATCCAGTGTATAATCAAAAGCGGACAGACTCTTTAGCATACCGGAGCGAATAAGTGTACCGTTATAGCCTATGCCGGGTTGCCCCGCATAGTTCAGTCCAGGCTGTATCTCAGCTCCCAGAGTAAACACAAAACCAAAGCCTTTGCTAAATCCCATCACCATGACTACCAGTATTATGATCTTTTTCATATTAATACCCCCTGCCCTGCATATAAAGGATAATAAGCCGGGCGGCCTCATCCTGCTGCTGATCCCTGCTCATGGTAGCTGTACCATCCCCGTCCTGTTCTCCATAGTTTCCAAACTGGGCATGATTACCCCCGGGGATCTCATACCAGAAAGTCTGAGAACTACTGTTTGTGAGGATCTGGCTGCTATTGGAGACCATTATGACGGGAGGTAGATACTGAATATTTGACAGGACTTCATCCTGGGTGGCCACTCCATCCTGAGATCCGGAGAGGAGCAGGTATGAGTTTGTGGTGAGACTGAGGTCCCAATCGGCTGTAGGCCAGGCGGCCAGAAGAAATAACCCGGAGATTTTATCCTGATTTTCAAAATAATAACGGGCTCCCATGGCACCGCCCAGGCTATGCCCTCCTATAAACCAGTGAGTGATGCTGTCAAAATTATTGACCACATCATCAGCCTGGCTCCAGGACATGACTGAGAGATTTAGAGGGGCTTTCATAATAAAACTGTGATACCCATTGGTGGCCACACGGGATACCAGAGGGATATACGCATGGGGATCGACCAGGCCACCGGGATAAAAAACCAGCCCTGTGAGAGGAGTACCGGAATCCGGACTGACCTCTATATAATCCCGGGTCTCTAAAACTGTAGCCCCGGCCACTGGGTCAAACCCTATAGGAAGATAGGAACAGGCCCCTGTCCCCAAAATAATCAATAACAAAGTCAGCTTCTTCATATTTACCTCCTCGACTGAGAGATTATACTTAATTCATTTGTAGGGGTCAAGATATTAAAAAAGGGCTGTCAGGTGAGACAGCCCCCTATTAACTTAGTTACACTTATGCATGGATCACCCAGCCCTCAATAGCCCGGGCTCCCTCCATATTGACTTCACTTAAAGTAGGATGGGCATGAATCATAGTAGCAATATCCTGGGGCAGAAGCTCGGTCTTTTTGGCCAGGAGCCATTCATGTATCATCTCGGTAGCATTGGCACCCACCATATGGGCACCCAGTATCTCATGGGTCTTAGGGTCATAGACCACTTTGACAAAACCCTCACTTTTTTCCACAGCTACAGACTTTCCGGCACCCCTGTAAGTAAAGCTGGCAGTCTTGTACTCGCGCTTTAACTCTTTGGCTTTCCACTCGGTCAGTCCAAAGCTGGCTACTTCGGGCTGGCAGTAGGTAGCTCCCGGTATCTCCATAGGATCGATCACTTTTTCCACCTTATGCCCGGCGATATGCTCGACTGCTATCTCTCCTTCTTTGGATGCTACATGGGCCAGCAGGGGGGAGGCCACTACATCACCAATGGCATAGATACCAGGGACACTGGTCTCATAGTAGTCATGGGTCTCGATGAAGCCCCGCTCGGTCAGTTTCACTCCGGCCTTATCCAGTCCGAAACCAGCCGTATTAGGCCTGCGACCTACTGCCACCAGGATCTTATCCGCCTTGATCTCGAACTCCTTGCCGTCTTTATCATCCAGAGTCAATGTGATACCGGTCTTTGATGTCTTAACAGATTTAGCCTTGGTCGATGTATAGATCTTTACCTTCTTTTTCCTGAACACTGCCTCCATGTGTTTGGAGATCTCTTCATCCTCGATAGGAAGGATACGGGGCAGCATCTCTATAAGGTGCACTTCTACTCCAAAGGCATTCATGATGTAGGTGAACTCCATTCCGATAGCGCCGCTGCCCAGGATGACTAATGACTGAGGCAGCTGTTCCAGCATGAGGGCTCCATTGGATGACAGGATCTTATCTTCATCAAATTCAAATCCAGGGATCTGGGTAGGAGAGGATCCGGTGGCCACAATGATATTCTTTGCCGTGATCTCTTCCTTGCCATTTATGGTAAGTACCTTGGCAGCCTTAAACACGGCTTCACCCTGGATCAGCTCTACATTGTTTTTCTTGAGCAGGAATTCCACTCCTTTTGACAGGGTGGTAGCTGCCTTGCGGGACTTATCAAATACCTTCCTGTAATCCATTCCGGATTTATCTACCTTGATACCCAGGTGTTCCAGGTGAGGAATATCCTCCACCATCTCTGCCTGGTGTATCAGTGCTTTGGAGGGTATACAGCCGATGTTCAGACACACTCCCCCCGGTTTATCTTTTTCTACCAGGCCTACCTTGAGCCCTAGTTGACTGGCTCTGATGGCGGCCACATAGCCCCCGGGGCCCGCTCCTATTATTATCAGATCATAACTTTTCATATTACTTCCTTAGGCCTAAAACAGGGCCTGAATGGGGTCTTCCATGATAGCCTTAAGGTCAGCCAGGAAGGCAGCCCCTACCGCTCCATCTATGACCCTGTGATCACATGACAGGTTTACCTTCATGCGGGTCCTGACTACGATATTACCACTCTCGTCTACTACCGGCTCCTTCTGCCCCTTACCGATAGCCAGGATAGCAGCCCCCGGAGGATTGATGATAGCCGTAAACTCATCTATTCCAAAAGACCCCAGGTTGGAGATCGTGAAGGTAGCCCCATTGTACTCGTCGGGGCTGAGCTTATTGTCAAAGGCTTTCTGTATCAGTACGTTCATCTCGGCATCGATCTGGCGAATTCCTTTGGACTCGGTACTGCGCACCAGAGGGGTGATCAGTCCGTCAGGCTGCGCTACCGCCAGGGCAATATCCACTGAGCCGTGCTGGATGATGGTATCCCCGTTCCAGCTGGAATTTACCATGGGATGCTTCTTGAGGGCTTCTGCAGTCAGTTTGATAAAGAAAGCATTCATAGATATCTTATGGTCTTTCAGTTTCTTATTGATACGTTCCCGGGCTGCGATGATATTATCCAGCTCGATGTTTACTGAGAGGTAATAATGAGGTGCGGTGTACTTGGACTGCGCCAGTCTCTGGGCGATGATACGCCGCTTGTCACTGACCTTTATGACCTTATCCTCCAGGCGGGGGGCAATATAGGGTGCAGGGGCAGCTCCAGATCCAGGCCGGCTGGCAGTTCCGCCTGCCTGGGCCTGCTCGATATCACGTTTGACTATGCGGCCTTCCGGGCCTGAACCCTGAATGGCCGCCAGGTCTAATCCTGCATCTGAGGCCAGCTTACGGGCCAGGGGAGATGCTTTGACAGGGCCATTTTGGACTGCGGCTATTGGGGCGGCGACAGATAGAGTCGCCGGGGCCGGAGTATCCTGTTCCGGGGCTGGGTCAGCCGCGGCAGGAGCAGGGGCTGCACTCTTTTTTTCCTTAAGGCTGGCCAGGATATCCGAGATATCTTCTCCCTTTTCCCCTACTATCGCGATAGCTTCACCTACTTTGACTGCCCCGCCGGCATCTACTACCAGCTTAAGCACGGTTCCCTCTACCTGGGACTCATATTCCATAGTAGTCTTATCTGTCTCTACTTCGCAGAGGACCTGGCTCTCAGCCACCTTATCTCCCTCTTTTATTTTCCAGTTTACTATAGTGCCCTCCTCCATGGTGGGAGAGAGAGCCAGCATTAATACTTTTTCTGCCATTTTCTCATCCTTATGTACTATATGTACAGTACTTTTTTAGCGGCATCCACTACTTTAGCCACATTAGGCTGGGCACTCAGTTCCAGCTTGTGGTTGTAGGGGAAGGGGACATCTTCTGACATGACGAGCTCCACCGGCGCATCCAGGGAATCAAAACATTCATGTGACAGGAGCCAGCCTATGTGGGAGGCTACAGAGGCAAAGGGCCAGCTTTCATCCACAATGACTGCCCGGTTGGTCTTTTTTACTGACTCTATGAGGGTCTTTTCATCCAGAGGACGGATAGACTGCAGGTCTATCAGTTCTACATCCACTCCCTGTTTTTCGAGCTCCTGGACAGCCATCTGAGCAGTGCGCATCACTTTGCCATAGGAGATAAGAGTGAGGTCCTTACCCGGGCGTTCTATATTAGCCTGGCCAAATGGTATGGTGTATTCTTCTTCAGGGATCTCCCCTTTCCATCCATAAGCCATTTCTGCTTCCATGAAGATCACCGGATTATTGTCCCGGATAGCGGTCTTAAGGAGGCCTTTGGCATTATAGGGATTGGAGGGGACTACTACTTTCAAACCGGGCACATGGGCAAAGAAGGTCTGACAGGCCTGGCTGTGCTGTGAGCCCAGGTATTCGGCCGGCCCATTGGCACCCCGGAACACTATAGGCACATTGAGCTGGCCTCCCGACATATACAGCATCTTAGCAGCGTTATTAATGATCTGGTCTATAGCCTGCAGAGCAAAGTTAAAAGTCATAAACTCGATCACGGGACGCAGGCCGGCAATAGCTGCCCCGATCCCCAATCCGGCAAACCCTTCTTCGGTAATAGGAGAGTCCAGGACCCTCTGCTCACCGTACTTATCCAGCAGTCCCTGGGACACTTTATAGGCTCCATTATACTGGGCTACTTCCTCACCCATGAGAAAGACATTTTCATCTCTGGTCATCTCTTCGTCTAAAGCCTGTCTGAGGGCTTCTCTTATGGTTACTTCCATCATTTACTCCTAGTCTACCAGTATATCTGTATAGAGTTCATGCATTTCGGGTTCAGGGCTCTGATCAGCGTATTCCGCCGCAGCCTGGGCCTTTTCCTTCATCTTGTCATCCAGCTTTTTGTACTCAGCTTCAGTGAGAAGGCCTGCTTCTATCATAGCATTTTTTAGTCCCACTATAGGGTCACTGTCTTTATAACACTGCAGCTCCTCTTTGGTACGGTACTTAGCCGGGTCGGATGCAGAATGTCCTTTATAACGATAGGTCTTGATCTCGATATAGGAAGGCTCCCCTTTGCGGGCTTTGGCTACAGAATCTTTGAGTTCTTCGTAGACATTGAGTACATCCATACCATCGATCTGTTTACCCTCCATGCCGAAGGCAGGGCCCATTTTAGAGAAATCTTCTTCAGCGGATACCCTTTTAAAATCAGTACCCATACCATACTGATTATTTTCGCAGATGAACACGGCAGGCAGGTCCCAGATCCGGGCCAGATTCATCGCCTCAGCCAGGGCACCCTGGTGGGCAGCTCCATCCCCGAAATAGATGAGTACTACCCCGTCTTCTTTTTTGTACTTGATCTTAAAGGCTACCCCTACCCCTACCGGTACATGCGCCCCTACAATTCCATTTCCACCCAGCATGTGTTTGTCTTTATCAAAGAAGTGCATGGAGCCGCCTTTTCCTTTGGAGCAGCCGGTACTCTTTCCATACATCTCAGCCATAATGGAATTGGCATCCATACCACAGGCCAGGGCATGAGCGTGGTCACGGTAAGTAGTAAGAATATAGTCTTTTTTCATGTCGAGGGCAGCTATGGAACCCACTGCTACCGCCTCCTGCCCGATGTAGAGGTGTAAAAAGCCCCCCATTTTGCGCAGGCCATACATCTGACCTGTTTTTTCTTCAAAACGGCGGATCTCTACCATCTGGGACAGAATTTCTTTAAGGAATTTCTTATCGTATTTTTTTACGTCATAAGTTTTTTTAATCATGTCCCGCTCCTAAAACTTCACGACTTCATAAGTGCCTTTCATAGGCTTGAAGTATGTCGCTTCTTCTATCACTGTCTCCAGCACTACAAAGTCCAATTCATCATGATTGACTTTCCAGAAGACATTGAGTCTCCGGGCCAGTACTTCCATAAGCTGGGCATTCAGAGAGGGATTTTCGATCACATTGATCTTTCCTCTGAGGCTAATCACTGTCTCTATAGTACGGGGTTGTACCAGCCATTCTACCTGATTATCCTTTTGTAATGCACCCAGCTTTATGGCATGGGGATTAGTCACTGCGTAAATGGCCTGGGGGTTATCCCGTAGAATCGTGGGGCTCATCCAGCGCATATGGGGTTTTCCATCTTTGTCGACCGTAGCCAACACAGCTGTTTTTGCTTTGGTGAGGATCTCGCTCACCTCATTCATCAGTTCCTGTCTGGTCATTTCTGATCCTCCTGTTTTAAAAAACAAGACTCTGGAGGAGGGAAGGAGAGAATGTCTCCTGCCCCAAAAGCAGAGTCTCAAGATTTTTTTTATTAAACTTATATTCATTCTGTCCCGCATAAATCAGGCTCTTATCCTTTTCTCTGATAATATGCTGAACATAGGCATGTTCCACATCCACCTTAAGATGATCCTGGTACATATCCAGCTTTAAGCTGAAGGGTGGGGTCTGGCCATAGATCCAGTCCCAGCTTTGCAGTCTGTCCCGGATTTCATGGATAGTTTGCAGGTCCAGTGCTCCCTGCTCCAGATCCACAGAGTCTGGTGCATAAGCGTACCATTCCTCTCTGATAGCAGCTATGACCTTGTCCAGGCTGATGGTTGTATAATGATCTTTGATATTGGTCACAGGAGAAGGATGAGAACGTACTCCTGCCTTCGTCTCCCATTGATTTACCGGCCTCAGGCTATCCATAAGACGCAGGTCACTCTGTACCAGCAGAGTCCCATGATGCAGGGCTCGTTCTTTTTTTAAGCAGAATGCATTACCTGAGATCTTGCTGCCGTGTAATAGCAGGTCATGTCTCTGGTTCTGGCTGGCAGGTATTCCCAATTTATTCAAAGCTGTTTGTATCAGCCCTGAAAAAAAGGATGGATTATGTTCCTGTCGGGGGATGATAAAGGCAAAGTTAATGTTTCCCCGGTCATGAAAGACCGCTCCCCCTCCGGATATTCGGCGGGCCAGCTTTATATCGTGCTCCTGTAAAAAGGGCATATCACATTCCAGCCAGGGATTCTGGTGTTTTCCCAGTACTACTGCATTATCACTCTGCCATAGCAGTAGAATACGGGAAGCGGGCGGCATATCTTTTAAGAGATATTCCTCCAGAGCCAGGTTAAAAAAGGTGTCTAGACCCGGATGATGCAGAAAACGATCCATCTCATCCCTCCCTTTATTTCTGTATCCAAATTCCCAGTAATCTACTATGCAGATTATAATCATAAGACAGCCGGAAGTCAAATTTATTAACAATGTTAGTCTGAGATATTTCTACTTTGATATTGTCGTATGAATACTAAAATGATTTGAAATATTTTTGATTTAGAATTTAAACTACCTTATAATATTATTGAATGAGAGGGGAGAATTTAATCATGATCAAACGCCGTTTAGGAAAAAGCGATCTTTATGCTTCCGTAATAGGATATGGTGCCTGGAAAGTGTCTAAAGTGATGTGGGAAGGGATCAATGACAAAACTTCCCTTTATTCAATGGATTGCGCCATTGATCACGGAATTAATTATTTTGATACCGCACCTGCCTACGGCTACGGACACTCTGAAGATCTGGTAGGTCGGGCTGTAAAGGGAAAAAGAGACAGTGTCATACTGGCCACAAAAGTGGGTAAAAGATGGGATCAGACCGACACCCCGGTATCTGAACAAAGTAAAAATGCCCAGTTAAAAGTACGTAAAGACCTGAGTAAAGAGTCCGTATTATGGGAGATAGACCAGAGCCTGAAGCGCCTCGGAACTGATTATATTGACCTCATTCAGATCCACTGGAATGATAATCGTACTGACCTGCATGAGACCATGGAGGCCTTTATCAAAGCCCGGGATGCCGGAAAAGTAAGGTACTTTGGAGTATGTAACCTGGGTATTGATAATCTGGATAAAGTACGGCAGGTAGATGAGATCTCTACAATACAGGTACTGTATAACATGATAGACCGCAATACTGAAATATTTCTGGGTAGCAAGCTGGAATACCGTACTGAATCGGAAATACTCCCCTACTGTAAACAGAACCAGATATCTCTCATCCCTTACTGTCCCCTGGCCAGGAGCTGGCTCACTGAAGTGAGGGATCCGGTCATACCCGTGGATTATCCGGTGTACTGGGATGCCAGTGTAAAAGACAAGATGCTGGAACTGAGGGACCGCTTTGCAGAGGAGGCTGAACAAAAAGGCCTCAAACTCTCAGAATATGCCCTACAGTGGCTGGTCCGTCAGGAAGTGATAGGTACAGTTATCATCGGTTCAGTCAACCCTCAACATATAAAAGCCAATGTCGCAGCAGCCGAGGCATTAGAGTCACTGGAATTAGTGAGATAGAAAAACAGCCCCTGAGGATGCCCCCAGCGGCTGTTATTTTATTTTTTTTTGAAGTCTAATGACACTGAATTTATACAGTATCTCTGGCCTGTGGGTGCCGGTCCATCGGGAAAGACATGGCCCAGGTGGGCACCGCATCTGGCACAATGAACTTCAGTACGCTTCATAAAGAGGCTCTTATCTTCGGTAGTGGCGACATGTTCCGGGGCATAGGGCTGGAAATAGCTGGGCCATCCCGTACCGGACTCATACTTGGTATCCGAAGAAAAGAGCTCGAGACCACAGGCTGCGCACAGATATGTGCCATGTTCATGATTATCCCATAGCTTACCCGTAAATGCCTGTTCCGTGCCATGTTCTCTCATGACCCGGTACTGCTCAGGAGTAAGGATCTCTTTCCATTCTTTTTCGGATCTTTTGATCTGGTCCATTCTATCCTCCCTGTAATATTCCTACACTTATTATAGAATATAAGCATAGATTACAGAAAAAGACAAATCACTCACTATAAGTCTCGATGACCTGGCCCGCCAGGTTAAACTGGTAATATTGTATCTTACCATTGTTTTTATACTCTATGGTGGTATAAGCTACACCGTCTTTATCTGGCTTCAGCTGATCAAACTGTCCAAATCTTCGAAAAGAAACAAGACGGCCATACACATCATATTCTTTATGATACTTGGCATAGCCCTGACTGTCTTCTTTTAAAGCCCCATCCAGATCGTAAGAAGCGATCTCCAGGTCCTGCCCCCTGTCATTATACATATAAGTATACTTATGAATGCCCTCGGTGTTTACTGCAGGGCGTTCATCAATCCCAAAATACTGTTTAGAGATCATGTCTCCATATCGGTTGTACTGATACTTCAGTAAGGCGACATCGCTCTCCTGAGGGACCAGATCATTTTCTGTATTATAATAGGCCAGCTCCAGCACATTCCCGAATCTGTCATTTTTGTATTCCAGTCTGTGTACCCCTTGTTTTGCCGTTGCTTTATACTCATGATCAAAATAGGCGATGCTCTTTATATGCCGGTATTGATCCAGCTTATATCTGATGACAGCCACCCCACCAGTGATCAGCTTATCCTGAGTGTCATAGTATCGAGTTTCCAGGCTGGCATTTCTATCATCTATGATCTGTATCATGGAATGTGCCTGCAATGCTTTATGCAACACGGGCTTAAAATCACCACCAAAGTAGGAAAACTGCTTTACAGAATAGGCATTGGTGCTTACGGAAGTGACTTTCTCATAGACCACTCCAAATATATTGGCAGCCGGCTTTTTTCTGGCATCCAGATAAGTCTTGGTGACAGTGTTTTCTTCATCCTGATATTCCAGGCTGATCATGGCATAACCCTTATCCAGCACAGGTTTATTCCGCTTATCAAAACTCCTGACCTGAATGAGTCGATCCTGTTCATCATAATCAAATCCATACATACATACACCGTTATTGTCATCAGTCAGTCTGGTTTTTTTATCATAATTAAAGGATTTTAAATACCTTTTGTCTTCATCGAGTTTGGTCCTGATGGTGTAGATACCCCATTCATTGGCTACTGCATTTCCAAATGGATCGGCAAAAGTACGCAACTCAAATCCATCCTCATAGGCCAGATTGATAGTGGAATACTGTTTTAATGGGATATAACTGATCCGGCCATTACGTATATAGTGGATCTTGATCAGAGAGTCATCTTTATCTTCGTAAATGAACATATAGCAATACTGATTATCCAAACCTTCTTTAGACACTTCTTTGGATCCGGATAGGTCGAGGTAGTTATATCCCATATCCGAAGATTTTTGAGACTGTATCTCCAGAAAGTAACGGGCATGAATAGAAAAAGCCCAATTGGAAGATAATAACAATATTCCTACACAAAGTAATTTTTTCATAGCTCTCCCCAATTATAAGTTCTATATAGTATACCTGATTTTAAGTAAAAAAATGAAATCCTGCAACCTAAAAAAATGCTATGGGGTATAATATCCGGGACTGGCTCTTATCTCTGAGCTATAAAGCGGATAGACATTGGTCTGGAGAGTAGTGCCCGTCCACGCAGCAGGCTCATTCCCAGGAGTAAAAGCATCGAGTCTGTGCATGGATTTATCCCGGCTGGAGGAATAGACCCGGGCTCCCCATGCCTCATAAGGCAGTTCCACATCAGCAGCACAGTCTATAACGCCCCCTTCTCTGGAAAGCAGACTCAGTGAAAAGCCCCCCGAATAGATGAACAGGTCAGCCACAAAGTCTACATAAGAATATTCCTGATAGGAAGATGCGATGACCAGGCATTGTCCCGGCAGCAGGATGGTACCCAGCGGAAAACTGAGACTGTCCGGAGATGCAGGTCGATACGCATTGGAAAGTATGATCCGGCACCCCCCCAGTTCCAGGGCGGACTGGGATACATTAGCCAATTCTATAAAATCGCCTCTCCAGTCACCGGAAATGTTCATAAAGCCTACTTCAGAAAAAACCACCTGCCCGGCATCTGGAAAAGAGACTCTATGTTTAAACCTGTCCTCCTGGTACTGAGACTGTAGATACTGATTGGAGTAGAATTGATATAATTCCTGTACAAAAGAGCCCTCGATATCCAGTAATAATCCATCCATCAGATTATACCGGTGCCGTGTATCCAGGGGAAAGGACCATAGCAACACCCTATCCAGGCTGTCCCCTTCTCCCAGGAATAATGCATTAAACCCGGGTCGCTTTGTCATGAAATGATTCAGCCATGGGTAATAAGAGCATATATCCTCCGACCGGTCAGGGTCATCCCATAACACGACTTCCGTGGGGGGGCCCTGGGGGTAAAGATGGTCCAGAAGTGCGAGGAGACGGGTATCCCCGCCACTATTCAGAATAAGAGCGGATCGGCCTGTAAAGTTCTCCAGCGATCTGTACAAAGTATTGAGGACATTATCCTGAGGATGAAATCCCAGCTTTACTGATCCATCCGGGAAGCGGTACTCCAGAAATCCGGTTTCAGGCAGTTTAGGGATCTCACTGTCATTTCCTTTGGCAAAACGATGCAGGTAAGCCATCTGTTCAAACTCATGGTGCAGTTGGTCTGAAAGCCCCCGGTCTGAAAGCCATACAAAAGGAGGAGACAGTGTCCGGGAATCATTCCCTGCAAGGCATATTCCCTGTTCATCTATAAGAAAGATATCTTCATAGATCGCCGAGTTCTGATTTCCGTAATACATAGCTGCCTCAGCGTAAACAATGCCTTTGTATTTCAGGTTCATCAGGATCTCCAGCTCTATACCCCTGCCTGAAAGTTCCACAAGGATGTTAGATAATGCCGGCCCGGCAGTCCCGCTCAGAATAATCCGGCACTTAGTGTGTGAGTCATTCAAGAGTGCTGTCAGTTCCTCTTCTGAATGCAGTAAACGTATTGAAGACACATCACTGAAATACCGCCCCTCCAGGGAATGACAGGAGAATAAGGCCATAGTCATAATTAAAAACAGGATTAATCTCATGGTAAATACCTACAATCGGATTTCTGTATATAGCCGGAACATACAGGCAGGCGTGACTCCCTGTGCTCCTTCATCCGGCAGGGCAATGCTGAAATATTCGCCCGGTAAAAATATGCCTCCCTCCAGGCCCCATGACCAACGATAATGCAGCTCTTTACGGTATTTCACATCTGTTTCAAATCCCATGAAGCGGGACCATCGCTTTTGCTGCAGGACTTCCAGATCCGTATACCCGTCTTCCTGAAGGGAGGAGTGATTATTATCCCAATACCACCATTGATCCAGTATCAGCTCCCGTTTCTTATTTTTCCTGGAATGGTCTTTCCAGCTAAGGCCGGAGTTTATACTATAAGTACCAGCGCGCCGGGAATACTGATCTGCCCTGAAGTCTATGCCCCGATATTCCAGTATAGCCCCCGGAAAGACTCCGTAATACTGGCGAAACACCAGGC
Source organism: uncultured Brevinematales bacterium (assembly GCA_964537555.1). Taxonomy (GTDB): domain Bacteria; phylum Spirochaetota; class Brevinematia; order Brevinematales; family CAYRWR01; genus CAYRWR01. Next base: position 15,827 of record CAZIAD010000017.1, read on the forward strand.
CTCCCAAGGTATCACCCTTAAACCCGGTGAATCCATATTTTAGGATCCTGCCCGTGGTGTCCGCTTCAGCTCCCTCAAAATAGGAAGCCTGAGCAGTGAGCTGGAAAATATGCCTGTGGCTGGACGGGCTGTGCAGAGAAAATGCGGCATGCAGGCCCCAACCGGATACCGGGATTATTTCTTCCCGTTTATTATCCCTGCCCCAGGAGTAGGCTGCTTCCACCCGTGTAGCATAATACTTCCCTTCCAAAAACAGGCTCATTCCTCCGATCGCTAGATAATCCCCGTCATCATAATTGGCAGTCATTCCTCCCCGGGATAGTTCACTACCTCCCTGCCCGTAATCATCCCCGGTAGCTCCAATATCCGCATACAAGAAATAGGGTCGAAACTCTACAGAGCTGAGTCCGTCCCGGTAGTATTTTTTTGTAAAAAATGGGGTGAAGCCCAGCCGCAGTGTATTGACGGATGCATCAAAATGCTCGATAACATCGGCATGACGGTCTTTCTGTATACTGTAAAAGTCATTAATGGGCGAGTTCATAGCATAAAAATCCAGGATCACATCCAGTCCCCAACCCAGAGTGGACCTCCAGTACCATTGTATGGCATCTACTGTGTCTTTCCATATATAACGGGGAAATACATCGGCCTCACTGCTGGCATAGGCCCTACGGCCCAGGACCAGGCGCATGTCATATAATACCGTCTCAGGTGAGAGGGCTGCCAGGTCTATACTTACATTGAGCCTGTTAAAATACACAGCCTGCTCGGGAGAACGGTAAGACAGGCTGTCATTTCCCCAGAAACCTGAAATATCCCCTCCCAATTCCAGACTGAACAGATCCAGTATCCTGCCTCTTATAAACCCGGAAAGGGAAGAGCACATAAGAAAACTCCGGTCATCGGTATATTCCACCATTGTCCGGCTGGAACTATCCAGACTACGCAGATCTGCGTTATTAAAATACAAGCCTTCCAGCCTGACCCTGAGACTGGTAGAGATCTCTCTGTTGTCCGGATACAAGGTGCACAAGATATTAAAAACTGCCATTATTATCAGTAAACACTTTTTCATTTATCAACTCCTAAGGTGCCTGGAGAGGCTAAGGTCTTATTTTGATATGGGGGAGAGACATAAATACCTGTCATTGGGGCATCTCTCCATGCTGAGGCCATCCTGCCCGGCAGCAGGGGCTGCAGCTTACGTTCCATTGAGACACATTGAGTGCCATCCCCCCAGCCTCCGGCTAAAGGCAGCCCGTAACCTGATCCCGCCTCATCAATAAGAGTCCCGTCACAGTCTTTTAAGACCAGGCGGACCGCTTCCTGACTGTCCTGTTCATACAGGAATAACCAGGGATCAATAAGTGTGCGGGGATAAGTCCAGGCATGATTGGTAGATAGTGCCAGGACCAGGATGCTATAGGGTTCCAGGATAGTATCCCGGGGAAACAGGCTCATGATAAGCCGGTAGGATCTGGCCTGGGTAGCCCGGGTTCCTTCCAGCTGCCAGCCTGAAATATTGATAGAATGAGGCCCGGGATTATACAGTTCTATAAAATCATCCCAGGGATAAGAGGTTCCCTCTTCGTCCCGGCTCCCCGCCCACATCACTTCTGTGATAAGGATATCCTGATAGGCGGCATCATCACCCCCCTGATCCAGGGTCAGGCTATAGCTACTCCTCCACTGCCTCATAAAGTCATCATGAAATACTGCTAAAATATCAGGATCATTGAGTATGATAAAATTCTCATCATTGCCCAGGTAGGAGGAAGATTTTGAAAAATTGTACGAACCTGTGAGCAGGAAGGCCTGCTCCTGGCCATAGTCACCCATAATATATTTGTTGTGGCATTTCCCCCCGGAAAGGGGCTGCATATCCAGATGGTCTTCATTACCATCAAATCTTACTTCCACATCCTCATACCAGCCCTGGGCCTGAATAAAGAGCTCATGCACGGAATAGGCACTATTCAAATGCCACAGAGAATCAAAAACCCCCCGAAGCTGCAGGCCCCGTGCCCCGGCATGGATCATGGATCGGGCCATGTCCTCATGAGTAAAAGAAAACACACTGAAGTCAAGGCTATGCTCCAATCCGGATATCCTGTCAATCAATACCTGATCCACTCTCCTGGCAGAATTGACTTCCTCATAAGGCGGAAAATAGACTTCCAGACTGGAAAGTCTGTTATTATTGGTGATCAAAAAAATGTTATTTTCAAATCCGGGCCAGGCATGGCCGGTCTTATCAGAACCGAAAAGCCCCCGTATATACATGGTCTCAAAATCTCCGGTGTAATAGGCCGCCACACCCGGGTGCCGGATCAGTATGATATTTTCATTGTTGTGGTAGAATGCGGTATCGGTATAATTTGCACTGCCTGTGATCACCATACTCTGATCTATGATCATATACTTATTATGCATACTATGTCCGGGGTTTCCCAGGCGTAGGGGTATTCCCGCGTGCTGAAGAGCCTGGTAACCTGAGTCAGATCTGTTATCACAATCACCCGTCATCCGGATCTGCACTCCCCGCTCCCAGGCCCGTATCAGGGCATCAGCCAGAGCCTGGTTTTTGAATTCATAGACCGATATATCTATGGTACTTCGGGCATTCTCTACCTGCTCTATAAGAGTATACTCTATCCTGGAAACAGTATCTGCACCCGGGGTGCTGAAGCATGCCCACAGAGGGGAATCCCAGGATACTGACTCCTGATGCTGAATTATCTCACAGGACCCCAAAGCCATCACCATCAGGAATAGAACAAACTTATTCATAATGGTCTCCTGACAGGCAGTCCCGGGGTCCGGAATCAGAACCAGGAGAGGCAAATACGGAATAGGAGGAATCAATATTCACGGCATGAATGGGATAATAGTCTACCCATGCCCCGGGGGCACTACTGGATCGGGCCCCGAAATAATCACTGGTCCTGACCATAGAAGAGCTTACAGTGCCAGTACTCATTCCGACGGGAAGACCGCTCCCCTCCCTGAAATCGACATAGTCCGCAATCATAGAATCACTGCCATTGCGCAGAGACAGGCAAAATCCCCGGGGAGAAAGATGTAAGCCGGGTATTACCAGATCATAGCTGAGAAATGCCCCATTTGGGGTATTCACTACCGTGTAGACCTGGCCCGGAGCCAGTACTGAATACGGAGGGAGGGTGATCACACAGTACTGATCCCCCCTCACTTCTATGACCCATCCCGATATATCTATGACACTGTCAGAATAATTCCGTAGTTCGAGAAAATCCTGATCCTGTAATATCCCGGCTTCCTGCTGGAAGGATACCCCACTATACAAAATCTCTGAAAAACAGACCAGGCCTCTAATATCACGTTCGGTATGAGCATAGTCATTTCCTCGAACAGTACATGAGGTGTTATATAGAGACAATACTACAAATAGAGTGAGGACTGTTAGCAGCTGATACCTTTTAATGGACATAGATATAATCCCAGATACTGCCTGGCAGATAATTTATAAAGTCTACCTGAGGACTATCAAAATAGGCTGTCACCGGTGCCACCACGGTGATAATATCACCTACTTCCAGGGCAGTCCGGGCAAACATTTCAGGACTCATCCTGAGATCAGGATAGGCGTTACAGGATACCGTGATCACACTAGACCCGGATAATGCAGATACAGGAGCGGTCCAGTAATAAATACCTCCATTTATCCAGTGCTCACTGTCCCAGGGTCCTGACGCGTAACCCTGAGGCCCGTCTTCGTATAATACCAGATTTGAAAGGGAACTGATCTGAAGATGTCCATACTTCAGCTCCAGTGACAGAACCCAAAATCCGGCTATTCGGCCCAAATCACTTTCGCATAAAACCGTACCCCCTGATATATAGGCAGGTATAGCTCCGCTCTCATCCTGAAGTATAAAGCGCCAGCTGGAAAAATCCTCCTGATATTTTCCCAGGGCTGTGATCCGTGCCCTGATATAGAGCGGACAGGCCGGGACAGACTGAGTATTATGGGTATAAAGGGCTGAAATACCCTCTGATGATGCAGGTTCACCCGACTCTATAGGCAGTAATGGCATATAAACACCCTGCCATCCCGGTGCTACGGGTATCAGGGGTATAGTCTCCTGCTGCCTAACTGGCTCATCCAGAGGAAATTCCTCTATCATCCCGGCACAGGCTGACAGGCACAACAAAATCAATAACACAATCATATAACACCTCTATAACATTTACTAACTATAATAACATTATATACACATATACCATATTATACACACTTAATGTGAAATTAATTCAAGATTTATTTTTATAAAAATATTTTGATACTATAAATCATGACATCTTGATTATTTTCTGACTTTAATTGATTTAATTATCTTCAATTTTGAATGATTATTCCACAGGTTAGAGCACTTACTTTGACAATAAGATGACTGATATTTCAGGATGAGGTTGGATTATTTGCTGACGGGTTCATGCCACCCGTATTCTTTGAGTAGCTTAAGGCTCTGTTCGAATTCTTTTTTTACTTCACCCTTCCAGCTCAGTTTAAAATGCTGATAATCCCGGGGGGAACGGGCTTCATCTACCAGTTTTTGTGCGGCAAAATAGAGGTATTGGCTTTCTTTATCATCCCGGATCGATTTCAGTATTGCTAATGTATCCTGACTATCCATGAAACCCTCGATTATTAAATTTCACCATATTCAATAGATAAAGATACAGCATTTAACAACTAATATCAAGTAAACATAGCGCTTGATTTGTTTTTTTTATTAGAAAAAAGTTTAATGATCTTTAAAATTGTAGACGGGCCTTACCCAATCCGTAATCTCTACTACATCTTTCAGGGCATCTATGATCATGGCTTTGTCTTTGTAAGCCCCGGCAGCTTCATCCAGAGAGTTTTTATTCAGGGAACGGGTAAAGACTCCTGCCTGTTTCATATCCTGCCGGGCTCTATCCAGATCCAGCCGTTCCCGGGCCTGACGGCGGGACAGGAGGCGCCCTGCGCCGTGGGGGGCAGAATAATTCCAGGTACTGCCACTGCGGCCCCGGCCCAGGATCAGGCCATCCCGCATATTAAAAGGGATGACCAGCATAGTATCACCGGATGCGCGTATAGCACCCTTCCTTATGATATGGTCTTCAAAATCGATAAAGTTATGTACACTATGCACCCGATCCAGACTCTGGCTGTCCCTGCCCAGAAAGGTGCAGATGTCGGTGGCCATGATCTCCCGGTTAAGCTCAGCGTATACCTGAGCACAGCGCATATCCCGGAGGTAGTCCAGGGCGCCGGTGGATTCAGTAAGCCAAGCCAGGTCTTTAGACTGCTTCCAGGTGGCGGGAAGATGCTCCACCGCCCTGGCCTGATAATATTCCGCTACAGAGAGGCCGAAATGGCGGGAACCAGAATGAATGGTCAGCCAGGTATCCCCGGAGGAATCCCGTCCCAGCTCGATAAAGTGATTACCACCCCCCAGTGTACCCAGAGAACACTGCACCCGGCCCGCATCCTGTGATGTATGCTCACATACCCGGTGCAGATCCCTCATAAGATCCGGATACTGAGATAATAGGGGATGAGCTTCCTTTCTCACCTTAAACCCGTAGGGGATATGCTGCAGGATATAATCATCCAGCTCCTGAAGATCAGGATGGATAGCCCCTAAGCACAGGGAAAGGACCCCGCATCCAATATCTACTCCCACCACATTAGGCACTATCTTATCCCCCAGGGGCATGGTAAATCCTATGACCGAACCTTTTCCGGCATGGGTATCCGGCATGATAGAAATAGCCTCCCCCTCAAATGCCGGATGATCCAGAAAACGGCGTATCTGCTCATAAGTGGCATTGTCCAGATGGGCCTGGGGTGGGATCATGATTCGGGCCTGGTTGTACTTACCTTTTAAGGTCTGCATGGGATAGCCTGCCAAAGAAAAACGGAAGTAATACTACTCCCGTCCTTTTAATTCATTGATCTTTTTTTCGAGCCGGTTGATCTTGAGGACCAGGCTCTGGTCACCGGAGTCTTCATACTCAGCCTGCGCGATCTCCCAGGCTATCTCATAATGTTCCATGGCCTCATCTTCCCGGCCCCGTTTCTGCAAGGTCTCTGCCCGCATCACATGATAACTCATGGGAAATTCCTTGAGATTTCGCTCCGTGTCCAGCAGGGCCCGGCAAATATAACTATGACGGCTATGTTCTATGGGAAAGAGGCCTTTATGCTGCTCCAGATGTTCCCGGGCCTGCTTAATGTATGGTTTTGCCTCTTCAGGCTGCTGGGCCTTTCCGGCTTTTTTGATCAGTTTGTTGAATTCCCGCATTATCTCAGTGTAATTTGGCATTACCTTGTCCCCTTAGAAATCAGAATACATTATAACATAAAAAAGTGAATTCACAAAATTTCCAGCATTTTGAATGAATTGTTTAAATCTTCGGCACAGTGCTTTCTTATCTTGAATTATGGGTATCTATCTATGTTAGACTATTGACACTTTTGCACTTTCATACTATATTAATAGGGTATAGTAAAGGAGGATATCATGGCTAATCTGACTGCGAATATTATGGGAATCAAACTCAAAAATCCTATTATAGCAGGTGCCAGTAACCTGAGTGCCAATACAGACAATCTCAGAAAAATGGAAGAAAGCGGCGTGGGCGCCATAGTCTATAAATCCCTGTTTGAAGAGCAGATACAGATAGAAGCTTATCAGATGGAACAGGAGCTGACCCGGTATAATGAGCGAGGGGCAGAAATGCAGACCCTGTTTCCCCGCATGGAGCATTCCGGGGCCAAACAACATCTCCTCAAGATAAGCCAGGCCCGCAAAGCCCTGAACATACCACTTATAGCCAGCCTTAATGCCACCTCTGAGAATACCTGGGTGGAATACTCATCCCAGCTGGCTGATACAGGGGCCGATGCCCTGGAACTGAACTTTTACAGTACTCCCGGCGATTTCGATAAGAGCGGTGCCCGGATAGAGGATGAGATACTGTCCGCTCTGAGTGTCATCCACAGCAAGGTATCTATACCCATCTCGGTCAAGCTGAGCCCCTATTTTACCAACACTCTACATCTGATCCGGCAGATGGATGCCCTAGGAATAAAGGGATTTGTACTGTTTAACCGCCTGTTTGAGCCTGATATAGATATCCATAAAGAAGAGCAGACCTTCCCCTGGAACCTGAGCCGCGAAGGGGATATCCGTCTGAGCCTGCGCTATGCCGGCCTCCTATACGGGAATATACAGGGGAGCATTATCTCAAATTCTGGGGTACTGAACGGGTATGATGCCATCCAGGCACTCCTGGCCGGGGCGGATGCCGTTCAGATAGTGAGCAGCCTCTTTTACAATGGGATAGATTATATCACGCAGATACTGGCAGATATTGAAGTGTGGATGGAAGAAAAGGGTTACCTGTCCCTGTCGGATTTTCAGGGGAGCCTGTCCCGGAAAAACAGCAGTGACCCCTTTGCCTACAGCCGCAGCCAGTACGTGGATATACTGTTTCAAAAGTCCGATCAGATCTTTGAGAAGCATCCCCTACCCTGAACATGCTATCATTCTAAAACCTCCTCTTAACAGGCCCTCTATTAAGGTAGAGGGCCTGTGCCTCAGGCATAGTGTATCCCAATGAACTGAGGGAAGGGAGCGGCTGAGAATGGATGGGCCCGCTTCCCACTACAGATATGAACTGGCTGTAAACTCATAGTCCGGACTATCAGAAGGGAATGCAGGGGGAGCACGGCACCCGGGTATGCAGGGAATGGGTCCCGGCCTGGAGTGCTCAAGTCCCTCACCCTGAAGGGCTAATCAAAAATGAAAAACAAAAAGACTTTGAATATTTCTTCATTTGAGGTTAAAATACCTTAGATGGAGGCAGTCATGAAGCAGTACCGGATACTCTTATTATTTTTCCTGATCCTGAGCGGATGCGCGCCCTACACCCCGCCCTCAGACACGATCACACTCCTCTCCATAATCCCCTCCAAGATCGACGATGACTTTACTAATCAGATCGTAATAGAGGGAGCAGGATTTCTGATGATAGATGATGCCTATCTCCAGATGAGCGGAGGGGGGAGCCGCATAGATCCTATATTTATTTCGATCCCCGGTGATACCCGGATGATACTGAGCCTGGCCCTGCGGGATGCCCCGGTCAGTACTTCCAACCAGGCCTGGAACCTCATCCTGGTCACCAATAGCAATGTGATCCTGTCCCCCGTGACCAATATCAAGATCGAAGAATACTATGCCAAGACCTATACCACTCCCACTGATACTGACCGCTACTGGTGGGCCCGCTATATTTTTTCCGATAATACCAGCCTCACTCTGCGACATACCTTTTTTCAGACCAGTGTTGAAATCAGGGACCTGTACCGGGGGGATGTGATCCGTATCATTTCCCTCAGTAATACCTTTCAGGGAGCTCCCTCCGGGTCCCTGCATAGTTATTCCATCTATATCGAAGAAGCTGAAGAAAACGTACTGAACGGGGTCACTACCCTGAATATGCCCAGCAACGGGCAGGTAGTATGGCAGTACCAATAAGGAGCTATCCATGAGATTACAATGCGGTGTTGTAGCAATAATACTGGTAGGCCTGCTCTGCCTGGGGGGAGGCTTTGCCATCGGTAAGATGACCCAGCCTATCACTATCATCAATAAATCCGAATCACACTCCTACAGCTCATCCGACTCTATATCGGTGTCCGGGACCATCACAGTGAACAACGACGGGACCTTTGGAATCGTGAGTATAGATATGGACCAGATCACTAATATCATGGTCACCACCGTGTCTAATGGGGTGACCAATAAATCCACCAACTATATCCAGGCTGGCAAAAAGACCATGCGCTTTAAGCCGGAGACCAGGGATACCGTGATCAAATAATTTTTCTGCAACATTCAAATTAAGTATTGACATAAAACCGGGCCTGCTTAGAATAATAAATGGGGAAAAAGGATAAAAGGAGAGTATTTTCAGGTCAGTCCACCCGGGGAAATCAATATCAGTAAGCTTCGATAAAAAATGATATGAGTGAACCAGCATTGTCCCAGGCCTGCATGTTAAGGCGGGGCAGATGCGCGGCCATGAAAAACACCTCTATATTCTTAATAAGCACAGGGGAAATTTTAGAGAATACAAGGAGAGTGCCATGAAAATGAGATCATTACTCATGATCCCGGGCATGGTCTTTGTATTGATGGGGTGTACGCTACTAGATCCGGGACCGGGGGGTCCCAGCGATCCTGATCCGATCACTGATCCGGCCGTCGAGCCGGAACCTGTTCTGTTCGGGGCTCCTGTGATACAGGTGATCACCGATAATGCCGATGGCATAGCCGACTTTCAGGCTGAGATCATCATCACCAATCGAGATACCAACGCTACTCATCAATGGTCTACCAATGAAGGAATAGACTGGAATAATGGCAATGGCCTCATGGTATATGCTGAATCCAGGGTACTGGCCCGTTCTGTCTCCACCAGCGGGGAAATATCGGAGCAAAGTACTGCCCAGGTGCAGTTTTACCAGGCCCCTGCCTACCAGGATGCATGGTATGTCCCCCGTACTGTGGAGAATGCTGTGGATCAGCCTTATGGGATTGACCTTCAGGGGGGAGAAGTATATGTAGCTGGACTGTTCAGCAGTGCTATCACGGTATTTGACAGCAATGGAAACATCTTGCGCAGCTGGAGCAGTTACGGCACGGAGGACGGCCAGCTCAATTACCCCCATGGGATATCCCTCTACCAGGACCGGCTCTATGTAGCTGATACGGAAAATCAGCGGGTGGTAGTGTTTGACCTGCAGGGAAACTTCCTCCTGAAGTGGGGTACAAAGGGCTCCGGTAGCGGAGAGTTTAAGAATCCCTATGATATTTTTGTCTCCCGGGACGAGGTATTCGTCACGGATTTTTACAATTCACGGGTACAGGTATTTGACACCAATGGTAACTACCTGCGCCAGTGGGGTACTTACGGCCAGGGCACGGGGCAGTTCCTGTTTATCACCGGAGTGGCTGTACAGGGAGAGCGGGTATACCTCTGTGACCGTATCAACAGCCGGGTACAGGTATTTGACCGGATGGGCCAGTACCAGACCAGTATCACCGGGATCTATAATCCCCTGGATATAGTACTGTATCACGACCGCATATATATCAGCCAGTACAATAACTACATCAGCGTGTATTCCGGGGATCACCGCTTCCTCAGCTCCTGGGGATCAGCGGGCAGAGAGACGGGCCAGTTTGACTTTCCGGCGGGGATAGCCATCGGTGACAATAGCGTTTATATCACGGACTCTAAAAACAGCCGGGTACAGAAATTCGCCTGGTAGGAAAGATTTTATTCAATGGTACAGGGAGAGGTTTGATCGCCTCTCCCTGTTTATTCAAGGTTATCAATATATTCATTATCAGCAAAATAGAGTGATGACATATCTGGGAAATACATCCTAAATGTCAAATCAAGCTCCATGATTATTGAAATGATATTTTATAGATTGCATAGTTTGTTATGTTATTTTCCACATATCCTCCAGGTATCAACACATGATCTCTGAATTTGACTCCATAACCTTCTCCGCCCAGTAGTGAGAAATCATACTTCGTACCATTTTTTAACCTTATATCTTTTATACCGGACTCATCTAAAAAGAAGTGCTTAAAATGATAATCTGTGCTAATATCTCCTACAATTCCCAGAAAAATAAGTTTATGATCCAGATCTGTGGGATTGATTATGCCGCCATTAAATACAGTAGATATTACAGGGACATCTTTTATACTCGATCCATCATATACATGTGCCCCGTACTGGGAAGTATTGCTGCTGCCTGAAAAATACACCTTACCATCCAGACTATACAGAGGTACACCATCATTGATCTGCTTATATCCTGATTCATTTTCTAGTTCGATAATATTTTTAGTAATCGTATCAAACTCGTACAATCTTCTCAGATAGTTCGTATTGATGCCTTGAAAATAAAATTTATTATTGGCAACTGCGTAATCTCCGGACTGGACATTGGAAGTAAAGGTACTAAGATTATTGGCTCTATTAACTCCATCGGTGGGCGTATAATAAAATAATTGTTCCATTCCAGAGGTATCAACTCCTCTAAAAATCAGGACACCATTGATGGTGGTGGGGTCTCCAAAATTATAGGAGTATTCACTATTAGTAAATCTATAGAAACTGCTCAGATTATAACTTAGCATTTCCTGATTGACCGAGTTAGTCAGCCTCCCTCTAAAAAACAATTCATTATTATAGACTATACTGCTACTAAAGCCATAACTGAACTCTGGATTAGATAAAGTAGCTATATTACCAGCGCCTGTATTATAGTAGGATATCTCTCCTCCATCACTCTGAAAATATAGTGTATTATTATAAATAGCCGGGGAACCAAAATCATTTGAATAACTCATGTCCTGACTAACATCATCAACTCTGATCCCATCGTAAACAAATATCTCTCTCTGTGAGTTTGTATTTTCACCTTCAAAAAAAAGATACCCATTAAAAATAATGGGATTCTCAAAACCAAGACTATATTCATCAGAATCGCTTGTATTCACCTGAAACAATGAATTACCATCCCATCCTATCATTCTGTCATCACCACCCGAATCTCTTACAATAAAATATAGTTTATCGTTATAAGTGATGTGATTACGACCAAACGAATTATTATTTCCTAACCAGGAAATCGAAGAGCTGTCAATCTGTTCCATTATCAGAGTCCTGCCATGTACAAAATCACTCAATACCCCTGGAGGAAACAAAAGAGTACAGGAATTTAAAAAAAGGGCTACTAGTGCTATCATTGTAAAATTCTTCTTCATCTTCATTCTCCTGACTTAAAACTTTAAACCAAAGGACACCAGGGGAGCGGCCTGTAGTACACTATGAAAGTCCAGCACGGCTCCGACCCTGAGGTAGTACCACTTCCACTGGGCCTGTACATAGGCCCGGGCCAATACACCCCGGTTAGGAGAAGTAGAAATAAGACTCCAGTTGTCCCGGGGCAGGGCAAAATACATACCTGCTCCCACTACAGGGCTGATACGAATATCCTGATTATTGTCCCCTATCAGGCTATAGCCCAGGTCCAGATAGCTAGACAGAACCGATACTGATACATTCAGATTGGTATTTACCGCACGTGAGTAGCCGGCATCCAGGCCCAGCCACAGTTTGCGGCTCAAGGCCCAGTCCAGTCCTGCCCCACCGAAGCTGGTCCCCAGGGCATATATGCGGAATGACAGACGTCTGCCTCTGAGGTCGGCTGTAAGGTGACGCAATTCCCCGTCCGCCAGTTTAAACTCACTTTTATATAAGATCCTGTTGTCCTCCGACATTACGATCAGGGTATGATTAATAGTGAGAGGGAGGCCTTTGAGCTCGCCACCCTCCCGGACTACTTCACCATCCACCAGGATCTGGTATTTCTTACCCGGCTCTGCACCTTTGAGGGGGTTCATCACTACTGTAGCAGCTCCCTTATAATTTATTGTGGTGACACTGTTCTGCTTAAGGGTGATATTGTGGTTAAACACTACCACCTCATCACTTTTACGTATCATCATAAAGTTATATTTATTATCCGCCAGGATCTTGAGAGAGCGGTTATAGGCGCTGTCTTCGACTATGTCTATGAGCTTGTTATTTACATACAGCTCATATTTATCTCCCACGATCTCAAAGTCAGACAGATTTACCACAGCAAAGCGGGGAGCGATCTTAAAAGAAGCAGCAATGGAATCTATAATGATCCGGTCCATAGCATCAAAAATATCCAGATCAATGGCAGTATTATATTTCTTGTTAAAAATCTCTTTTTTAGCATCCCGGGACCAGATGCGAATATTGATTCCCGCCACAGGCTCACTGGAGGGGCCGCTGAACCGGAGCTCACTATAAATGATGATATCAGCGCTGTATTTCTGGGCCAGGGCATCTATATCCGGACTTTTAATGCGCTTTAATTCCCCGGCAGCGGGGATATCTACAAAGGGTAAGAGCCCGATGAAGTCATAGATGCCTTCGAATATCATATGGGCTGTATTTGATATCTGTATAGTCTGATAATCTTTAAGGATTCCTGAAACATCCACAGGCAAAATCAATACTTTTTTATTTACGGCCTGAGCATGAAGGGCTGAAGCCATCACACTCAATATGATTATCAGCCATACCTTTTTCATAATTTCCTCCCCTGCAATAAAGATATCATATCATAACGATAGGTATTTATCAACTAGTGCATGAGATTTATCTTTGTTAATACTGAAAGAATTGTGAACTAATCTCTTGCAATTCCTGCCGGTAATGTTAAACTTATAGGTCAAATTTCAGGAGGGGATGATGCACGAGATCAGGGAAGTAAATGGTGTCAGGACGGAGAGAGGCAATCCCTACCTCTATGGAGCTATCCTCTCAGGGCCCGGCTGTAACTTTGCCATTTTTTCCAAGCATGCCACTGAGGTGACTCTGCTCCTGTTTGAACACTATGCTGATGCCAGCCCCACCCTGACCATCCCTCTGGATCCGGATATCAATCGCACCGGGGATGTGTGGCATATCTTTGTGCATGGTATAAGCAAGGGCCAGTATTACGGATATAGCGTAGACGGCCCCTACACCCCTGAAGAGGGAGGTCATCGCTTTAATAAAAACAAGCTGCTCATCGATCCCTACACCCGGGCCATAGGAGGCCGCTACCACTGGAATGAATCCGCAGCCTATGGCTACAATCGCCTGTCCCGGGAGCAGGACCTGTCTTTTTCACCCGAGGACAACTTTGAGATAGAAGCCAAATCCGTGATCATCGATGACTCAGACTTTGACTGGGAAGATGACCGGCATCCTAATATCGCTCTTAAAGACAGTATCATCTATGAAGCCCACGTACGCAGCCTGACGGCTCATCCTCATGCCCAGGTAGAACATCCCGCTACCTTTCTGGGTATTATTGAGATCATCCCTTATCTGAAGGACCTGGGTATCACCACCCTGGAGCTGCTGCCCGTGCAGGACTTTAACGAAGCGGAAAACTTTCGCACCGACCCTCTGAGAGGTAAGCGTCTCAAGCAGTACTGGGGGTACTCTACCCTGGCCTTTTTCGCGCCCAATACCTGGTTTGCCACTGACCGGCTGGGTATCTCAGCCGTCCGGGAATTTAAAGAAATGGTTAAGGCTCTGCACAAAGCAGGCATAGAACTCATCCTGGATGTGGTCTACAACCATACCGGGGAAGGTAATGAATACGGCCCTACTCTCAGCTTTAAAGGACTGGATAATTCCATCTACTATATGCTGGAACAGGGACGATACTATAAGAACTATTCCGGATGCGGCAATACCCTGAACTGTAACCATGCCGTGGTGAAGAGTCTCATCCTGGACAGCCTGCGCTACTGGGTAGTGGACATGCACGTGGACGGTTTTCGATTTGACCTGGCGGCTATCCTGGGCCGGGACAAGGACGGTAAGTGGCTGCCCAATAACTCAGTACTGGCCGACATCAGCCAGGATCCCATACTGTCCAATACAAAGATCATCGCTGAAAGCTGGGACGCGGCCGGCCTGTACGCCGTGGGAGGCTTTCCCGAAGGCTGGGCGGAGTGGAATGGTAAATTCCGGGATGATGTAAGGGCATTTGTCAAAGGCAGTGACGGAATGGTACCCGAACTGGCCAAGCGTATCACGGGCTCGGCAGACCTGTTTGAACATCGCAAAGGTCGGCCTTATCACAGTATAAACTTTATCACCGCCCATGATGGATTCAGCCTCAATGATGTAGTCAGCTACAATGAGAAGCATAACGAAAATAACGGGGAAGATAACCAGGACGGCGAGAATAATAACTACTCCTGGAACTGCGGGGTGGAAGGCCCTACAGATGACATAAAGATCAATCGCATCCGGATGCAGCAGGTGCGCAACCTCTTTGCGATCATGCTGATATCCCAGGGCACCCCCATGATCGCCAGCGGAGACGAGTTTTTATTCTCCAAACAGGGGAATAATAATACCTACTGCCAGGACAATGAGTTTAACTGGCTGGACTGGGAGCTGGTGCATAAAAACCGTGACTTTTTCGAATTTGCCAGGTACATGATCGCGTTTCGTAAGGCCCATCCCGCCCTGAGACAGGAACACTATTTCACAGGGATGGATAAATCAGGTAACCAGATACCGGATATCAGCTGGCATGGTACCGAGCTGCATAATCCCCAGTGGACCAAAGAGAGCCGCTCCCTGGCCTTTATGATCGACGGATCCTGTAAAGAGACCGAGGCCGGCCGGGATGACAATAACCTCTACATAGCTCTTAATGCCGGATGGGAGACACAGGAATTTACCCTGCCCGAGGCTGGCCCGGGCCGTAAATGGTACATCGCTGTGGATACCGGCATACAAAAAGGCTACTACCCGGTAGGAGAAGAAGCAGCAGTCAGTGGGGAGAGCATCCTCCTGCACTCCCGCAGTATGATCATACTTATAGATAAATAGTCGATAGTCGATGGTCGAGGGAAAAGCCTGACAACTAGCTTCTTTGATATCAACTAAAGCAATGTATATTGATCCTGATAAAGAAAAAAGCCGAAAACCAGGGTCATGCTTTTGACTATGGACTTTCGACTTTTGACTTAACTGGGGCTAGGGGGGCTCGAACCTCCGGCCTACGGTTTAGGAAACCGCCGCTCTGTCCCGCTGAGCTATAGCCCCACTTTAAATAAATACAATATATACAATTATGATATTTCCTAAAAAAATTGTGCCGCTTTTATGTCGTCGCACATATTGATATAGGAGTATTATAAGGAGAAACAGGGAAGATGTCAATCAGTAGTAATTATAGACTACCTGAGAGGGCCGTAGGGTATTACACTGGTAAAAAATAATTAAAGGTTTCATTTTTTTACCGATGATAAATTATCAATCATGGGAGTAAATGATGAGCAAATCCAACAAAAAATACCAGAAGATTCCTTCTAAGGAATTAAAGGCATTCTTCTTGAATTTCTCAAAATTCCTACCCTTGCTAACCTTTCTTTCCTTACTGTTGAGCATGTCCCTATTATTTTCCTATTTCCTGGAAATCAAATATATCCCCATGCAGAATTATGCTAATCTTTCTCATGTTTTGATATTATTACTTACCTTATCACTTTTGTTTTTCACTTATATAGCTCTTCCGTTTTTAACTTTACACTTTGGAGCTTCTATATTCTTTAATGAAGATCCATTAATAACTGATTTGAAATTCCCGGAAATGAAGTGGTGGAAGAGATTACCTTTTTCCATTTTGAGTTTCAGTTTTTTTATTCTGTTTGTCATCCTGTTTTTTACGAAACTCAAATGTAAAGATCTTTCAATAGAGGCTGTTTTTCTTTTCTCCGGGATAGGTTCATTTCTTGTGGGATATCTGGGAATTATCAAAATATATTTTCCTCGTAAGATTTCCTGGAAACTACTTGGAAAAGTGACCGCTATATTATTCACGACAGGCATTTCCACAATCACATCATTCATAGTCGTTTATTTTTTGTATGGAAACGATTTTACCACAATCAATGCGATATTGATTCCGGTAATAATAAATATTTCAGGAATCGTATTGTTAAACACATTTAGCTCCATCAAGAAACAGAATCACCTTATATGGATTACTTTCATTACACTCACCGCTCCATTTGTAATACTATCCGTATCCGGGAGATACAGTATTTTATATGAATACCCACTCAAGACATACAAGTTGGCAAAATGTAAAATGAAGCTTGAACTGCACAGTAATTCCAATTTCTACAAAGATATAAAAGATAAGAATTATGATTTAATCTGGAGAGGTGGTAGTAGCTTCCTTATCACAGACATTAAAATAAGCAAAATTAGTGCTACAAACATTCAAACAAATATTGTTTACCTCGAAATACCAATAGAAGACGTGAAATCATATTCATTCGATAATTTCAAACTATGATATTTGTATAGAGGAAAATCCCAGAATATCCATACCCGAACATAAAAATAAGTTTATGAATATTCAGATTTGTTTTTATGCAATCCCGCAGAAATCCCAAAATATTAATTAATACTCCAGCATAACCCTAATGTGCCCGGTTTGTGATTTATTTCACGATGCGTAACATTCGTTACCGATATTCCCACTGTTTTAGTATAATATAATGCATCACAAGAAAACAACAGGAGGAATAATATGAGTATGTTTTGTTATCAGTGTCAGGAAGCGGCCCATGGTACCGGCTGTACAGTAATAGGGGCATGTGGAAAGCAGGATGATACATCCCGGCTCCAGGACCTATTGATATATACCCTTAAGGGGATCTCTTTCTACTCCAGCTTCAGCCGGAGCCAGGGGATGGCAGTAGCCCCGGATATAGATGAGTTCATTACCACATCCCTGTTCCAGACTATCACCAATGCCAACTTCGATAATATGGTATTTCTGAAAGGGATCAGCCATGGGCTGGTACTCAGAGAGAGACTTAAGGATAATCTCAAAACTCAGGGCCTGGCCCTGCCTCAGGATAAGAGAGATGTGCTGCACTGGTACAGTGACGACCCGGCTCAGTATGAGTTAAAGGCCAGCCAGGTAGGCATTCTCAACACAGAGGATGAAGATATCCGTTCGTTACGGGAACTGGTCATCTACGGCCTTAAGGGCCTGGCCGCTTACGTCCACCATGCCGCTAACCTGGGATTTAAGGATGATGCACTCCACGCATTCATACAAAAAGCCCTGGCCGCTACTCTGGATGACAGCCTGGGTGTCGATGAGCTCACTGCCCTCACTCTGGAGACCGGCCAGTATGGAGTACAGGCCATGTCACTCCTGGACCAGGCCAATACGCAGAGCTATGGCAACCCGGAGATCACAAAGGTCAATATCGGTGTAGGCACTAACCCGGGCATCCTCATCTCCGGACATGACCTCAAGGATATGGAAGAGCTGCTCCGTCAGACAGAAGGAAGCGGTGTCGATGTATATACCCACTCCGAAATGCTGCCCGCACATTACTACCCGGCTTTTAAGAAGTATAAGCATTTCGTGGGCAACTACGGTAATGCCTGGTGGAAACAGAACAAGGAATTTGAAAGTTTTAACGGCCCCATCCTGATGACTACCAACTGTATCACTCCCCCTAAGGACTCATATAAAGACCGGATCTATACTACGGGAGCGGCCGGTTTTCCCGGGGTGAAACATATCCCTGATGTAAAGGGACAGGCCAAGGACTTCGGGCCCCTCATCGAGCAGGCTAAAAAATGTGCAGCCCCCGTACAGATCGAGGAAGGGAGCATCACCGGGGGATTTGCCCATGCTACTGTGATCAGCCTGGCGGATAAAGTAGTAGCCGCAGTCAAGTCAGGAGCTATCAAAAAGTTTCTGGTCATGGCCGGATGTGACGGACGTATGAAAGGAAGAGAATATTATACTGAATTTGCCCAGGCCCTGCCTCAGAATACCGTGATCCTGACCGCCGGCTGTGCCAAGTACCGCTACAACAAGCTGGAGCTGGGTGACATAGGGGGCATACCCCGTGTCCTCGATGCCGGCCAGTGTAATGACTCCTACTCTCTGGCCGTGATCGCCCTGAAGCTGAAGGAAGTATTTGAGCTCAATCATATCAATGATCTGCCTATATCCTATAACATAGCCTGGTATGAACAAAAAGCGGTGATCGTACTGCTGGCCCTGCTCTACCTGGGGGTAAAGGACATCCATCTGGGGCCTAGCCTGCCCGCCTTTCTCTCACCCAATGTAGTGAAAGTACTGGTGGAAAACTTCGGGATTGCAGGTATTGGAACTGTGGAAGATGACATCAGAGAGCTGGTGGGATAAGTAGAAGAATAGGTTTATTAATATAAGAATAGAGAGGGCTTCTCAATTTTATGAAGCCCTCTTTTTTTATCAGTCAACGATCTTCATCACCCTCACACCCTGATTATTGCCGTCCCCAAAGGCCAGATAGAGTTCACTACTGCCCTCCCGATGCTCCAGCCTGATGACCCGGGCATCTATACCCTGGATCTGGCCCCCCAGAGTACGGATCACGTCACTGGCCTCATCATAGGCATAAGCCTGTATAAAGCCATTACTATCAGCTATAGCCAGGTAGAGCCGATGCCGGGCATAGTCATAGGCAGTGTCCAGGTCTTTGATATTTAAGACAGGAATACTACCCACCAGGGTACGCATACCCGAGACATCCCGGGCCAGTATCATCTGATTATTGGATAGGATGGCCATATAAATCATCCGGCCTACACTCATGCCGCTGGCTTCCACACTGAATATACCCTGATCCAGGTTATACACTGATAACTGGATAACGGGAGTGCCCCCTATAGGATAACTAATGATGTCAAATCCGGATAGGTCCCCAATCCCTGCTATGACTTCATTATTCTCGTAATTGTGGCATATACTCAGCCGGTCGAAGGATCCGGCGTAGCTAAAATTATTGGCGTTAAAGGCACTGCTAAAAAAATACATCCTATTCATGGAATTACTGACTCCCACCATCAGCCTGGTATCGGTGTAATTTTCATACAGGGAAGGAATGAGTTCTACCTTAACCATTTCATTATACTGAGCAGTGGGATAGCTCTGCCAGGAATTGTATTGAGGCTTGTACTCAAAAAGAAAGGTCCGGTTAGTGGCTCCACTATCATAAAAGGTCACATGAGGAACCGGTATGGTGTTAGATACCATATAACACACACTGATGGCCTCCTTATATACCAGATTGTTAATATAGGGCAGGCCTCCCCCCAGCTGGTTCCAGTTCCCTCCCGGTTTATATTCATAAATATTAGGGAACATACTGGCAGAGTCGATCATTCCCAGGAGTACGTCTCCATTATCAGCTACATCCATATCCAGCATATCTGTATAGTTAGGATGGAGGATAAGCATGACAGAAGTATCTCCTACATCCTGCCAGTTCCCTCCCCCTATGCCTGAATTCTGATTGGCCCAGGGCAGAAAAAATCCCGGGAAGAGATTACAGCTGCTAATAAGAAAATAGAAAATCCCTAAAATGACACCTTTTTTAATCATAGGATGACTCCCCTGTTTGTGAGGTACAGAAGTGTGATCGTTTTAGTGAGCTGTACCTCATCCTTAATCTCTGATCTTATATACTTTAATCCTGTTTCCTTCACTCCAATCCATGATTCCCAGGTAGAGCTCATCACTGCCGGGCCTCGTCTCGATCTTTACCGTCCGGGCCTGAATGTCGATAGAGCTGCCTACCTGGCCTATTTGATTGAGGGTTTCAAAATAGCGGTAGACAGTGACCGGACGGTTAGCCTCGCCTATGACAGCGATATACAAAACCTGGGTATCATTATCGTAAGCTGTATCCAGGCCCTGGCAAAATGGGCTGGCTATCTCATTTAAGATGATGGTATTATTGGAATCCATCCTGCTGATATAGAGCATGTTATCGATGTAATATACCGTGAGAGCATGAGGATTAGGGGGAGTCATAGCAATTTCTACCCCTACCTGAGGAGACCAAAGTGATGTCAGATTGGATGAGGCCCATGAAAAGCCACCAGTAGAACCTATTCCAGTGATCCCCATATTACCGGCATCACCCGATGCCACAGCAAATATCTGACTATCTTTATTCCAGGAGCCTTCGAAAAAAGAAGGGCTATATACATCTACACTGGACTGGAAAAAAGTAAAGAGATCGGTATAGGCCGAGATAGTAGTAGAATCCCGGATAACAAAGGCAGGCCCGCCACTGGAGATCCCGTTATCTTTCATAAGATCCACCTGAGAACGGTCGGGATACTGATTTACCGAACCGGGCCAGCTACTGTTAGTGAGATCAAAAGCATAAAAAAGAATGTTGGTACTGCCATTATCCAGAGCGTAGGCACAGTAGGGAACCTGATTTATACCATCTGAGGCATAGGCTACACTGATAGTATATGGGGTACCTGCTAATGCAGCCACTGGGGTATTTCCCAGGACCTGCCAGCTTCCCTGAGGATGGTATTCATAAACATAAGGATAGAAATCACTTTCATTTATCAGTCCCACCATAACATCTCCGGCCTGATTGACTGCCATATCCCAGGTCAGAAAATAATTGAGATTGCCATCTGCTGCTACAGAAGGGCTGAAATCTGAGGCACCCACCGGGGACCAGTCGCTGCTGCCTATACCGGCATTCTGATTAGCCCAGGGCAGGAAGAAACCCGGAAAAATATTACAGGATGATAAAAGCAATACTACTGAAAATAACGCGGCTATAAATCTGTGTGTCATAAAAACTCCTTTTTATCCTGCTCATCCGTGAATAAGCTACCCTCTTCCTGTCCCACAGGGGTCAAATGTGCATACCTGCCTGCTCCCTTCTACTAAATATGAAGGACACTGGCTAAAAAGCCGGCCTGGCCTGATGTAATATGTAAGATGCTGTCCCGCTCAAAACCTCATTCCAGACCCGGTATGGATTATCATAAATCCCTTACAGAAGGATAAGTCAGGACCTGGCCCGGGAAGCTGTCAGTAGTCCCCTAATTATCCTGGATCTTTCGTATCTCTACATTACCTGTACTACGGTCTGTATAGGCCAGGTAGATAGTATGTATCAGATCGCCTACTATTTCGATATCTACCTCATGGCCATCAGCAGGGATAGTGCCCCCGACCTGTACCGGGGCCTGCAGGTTACCCTGCCAGGAATCAAATCGCTGCAGCGACACAAAACCCTCGGAATCCACTACTGCCAGGTATAGACGCCTGCTGTGGTAATCATAGGCCAGGTCCAGGGCTCGAATCTGGTAATAGGGGAAATGATGCAGATACTCCCCCCGGGTACTGAGCATAGCTACATTGGTAGTGATGACACTGACATGGAGATAGTTTGAGAAACCATCCACATAAGCCAGGTAATTGGTGACCCAGCCCGGCAACATCCCCCCTGTCATGACATAGCCCAGGGTATTGGTACCGTAGAATAGACTGGAATTATTACTGATGGAAGCATATCCTCCCTGGATGGCACCCAGCTCCAGCCCCCCCGGACTAAGAAAGCCCGCACAGGATAGTCCGGTGTTATCCCGGTTTTCTGAGATTATCATCTTATAGACAGGATTTCCATAGGGAGGGACATAACCGACATTCCAGATATTGTAGAATTCGGGGAAGTACTGTATCTCCCCTCCCCCCGCATTTGATATGGCCAGCATAGCCAGCTGCCCGGTCCCATCATCGAAAGTCTTTCCATACCGGCTATGAAAATTGTCCACATAATAGACATTTAGGAATTGATAATAACAGGTCAATACCCTGGTTTGTGCGGGGATACTAAAGCTGGCTATAGGCATGACCATATTATTGGAGTAGATAAAGTCTGCTGAGACCCCCTCCATGGTATTGGCAAAGGAGATGCCATTACTGGAGCTGTGTTCCCAGACCCCGTTCACATAGGTCTGCACATGGGCCTGGGTCTTATCGTTATCGATATAGGCTACGGTTAGGGTACGCCCGTCCTGGTATACTGCCAAATCCATGGCCTCATGCCCGGCACTGACACTGACCCCTCCCCCCAGTCGAAGACTGCCTAAATCCTGCCAGCCGCTGCTGCCCAGGCCTGAATTCTGATTAGCCCAGGGCAGAAAAAATCCGGGAAAGAGATTACAAGAACTCATTAGAAACAGATTTAATATCAATATAAGTATTTTCCTCATTGAGACGTCCTCATCATAGACCCGTAGAGGCCGGTTCAGGCCCCAGATGGACTTCCAGCCAGCTATCGAGAGATATAGGATCAGACCAGCCCAGCTGATAGTACAAATTGTCCCCGGTCACAGAAATAAATTTAGTCTGATGATACAGGATGATGCCCGAGTTGTAGGCGGCATAGACCTGGTCTACCCCGTTATGGACAATAGTCCAGTTGTAGATACTGGACATACTCCCATCACCCAGCTGTCCGGCCGTATTTTCACCGCTACCCCATACATCTCCATTATGATCCAGCACATAGGAATGGTAATATCCAGCCGCCACCTGAACAGCATCTGCAGCCATTACTTCAGTCCAATTCTGTGTAGAACTAGGTATCGCGGTGTCCCCCAGCTGGCCATAGGAATTATCCCCGGAGGCATAAACCTTTCCATTCATGCTGACAAAGAGGCTGAAGTTATAGCCACAGGCCACATCCTGTACATCTGAGGCTACCTGGAACCAGGTGTACTGTTGATTTAATGTACTATTCCCCATCTCACTATTTACATTCTCCCCGCTGACCCAGAGAGTATTGTCATTCTTGAGGACAAAGCTCACATAGTCATTAGCCACTATCTTCTTTACATCGGAGATAGGTACGACTTCCCATACCGGGACTGTTGTGAGGGAATCTCCCCGGCCGAAAGAACCATAAGTATTTTCACCGGCGACCCAGAGAGTATTATCATTTTTTACAGCATAGCTTTTATTACCGTAGGCAAAGACAGACCTGACTCCATCCAGGAGAGGTTCCCAGCCCTTGATCTGAGTAATACCCGGGCTGATGCCGAGCTGCCCCACATCATTGGTCCCGCTGCCCCAGAGCCGCCCCTGCTGATCCAGCACCAGACTGTGGTTGTGGCCCGCAGCTATCATAGAGGCATTATAAAAGCAGGGGGTAAAAGAAGTAAGCGGACTGATTAAGCCTCCTCCTATCTGTTCGGCATTATTAATGCCTGCCCCATAGACATTTCCCACAGCATCCATGAGCAGGCCATGGGTGTTGCCCAGTGCGACCATCCGCACGTTCTGTACATTCTGTGTAGCCCAGAACCATCCCGGAACCAGTGCACATCCTGAAAGGAGGGTAGCCAGGGCTGTATATATAAGGATTCTCTTCATTTTCACCTCTTTTTATCAGTTAAAATCTGAGGACTACACCGGCGCTGATCACAGGATACTTAACCGGCAGTTTAATATCATTGATCAAATCAAAATAATATCCTGTTTTGAGGTAAATAAACTTCCACTCGGCATGGACAAAGGCTCCGGCCGATAAAGGATTAGTGGAAGGAGCAGGACCCATCTGGGCCCGTATCTCGGGAGGTATATTATCAATAGCCACAAATCTCAGGGCCAGCTCCAGGCCCAGCCTGAAGTCTTTGGTATTATCACCCAGTATATGGTATCCTAATGCAAAATAAGGATTGAGGAAAAATACCGGCTCAGTCACACCCAGGCCGGTGGAATTATTGATCATGCTGGTGGGCCACAATGATACCCCGGTACCCAGGCTCATCCACCACTTGGGAGAGGTCTCCAGGCGTATACCCGCCTGCAGCATGCTTTCATCATTGATACCCAGCTGTAGTCCCCACTTGAGATTTCCGGAGGATTTTTCGGATTTATCTTTTTTGGTTTTAGGGGCCCGGCTGCTTCCGCCAAAGGGAAATTTGAATCCCAGGATGAGGTTAGGATATCCCATATTCAGGTAGTAGAAACGATTATTACTGATGTCGTAGTAGGTACCCACCTTAAGGTAAATGAATCTCCATTCAGCAGAAATAAAGGCGCCTGCAGACAGAGGATGCGTATTGATACCGGTAAAGATATTGTCCATACCTGTTTCAGAGATCAGGGAGTAATGCAGAGACAGGTCAGCACCCAGCCTGAAATCTGTATCCCTGTCACCCAGGATATAATAACCCAGTCCCAGGTAGGTATTTACAAACAGGGGATTTTTGATCTGATTGGATGGGTCCGAGCCCCCAAACAGAGAAATAGGGATAAAGGATACTCCTGCACCCCCGGCCAGCCAAAGCTTGGGACTGATATGCCACTGTAATGCCGGTTGTATGAAGCTTTCATCATTAATGTTGAGCATGAGTCCAAAGGGTGATCCGCCTCCCTTGATACGGGGTTTTAATGTGATCCTGCCTCCGTCATGAAGGTAGAAACTGGTATTATAGGCTTTATTGGTACCGTCTTCTATGACTGCAAATTCATACTGCTGTCCGCCCTGCAGGTTTGTATAAAGCTGGTTATCCTGTATGGCCTCGTTGTTTAAGAGGAAAGTATAGGCTGACCCTTTCTTCTTTCCTTTCAGTTCCTTGAGATCCAGGCTGGCTATAGCCTTATGAGAAATCCTGGCTGTCACTCCGGGCTGTAATACAAATGAAGAATCATGCACGGTTTTCTTGTCAAACCTGCGGATGATCTCCACCCCGTAGGAGGTCTTAGCCAGGATCTTCAGGTTCAGTTCAAAATAATCATTGGTGATGGCTGCGATGATCTTATCATTGACATAGATATCGTACTTTTCATCCCCTACTTTAAAATCCGTGAAATTAAGATAGGCTACTTCCACCTTGCCTTTGAGCAGTTCTGTGGACAGATCATTGATCATTCTGTCAATGGTATCAAAGATTTCCAGGTCAGTAGGAGTATTGTAGGACCGGGACAGGATGTCCACTACTCTTTCTGTGGAATAGATCTTAAGATTCAGCCGGGCCTTAGGGTCATAAGCCGGGCCGGAGAAGCTGTAGTCTCCGTAAATGACCAGGTCGGCTCCCCTGGCTTTGGCAATCTGGGCAATATTGGTGGAGTTCCACTGTATTTGCTGTAATTCCGTCTGCTGGGGAATATCCAGTGAGGGAATGATACCGATAAAATTATACAGACTGTTAAAAACAACCGGTTTTAAAGCATCAGACGAACCGTAGGTATTTACATCTGACTGATTATTAAGATTTAAGATCAGGACCTTCAGTTTATCCACAGGTGCTTTATTGGTAGTCACTTCTGCAGAAACCACACCACTCATCAATAGAAAGGCAATAACAAATAAGTTCTTCATAACTCTCCCCTGTTCCACAATTTAGATTAAGGCACGATACTGTCTATGAGAGACAGATCTTCTTTATTTAAAACCAGTATCTTGTTTTTCAGATCATTGTTGATATAGATATAATCCCCGTAAAAAGTGATGAAACTGTCTTTTTCCACTTTTTCTGTCGATTTAAATACCCGCTTGAGGTTCTTGTCATATTTACCCAGATAGGTACTTCCTTCTTCCATCAGGATGGCATAGATATAATCATCCTTGATAATGATAAAGCTACGGTAGAATACTATATCTTTTGAAGTCACTTTAGGCTGAAGGGTCTGCTTATCCAGTAAAATCAGTTTATGATTAAGCCTGTTCTGGCCCTCAAAGCCGATTATAACCACTCCTTCGGCAAATATATCATACTTCCGTCCGGAGATATGTTCGTAGGGAGATTTTTTGAGGACTTTCCGGGTGGCAGGGTTGATACTGTACAATTCATTTTCATAGATCCCGTCATCCAGGAATTTTTTTATCTTTAAATAATAAAAGACTCCATCAAAGACGGCAGGATCTTCATTCTTTTTGATCTCTTCTTCCTTCTTTTCCAGTTCTTTTTCTTTTTGGGTCAGCTCTTTTTCTTTTTCTTCCAGTTCTTTCTTTTTATCAGCTACAAATTCCGGATCAGTCTTCTTTTTTACTTCCTCTTCATCTTTTTTGATCTGATCTTCCTGCTTCTTTATGTTATCTTCGGTCTTAGTGATATTCTCCTCTGTCTTTTTGACAGTCTCATCCAGTTTTTTCTTATCTTCCTGGGTTTTTTCCAGTTCTTTTTCTTCTTTTTTCAGTTCTTCTTCTTTCTGTTTCTTCTCTACCGGATCTGTAGTCTTTTCTATGTCAGTCTTCTTTTTTTCTATGGTCTCCTGTTTTTTCTGGATTTCTTTATCCAGATTCTCCTGATCTGTCTTTTTCTTATCCAGATCAGACTTCTTTTCATCTAACTGCTTCTTTTCCAGGTCTACCATGTCTTTTCTTTCGTCGATACTCATGTCTGTTTCTTTGCGCATATCCTCTATGATCTTGTCATCAGTCAGCAGGCTGGTATCCAGGCTGTTGATATTATTTCTCTGAGCCTCATCTGTCAGGGGTATCACCATGGCGGTACGGCCAGGCCATTCATTATAGAGGGTTGAGATACCTGCATTATTTTTTGTGATATTACGGGTGACTATCTGTTTGTATTGAGAATCAAAATATTCCATATCTCCGCGATATACGGCATTATAATAGGTGATAAACACGGCCAGGGTACGGGAGTCACGGCTGCTGTATCCATATTTTGTCTCTAAAAACCCTCTCAGCATGAGACGCACATAATTGATATGGCCCACCTGAGCCCGTTTATCGATATAAAAAATGTCGGCTGCCAGTTTATCCGGATCCTGATCTGAATCTGCATGGATTACAGAATATTTGAGGTGGTACCGAAAACGGGCAAACTGTTTATTACCCAGCCCTTGTGCCAGCTGGACCCCGATGCTTCTAACTTCAGCGGGAGGGTCTACATTGGGGACCGGCCCCCGGTAATTGACGAACTCTATGTTTTTAGTATTCTTACTGAGCTCATTGATATTGACTTCCTTGGCGTAGATGGTAGCAGACATGAATATACTAAGAAGTAATACTATTGATTTATATCTCAAAACACCCTCCAGAATACGTTTTTTTTAATTTTCGGTATTCTACTATAGTATATTGAGTATAGCTGAAATGTAAAGTATTATAAACGGATTTTTAAATATTAAACAATAATCCGGCCTGAATTCCTATGTCACCATAAAAGACCTGTGTATTGAGCTCCATTCCAGCCTGTATGGGGATCTCAAATACCCAGTTAATCCCTTCCCCGCCGAATAAACCCAGAGAAAACTGCCCCAGGACCAGGTTTTGGGGAGCGTTCAGATTATTAATAGCGGAGGTGTTTTTTTCCAGATATATGGCCCCCAGATTCCAGTAATGGTGGCCTGACCATATCTTCATGGTAGTACCATAACCCATGTAGTACTGCTGATAGCTGCCTACAAAAGTCCGGTCTATCACTGCCCCCAGACTAAACTTTTTTCCTAAAAAGAAGTCAGCGTTGATAATAAAACCATAAGCGGAATTGACCGAATCGAGTTTAAAGACATTTGCCAGTGATTCTGAGTAGACTCCTGAGTAAAATGCGCGGGCACTAAAAGCAAGAGTCCTGCCCTGGCTCACTGAAAACGGGATAAAGATAAAAAACAATACGAAAAGTAAGGATCTCCAAATTATCCGCATATCATCTCCATAAACCTTTAATATAATTTAGCACGAAACTCAGTTAAAATCAAAGTAATTTTTTAAATAAGGCAAACACATCACTGATTTAAATATTCATACGGATCCAGGCCTTATGGACCTTGTCTTTTCGGTGTAATCTGATGATCAACTCTGCTACATCCAGACTCAGCAGTACCGAAGAATGTACAGTCAGTCCCAGGCCTGTACTGTATAATGCATTCTGCCTGATGTCCGTACTGCTGGCATTCCCCTTATCCATAAGTATTAAGCCAAAAACCAGGAGAAGGGTATTGACCCCGGCAGATCCCAAAACCTTACTCATATCTATTTCATTCTTCATAACTGAAAGTACATTATGATAGGAAGCCAGAGGGTCTGATACTGTCCCTCTGTAGAAGTAGGAGACGTCTGTCTTTAACCAGGATCCATAGGAAAGAGCATTTAAAGCCAGTCCTGGCGGAAATATATAGTAGGCTGCATTCTTATAGACCAGGGGCAGACTGTCATCTATAATAAAATAGGGAAGCGTGGAAATCATAGTGACACCGGCAGAGATCCGCATCGCATTGAAAATAATGTGGGAACGGTTTATTTGATACACAAAACTACTGTCATAATTTCCCGGATACAGCCTGAGAGGAAATAAAAAAAAGAATAAAATAATAAAAAACATGGATTTATGATTCATAGATAATATAATACACTGAACTTAGGTATTTGTCAAAAGGACCCCAGACTTGCTTTTTATACCTGAAGTAAATTGAAACCGGATCTTAAATGCTCACTGTGGGGTGCATTTCCTGATCTGCCTGCTGGTTAAAAAGATCAAAAAACTGTACTGCGATGTACTTGGCACCCTCTCTTTCCCTGTAACGTACTACTTTACCCCGATAATTGATTATCGAAGGAAGGTCAGTGTACAGGAAAAAACTGGCTGGATTACCAATATGCCTGCGGGATATCTTTCTGGTATGCCCTTTATGGACTTCTAAAAGAGCTCCCCCTACAGAAAGATTCTTCACTGTGCACCAGATCTCTTTTCCGCTGACTTCCGCGGTGATAGAGATGTCGCAATCAGTACGGCCAAAATTTCGATTATCCATACGCGTCCCCTCTTTCTTCACTACCCCAACACTTTCTTACTGATTGTATTATAACATGATAAATATAAATATCAACATTAATTGTGTTATATTTTTAAATATTTTTCATTATTGTTAACTTTACATCATACTATATAAGGATTTAAGCACATATTCAATGCGCTCAATGCGTTTCGCACATTTCTCGTTCAAAGTCTTGCGTTGACAAGGGTATTATCCCGTGTTAAAATATTTCTTATTCAGAGGAGGAGTCTATGGACTGGAGATTGTTTGGCAGTACCTTTTTACTGGTGTTTCTGGCAGAACTGGGCGACAAGACTCAGCTCACTGCCCTGGCGGCTTCCGCTGGCTCAAAGTCGCCCTGGTCGGTCTTCCTGGGAGCATCACTGGCCCTGGTCATAGCCACCCTGGTAGCCGTACTAGCCGGTTCTGTCTTAACCAAATACGTACCTGAGAGAGTATTAAAAATCGGAGCAGCCATCTTATTTCTGGTATTCGGGACTATCCTCCTCATCACCAATATCAGGCCAAAACAGGAGCCTGCCCTGCCCAGCCGCATTGAACTGCATGGCGGGATTCTTACGACATTAGTCCTGGAGACTGCTCGTAATTTTGAAGCAGCTGCCGCAGATGACTATGAAAAGTTAATCGCATCCACTAATGACGCCAATGTCAAAGCCCTGTTCGCCTCCCTGGCTCAGCAGGAATCTCAGCACATGAAGGATGTAGAGGATATGATACAGGCTTTTAAAGAAGGCAGAATGGTCGAATCAGTCATAGAAGAAAAAGAACATTATATCAGCTGCCCGGTCGGTATCCGGGACTTTAACCAGGCCGGCAGTACCACCCTGGAACTCCTGGATCAGGCAATTGCCCATGAAAAAATAGAAAGAGACTTCTTTGCCACTATGTCCCGGGCCATCCACATCCCGGGCCTGAAGCCCATCTTCCAGCGCCTGGCCCAGGAGGAGGATAATCACCTCCGGGATCTGCTGGCCATGAAAGAGAGCTGTAGTAAAGATACTGTGTAGATGAAAAAGTCCCTGGGACTACTTTTAATAGTATTAATGATTTTATCTTGTCATTCAAGAAAAGCAGACTTTGCTTATACTACTAAGACTGAATCTACTATTGACTTTCATAGGCTCTCACCAGTGAGAAAAATAGTTGATATCACAATATATAATAAAAATAATGAAGCTCTGCTTGTGAGTAACTATGTAGACGGGCAATTTCAATATTTCACTAGCTTTTCCCATTTCCCCTTAAGTAACACTTTGATCAAAATAAAAGTACATCGACGTGGAGGGCAAATGGAGAAGGAAATCATCAGCAATGACCTGCGATCAGATATTAAAGTGATAAGCCGCTACAGCAGCTCCAACACTATATTGAGTAGAGAAATATATTCCAATGGATTGATTATTCTGCGAGAAATGTATTCTATTAACCTGCCTGGAAATATTGAGAGAATACATAAAAATAAAGATAGAAAGATGTACTTTCCGATTCAAACTTCTACTAAGTACCTACATATCGACCATTCAATTTTCAAAATAACGCTGACACATGAGCGGACCAATTCTTTAACAGAGTATTCCTACGATTCTAAAGATCATCTTATTTCCATTATACCCAGGATAGGATCATATGAAAATTCTTATTTTTCCTATTTACCTAATGGTTTCACGAACACTATTACTATAACATCAAGGATGAAAAAAGGATCAAAAAACACGAACTATGTTTATCATTTTAAATATAGAAAAAACAACATTATAAAAGGCCTATTCTATGATGTTCACAGAAATGAAACACAAATGTTGAAATATCAATATGACAAATACGGAAGACTGAACAAAAAAATTCATAAAATCTCCATTTTCAAAATCAATAATCGGATTAATAAATTATTTTATAAAAAAACGAACCTAAGGGAAATCGAATATTCACATTAAAAAAGCCGGACTCTTGCGAGTCCGGCTCCATCTTTTGACTTTTAGACTTACGACTTTCAGACTACTTAGGCCTGGTCTTTAGGCACGATCATGGCCATCATCTCAGCTTCAGCCGCTTTTTCGCCGTCGACAAAGGCGGTTCCCTGAAACTTCCCGATCTTTCCACTGAACTTCTTCACTTCAATGACATAGTCCAGCTTGTCTCCGGGTTTAACGGGGCGGCGGAACTTTACATTATTGATGGTCATAAAATAAATGATCTTTTCGACCTTATCTTCGGTGCCGGCTTCCAGCTCCATAGCCTTCATGGCGATAAAACCGGCACACTGAGCCATACCTTCTACAATAAGGACACCCGGCATAACAGGAGCACCGGGAAAATGTCCCAGGAAAAACTGGTCATTCATAGTCACATTTTTGTAACCCTTACCACCCTCCATGCTCACTTCGGTGACACGGTCTACCAGCAGCATAGGATAGCGGTGAGGCAGCACATCCATTATGTCCATGATATCGTAAACTTCTTTTTTTTCAGCCATTATGTTCTCCTCAATATTTCTAAATTCTTATACTTCCAGAGCGCTCTGCCAGCCGATGACTTTAAGGTCCCGGTTGATCTTACGTATCAGTCCTGCAATGACGCGGCCGTTCCCCGCTTCCACTGCTTCCCTTACTCCCTGTTCAAACATGAAGTTTACACTTTTGACCCACTGCACCGGGCTCTTCATCTGGCGTACCAGTAGATCACGGACATTGGACTCATCTTCCAGGCCGGCGGTCACATTGGATACTACCTTGCATACGGGTTTTTTAAAATCAATGCCAGCCAGGAATTTACCGAATTCCACTGCTGCACCTTCCATAAGCTGTGAATGGAAAGCCCCGCTTACATTAAGCTTTACGACTTTCATAGCACCGGCTTCTTCCAGAAGGGGCTCAGCAGCATCAATCCCTGCCTTCAGTCCGGAGATCACTACCTGGCCAGGTGTATTAAAATTAACCGGTTCAACATAGGAGCTCTCAGATACTTTTTTACAAATATTCTCAACATCGGCATCATCCAGGCCCAGTACAGCAGCCATTCCTCCCTTTCCATCAGGGTCAGCGGCAGCCATAAGTTCGCCACGTTTTCTGACTACTTTAAGCGCATCTTCAAAAGTCAGCATCTCAGCCGCCAGGAGAGCGGAAAATTCACCCAGGCTATGCCCGGCCACGATATCAGGGCGGATCCCCTTTTCTTTTAAGATCTGTGTGGTGATATAACTATATGTGAGGATGGCAGGCTGAGCATTTTCAGTAGCTGTCAGTTTTTCCTCAGGCCCTTCAAAACACAATGCGGACAGGGGAAATCCCAGGATCTCATCGGCCTGTTTGTACACTTCCTGAGCCAGGCTATAAGTGTCTACCAGGTCCTGCCCCATACCTACGGCCTGTGAACCCTGGCCAGGAAAGAAAAATGCTTTCATCTCTAGTGAACCTCCATGCTTTTTATGTGCTCAATATTTTAAGAGAAAATGATTAAATCGTCAAACCATAGAGCTAATATTTGAAAATATTTACTTTACCCTATATAATTTAACAAATAAGAGTGGGTGGAATTATTTGTATTCACTACGCGGGATACCTATTTCTAAAGGAATAGCTAACGGCAAAGTTCTGATCCGGCATGATGTCACCAAAATGATACGGTCCAATAACCGTATAGATGAGGAAAAAGTACCTGAAGAGCTGGAACGCTATAAGGTAGCCGTGCAAAAAGTAAAAGAAGAGATCAATTCCCTTAAAGAAAGCCCCCGCACTCCCCTGTCCAGGCAGAATGCTCAGCTTATAGACTTTTATTCTGTACTGATCAATGAAGACCTGTTTCACAACACAGTCCCTAACAGTATAAAGACCAATTTTTTTCCGGCTGATGCTGCCCTGGTCAATGAACTGGACAAGATCAAAGAAGAGTTTGACAAACTGGATAATGAATATTTCCAGAGCCGCTTTCTGGACTTCAAAGCCATTGCGGACCGAATACTGCGTAAACTGTTCGGCGATATCGACCTGACCGCCATAAAAGAACCTATCATCCTGGCCGCAGAAGAGATATCTGTGGCTGAAGTCCTGCATATTCCCAAAGAGTTTGTACTGGGTATCGCCACCGAATCGGGGGGGACTACTTCACATGCTGCCATCATAGCTGAATCCCTGGAGATACCGGCTGTTTTCGGTATTAAAGATCTCCTGTCCTACCTTAAGAAAAACGACCGCATGATAGTAGACGGCTATAAAGGCATGGTCATCCTGAACCCGGATGTCAACAATATAAAAGACTATGACCATCTGAAGACCGTCTATACAGCCAAAGAAAAAGAGATCATTCGTTCGGTGAGCCTGCCCAGCCAGATGGCAGACGGTATCGAAGTAGATATCAAGGCTAACGTATCCAATACCATGGACCTCAATATCGCCCGCCGGCATGGCGCTGACGGTATCGGGCTCTTCCGTACGGAAATGGCCTTTATCAGCAGTCAGAAATTTCTCAATGAAGAAGAACAGTTCGAGCTCTATAAAGAATACCTCTTACTCTTTAAAAATAAAGAAGTAGTGATCCGTACCCTGGATCTGGGTGGGGACAAGTTTTTCGGCTCCCGTAAGTCTATCAAAGACCCTAACCCCTTCCTGGGATACCGCTCCATCCGGATCTTCCTGAGAGAAGTGGATAAATTTAAACAACAGCTGCGGGCTATCATCAGGGCTTCTGTGTTTAACGATAATGTGAGGATCATGATACCTATGATATCCAGCATTGATGAGGTCCTTAAGATCAAAAAGATCTTTAAAGAATGTGAAGAAGAAGTGAAAAACGAAGGCAAGCCCTTTAAGTACAATATTCCTCTGGGAATCATGATAGAGATACCTTCCGCGGCCATACTCTCTGCCGAACTGGCCCAGCACGTAGACTTTTTCTCTATCGGAACCAATGACCTGACTCAGTACACTCTGGCTGTGGACCGGGATAACCAGAAAGTGACCTCATTCTACCAGCCCCTCAACCCGGCAGTGCTGAGGCTGATTCACCTGACTGTCGAAAATGCCAACAAAGCCGGCATACCCGTATCGGTGTGCGGAGAAATGGCCCGTAACCCCCTCTATATCCGTCTCCTCCTGGGCATGGGAGTGCGCAGCTGCTCTATCAACCCGGCGTACATCCCCCTGGTCAAGACCATCATCATCAAGTCCCGGGAAAAGGATGTGGCAGCACTCTGGGAAGAAGTACGCACTATGCAAATACCGGCTGAGATCGAGTCACATCTCAAGTACGACCTCAGACGAAACCTCTTCGAGATCTACGAATCCTATTTCTTTGACGAAAAGAAAGACTGGACCGGCTTAAAACTCTAGACTCCACCATATATCTGCAGAATCTTAGCTATTACTTGTCATTTTCCCTGCATTTTAGTATGATAATAGTTAAGGAGGGACAAATGACTATAAGTGCGCAGTCCGTAGAGGATTATTATAATAAAATACCGCCTCAGCATAAAGCAGCTATGGAAGGCTTACGCCGGGTTATACGGGAAAATATCCCTGAAGGATTTGCCGAGGCGCTCAGCTACGGAGCTCCCGGCTTTGTGGTACCCCACTCACTGTATCCCTCCGGCTATCACTGTAAGCCCCAGGAAGCCCTGCCCTTCATCACCCTGATGAGTCAGAAACACTATATAGGCCTCTACCATCTGGGTATCTATGCAGATGCGGAATTACTGAACTGGTTCCAGGAAGAATACCCTAAACATAGCCCTACCCGACTGGATATGGGAAAAAGCTGTATACGCTTTAAAAAAATGGATGACATACCTTATGCGCTAATAAGTGAACTGGCCTCCAGGATGAGTGTACAGCAATGGCTCAGTATTTATGAAGCCCGAATAAAAAAGTGATATTGTTATTAACTTAGAGCTTTGATGCCTTCCCTGGAATTAAGTCTCCCAGAGATTCTTTATGAGCCTTCAGATATTCTATAAGATTTTCACGGTCCCCATTGTTCATACGCAGAGCTTTTTTAAAAAGCTTCCTGGCTTTCTTAAGATCTGGATGTGAGGTTTTTCCTCCCTCTGTTTTCTGAGAGCGTTCATAGTAGCCCCGCCCGCATACCATATATCCCAGAGGATCCCGAGGGTAATCCCTGATAAACAAGCCCCCCATCTCAATCTTTTTAGAATAGTCCAGATCATTCCAGTATAATGAAAGGGTTATACGAGCCCAGCCCGGATTGTCCAGGGGCCAGGGTCGGGTACTTGCAGTATATCTCCCCAGGTATTCTCCATAGATTTCTATTCCATTCACTAGCGGCATATCCCGGGAAGATAATATCACCTTAATACCCTGAACATTTCTCTGACTGAAGGGAATATACAGATTAGTGTAAAAGGTATGGGGGCGGATCACTATATCTTTGAGCAATCCTTCATGGCCCCGCTTAGTGAAAAGTAACTGTATAGCCTCAGTGTTGCTTAATCCTAAAAGGAGGACCCCACTGCTATGAAATGATCCCAGTATATTAATACTGAAGTATTGGGTCAGTGAGGATTTGCCGTTTTCAATTTTCAGGCTGGTAGATGTACCCTGAGAGATCTGTAAACGATCTGAAATATCAGGATTCCTGGTATCCGGGGCTTTAATATTATAGGCGACCGGCAATGCACAGGATGTGTAAATCGCAAAAATAAGAAATACAATGCAGGCTTTTATCATGATTGAGTGTTAGTGATG
Source organism: uncultured Brevinematales bacterium (assembly GCA_964537555.1). Classification (GTDB taxonomy): domain Bacteria; phylum Spirochaetota; class Brevinematia; order Brevinematales; family CAYRWR01; genus CAYRWR01. The sequence goes on from CAZIAD010000017.1 coordinate 51,857, forward strand.
AGTTGTAACCTGGAACGGCCTTTCTGGGAAAGGCGCTTCAGGGTATTGATGGACTCCTGATTGGCTTTTAACTTGGCATCCAGCTCATCGAGGCGGCGGAAGAACATCTGTATCTTATTCTCCTGATCGCTGTGTTTACTGGGATCCAGAATAAAATTCCAGAGATCCAGAAAGACCTTAATCTCCCCTAAAGAGAATCCCAGGTCCTGGAAACCCTTGAGCAGCATGATCTCTACCATGGTCTTTTTATGATAAAACCGTATGCCGGTACGGGAACGGGTAAAGGGCTTGATCAGCTTTTTTTCTTCCCAGTATTTAATGGCACGGGGAGATACATTAAAGTGCTTAGCCAGCTGACCGGGGGTATAGAGCTGCTGTTTTTGGTTAGCGGAATCTATATTCCGGGTACGCTTTACCGGCTCCCCCACATTTCTCATGATCTTCACACTTTGTTCCATGGAATAACCCAGTTCCTTAAGCTTTTCCACGACCTCCAGTTTCTCAAATGCATCACTGTCGAACACCAGATCTGATTCATCCTCGGAAGTACTAAGCACACGGGAATCGACCAGGAAGATGATCTCATCTGTGGTGAGAGAACTGCGATGACTCAGGTCATCAAATAGAATTGTCTGTTTCATTGTCTACTCCGTCATATATTATGCTATTTCCGCGCCTCAGCGTCAAGTTTTCATAAATCTTTGACAAATCCGTTAATTAACCTATAATGTTATAATACTCAGCAGGAGGACTTATGCCCAGTTCTTTGAGGCTCGTCTATGATGCCGTTTCATCTAAATCCCGAGAGGACCTGGAATACTGGATACCCCGACTGTGGATCAGTTCTGATAATATGCTTATATTTGAGGAGACTGATACCCGTTTTAAAGTAGAACCTTATTCTTTCTTTAAAGCCCAGATCAGGCTCATCCTGGAAAACACTGATTATGATAATTTTCATGATTCCTGTCTTTCCCGGGTATGCGGCCTGAAATTATCAGAAGACAACGTGATCGATAAGGGAAACCCCCGTCTTCCCGGAGACTGGATGGCAAAATCCACACTCTATGGCCTGTTTATGCGCAGCTTTACAGCTTATGATCATGATCAGGATGGAGTACTGGGCGGTGCCGATTCTGACATCAGCCTCAATACTCAGGGATTCAGGGAGACCGGTACCTTCCTCAAAGCCATAGCTCTGCTGCCCTATATCAAGTCGCTGGGTTTTGACTGTATCTATCTGCTCCCGGTAAGTATGAACGGCCAGGCTCATCATAAAGGAGAACTGGGTTCGCCTTACTCACAAAAAAACCCCTTTAAGCTGGACCCCATTTATCATGACCCACTGATCAATGAGATCACCCTGGAGATGCAGTTTAAAGCATTTGTAGAGGCTGCCCATGCCCTGGGGATGCGGGTCATTCTGGATTCTGTACCCCGTATCGGGGCCCGGGATTCTGATTTTATCCCGGAGCATCCTGACTGGTTCTACTGGATCAAAAAAAGTGCAGCTGCTGATTATCACTCTCCCGAATTTAGTAAATCCGAGCTGAAAGAAATACACGCCAGGATTAAAAGTAAAAACAAAGAGACCATCCCTCCCCATAAGGAGTACCTGGATCTGTTTGTCCCCAGCCCTGAGCAGAGGAGCATTAAATATGAGCCTGGTATTGGCTATGTCGGTAAGTCCCAGGGAAGTGACTGTGTAGTACCGGGAGCCTTTTCAGACTGGCCTCCCGATGACATACAGCCTCCCTGGACAGATGTCAGTTATTTCAGACTCTATAAGGAGCCGGAATTTGACTATGTGGCCTACAACACAGTCCGGATGTATGACAGCCGCATCCAGGAACGGAATCAGGCTCTGTGGGATACTATAGCCCAGGTCATCCCCTATTACCAGGAAGAGTTCGGTATCGACGGAGCCCGCATCGATATGGGACATGCCCTCCCGGCTGAGCTGGAGACCATGATCATAGAATCTGCCCGCAGGATCGACCCGGATTTCGGCTTTATGTGTGAGAATTTTAATCCCTACGCAGAGGCCCGACCGGCGGGCTACAATATAGTGATGGGGAATGCCTGGTATATGCTGTCCCGTTACAGCCTGGCTAATAGCCAGGGTAAGAGCATGGCCAAGACCTTCCTGAAAGATCTCGCCAATATTCCTAATCCCATCCTGGGATCACCAGAGACCGCTGACAGCCCCCGGGCTGCATCCAGAAAAGGAGGGATAGTCTATACCAAAGCGTCCTGGTCCCTCAGCACTACCCTGCCCAATTTTGTCCCTTTCTGTGTGGCAGGATATGAACTGGGAGATAAGCACCCATCCAACCTGGGGCTGGACTTTAATTCTGAGGAGATCGCAGCCTATGAGGGAAAATCACTGGCGTTCTTTGACAGGGCTGCCCTGGACTGGGAATCTCCATTCTCCCGGGAGATAAGTGAACACATTCGCAGAATCAATTCTTTTCGAAACGACAGTCTGGGGATGCTCGTCCATGTCGATAATTTTCAATGGATAGAAAATGAAGTGGAAAGTAAAGATAGTCTTTCCCCCTCCAACCCTGTGATATCCTACTTCCGTTCAATGGAAGCATCCCGATTGTCACTGCGTAGTTCCGCTATTTTCGGGCAGATGCTGCTCCCCATTGAAGTGGAAAATGATTACCTGTTTGTCATTAACCTGGACTGCGAAAATGAAGTGATCACGACTCTATTTATGGACCAGGATATGGAACTCAACAATATCTATAATGAAGAATGTTACCGTACAGTGAATCATGAACTGAATCTTCGCCTTAAACCTGGCGAGACTATTATTGCATTGAGGGAATAATGTTCTATTCAATAAAAGGTAAACTGGTATTAAAAGACAATGAAAGTGCTGTGATAGAGACGCAGGGTGTAGCCTATGAGATGAGTATCCCTGCCTCTGTCTGTGATGCTCTCCCGGAGATCGGACAGGAAGCACAGCTCTTCACCAAACTCATAGTGCGAGAAAATGAACAGTATCTGATAGGTTTTTCCAGTACCACCGACAAACGGCTCTATGAGAGCCTCATCACAGTATCAGGTATAGGCCCCAAGCATGGATTAAAGATACTGTCTCAGATGACTGCAGGAGAGATTCGCTCTGCTATCGTCAATAATGATACTACCGCACTTAGCCGGGTCAAGGGTATAGGCCCCCGTTCCGCTTCCCGCATCATCCTGGAGCTTCAGGACAAAATGGCCAAATTTGTTCCGGCTGAACTGCCTGCCAGCGGCTCAGGAACAGAGAAAAAACGGATCGAAGCCCTGATGGCTTTAAGAGTATTGGGTTATAACGATCCGGAGTCTAAAAAGATCCTGGACATCATTGCCCGAGACTTCAGTGAGCTTATGCAAACGGATGTAGAAAACATAATCAAAAAAGCCCTGGCGCTCATGTCGCGGAGTTAATCCATGAAAATAGACAGAAGAACCCTCAAGTCCCAATCAGGGCCGGAAAGAAAAAAAGGCACTCAAAAATCTGAAAAAGGCGAAAGCTTTCTGGAAGCTCTGCTTTTAAACAATCAGGAAGTGAATGCCATAGATCCGCAGTCCGTAGTCGAACAGGATGTAAAAAATCTGGCAGCCATGATAGAGCAATATGGGGAAGATCTTACCAACAATCCTACACCCGAGAATTTTCTACGCTACAAACAGCATATAAAGAGTTTTATAAATATCATTAAAAATAATTTTGAGATCAAAAACATCTCTTCGCGAAAAGGCTTTACCAGCCAGAAACTCTACCTGACCATAGAAAATCTGGACGAAAAGCTGAACGACCTGGCCCAGCTGGTATTATCCCGGGAACAAAATCGGATCTCTTACCTCAAGCTAACCGATAATATAAAAGGGCTGATCATTGACTTAATTCTTTGAACTGTTCTCTCATACTGTGCATCTGAATGGTGAGTGCCTGTTTCACTTTTTGCATATCATACTGCACCGAATAGGCCTGGCCCGATTCCAGATCAAACAAATACAGTGAGCCAGCCCCTATTCCCATACTTTCCAGAATCAGGCTGTAATACTGCAACTGACGTGAATAGCGCTCCAGCTGGGAATCTTTAATCTTTAATTTATAATCCAGGATAATATTTTTACCCTCTGCTCCCCGGGCCAGTACATCTATAATCCCTTTTATAAAAATATCTCCATCGGAGGTAGTCATGGGATAGAGAAATTCATATTCCTTATGCACAGATCCGCATTGCTCTATTTGTTTATATACAGCGCTGGAATAGTATTTTTGCAGCATAGTGATTATGGTATCTTGTGAGGAAATCAGATCTGGAGCAGATGTCCGTATCAGCTGTTCGCATACCTCCCTGAAATTATCTTTGTCACTCCACTGCAGGACCTGGTGCAGGAAGGTACCCAGATCGGCCCTGCTGTCACCCATTCCGGACAGGGGGCTTTCTTCATCCACCATCTTATTAAAGGACTCTTCCACAGGATAGGAACGGATGATATACTTGTTAATAAAGGAAGCCGGATCAAATTCCATATCGAGGATCTGAGTAATGGTAAAAACACCCGGCTCGCAGTTGGGAGTAGATACCCTGATTGCCTGACTCAGGATTGTATTCCAGTCCAGCTGCCGGTTTATGGCCCTACCTGGCTCTACCTGAAAAGGCAGCCCTCTTTGGCTATTTAAACTATCCCCGGCATTTTTAAATACAGTCTGTGCCGCTTTGTCGATAAAGGGCGTCACAAAGTGGGACCAGGAATCTTTTCCATTTTCCTGATAGCCCAGATAATAAAATCGATACGCCGCCCGGGTCACAGCTACATAAAACAGCCTTTTATCTTCCTCACTTTCCCTTTCCTGCCATTGCATTCTAATACTTTCATGATTTCTATCAGAGCCGATAATATTGAAACCCAGCTTTCCTTCCAGATCCAGGATATCAGTACTGCGGTTCTGTTTTCCTGAACTGATATATATGACGACCGGAGCCTGCAGGCCTTTGGCAGCATGGATGGTCATGATGCGCATAACATTGGCATTTTCTCCCACTATCTGCGCCTGATTGAGATCCAGTCCTCCGTTATCTATGAAATATAAAAACTCGGTGAGATTAAACATCTCTGATTCCTGGATAGACCGCAGTTGCTGAATAAACAAAATAAGGTTGGAAGTGGCTTCACGATTATGAGGTAATGCGTTTAGATATGCATAATAGCCGGTACGGTGCACGATCTCTTCCAGCAGTCCGGGTATATCCCAGTGCTTTTTATCACGATATATACTGCAAAATATTTTTGCACCCTCGTCCCCGGATTTTCTGATCTCTTCAAAAATCCTTCCTTTTCCTCCCCTGAGGCGGCATATCCGGAATATCTGACTATCCTCCATCCTAAAAAAAGGAGACTTCATGAGGGCCAGCATGCGGTAATCATCCAGGGGATCATCCAGTGCACGCAGGTAGTGCAGTAGTGTAAGCACTTCATCCTGCTCCAGGATATTACTGGTGTCCACATTGACCATAGGCAGATCAGGAAGCTCTTTTTTTAAAACCTGATTAATGAGATTGGCATGGGTCCGTTTTCTGAGCAGTACCATAAAATCTCTGGCCCGGAAGCCCTGTTGCCCAATCAGTCTTTTTATCAGCAGAGCAGCATCCTGAGCAGAAGAGCGAGCGATATCCTCAGCTTTTTCCTCCGGGCAGGGCAGATAGTAGGTACCACCCCGAGGGTAGGACTTTTCCTGTGTCTGGGGTGATGCCTGAGGCTGGTATTCCAGCCCGGATCCCGGCTTGAAGATCTCAGAAAAAAGGGTGTTTATATCGCTGACCAGGTCTGCCTGAGAACGGTAGTTATACTCCAGATTCTTCACCGAATCGCTGCCATAGCTACGCCTGAACATTTCCTGTGTCTCAGAAAAGACCTGGACTTCAGCAGAACGGAATCCATAGATTGACTGCTTGGGATCCCCTACAATAAAGGGACTGATATGTATTGCCAGGCGAGGGTCCAGGAAGGTGGAAAACAATTCTTTTTGGGAACGTGAAGTATCCTGATACTCATCCATCATAAGATACTTTATGCTTTTTAATATACTACGGGTAAAGGACTCATCTTTTTTTAAAAGCTCGATCAGTTTCCATTCAATATCCGCAAACGATAATTCATGCCTCTCTTGTTGCATAAGCCTGTATTGATTCCAGGTATACTCCATGACACTATGGAAAGCGGGTAAAAGTAATTGATGGATACGGAGATGGAGCTCAGGAAAGGATAAGCTGATCTTTTCCCGGAGCAGCCTCTGTTCTTCATCCTGGACTTCTTTTTTTGGAAAGGAGGGCTTGAGATCAAAACGAAACATCTCAGAAGGAGGAAGTTCCAAAATATGTACCAGGTCCTGCTCCAACTGGGTATATACTGCGGCATTTCTTTTAGCGATCTGATTATGTTGCCTGACCAGGCCCAGAACATTTTCCAGAAGAGGCCGGAGCTCTTTTCCAAATAATTCGAATATACTCTGTTCATCTTTTGACTTTTCCTCATTGAAATACCGGTCATAATGAGACTGCTGAATACTTTCACACCAGTATTTCCATCCCTTTTCACGGCACAGGGCAAAGATCTGTTCCAGGTGTTTGCTAAATTTCTTGAAACCCAGACAGCGGATAAGAATACTCACGGAGGGGTCTTTTTTCTCTATAAGATGGGACAGGCTGAGCATCATTGCATCCTGTGAGCTGAGAGAGAGCTGTTCTATGCCCTGATCATCCTGGGGGTGCATCCCGGGATCCAGACCGGACTCTACGGGATGAGACTTTAAGAGCTTGAAGGCAAATGCATGTATAGTGGAGACTGATGCATAAGATAATGACTGGAGCAGATCTTCCTTTAATGTAAGAATAGATTCGCATTGGACAGAGACTGGATCCTGTCTGAGATCCGGATAATATTCCTGCAAAGTCCTGATAATAGCTGTGAGATAAGGTGTAAAGAAATACTTTTCAATACGGGATCTTATCCTTTCTCTCATCTCCAGAGCCGCCTTTCGGGTAAAAGTGATAGCTACCATAGATGATAAGACTTCACGGGGATGGAGTCTGCTGGTCAGTAATTCATAGATAAGACTGACTATAAAACGCTCCACCAGCACTGTAGTCTTACCACTGCCTGCGGAAGCTTCCAGTATACAGGGAGAATGGACATCATAGATGATAGAATTATCAGCCAGGTGGATATAACCAGGAATCACTTTTTTAGGAGGCATCCCTAATCCTTTATGTGGTCGGGGGGCAAATGAAAGCTCTGCCGGCTCCCTGACTCCAGTCTGGTGATGATGGAACGGGCTATCTGGCGGCTATGGCTGAACAGCCACATACTGGTCTGACTACCCTGCCGGTAGTCAGAGGGCCCATAAGCTGAGATTCTGCCATCCGATAACAGTCTGTCCACCTGTTCAAATTGGGAAACAGATTTTTCATTGTAGACAGCATAAGCCCTGCCCCCGTATTTTCTCAACAGGGAAAATACCGGGATATCACTGGGCCCGTCTGCGATATAGATCATGTTTTCAAAGGGGATACGCCGGCTCTCGGCAGGTACCAGTGAATTAACGTCTATCGATTCGTTTTTATTACAGCCTTTATTGATCTCATAAATGGCCCGGGTCTTGGTAGTCTGATCTACTGCGTATGCTATACGGGTGATGCCCCCTCTTTTTTGAGGGAGAGTAGTCCCATCAAAATAGGGCGGTGCAGGATCCTCCAAAAACTGACAGGCCCACACATCTTCTACCATGGGCGCTATGGCTGAGCCCAGTATGGTCTGGTAAAATCCTGTGGACACAATATAATGCTCCAGTCTTATCCCGTAAGACTGAAAGTCCAGGTCCTCTTCAATATGTTTCTTTACCTCATTGAAAAAATGAGGCAGGCCCGGATAAAAGTGCAGATCACGGCCAAATTCTTTCAACCTGTTATTGTCCAGTCCTTTAAAAATGCCTTTTTCAACATATTCAATAAATCTATTCAGATAGGAAAACTCGTTGGACATCCTGACCCCAAAAGTATCCTGATAGTATTTAGGGAGATTATCTACCTCCTCCCAAAAACTCTTTCCATCTATCCCATAGTGGTCAAAGATGACTCTTTGCATGGAACCTGGAATGAGTGTGTTGTCAAAGTCCCAGATCATAGCAATAATGTTTTGATTTGCGGTATTGGGGGCCATATTCTCTCCTCGGATGATTATATAATTGTAACATAGCTGGCAGGTATTTCCAAATCATTTGCCAGACCGGCTTGATTAAAGCCTGATTATTATATAAAATATTGTCTGCCGGGGAGTACAATATGAAAAAAACAATCATAATACTGATATTGATAATCATAGGTCAAAGAGGCTGGTCCCGACTGGAATTTAAAGGCTTACCTTATGCCTATTACGGGACAGATACCGGCCTGGGCCTGGGTGCCATGACCTACTTAAAAAATAATGATACCTTTTCCAATATGCTATGGAACCTCTATCTGGAAGTTAATTTTACTACCAAAAAAGAACAGATCCATAAACTGATATTTAAACTGCCTCTTAAAGGTTTCAACGGCCTGCCCCTGGATATCACCGGTCGTATTTTATATGAAAATGTCCCCTATGAAAACTATTTTGGAATAGGAAATGACACTAGCGTAATCGAAGGCTATACAAATTATTACCGCTTTCATCGTATCACCCCCTATTTTTCTCTCATTGCAGAGACAGCCTTTTTTATTACCAGTGGCCCTTCCCCCTACTTTTTAAAAGGCCTGATCAATATAAATTTTGAACTGAATTCCATACTTCCCACTACAGAGCTCCCCACCAATGGAGTCAATTTTCTGTTTCTGGATAATCCCCGGGGGATCGAAGGGGGATGGATCATCAACCCACTGATCGGGATAGCCTGGGACGGTAGAGACAATAATATCAGTACTACCCGGGGGACCTACCATGAAGCCAGCCTGGAGTTTTCATCTGCTGCCTGGGGCAGTACCTATAATTATACCCGTTTTACATTTATAAACAGCGGATTTTTACCCATTGCCCCGGGCCTGGTCCTGGGGGAAAGGATACTTTGGGACGTGTTATGGGGAGACGTGCCTTTCTTTAAGACATACCGTCACGGAGGCCTGAATCCTAAAAGGGCTATCGGGGGCCATTATTCGGTAAGGGGCATTCCCTTCTATCGTTATAGTGACAACATCAAACTGATCAATAACCTGGAACTGAGATGGACTCCTCTTAGCTTCCCTTTCCTGGGAAGCCAGTGGAAGCTGGGAATGGTCGCATTCTGGGACAGCGGCCGGGTCTGGCATGAAGTGTCACAGATGTCTCTCACTGATTTTCACCACAGCCTGGGACTGGGCCTCAGGATACACTGGGGAGAAGATTTTGTAGTGGCAGCCGATTTTGGATTCTGGGAAGGAAGTCTGTCAGGTGTCTATATAGAGGTGAGTGAAGTCTTTTAAAATCAGCTGGATTTTAGACTACCCAGCTCATCTTTTAATACCATATTCTCCATTTTTAAGGCAAAGCTGTTCATCAGAATATTTATCTTTTCCAGGTCTTCCATACTGAATATCCCATCACCATCTGCTTTTTCAGTGAGATTGAGGACACCCAGGACATTTTCATCATAGAAGAGCTTGATAGGGAAGATAATAAAAGACTTGCTATGATACTGAGGCTTGTTTTTACGGCCCAGCTCGGGATGAGTCTCAATATTGGTCACATAGATACGTTTGTTCTGGGTAAAAGAGTATCCTGCAATTCCCTCATCGGTACCAATAGATATCTCCTCTGTGAGAGGGCCCCAGCCTGTGCCCTTGATCAGTTTGAGCCTGTCTCTTTCAACATTGGTCAGAAACAGGGAGACCCGGCGGGCTCCGGTCACTTCTGCAGAGACATCTACCAGTTTATCGAGCAGAGATTTTAGATTGTCAGTCTTGATG